>CASFKY010000061.1 GCA_949295465.1 uncultured Oscillospiraceae bacterium
GGTATCACCGCTGGTGGCCACCAAAATCAGGGTGGTTTCTTTCCGATCCAGGTTCTTTTTGGCCTGTACCAAAAGGCGGGGCATCAGCTGAAGGGCATAGTCCTTAAAGGCGCAGGTGGGCCCGTGCCACAGTTCCAGGGCATAAAGCCCCTCCTCCACCTGCCGCAGTTCCCCTGCCCGGCCCTGAAAGGCTTCGCCGTAGGTCTCACGGGCAGCGGCGGCCAAAAAGTCCGGGTCGTAGTCGTCCAGATACTGCCGCAGAATCAGGGCCGCCAGCTCCGGGTATTCCAGCCGGCAGGCCTCTGCCAGGTCGATCTGCGGGAAGCTCTCCGGCACAAAAAGGCCGCCCTCCTCCGACAGGCCCTGTAAAATGGCCTGGGAAGAGCGTACCCGATTGTTTTCATCTCTGGTGCTGTAAAACCACATCGCTATATTTCCCCTCTCGCGCGTCTTGAGTTTTGCCCCCTGGAGGGCGTGCCGCGTGGTCCTATTATTGTAACACAACAGACCCCGCCGTTCAAAAGGTTTCCTTTTTTAAAAATCTTCCGCCCGGAACGCGTCCTGGAAGCACCGCACCTCGTAGCCGCCCTCCGGCCGGGGGCTCACTTCCACCACGTCGAACCGAACGGTCCAGTCCGCTCTGGGCAGCCGGGTGAGCAGATGCCGACAGGCCAAAATCAGTCTTTTCTGCTTGTGGCCATCCACCGCCTCCCGGGGCTGTGCCCGGCGATTGCTGGTGCGGGTCTTCACTTCCGCCACCACCAGCAGATTGCCTCGGGTGAGCACCAGGTCCAGCTCCCCCATCCGGCAGCGGAAATTGTGGGCATAGAGCGAATAGCCCTGCCGCAGATAGTACCGGGCGGCCACCGCCTCTCCCTTTGCTCCCAGCTCAGCCCTTTCCATCTCAGTACCCCAGCTTTTTCAGAAAACTCTTTCGATAAAAAGGCTGGATGCCGTACTGGCGGATCAGCTCATAGTGGAGCTTGGTGCCGTATCCCTTGTGCTTTGCCAGCTGATACTGGGGATATTCCTTGTCCAGCTGATACATGTACCGATCCCGGGTAACCTTGGCCAGGATAGAGGCGGCCGCGATGCTGGCGCTGGTGGCGTCTCCCTTCACCTGGCTGGCGGCGGGAATGTCCAGCTGAGGGCAGCGGTTGCCGTCCACCAACACAAACTCCGGCCGGATCGCGAGCCCCTCCACCGCCTGGCGCATCCCGTCCATGGTGGCCCAAAGGATATTCTTCTGGTCGATCACCTCCGGCCCCACCAGGGCTACTTGCCAGGCCAGGGCCTTGTGAACGATCTCTTCATATAAAAGTTCCCGCTTTTTCTCGCTGAGCTTTTTGGAGTCATTGACTCCCTCAATGGGCGCCTTCGGGTCCAGAATGACCGCAGCGCAGCAGACCGGCCCGCACAGTGGGCCACGGCCGGCCTCATCCACCCCGCAGAACATCCCGTACTGCTGCCGGATCTTGTCGTCAAAGGCGTACAGTTCCTCAGTCATATTCCTCATCCTCATCCCGGCGGGCCGGGGGCTTTTCCAGAGAAATACGGCCCCACTTGGAGGCCCGGAACTCATCCACCAGCATGATGGCGGCCCGCTCTGTATTCACTTCGCCCCCGCTCACCAGCATACCCCGCTTGCGGCCGATGGTCTCCAAAAGATCCCAGGCCGAGCCGGCCAGCTCCTCCTCGCTCAGCTTGTACCGCTCCCGGATCTTGTCCGGGTAGATGCGGCGCACCTGGCTCAAAAGGCCCATGGCCAGCTCCTCAATATCCAGAATATCGTCCTTGATGGAACCGATAAAGGCCAGGTTGGTGGCCACCTCCATGGAGTCAAACTTGCGCCAGAGCACCCCGGGCATGTCCAGAAGATCAAAGCCCTCCACGCTCACCCACTGCTTGCCCCGCGTCACGCCGGGGCGGTCGGCAGCCTTGGTGCGGGCCGAACCGGCAAAGGTGTTGATGAAGGTGGACTTGCCCACGTTGGGGATGCCCACCACCATGATCCGCAGCTTGGCGCCGCCCATGCCCTTTTTCTCCCGCTTTTCCAAAAGGGCCGAGAGTTCCTTGAGGATCTGCCCCTTTACCGCCGAGGTGCCGCCCTTCTGCCGGGCATTGATGGAGACGCACCCGGCGCCCACGCTGCGGAAATAGCGGATCCACTGGGCAGTGATCTCCGGGTCGGCCAGGTCGGCCTTGTTCAGCACATACAGGTGGGGTTTGCCGGCGGTAATCCGCTCAATCTCCGGGTTGAGGCTGCTCAGGGGGATGCGGGCGTCCAACAGCTGGAGCACACCGTCCACCTGGCGGATGTCCGCCTCCATCATCCGCAGCGTCTTGGTCATGTGCCCCGGGAACCACTGAATGTTCTGCCGGGGAATAAATTCTTCGCTCATTGTATGCTTCCTATCGAATCAAAGGGATAGATCCGATACAGGACCCTTCCCAAAATGTCTCGCTCGTCAATAAAACCGATGTCCTGGAACCGGCTGTCGGTGGAGTGCATCCGATTGTCCCCCATCACAAACACGCACCCTTCCGGTACAGTGAGGGGAAATTCCATATTTCCCGCCTGATGGGTAGGCTCGGCAATATAGGGCTCGTCCAGCAGCTGGCCGTTCACAAACACCTGGCCGGCCTCGGCGTCAATGTCCACCTGGTCGCCGCCCACGGCGATGACCCGCTTGACCAGGGGCTTGCCGTACTCGATGTAGCTGTCCACCACCACCACATCTCCCCGGTCCACTCCGAACAGAGAGCTCTGCACCAGCAGCCGGTCTCCGCTGTGGAGGGTTGGCACCATGGAAGATCCGTTGACCGCCACCACCCGCACCACAAAGGTGAACAGCAGCACCAAAAAAGTCAGTGCAAAGATCAGCGCCTCGTACCACTCCACAATATTCTGATTTTTCTTTTTCTGCTTCTGCGACGACAACAGATCGCCCCCTCATTTTGCCGTCTTGCGGCAACTGGATATAAAAAGAAAAAAGGGACAATCGCTTGCCCCTTTTCCTTTGAGAACTCAGACTCTGCTCTTGACCTTGGCGGCCTTGCCGGTGCGGCTGCGCAGATAGAACAGCTTGGCGCGGCGGACCTTACCGCGGCGAACCACGGTAACCTTCTCCACAAAGGGAGAGTTGATGGGGAACACACGCTCCACACCCACACCGTAAGAGGTGCGGCGGACCGTGAAGGTTTCCTGGATGCCGCCGTGCTTCTTGGCGATGACGGTGCCCTCAAAGGCCTGGATACGCTCGCGCTCGCCTTCCTTGATGCGGACATCCACGCGCACGGTATCGCCCACTTCAAACTGGGGCTTCTCAGCTTTGAGCATGCCCTCGGTCATGATCTTCATTGCGTCCATTCTGATAATCCTCCATTTTTTTGTGACGTTCATACCCGAACCAGCGGCAGAGGACCGTCTGTTTTAATGCTACGCATTAACCCCGCTGGTGGTGCCAGCGTACACTAACGCCTAAATATTGTAGCACAGAGGAGGCAAGGATGCAAGGGAATTATTCAAATTTTTCCATTTTTTCGTTGAGCAGCTGGGTGCGCAGGATGTGAGCGTCCGAGGATTTCAGGCCATACTCTTTCTCAAAAAAGCCGGTGAGCAGGGCCGGGTTGACCGTAAAGGACACCCCTGCCGGCAGCAGCAGCTCAAAGCAGTCCTGATCGCCCTCCTTCTGCACCTGAATTTCGGGGATATACTGCTTCAGGTCCAGGGTCTTGACCCCCCGCTTGCTCTTCTTCTCCACCAGCGCCTGGGGCAGGGCGTTGTACTGCTCCGCCGCCCGGGCGGCCATCCCGGCGGGATAGTGCACCTGATATCGGCTCCAGGCAATCTCCTCCGCCTTGTGGGCCGCAGGGCAGAGCCGGTTCACCAGGATGCCGGCGGGCATTACCCGGCGCAAATCCTCGGCCCAGGCCTCATAATCCGGGTGTTCCTCTTCGGTCTTGAAATCCACACTCTCCACCAGGCTCTCCTGCCCCAGCGGCAGCGGGCAGGCAAAGGTGAGGTAGATGTGGGGGTTGAAACCCTGGGTATACCAGGCGGGGACCCCGCTGCGCTTGATGGCGCGCCCCATCACCCGCTGCAAATCCAGCAGGGAGATGTAGGACGCCTCCCCCCTCTTACTGAACCAGATCCTGACTGTATTCAAAGCAGGGCCCTCCCAACAACAGATTTGCGCCGCAGCCGCTGCACTGACGATTGCAGGGCCGGGTGGTCTTGGCCTCCAGGGCCTTCTTGTATTCCCGCACCAGGAACTCATGGCTCACGCCGTAGTCCAGGTGGCTCCAGGGGGTGATCTCGTCCAGCCCGATGAACCGATTGGCATAGAAGGCGGTGTCGATCCCAAATTCCCGGAAGGTCTCCATCCACCGATCATAGTGGAAGCAGTCGGACCAGCTGTCCAGATAGCAGCCCTTGCGGTAGGCCGCCACCATCACCGGGGCCAGCCGCCGGTCTCCCTTGGCAAACACCGCCTCCAAAAAGCTGGTAGAGCTGTCGTGGTAGTTCACCCGGATCTTCCGGCTGTGCACACTGTGCAGCAGATGCTGCTGCTTTGCTTTCAGGCTCTCCTCGGTGTCCTGAGGAACAAACTGGAAGGGGGTATGGGGCTTGGGCACAAAACAGGCCACGCTGATGGTCACCTGTACGCTCTTGCCCTTGGGCTTGTCCGGGTTTGCATAAAACAGGTCCACGATCTTCTGGGCCGTCTCGGCGATACCCTCAATGTCCTCCATGGTCTCGGTGGGCAGCCCCATCATAAAGTAGAGCTTCACCGAAGTGTATCCGTCCCGGAAGGCCAGAGAACAGGTCTTTTCGATCTCCTCCCAGGTGATGTTTTTATTGATCACGTCCCGCAGCCTCTGGGTGCCCGCCTCGGGGGCAAAGGTCAGACCACTTTTGCGGATCTTGGTGGTCTTCTCGATCAGGCTCTCGCTAAAATTGTCGATGCGCAGGCTGGGAAGGGAGATACTCACATGTTCCTTGGGCATCCACTCGTTCATCCGATCCAGCACCTGCTCCAGCTGGGAGTGATCGGAGGTGGAAAGGCTGTGCAGGCTCACCTCTTCGTAGCCGGTGTTGTCGCAAAGATCGTGGGCCGCCTTGTCCAGCATCTCGGCGTTCCGCTCCCGCATGGGGCGGTACAAAAAGCCGGCCTGGCAAAAGCGGCAGCCCCGCACACAGCCCCGCAGCACCTCCACCTGAGCCCGGTCATGGATGGCCCCGATCATGGGCACGATAAAATGGGTGGGCAGGGGCAGCTTGTTCATATCCTTGATGATGGCCTTGTGCACCACCGCCGGCGCGCCCTCCCTGGGAGTGATGGCCTGGATGCGCCCGTCGGGCTGGTAGCTCACCTCGTAAAAGCTAGGCACATAGCAGCCCTGGATGCGGGAGAGCCGGCGCAGCAGTTCCTGCTTGTCCACTCCCTCTTTTTTGGCCTGCTCAATCGTAGCGCACACCTGGGGCAGCTGCTCTTCCCCTTCGCCCAGCATCATCATGTCAAAGAAATCAGCCAGAGGCTCCGCATTGCAGACGCAGGGCCCACCCGCCACGATCAGCGGCCAGGACTCGTCCCGGTCCTTGGCATAAAAAGGAATCCCGCTCAGATCCAGCATGGCCAGGATGGTGGTGTAGGACAGCTCGTATTGCAGCGTAAAGCCCACCACGTCAAAGGCAGTGAGAGGGTCCTTGCTTTCCAGGGCATAGAGGGGGATCTTCAGCCGCTCCATCTCCGCCTTCATGTCCAGCCAGGGCATGAAAACCCGCTCACACCACCAGTTCTCCCTCTGGTTGAGGATCTCATAGAGGATCTTCTCCCCCAAAAAGGACATCCCCACCTCATAGGTGTCGGGGAAACAGAAGGCAAACCGCAGGTCCACCTTCTCCTTATCTTTATAGACGCAGCCCGGCTCGCCGCCGGTATACCGGCCCGGCTTCTGTACATTGGCCAGGGCCTCTCTCAGTGCAGGTTCAAACATATTCCACTTCCTCCGCCCGCATATTCACTGTGACCCATTGTACATGATTTGCCCTCAAAAAGCAATTTCATCCCGCAGAAGTTTCCACAGCCGCCGGCCGTCCAGCGGGCCCACCGGCAAAAGGTTGAAGGCGCCCACCCACAGGTTCACTGCCGCGCAGGCATAGAGAGCATAGGCAGCCTGCTGCCGGGCCGCCGCCCAGAACCCCAGGCAGGCCAGGAAATTGGCCGCCGGCCCGGCCAGAGTGACCCAAAGGTCCTGTGCCCGGCTCAAGAGCCTGCCCTCCAGGGAAAAGCCGGTAAACTGCATTCTCAGCGGGGGCCACCCCCCGCACAGAAGCCTGTACGCCACCAGATGGCCGCTCTCATGCCAAAGCGCCGCTGCAAGGCTCAGCCGGGTGAGGCCGAGGCCGTCCCGCTGAAGGAGAAAAAAGAGCAGCGCCAGAGTGCAGACCGGGTGCGGAATGGTGAGGAACTTATACCGCACCGGCCAGTCCAAGCGCCTCAGCCGGGTCATAATGGACATTTTCATAGATCAGCTCCCAATGCAGGTGCGGGCCGGTGGCCTGTCCCGTCTGACCCACGGTGCCCAGCACCTGGCCGGCACTCACCTTCTCCCCTGTCCGCACAAAAATATACTGCATATGACAGTATCGGGTGCTCAGGGTCCCCTCATGCCGCAGCAGGATAAAATTGCCGCCGGCGCTGTCTGCCCGCACGCTCTCCACCCAGCCCTCCAGGGGAGCATAGATCGGCTGTCCCTCGCCGGCCGCCAGATCAATTCCCTTGTGAAAATCCCCCCTCTTGCCGGTCAATGGATCTGTGCGCCAACCATATTCTGAGGAGATGGTGTAGGCCTCCAGAGGGCAGACCATCTCCGCATCCGGCAAATAGCTTTTGAGGGAGCAACCCTCTGGCGGCTCCTTCTGAAACCAGCTGCCCCAAAAAGCCGCCTGAGTGGTCTGAGAGTTTTCCTGGCCGGCTTGGGAATTCCCCGCTTGTTCCTGCTCTGCCCACTCCTCTTCCCAGCCGGAGACGGTTTCTTGTGCCTGAACACGAACCCCCTCCAAGAAACTTTCTGCCAGGGCAAACCACTCCTGCTGGCGCAGGAATTCCCCGTCCTCGGCCATGATGGCCTCGTACTGTCCCTTAAAGTATTCATAAGCCGGCAGCTTCAAAAGCCGCAGGCCCAGCACAGCCCCCAACAGCAAAAGGCACAAAAGCATCTGCACCTTCAGCACCGGGCTGACAGCCCCGTCCTGCCGAGGCCGGGCATCCCGCCCCGGGTAGCGGAACACCTGCCCGATCGGAGGCTGAGGGGGGAACAGCTGCTCGTTCTGTTGTTGGGTCTCATTCTGCCACATCGCTCTCCGCCGCCTTTTCCTGATAGCATATATCCCATTTTATTCTCTGCCCGGCGGGAAAATGCGCAAAAAAGAGGGCGCCTGCACACTCAGGTGCGGCGCCCTCGTCGGGACGTATTGGGGAGAGAGGGATAAAAAGGCATACCCGGGTATTTCTGTCGCTGCTGACAGTCAAAGGCAAATTTCCGAAAAGAAAATCTTTTATCTGGAATTCCCCGCCAATCCGGGCGGTTCGCCGGACTTTTCAGCCCACACAGGCCAGCCCATCCCAGCTCTCGATGGTTTTGGGGCCGATCCCCTCCACCTGGTCCACTTCCTCCAAGCTGGAAAAGGGGCCATGCGCCTGCCGATATTCCAGGATTCGCTGTGCCTTCACCTCACCGATTCCGGGCAAAAGGCACAGGGTTTCCAGATCCGCCTGGTTCAGGTCAATCTTCCCGGACTGTTCCAGCTCCTCCTGCACAGCCGGCAGCGGCGCAAAATCCCTCTGATACACCGAAGGTAAAAACAGGAGGGCACCCGCCAGCACTGCGGCGGCAAACCCCAGCAGCAGAACAGCCGCTCGGGCCTGAAATCCAATTTTCTGCCGCTCTTTCATGCTTTTGTTTCCTTGCACATATTGTAAAGGCATTCGCCTACACAGCCAGAATGCAAGAATGGAAGCCGGCTCTCCGCCCTCTGTCGCACTGGGTCGGAGGCGTCATAGGCGGCCACCACCCGCCCCAACTGTTCCAGCGTCCCCCGGCCCAGAGCCCGACAGCCCAGCCAAAGGGTATTTTCCGGCTGGATATTCCAATCATGCCAGAGGCTGCCCAATACCTGCTCTGGCCCCACACCTCGGGGCAGGAACTGAAGCCACAGCTCTTTTTGGCAGAGCTGATAATTCTGGAAATCCTTTTCTGCCAGGTACTTTTGGATCTTCTCAAACAGAGAAGGGTCTGCAAAGAAGGTGATGCGATACCAGGGCGCAGGGATGGCGTCCAGTTCGCTCAATATGTACAGGCAGCCCTCTTTTTTCAGCTGGGCATGGGCCAGGCGATTGATGCGGGGCAGATAGACCCGTCCGTCCCGGGTGAGGATTGTCATGGAGGCAGAGGGAAACGCCTCCAAGAGATCCCGGGCCAGTGCCCGCATCTCCCTCCCCGGCAGAGGCTCGCCGCCGCAGATCTGGCCGGTGGCAAAGCTGTAAAGCCAGTTGCCTTCCCAGCACAAAACAGGCAATTGCAGCCCCGCCTGGCGATACAGCTGCCGGATGGAAGAGGGGGCGCCATCACTCGCCAGAATCAGATGGCCTCCCAGCATCTGGTACAGTTTGATTGCTGCCAGGTCGCTGGACAGCCAGCGGGCCGGGCTGCCCAAACAGCTCTCCGCGCTGCATATGACCAGTTGATGATGCAAATCTGTCATGCTCAGGGCTCCTCTTTTTTCAGGGATGACAAAAATTGGCGAAAATACTCAGGCAAGGGCGAATCGAACTCCATATATTCCCCTGTGATGGGATGTATAAACCCCAGGGTCTTGGCGTGCAGGCACTGTCCGTGGAGTTTTTTGATCACTGCCCGGGGGCCATACACCTCATCTCCGGCCAAAGGATGCCCGATGCTGGCCATGTGCACCCGAATCTGATGGGTGCGGCCGGTTTTCAGCTTGCACTCGATATGTGTAAAGCCGATATACTTTTCAAGCACGCGATAGCCGGTATAGGCATATTTTGAGTTCTGCTGGGTCACCGCCATCTTTTTTCGGTCGGTTTTGTGGCGCCCGATAGGGGCCTCCACAAAGCCATCCTCCTTCAGGCTGCCGTACACCACCGCCTGATACAGCCGGTGGATGCTGTGTACCGACATCTGCTCGCTGAGCCCTGCATGAGTGCGGTCGTCCTTGGCCACCACCAACAGGCCGCTGGTGTCTTTGTCGATGCGGTGGACGATGCCGGGGCGCAGCTCTCCTCCTATGCCGGAAAGGCTGCCCTGGCAATGGTACAAAAGGGCGTTTACCAGGGTGCCGTCCGGGTTTCCCGGGGCCGGGTGCACCACCATCCCCTTGGGCTTGTTCACCACCAGAAGATGATCGTCCTCATAGAGAATGTTCAGGGGGATGTTCTGGGGCAATACCCGGGTGGGGGCTGGGTCAGGCAAGAGCAGCCGCAGTGCGTCTCCTTCTCTGGGGCGGAAGCTCTTATTCACCGCCCGGCCATTGCAGGACACATTCCCCTCTTGAATCAGATGCTGGACCATACTGCGGGAAAGTTCCGGCAGCTGCTCTGCCAACAGGCTGTCCAGCCGGGCACCGGCCTGAGCCGGCTGGACCAGAATTTCAATGTTCTTCATTTTCTTTGCTTGGTTCGGTTTTGGTGCCGGGCAGGATCATGGAAAGGGCAAACAGACCCACCCCCACGCAGACACAGATGTCCGCAAAATTGAAGATGGGGAAGTCGATGAACAGCAGCCGGATGTAATCGATCACCCGCTGGTTCAGTACCCGATCGATCAGGTTACCCACTCCCCCGCTGAAAATCAGCACAAGGCCCAGATATTCCAGTCGATTGGTACAGCGGCCCACAAACAGGTAGACCAGCACCAGCAGCAGTGCGATGCCGGTAAATGCGACCAGAAACCCCTGCCTTCCCACAAGAATGCTGAAGGCCGCCCCCTCATTGTACACCAAAAAGAAGTCTACCACATGGGGAATAAACGGGATGCCGCCCGGCTGCGCCAGCAGCATTTTTTCGGCATACTGCTTGATGAGCTGATCCGCCCCAATGAGGGCCAGCATGAAAAGGACCGTGCCGAACGCCCCAAAAGCTCGTTTTTTCAAATCCAGTCTCCTTTTGAAGAGAAATACGGAAGAAGAAGCGGCGGCGCTTCAGCAAAAGCGCCGCCGCCAACCGGCAGCCGCCAATTCAGCTGCCGCTGATCTTATTCTTCTTCCAGCACTGCCGCGCAGCGGGCGCAAAGGGTGGGATGCTTTGCGCTGCTGCCCACATCCTGGGTATACTTCCAGCAACGCTCACACTTCTGGCCGGGAGCCCGGAGCACTTCCACGCCCAGGCCCTCCACCAGGCCCTGTACGCCGCCCTGGCCCTGTACCAGATCCACCGACGAAACGATCATCAGATCAGCCAGCTCATCCATGGGGATGCCGTTCAGGAAATCGTACATCTCCTGAGAGCAGTACAGCTTGGCCTGGGCCTCCAGAGAGGCGCCGATCAGCTTGTCGGCACGTGCCTGCTCCAGGGCCTTCTTCACGTCATCCCGCACGGCGATGATCTTGTTCCACTTTTCCTCAAAGGCGGCATCCTGGCGGTACTTGCCCGCTTTGCCCATCTCCTCAAAGGCCACATAGTGGTTCATACCGGGCATCTTGGGGATAAAGCTCCAGATTTCCTGGCTGGTGAAGGCCAGAATGGGAGCTACAATGCGGGTCAGCTCCACCAGGATCCTGTACATGGCGGTCTGGGCGGCCCGGCGTCCGGCGCTGTTGGCCTTGCTGGTGTAGAGCCGGTCCTTGATCACATCCAGATAGAAGTTGGACATATCCACCACGCAGAACTTGTGCACCGCATGGTATACCCGGCTGAAATCGAAGTCCTCATAGGCCTGGGTGGTCAGCTCCATCAGGCGATCCATCGCATCCAGAGCCCAGCGGTCGATCTCATACAGCTGATCCTCTTCCACCATATCGGCGTTGGGGTCAAAACCGTCCAGGTTGCCCAGGATAAAGCGGGCGGTGTTGCGGATCTTCCGATAGGCCTCGGACAGCTGCTTGAGGATCTCCTTGCTGATGCGCACATCCACGGTGTAGTCCGAAGAAGCCACCCACAGGCGGATGATGTCGGCGCCGTAGTCCTTGATGATCTCCTTGGGCTCAATGCCGTTGCCGGCAGACTTGTGCATCTGCTTGCCTTCGCCGTCCACAACCCAGCCGTGGCTCAGCACATTCTTGTAGGGAGCCACGCCCCGGGTAGCCACGCTGGTGAGCAGGCTGGACTGGAACCAGCCGCGGAACTGGTCGGCGCCTTCCATGTACACGTCGGCAGGCCAGGCCAGCTCGGGCCGTTCCTCCAGCACCGCCACATGAGTGGAGCCGGAGTCAAACCACACGTCCATAATGTCGGTGTCCTTGCGCCAGTCGCTGGCACCGCACTCACACTTCACGTCGGCGGGCATGATCTGGTTGGCGTCATACTTGTACCAGGCGTCGCTGCCCTCCTTGCGGAACAGATCGGACACCGCCCGGATGGATTCATCCGAAATATGGTATTTGCCGCAGGCCTTGCAGTAGAAGGCCGGGATGGGCACGCCCCAGGTGCGCTGACGGCTGATGCACCAGTCGCTGCGGTCACGCACCATGCCGTACATCCGATCGTGACCCCAGGCAGGCTGCCACTTGACCTGATCGATGGCCTTGTACACGTCCTCCTTGAAGGCCGCCACCGAGCAGAACCACTGCTCCGTGGTGCGGAAGATGATGGGGTTGTGGCAGCGCCAGCAGTGGGGATACTGGTGGTTGATGTGCTCCACGCCCATCAGGCAGCCCAGCTCTTTGATTTTTGCCAGAATCACCGGGTTGGCATCCCACACCTTCAGGCCGGCAAACTCGCCCGCCTCTTGGGTGAGGACACCGCCGTCGTCCACCGGCACCACCACCGGCAGCTGGGGATAATGCTTGACGCAGACATCAAAGTCCTCCACGCCGTGACCGGGAGCGGTGTGCACACAGCCGGTGCCGCTTTCCAGGGTGACATGGTCGCCCAGGATGATGAGGCCTTTCCGATCCAGGAAGGGATGCTGGTATTCCATCCCCTCGAACTCGCTGCCCTTGACGCGGGGCTCCAGAATCTGGTAGTCGGTGATCTTGCAGGCCTTGAGGGCAGTCTCGGCCAGTTCGTCGGCCATGATGTGGTACTCGTTGCCGATCTTTACAAAGACATAGTCGAAGTCCTTGTTGAGGCAGGTGGCCACGTTGGCGGGCAGAGTCCAGGTGGTGGTGGTCCAGATCACCACATAGGCGTTTTCCTCGGGAATGCCGTACTTGGCCAGCACACCGTTGGGGTCCTTGGTGATGTGGAACCGCACATAGATGGAATCACACGCATCGTCGCCGTATTCGATCTCGGCCTCAGCCAGAGCGGTGCGGCAGTCGGGGCACCAGTACACCGGCTTCATGCCCTTGTAGATGTAGCCCTTTTTGGCCATGTCCCCGAAGATCTCGATCTGGCGGGCCTCAAACTCCGGCTTCAGGGTCAGGTAGGGGTGCTCGAAATCGCCCAGCACACCCAGCCGCTGGAACTGCTCGCCCATGATGCCGATGTGCTGGGTGGCAAAATCATGGCAGATCTTGCGCAGTTCCAGCTTGGAGATGTCCTTTTTCTTATCCCCAAAAGAGGCCAGGGCCTTGAGTTCGATGGGCAGGCCGTGGGTGTCGTAACCGGGCACATAGGGGGCCTGATAGCCGCTCATGTTCTTGTAGCGAACAATGATGTCCTTGATGATCTTGTTCAGGGCAGTGCCCATGTGGATATTGCCGTTGGCGTACGGAGGGCCGTCGTGAAGCACATACTTGGGCTTGCCCTCGTTGTGCTTGATCATCTCTTCATACAGATGGTTTTTCTGCCAGTCCTCCAGCATGCGCGGCTCTTTTTTGGGCAGCCCGGCCCGCATCTCAAAGGCGGTGCGGGGCAGGTTGATGGTCTTGTTATAATCCTGTGCCAATGGTATACAACTCCTATTCGATGATTTTCTACAAAAGATTGAGCGGCAATCAGTCGCTGAATTTGATGCCCTGGAAAGAATCAAACAAGGGGGCGTCCTTTTTCTTGTCCTCTTCCTTCTTTTCTTCCTCTTCTTCCGGCTCTACCAGGCCGCTGAGATCAAAGGTGATCTCCGGCGTCTCGGCCTTTTGGGGCTCCTCGCCCTCGTTCAGATCAAAATTGATCTCCAGCTCCGGCTCAGGAGTGGCATCCTGGGCCTTGGGCTCTTCTTTCTGAGGTTCCTGCTCCGGGACCGCGACCGGCTCCTGGACGGCGGGAACCTCCTCCTCGGCCTTTTCCTCTCCTCCCGGCAGGGTGCTGAGAGACTCGATGTGCTGCTTGTACAACTGAAGGACGCTGGCCTTGAAGCGGGCCACCTCGCCCTGCACTCTCTCCAGCTCCATCTGCTCG
>CASFKY010000062.1 GCA_949295465.1 uncultured Oscillospiraceae bacterium
CCGGCGCCGTCCGGGACATCTCCCGCATCGGCGGTCCCATCGCCCTCCAGGATTTTTTGAAGGGCATCTCCTTCCTGGCCATCACCGGCGCGGTCAATGTGCTGGGCCTGAATGCCTCCAACGGCCTGGGCATCACGGAAAAGCTGTTTGTATTTTTGTCCATTGTTCCCATGTCGTTCCTCTCGGCCCTGTCGGCCTTTGTGGCCCAGAACGTGGGTGCCAATCAGCCCCAGCGGGCTGTGGCCGCCGCCAAGGTGGCCATGGGCATCTCCATGGCCTTCGGCGTGGCCGTGTTCCTGATGGCCTTTTTCGGCGGCAAACTGTTGGTGAGCATCTTCACCGACCAGCCGCCGGTCATCGCCGAAGCCACGGCCTACCTGCGCAGCTCCTCCCCGGAATACCTGCTTACAGCCATTGACTTCTGCCTCCTGGGCTACTTCAACGGCCTGGGCCGTACCCGCTTCGTCATGATCCAGAGCCTTGCCTCGGCCTTCCTCCTGCGCGTCCCCCTCTCCTTCGTGTTCAGCCACGTGGAGGGTGCCAGCATGTCTTTGCTGGGCCTGGCCGTCCCCATCTCCGCTCTGGCCGCACTGCTGGCCAGTCTCTGGTACTTCCGGCGGGTCAGAAAATTGCCCGTTGACAGATAACCGTATTAGTCCTATAATACAGTTACGAACTGTATTATAGGACTAATACACTTTTAGGGGGTGTTTGCCATGGTGTCCTTTGCGGGCTTCCGGAAAGAGGAGGGGGTTCCCATCTATTTGCAGATTGTGGACTTCATCCAGCGGGGCATCGTGGCCGGACAGGTGGCCCACGGGGACGAATTCCCCTCCCGGCGGGAGCTGTCGGCCCTGCTGGGGGTCAACCCCAACACCATCCAGAAGGCCTGCCGGATGTTGGAGGAGCAGGGGTTGCTGCAATCCCATGCGGGCGCCAAAAGCTATATCTGCGCTCCGCCGGGGCAGGTGGCAGCGCTGGAAGCACAGCTGCGGCAGGGGACCGCGGCGGCGCTGGTGCGGCAGTTGCGGGCCATGGGCCTGGATCGAGATCAGGCGCTGGATCTGGTGGCGCGGCTTTGGGAGCAGGCGGAAGGAGGGACAGGACAGTGAAAGATGGGAAAAACCTGTGGCTGCTGGCGGTGCGGGCGGTCATCTGGAAAGTGCTGATTTTGCTGGCTGCACTGACGGCGGCGGAGACGGCCTTTTACCTCTGGAAGCGGAACGCGGAATATTGGGAGCTGGCGGACTTTTTCGGCCATGGAGCGTTCTGGGCTGTGTGGGCCCTGGCGGTATTGGCCATGGGCGCGCTTTTGGGCACATGCCTTACCGGCCGGAAGGGCGGCGGCTGCGGCCTGGTTCTGCGGCTGGGCCTGACCCGGAAGCAGCGGCTCTTGTGGATGCTGCTGCTGAGCGGCGGGTGCTGGGTGGCCCTCTGGGGCTGGCAGACGGCCCTGGGCTGGCTCTTCTGCCGCGGCCTGGCAGCCCGGGGGGATTTCAGTTCCCAGGCGGCGTTTTTCACCTTTTACCAGAGCAGTTTTCTCCACAGCCTGATGCCCCTGGCCGACGGCCTGCGGTGGATCGGTACCGCCGGCGGCTTTGCCGGAGCGGCCTTAGGCGGCGCGGCGGCGGCCGTGGGCCGCTGGGAGGGACGGCAGAGCCTGGGCAGCCTGGTCTCCCCGGC
>CASFKY010000063.1 GCA_949295465.1 uncultured Oscillospiraceae bacterium
GCAGACCGGCGACGACAGCAATATCGCCCTTTGGATTGCGGTAATGCTTGCTGCGGGCGCTGTCCTGACCGGCACAGCCGTTTACAGCCGCAAGAGAAAATACAGCAGATAAATCCATATATAACCATGCGCCCTGTGGAAGGAAGCCACGGGGTGCATTCTTTATGTATGCACCGCAGGAAGCCTGCGGTGTTGTTTTCGATGTGAAAGCTATCGTTCCATGTCGTGGGTTTTGCGTTTTGGCTTTGGCTTTTGCGTCTTGCCCTCCGCCTGAAGCTGGCGCAGGCGCTTCAGCACGCTCTCCTTCTGAGGCGGTGCTGCCTGTTCTTTTTCGGCGGGTTTTCCTTTTTCCCTGACCTTGCGTTCCCACTCGGCAAGCTCCCGGTTGTACTGCTCCACGACAGCCTCCGCCTTGCGGTAGGTTGCCATGAACGCCCGCACATCGGGATAGCCGTCCTCTTTTAAGATTTCGGGCAGTTCTTCCAGCATGGCGGAGATTTTTTCTTCCGCCCGCCGGATTTTTGCTTCCAACTCTTTCCGCTCCCTGCCTTTGAAAATACCCTTTGTTTCGGCAAGCTGCGTTTTCAGCTTGGGGACTTCCTCCTGCAAGCTGCGGATTTCCCTTGCCCTGTCCTGCACCCGTATCATCTGTGAAATTGACCATGGGAAAATTCAGGAATACGCGGGTACTTACTCTGCGTTTCAACAGCAGAAGGCGGCCCGCCAGAAAGAATATGGCCGACGGTATCAAGCACAGCAAAGGAAAATCCGGGAAACAGAAGAATTTATCCGAAAAAATCGGGCGGGGAAAAAGGCTGGCATGGCACGAGGACGGCAAAAGCAGCTGGACCAGATGGAAAAACTGGAAGCTCCTGAGGTATGGAAAGAAAAAATCAAATTTAAATTCCTCGGTGTGTCGGCGGGTCCGGCCTCTCTTTCTGTGCGGCAGTTGTCTGTTGGATATGAAAAACCTCTGTTGGAAAACCTGAACTTTTGCATCCATAGCGGAGAAAAGGTGTTGCTTGCCGGCAAAAACGGGGCGGGAAAATCAACTCTGCTTCGAACTTTGCTGGGGGAACTCCCGGCTTTGTCAGGCTCTTTTAACTTTTCGGACAGAGCAGCGGTGGGATATTTTGCGCAAACGCTCCGCTGGAAAAATCCCGGAAGCACACCGCTGGAATTGATAAATGAGCAAGATCCCACCTTGACAGGCAGGCAAGCGAGAGCTTGCCTGGCGCGGTGCGGGATTGGAGCCGAGTGTGCAGCCCGGCCCATCTGTACATTGAGCGGTGGAGAGCAGGCAAAGGTAAAACTCTGCCTGTTGACGCGGTATCCTTGTAATTTACTGATTTTGGATGAACCTACCAATCACCTGGATCAGCGGGCCAAGAGTGCTTTGCGGCAGGCGCTGGATGCCTTTGACGGTACAGTTCTGTTGGTCTGCCATGAAGAGGACTTTTGCCGCAACTGGGCGGGACCTGTCCTTGTGGCAGAGCCGGAAGGGAAAAACACTTTGTTCTATGATGCTGCAAAGTGCCCCCGGGGTAAAAAAGAAAAACATCAATCGATATCTTAAGAAAGCCAGCCGACAGGGCAATCCAAACCCTGGTCGGCTGGCTTTTGCATAAAAATCACAAAAACAGCTGATTCATTTTGGGCTGTGAGCAGATTGGCTCCAGCTTGAGGGAAATGGCTGCCACAGCCTGTGGCGGCGCCTGCCGGGCCTTCTGGGGGCAGACCTGCACACAGCGCATACAGGAGATGCAGCGGTCGGGGTCGGTGCGATTCGGGGCATCGGCCGGGATGGCCTGCACCGGACAGAGAGTAGCGCAGGTACCGCACTGATTGCAGCAATCCAGAGTCTGCGGCACCATGGGAATGGTGTGCAGCTCTTTGTAAGGGCGGTTGCCGGGCAGGGACGGCTCTGTTGCAGCGCCTGACTCCAGCTGTGCCTGGATTTGGCGGGCAAACTCCTTCAGCTGGAGGATATCTGTCTCATTGGGCCGGCCGGTGGCGAACTGGCGCATGATGGAGTGCTCGGCAATCGCGGCTACCCCTGCTACGCAGACAAACCCGGCGGCTTTCAGAACGTCTTCCAGCTCCACCAGAGTGTCCTCAAAGGCCCGGTTACCGTACACAGCGGCCAGGATTGCCCGGGCTCCCTCTCCGTGAATCTGGCCAAGGCGCTGCGCTGCCGCTGGGGGTACTCGGCCGCCAAAAGAGGGCACCGCCACAACGCACAGATCCTCAGGGGAAAGGGTGATCTGCCCGAAATCCCGGCGGGGATCGGAAAGGTCAATCTCCTCAACCGGCTGCTGCCAGCCGCCGGCCAGGGCCAGACAAACCTCGCGGGTTCCGCCGGTGGGGCTGAAAAAGATGGCATATAGTTTCATATTTTTTGTCTCCTGATAAAAAAGGCTATGTCGGGAAAAAGAACGCAACTTCTCAGCAGCATTGTACCGCTTATGACGCCTGCCGTCAAACAGGGGGATTGGCCTGACCTGGAAAATATGATAAAATACAGGTGATTTATGGAGCTGTTTTGGTGCAAGAGTGCTGAAAACGGCGGCCAATGGGAGACAGCCCTGCAAGACAGACGGCGAGGAGAACATGATGCAGGAAAAAATGATCTATACCGTGGTGGTAGCGGACGATGAGGACGAATTGCGGGAGGCGCTCTGCCGCATGGTGCCCTGGGAGGAGCTGGGGTTCCGCCTGGTGGGGGATGCCAGCAACGGGCTGGATGCCCTGGAACTGGTGGAACAGAAGGAGCCGGACCTGCTGGTGACAGACATCCGAATGCCCTTTATTTCGGGCATCGATCTGGCCCGGCAAGTTCGGGAGATCCGCCCCTCCATGCACATCGCCTTCCTGAGCGGCTTTGACGACTTTGAATATGCAAAGCAGGCCATCCAGTACAATATCATCAGTTATATGCTCAAGCCCATCACCCGGGAGGGGCTGGTCAAAGAACTGACCGCCATCCGGGAAAAGATGGATGCCCAGTTCGACGCTTTCCGCCAGCAAAGCCAGTTTCGGGCCAACCGGGAGAATTTCCTTATGTCTTTGGTGCTGGACGACTTCCCCCAGGAGTTCCTCCGGCGGGAAGAGCGAGAAAGTGACCGAACCAAATCGGGCCCTGGCCGGGAGAAAACCCTGCGGGCCCAGGCACTGGAGTGCGGATTGCTGAAGGACGAGACGGACCGACCCGTCTATGTGGTGTCCACGCTCTGCCTCACCGACCAGGAGGGGGAAAACATCACGCTTCCCAGCATGACCCGCTCCATGGAGATGATCGCCCAGAAATATTTTCGGTACGAGGGCTTTTATTCCCGGGGCAAGGTGGTGATGGTGCTGCTGGGCAACCCCTCGGATTTTGAGGAATATCTGCACATCTTAGCGGACGAGTGGTTGCAGATGTCCGAGCGGGCACTGCAAACCTATTGTCATGTGGGGGTGAGCCGGCAGGCAGGGGAGCTGAGCCTGCTGCACCGGGCCTATCGGGAGGCCATGGAGGCCATGAATTTCGCAGAGGCGCGGCAGAGCCAGGTGCGCTTTTTGACCGACACCCATCCCTTGACGGCCATCCATGTGGAGAGTCTGAACGAGCAGGTGAACCGATTGCAGGACGCCTTCAAGAGCGGCAGCCGGGAGGAGATGAGCCGGGAAATCGCCGCTTTGGTGGGAACGGGATTTGCAGCGCCTCAGGGCAAAAACTGGCTGGATATGGCGGTACTGCAGCTGATCTCGGAGGTGTATCGGGTTCTGTATCTGGCAGGCGGCAGCGAGGCCGTGACCACCTTGCAGGACCGGGGCTTTTTCAGCGGGCTTACCTTCCACTATCGGTCGGCTGATGAGCTGCGGCACACGCTGGAAAGCTTCTGCTTTTTTGCCATGGACACCCTCAGCGGGCTGCAAAAAAAGGGCGGGGACCTGCTCTGCCAGCAGGCCCTGAGCGCCATCGACCAGCACTACAAGGATGAAGATCTGTCGCTGGTATCTCTCAGCGGGATGCTGAATGTGAGTCCCAACCATCTGAGCGCCTGCATCAAAAAATATGCGGGGGAGAGTTTCATCAACATCCTGATCCGCAAAAGGATGGAGGCTGCCCGGGAGCTGCTGCTCACCACCCCCATGAAAATCATGGAGGTGGCCCAGCAGTGCGGCTACAACGACCAGCACTATTTCAGCTATTGCTTTAAAAAATACTGCGGCGTATCCCCCAACATGCTGCGGCACCAGAGCCGGCAGGAAGAGGAGGGGAGAGCCCAGTGAAAAATCGAGCAAAGGGCCGCGGTATGAGCATGACCGCTATCCTGGTGCTGATGGTGGTGTGCATTATGGCGGTGGCACTGTCGGCTTGTATGGCCCTGTTCCTCAATCGGTATCAGAGGGCCATGGAACAGAGCGCCCAGACCAGCAGCGAGCAGGCGGTGGAGCAGGTGGCCAGCGTGGTGAGCAGCTACACCCGGGATATGAACCAGGCCATGGCGATGCTGGTGGAGGCCCTGGACGGAGAGGAAGACACCGACGCCTTTTTTGCCAATTTTCTGAAAATCCGACCGGATGTGGTGGCGGTGACCAGCTATGACAGCCAGGGAAATCTGATGAATTGCTGGGCACTGAATCGGCAGTCGCGGGCCCAGATCCTGGAGAATCTTTCTTTTGACAAACGGCTTCTGGACAGCAATCAGGAGAGCGCCATCTCCGCCCCCCATGTGGAGTCCATCTTCGAGGGATATTACCCTTGGGTGGTGACCATGACCCAGAAAGTAGAGGGGGCAGACGGCGAGCGTTGGCTGGCACTGGACCTGAGCTTTTCCAACATTTCCTCCTACATCAACAATGTGGGCATTGGCCAGCACGGCTACTGCTTTTTGACGGACACCTGCGGCGGTATCGTGTACCATCCTCAGCAGCAGCTGCTCTATTCCGGCATCAAAAACGAAGGCACCGAAATGCAGCTGGCCAGCGGGGAGGGCAGCTATATCCGGGGAAATACCATCTGCTCCATTCATTCCATTGAGGATAGCAGCTGGCAGGTGGTGGGTGTGAGCTATGTGAACGAGCTGGTCACCACAAACGTGATGGCAATGGTGCAGATTGCTCTCAGCATCGTGGCCGCCGTGCTGCTGGTGACGGCTGTGAGCAGCCTGATTTTGTCGGGTGTGCTCTCCCGGCCGCTGCACAGTCTTTCCAACGAGATGGAGAAGTTTGAGCAGAACGCGGCGGAGTATGCCTATCACCCGGTACGGGGGGCCCGTGAGGTGGGCGATTTGTCCGACGCCTTCGGCCACATGGTGGTCAAGATCCAGGATCTGATGGCCCAGGTGAGAGAAGAGGAAATCAACCTGCGCAAGACCGAACTGAAGGCGTTGCAGGCTCAGATCAACCCCCATTTCCTGTACAATACCCTGGATTCCATCGCCTGGATGTGCGAGCAGGAGCGCAGCGCCGATGCGGTGCAGATGGTGCACGCCCTGGCAACGCTCTTCCGCATCAGCATCAGCAAGGGGCACGAGCTCATCCCCATTTCTAAGGAAATCGAGCACGCCAAGAGTTATCTCCAGATCCAGAAATATCGATATAAAAACCAGTTTTCCTATACCTTTGATGTGGACCCGGCCTGTGAGGAATTTTACTGCAACAAGATCACCTTGCAGCCCATCATTTAAAATGCCAGCAACCAAGGGCTGGACCTGCTGGTGGAGGAGGGGCGCATCGACGTGAAGGTGCGGCAGGACGGGGAAGACATCGTCTTTACCGTGTCCGACAACGGGGTGGGCATGAGCCCGGAGCAGGTGGCCCACATGCTCCAGCGGGAGCCGGGCGACCGCACCGGCATCGGCATCAAGAACGTGAACGATCGGCTGAGAATCTATTTCGGCGAAAGATATGGGCTGCACATCACCAGCGAGCTGGATGTGGGCACCTGTGTGGAGATCCGCATGCCCAAGGTGAGGAGAGGAGAATATGGCGAAAAGTAAAAAGGTGGGGGCCGTCCTGGCGGTTCTCCTCTGCGGAGGGTTGCTGTGCGGCTGTTCCGGCATGGCCGATCAGGTGGCGGCCCAGAAGCGGCGGGTGGCCCTGGTGGTGAAATCCACCCAGACCGAGTTCTGGAAAAGCGCCTTTGCCGGGGCCAAAGCCGCGGCCACCGAGTACAACCTGGAGCTCTCCATCCAGGGCCCGGACACCGAGGAGGATTACCAGACCCAGAACGTGATGGTGAACCGGGCGGTGGAAGAGGGGGCTGAAGCCCTGGTTTTCTCGGCCATCGACTATGAAAACAATGTGCCGGCAGTGGAGATTGCCTCTCAGGCCGGGCTGGAGATCGTGGCCATTGACAGCGGAGTGGACTCGGACAAGATCAGCACCTATATCGGCACCGACAACTATGCGGCAGGACGGATGGCTGCCAATGCGGCGCTCCAGTGCGGTGAAAGTCAGATCCGGGTGGGGCTGGTGAACTACGATGTGAACAGCGCCAACGGCCAGGAGCGGGAGCAAGGGGTGCGGGAGATCCTGGATCACCTGGACAATGTGGAGATCGTGGACGCCATCAACGTGTTCTCTCTGGCTGAGAACGCCCAGGCCCGCACCGCCGCCATGCTGATGGAAAACCCGGACATCAATGTGATCATCGCCTTCAATGAGCCCACCAGCGTGGGGGCAGCCCGGGCGGTGAGCGAACTGAAAAAGGAGGAGCAGGTTTGGCTGGTGGGTTTTGACAGCAACGTGGAGACGGTGGACAAGCTCCAGACCGGCGCAGTGGACGTGCTGATCGTGCAGAACCCCTATGCCATGGGCTATTTGGGGGTGGAGAGCGCCTACAAGTTGATGAGCGGCCAGGATGCGGAGGTGGAAAAGACCGTGGACACCGCCACCGTGCTGGTCACTCGGGACAACATGTTTACCCCCGACTGCCAGAAAGCCCTCTTCTCTTTTTCGGGGTGGTAAAGCGAAAAAGCGGGGGATCCTGGCGATGTGTATAAAAACAAGCTGACAATATTGTGCAAAACTGTTAGGTATAGTGGAAATTTGAACTTTTTTCAGTGAATTTTTACCTTGTGAAGCCCCAAACTCTGCCGGTATAATAAAGACAAGAAAAACGGGTGCCGCGCAAGGCGCCCGCCGAGCAAAAGGAAAATATTAGGAGGATACACACATGAAAAAGGTAATGGCATTTGCCCTGGCGACGACCATGGCCCTGTCCCTGGCTGCCTGCGGCGGTTCCACTTCGTCCAGCACGGCTGCTTCCAGCACCGCTGCCAGCACCGCCGCCAGCACGGCTGCTTCCGGGTCCACCGCCGCCGTCGGGGATGCCAACGTGGCAGTTTTCTACTATTCTTTCTCTGATACCTACATTTCCAGCGTGCGTACCGCTCTGGACGCTGCCCTGGAGAGCGCCGGCATCAAGTATCAGGATTATGACGGCAACTCCAACCAGACCACCCAGAACGAGCAGATCGACACCGCCCTGGCTTCCGGCGCCAACCTGCTGATCGTGAACCTGGTCACCTCCGGCTCCTCTGACGCCTCTTCTGCTATCTGCGACAAGGCTGCCAGCGCCGGCGTTCCTGTCATCTTCTTCAACCGCGCGGTGGAAGAGGACGGCTCTGAGGGCGCTGTCCTGGGCAAGTATGAGAACATCGCCTTTGTGGGCACCGACGCCCCCGAGGCCGGCCACATGCAGGGCAAGATGATCGGCAACTATGTGCTGGAGCACTATGATGACATCGACCTGAACGGCGACGGCCAGATCAGCTACGCCATGTTCAAGGGCGACGCTTCCAACGTGGAGGCCATCTACCGCACCCAGTACGGTGTTGAGGACGCCGACGCCGTCCTGACCGAGGCCGGCAAGCCCGCTCTGGTCTACTTCGACTCTTCCAACGCCGACAAGTACCAGCTTGACCTCACCGGCAACTGGTCCGCCCAGGCCGCCAACGAGTACATGACCACCAACCTGAGCCAGTACACCGAGGCCAACGGCAACATGATCGAGCTCATCATCTGCAACAACGACAACATGGCTGAGGGCTGCATCTCCGCTCTGAACTCTGCCGGCTACAACCTGGGCACCGGCGAAGACTGCACCACCATCCCCGTGTTCGGCGTGGACGCCACCGATTCTGCCCAGCAGCTGATCGCTGACGGCAAGATGACCGGCACCATCAAGCAGGACGCTCAGGGCATGGCTGATGCCATCGCCTTCCTGGCAGGCAACGCCGCCGCTGGCAAGGACCTGATGGACGGCACCGACAGCTACACCAAGGATACCGCCAACAACCTGGACAACAAGATCTTCATCGCCTACCAGGAGTACGCGGGCTGAGCCGCAGGCTGATGAACCTGAATCTCTGAACAGAAGACAGATCTGAAAACTAGAAAGGGGCAGCTGTTGTTGAAAGGCAGTAGCTGCCCCTTTATCTGATGGGGAGGGCATGAATATGGGACAGGAAGTTCTGTTGCAGATGACGGATATTTCCAAAGAATTCCCCGGCGTGAAGGCGCTGAATCATGTCTCTTTGACTGTAAAACGAGGAACGGTACACGCCCTGATGGGCGAAAACGGCGCGGGCAAATCCACGCTGATGAAATGCCTGTTCGGCATCTATTCCAAGGACTCCGGCCATATCTATCTGGACGGCAAGGAGGTTTCCTTCAAAAACAGCAAAGAGGCCATGGAAAACGGCGTTGCGATGGTACACCAGGAGCTGAACCAGGCCCTGAAGCGCAACGTCATGGACAACATCTGGCTGGGCCGCTACCCCACCAAGGGCGGCCTCATGGTGGATGAGAAAAAAATGTACCAGGACACCAAGGCGATTTTTGACGATTTGGAGATCAATGTGGACCCTCACCGAATCATGAGCACCATCCCGGTATCCCAGCGGCAGATGGTGGAGATCGCCAAGGCAGTCTCCTTCAACTCCAAGATCCTGGTTTTTGACGAGCCCACCTCCTCCCTCACCGAGGAGGAAGTGGAGCACCTGTTCCGCATCATCAACATGCTGCGGGACCGGGGCGTGGGCATCATCTATATTTCCCACAAGATGGCCGAGATCCTGCGCATTTCGGACGAAATCACCGTCATGCGGGACGGCTGCTGGGTGGACACCAAGCCCGCCTCTGAGCTGGATATGCCCACCATTATCAAACTGATGGTGGGCCGTGAGCTGGGCCAGCAGTTCCCGCCCAAGACCAACAAGCCCGGTGAGACTTATCTGGAGGTGGAGAACCTTACCGCCCAGTACTCCCTGCTGCGGGATGTCTCTTTCCAGGCCCGGCGGGGCGAGATCGTGGGCCTGGCCGGCCTGGACGGCAGCGGACGCACCGAGACGCTGGAAAACATCTTCGGCATCGCCACCCGCAAGTCCGGCACCATCAAGCTGGGAGGCAAGGTGGTCAAGAACCGCAACTCCCGCGAATCCATCAAGAACGGCTTTGCCCTCCTCACCGAGGAGCGGCGAGCTACCGGCATCTTCGGCATCCTGAATATCCGGGAGAATACCGTGATCTCCAGCCTGAAAAAGCATCTGAGGGCAGGGATCATGCTGGATGAGAAGTCCATGCGGAAGGACACCCAGTGGTCCATCGACGCCATGCACACCAAAACCCCCAGCCAGGAAACCAAGATCCGCAGCCTCTCGGGCGGCAACCAGCAGAAGGTGATTTTGGGCCGCTGGTTGCTCACCGACCCGGAAGTTCTCTTGCTGGATGAGCCCACCCGCGGCATCGATGTGGGCGCAAAATACGAAATTTATCAGCTTATCATCGATTTGGCAAACAAGGGTAAGACCATTCTGATGGTCTCCTCCGAAATGCCGGAGCTGCTGGGCGTATGCGACCGAATTCTGGTCATGTCCGGCGGGCGGCTGGCCGGCGAGGTGGACGCAAAAACCACCACCCAGGAAGAGATCATGACGCTTGCCGCCAAGTATGTGTAAGGGGGGACGATCCAAATGACCAATCCGATCAAAAACATGCAGCAGAAAATGGCGGATTTCCAGGCCCTGGACGCCCGCGACAAAAAGCGGGCCATAGGCGAGGGACTCATCAACAACGCCATCTACATCCTGCTGGTCATCTTTGTAATTTACACCTATTCCCGCAACCCGATGTTCATCACCACCAGCTCCATTGTGAACATCATCAGCCTGGCGGCGGCCTCCATGCCCATTGCCCTGGGCATCGGCGGCTGTATCGTGCTGACCGGCACCGACCTGTCCGCCGGCCGCGTGGTGGGCCTGACCGCCGCCATCTCGGCGGCCATGCTCCAGGCTATGGACTGGGGCAACCGAATTTTCCCCAACCTGCCTGAGATGCCCATCGGCGTGGTAATCCTCACCGTCATCATCGTGGGCGGCATTGTGGGCCTGGTCAACGGCTTCTTCGTGGCCAAGTTCAGCCTCCATCCCTTTATCGTGACCCTGGCCACCCAGCTTATCGTCTACGGCGCTATCCTGATGTTCTTCATGGCCAACGGCAACAACGGCCAGCCCCTCTCCGGCCTGTCGGAAAAGTTCAAGAACTTCGTCACCGGCACCTGGTTCAGCATCCCCACCTCCAGCGGCAAGTCGGTGGCGGTGCCCTGGTATGTGCTGTACGCCATCATCATGATCATCGTGATGTGGTTCATCTGGAACAAGACCACCTTCGGCAAGAACATGTTCGCCGTGGGCTCCAACATGGAGGCCGCCAATGTGTCCGGCGTGAACGTGTTCAAGACCACCGTCATGGTGCACACCCTGGCCGGCTGCATGTACGGCATCACCGGCTTTATTGAGTCGGCCCGTATCGCCTCCAACACCGCCAACACCGGCCTGAACTACGAGTGCGACGCCATTGCGGCCTGCGTCATCGGCGGCGTCTCCTTTGTGGGCGGCACCGGCAAGATCAGCGGCATCGTCACCGGCGTGCTGCTGCTCCGCATCATTTTCGTGGCGTTGAACTTCCTGTCCATCAGCGGCAACATGCAGTACATCATCAAGGGCCTGATCATCCTGATCGCCTGCTCCATCGACATGCGGAAGTATCTGGTGCGCAAGTAATGAAGGAACCGTTGGAAAATCAGAATCCCAAATCCAGCCAGGAGGCACAGGCGAACTCGCCTGTGCCTCGGGCCGGTCGCGGCCCCCTGCGCTTTGGCCGGGGGGTATACGGCAGCAAGGACGCGCCCATCCGGGTGCTGGACGCCTGCATCGCCCTGATGGTGCTGGTGGCAGTGGCGCTCACCGTCTGGAATGCGGTGCACGGCGGCTTTGTGGTGCATTTTGAGGACGGCGGGGCGGATACCCCCATAGAGGACCAGAGCATCCGATACGGCAAGCTCATCGAGGAGCCCGAGACCCCGCTGCGCCCCGGTTACACCCTCAAGTGCTGGAGTTCCACCAGCGAGGCGTCCATTCCCTGGCAGTTCGATACCCAGACCGTCACCGGGGATATGACCCTATACGCGGTGTGGGAACCGGCCTCCATCACCGTCAAGTTTGATCTGGACGGCGGCACCCTGAACGGCGAGAACCAGGCGGACCCCATCACGGTAGTGTATGGGCAGACGTACGGTGATTTGCCCCAGCCCGAAAAGGAGGGATTTTCCTTTGGCGGCTGGAGCTACAGCGGCCAGCTGATCACCTCCGAGACCCAGGTTACCATGACGGGCGAGCATGTGCTCACCGCCCTGTGGCAGTAAAGAAAAAACGAAAATCCCCCGCGCCCCTGAAAAAGGGCGCGGGGGATTTTCTATACCCAAAACTCAGAAGAGTCCAAAGCGATAGATGGTGTGGGTGCAGAGCTTGCGGCCCGCCCGCAGGATGGGGGAGGGGAAGCCGTAGCAGGCAAAGGCATTGGGAAACAGCTGGGTCTCCAGGCAGACGGCAAAGCGCCGGTCCAGCAAAGCGCCTCCCTTGCCCGGGCGAGAGGTGAGGAAGTTGGCGGTATACAGCTGCAATCCCGGCAGGTCGGTGGTCAGATCCATCCGAATCCCGCTGACTTCGCTGCACAGGGTGGCCGCGTGCTGGCTGGAAAGCACAAAATTGTGGTCGTAGCCGTGTCCGTTTTTCAGCTGAGGGTGGTTGACCTCGATGTCCCGCCCGATGGACTTGGGCCGGCGGAAATCAAAGGGGGTGGCCTCCACCGGCAGAAAGCGGCCGGTGGGCAGGCTGGCGGCGTCGTTTTCGGTGAACCGCTCCGCTTTCAGCTGAAGAATGTGGTTCAGGGCGGTGTCGCCCCCGTTCAGGTTGAAATAGCTGTGGTTTGTGAGATTGACCGGGGTGTCCCGGTCAGTTTCAGCCTCGTAGGTGATGGAGAGGGCGTTGTTTTCCGAGAGAGTGTAGGTTACCCGCACTTGCAGGTTGCCGGGATAGCCCTCCTCCCCGTCGGGAGAAAGGCGGGAAAAGGTGACCCCGCCGGAAAAGGTTTCAGCCTTCCAGATGTGCTTGTCAAACCCCCGCAGCCCCCCGTGCAGATGGTTGGGGCCGTCGTTGGCGGCCAGACGATAGAGCCGGCCGTTCAGGGAAAAGCTGGCCCCTCCGATCCGATTGGCCACCCGGCCCACGGTGGCGCCCAGGTAGCCGTCAGAGTTTTCGTAGCTGGCCAGGTCGTCATAGCCCAGCACCACATCGGTGTAGCCTCCCAGGGCGTTGGGCATACAGAGAGACTGGAGGGTGGCGCCGTAATCCAGCAGGGTGGCGGTGGCGCCGTTTGCGTTCTTCAGGCGGTAGGCGGTCACGGGTTTCTGATCCTGGGTGGTCCCAAAAAGAAAATGGGTGAGCATGATACATCTCCTGAAAGTTTGCCGCGCGGCGGGTCAGGCCGCTGCACAATTTTGAATTACTGCACGCTGCCGATAAACCGCAAAAAGGCCTCCTTGCCTGCCGGAGTGCGGGCGTAGACGCCGGCCTGCTCCAGCACCTTGGCAAAGACCAGGCCCACCTCCTGCCGGAGTACCTCCTCCACATTTTCGGCGGTGAGGCTGCGGCGGGCGGCAATCTCCAGGGCCCAATCGGCATGGGATGCGGTGAGGGGATCGGCTCGCAGATCTCCGCCCTCCACCAGGGCCTGTGCCACGGCGGCCAGCTCGGTCTTCAGACGGGCGGGCAGCACCGCCAGACCCATCACTTCGATCAGGCCGATGTTCTCCTTCTTGATGTGATGGAGCTCGGCGTGGGGATGATACAGGCCCAGAGGGTGCTCGGGAGTGGTGAGGTTGTTGCGCAGCACCAGATCCAGCTCATAGTCTTCGCCCCGGCGGCGGGCAATGGGGGTGATGGTGTTGTGGGGCACGCCGTCGGTCTGGGCAAAGATCACGGCGCTCTCGTCGGTATAGCCGCGCCAGGCGGCCAGAACCTTGTCTGCCAGGGCGATGATCCTCTGGGGGTCGGCGCACCGCAGGCGGATTACCGAGAGGGGCCACTTCACGATGCCGGCCTGCACATCCTCAAAACCGGGGAAGGAGACCGGGGTTTCCACCGGGGCCTTGGCCATGGCAAACTCGTACCGGCCGCCCTGGAAGTGGTCATGGGCCAGGATGGACCCTCCCACAATGGGCAGGTCCGCATTGGAGCCCAGGAAGTAGTGGGGGAACTGGGTGATGAAGTCCATCAATTTGCAGAAGCAGTCGTGATCGATCTTCATGGGGGTGTGGCGGCCGTTGAGCAGGATGCAGTGCTCGTTGTAGTACACATAGGGGGAGTACTGCAAAAACCAGGACTGTCCGTGGATGGTGAGGGGGATCAGCCGGAGATTCTGGCGGGCAGGATGGTCCAGCCGGCCCGCATAGCCCTCGTTTTCCCGGCAGAGCTGGCACTTGGGGTAGGCGGTGGCTGCCGCATTGCGGGCGGCGGCAATGGCCCGGGGATCTTTTTCCGGCTTGGAAAGGTTGATGGTGATGTCCAGCTGACCATACTCGGTGTCGGCCTTCCACTGGACATCCCGGGCAATCCGATCCCGGCGGATGTAGTTGATGTCTCCGCAGAAGCGGTAATACCAGTCGGTGGCCTGCCGGGGCGACTGGGCGTACAGCGCAAAGAAATGGCGGATCACCTGGCTGGGGGCAGGGGTGATGCGGCCCATCAGCGAGGTGTCGAACAGATCCCGGCCCAGGGGGGAATCGTCCTGCAAAACGCCCCGGGCCAAGGCGTCCCGGGTCAGTTCATCCAGCAGGGCAGGCAGGTCGATCTCCCCGATGGGTTCGTCGGGCTCCTCATAAAAATCGATCTTCAGGGCTTCCATCAGGCTGTTCCGGGCCCAGACCAGATCTTCCGGCGGCAGCAGCTCCTTGCGGCGGGCATACTCCACCAGCTTGGCAACAGACAATGATGCGGACAATGCAAACGCCTCCTTACATGATTGGGGAAAAATCAGGCTCACTCAGGCCAGTACTGCGCCGCCCACGGGCCGCACCCGCAGAACATGGCAGCAGCCCTTGCCCAGCACCGCCTCCATGCCGGCCTGGAACTCCTTCACCTGGTCCTGAGGCACATAGGCCTGCACCGTGCCCGCAAAGCCGCCGCCGTGCACCCGCACCGCGCCGTCCCCCTTCAAAAGGCGGCGGGCCAGGGCGATGGTGACGGGGATGGCCTGCTGGCTGGGGTTGGACCAGCAGGTGAGGTTTTGCAGATGATCGGCGGAGGACTGGCCCGACTGGTTCACCAGCCGCAAGAAGCCGTAGAAATCGTCATTTTCCAGCATCTGGGCCTCTTTGGCCGCCAGCTGGTTGTCGGTAAAGAAGTGGATGGCCCGCAGCACGGCCCGGTCGCCCACCTGGGCCCGCAGCTCGGCCAGATGAGCCCAGAAGGCCTCCTCCGACACCTGCCGCAGCACCTCCTTGCCAAAAAAGCGGGCTACCGCCCCCATTTCCCGGGGAATGGCGGCGTATTCGTCGGTCAGGTCCGCGTGGTCGGCGCCCGAGTCGATGACGCAAAGGGCATACCGGGAGGAGGAGAGGGAGTACTCCAGCTTCTTCACCCGGGGCGTTTCGGGGTCCTCAAAATCGATGGACACAATGCCGCCCACCGCGCTGGCCAGCTGGTCCATCAGGCCGCAGGGCTTGCCAAAGAACACATTTTCGGCATACTGGCCGATCTGGGCAATCTGAACCATGTCCAGCTTGTCGGCGCAGTACAGGTGATTCAGGATCACCCCCACCATCACCTCATAGGCCGCCGAGGAGGAAAGCCCCGAGCCGCTCAGCACGGTGGAGTCCACACAGGCGTGGAAACCGTGAGGCTCATATCCCATCTCCCGCATGCGGGCGGCAATGCCCCGCACCAGAGCCTCTGAGCGGCCCTCTTCTTCCTTCTGGGGCGTCAGGCAGTGCAGGTCCACCTCCAGTGCCGGGTAACCCTCCGAGAGGATCCGCACCCGGTCGTCCCCGCTGGGGCCGGCGCAGGCCAGGGCGTCCAGGTCCACCGCGGCGGCCAGCACCCGGCCACGCTGGTGGTCGGTGTGGTTGCCCCCCATCTCGGTGCGGCCCGGGCCGGAGAACAGCCCCACCTCCTCCTGGGGGCCGAAGGCCGCCTGATAGGCGTCCAGCAGTTTCAGCAGCCGGGCCCGCTTGGGGCCCAGCAGGTTGGGTTCACAGCCGCAGACGGCACAAAGACGGGCGTCCAGCCCGCCCTCCTGGATCTGGCGGCGAAGTTCAGTCTGTTGCATCATGGCGCATCTCCTGTATAGCTCAGAGTGATGGGTGAATCCTAAAAAGGGCAGGGCAATGCCCTTTACATTATCTTTAGTATACAATGATTTTACTAAAAATACAATTATTTTACTGAAAAACATGCACAAGGTTTTTAGGCAGTTTTTGAACAAAAAGACGAAGGTTTTTCCAAAAGTGCCCCCTGTCGCCCGGGGCGGCTGATTGGTCGGTTGGCGGGGGCTTTGCCGGGCGGCAAAAGAAAAGGCGCCGCCGGGCCGCTATGGCCGGGGCGCCAGACAAAAAGTCAGGAATATTACAGGGGAGGGGGGCAGACGCTCTCCCGCTGGATCAGCGAGGGAGGTACCACCACTTTTAGGGGGAGAGCCTCTGCCTCCAGGGAGACACGGCGGGTCAAAAGGTCCACTGCCAGATGGCTCATCTCCTCCACATGGGTGCTGATGCTGGTGAGGGGCGGGTCGGTGAGGGTGCTGAGCACCGTGTCGTTGAAGCTGATGATGGAGAGATCCCGGGGCACTGAGATGCCGGCGGCCCGGGCCGCGCTCACCGCGCCGATGGCCGCCTCCTCGTTGGCGGCAATGAGGGCGGTGGGCATGGGGGCGCCGCTCTCCAGCCGGCTGCTCACCACCGCCCGGGCCTCGGGGGCGGACATGGGAGCGTCAAACAAAAAGGCCGGCTCAAACAGTCCTTTTTCCTCCATGTACTGGATAAAATACTGGCGGCGCACCTCCGGGGCAGGCCGCTTTTTCTGGTCCAGCTTGGCGGTGGGGCCCAGAAAGCCGATCCGGGTGTGTCCCAGCGCCAGCAGGGAATCCAGCGCCTGCTCGATGCCCACCCGGTAATTCAGCACCACCGAATCAAACCGGGCCTCGTCCGGGGCGGAATCCAAAAAAACCAGTTTGGGGCAGATCCGGCAAAGGGCGCGAATCTGTGCCTCCGAGAAAATGCCGATGGCCAGAATCCCCTCAAAGCTGCCCGCCAGATCGGCCCGGTAATCGCCGCCCTGCTCCAGCAGATGCAGGGTGCGGATGCGCTTGTCCCGGCAGTACTGTTCAGCGTAGTTGCGCAGGTAAAGGTAATAGGGGTCGGCCAGCTGCTCCACCGGGCTGAGCATCTCGGCAATGGCATAGCAGCCTGCCGAGGCCCGGGCGCGGCCCCGGCCGCGGGCAGGCTTGGGGGTGGTCTTGTAGTGCAGCTTGCCGGCGGCCTCCAGGATGGCGGCCCGGGTGGAGTCGGTGACGCTCATGGTGGGGTCGTCGTTCAGGACACGGGAGATGGTGGTGATGGAATAGCCGGTGTATTCAGCCAGTTCCCGAAGGGTAGCCATGGAACTTAGCCTCCTTGTTCAAAGGTTCCCTGAAAATGTCGCAAAACAGGGAGTAAATAATATATCAGTATAGTAAATCTTTTGGATTTACGCAAGCAATAGGGGAAAGAATCCCGAAAAAAGGGCTGAAAGAGGGAAGAAAAGAGAAAATTTGCAAAATCTCTCCCGATATGCTATCCTATATTACAATACAATGGCGGGAATCTACAGATCGGCGGGGCCATCCGCGCTGGTGCGGGGCAGGTTTTGGCAGGCGCTGCATCTTGCCGCCAACACACAGGAGGCTTGTCGTGCATACCCAAATTCATGAGTCGGCGGAAGATTATCTGGAAACGATCCTGATGCTGAAGGAAGAGAACGGTCAGGTGCGCTCCATTGACATCGTGGGCAAATTGAATTACACCAAGCCCAGCGTCAGCGTCGCAATGAAAAAGCTGCGGGAGAGCGGGCATATCCGAATGGATGAGGATGGCTATATCACCCTTACCCCCACCGGGCTGGAGATCGCCCAGCGGATCTACGGGCGTCACAAGCTGCTCAGCTCCTTTTTGCGGGAGCTGGGGGTGGACGAGAAGACCGCCGCCGCCGAGGCCTGCCGCATCGAGCACGACCTGAGCGAGGACACCGTGGAGAAGATCCGCCGTCATCTGGAGCAGATGCGCCAGCAGGCCGGCGAAGAATAAAATGGCACTGCCGCCGGGCCCGCAAAAGTGCCCGGGCCGGCGCCTGGCGCTCTGACCTTTTTTGGGGTCAGGGCGTTTCTTTTTGTTGGGGCGAGCGGGAGCTTTCCGATTTTCACGGGAGAGGAGCGGACAGGTGCGCTCCCGCCTTTACAAAGGGGGCGGGCCTGAGGTATAATGACCATCAACGGCCGTTATGGCCCGTGGGAAGGGCAAGGGGCCCTTGCCCGCAGAATAACGGCGGCGCAGCCAGCGCCGCAGTGAGGAGTAGCAAATGAAAAATAGCGAAAAAACCCTGGATATGATCGTCAATCTGTGCAAGAACCGCGGCTTTGTCTACGCGGGCAGCGAGATTTATGGCGGCCTGGCCAATAGCTGGGACTACGGCCCCCTGGGCGTGGAGTTCAAGAACAATGTGAAAAAGGCCTGGATGAAGAAATTCGTGCAGGAGAGCGGGCTGAACGTGGGCCTGGATGCCGCCATCCTGATGAATCCCCAGACCTGGGTGACCACCGGCCATGTGGCCAGCTTCAGTGATCCGCTGCTGGACTGCCGGGCCTGCAAGTCCCGCCATCGGGCGGACAAGCTGATCGGCGAGGCGCATCCCGAGGTGAATGTGGACGCCATGAGCTTTGACGAGATGGATGCCTTCATTGCCAGCCATGAGGACGTGGTCTGCCCCGTCTGCGGCAAGCACGACTTCACCCCCATCCGCAAGTTCAACCTGATGTTCAAGACCGCCATCGGTGTCACCGAGGATTCCTCCAGCACCTGCTACCTGCGCCCCGAGACCGCCCAGGGTATTTTCGTCAACTTTGCCAACATCCAGCGCACCACCCGGCGCAAGCTGCCCTTCGGCGTCTGCCAGGTGGGCAAGGCTTTCCGCAATGAGATCACCCCGGGCAACTTCACCTTCCGCACCCGGGAGTTCGAGCAGATGGAGTGCGAGTTCTTCTGCAAGCCGGGCACCGATCTGGAGTGGTTTGCTTACTGGAAAGATTTCTGCAAGAACTGGCTGTTGAGCCTGGGCATCAAGGAGGAAAACCTCCGCCTGCGGGATCACGAGCCCGCCGAGCTGGCCTTCTACAGCCGGGCCACCACCGACATCGAGTATGCCTTCCCCTTCACCGACTGGGGCGAACTGTGGGGCATTGCCGACCGCACCAATTACGACCTGGGCCGTCACCAGGAGGCCAGCGGCAAGAGCCTGGAGTACTTTGACCCTGAGACCAGCGAGCACTACATCCCCTATGTGATCGAGCCCTCCCTGGGCTGCGACCGGGTGGCGCTGGCCTTCCTGTGCGAGGCCTACGATGAGGAGCACCTCATCGATTCCAAGGGCAAGGAGGACGTGCGCACCGTGCTGCATCTTCATCCCTTCCTGGCTCCCTACAAGGCGGCGGTGCTGCCCCTGTCCAAGAAGCTGGGGGAGAAGGCCCAGGAGATCCGCAAGGAGCTGTCCCACTACTTCATGGTGGATTACGACGACGCCGGCTCCATCGGCAAACGCTATCGCCGGCAGGATGAGATCGGCACCCCCCTGTGCATCACCGTGGACTTTGATACCGTGGACGACGGGAAAAAGGCGGGCGACAATTGCGTCACCGTGCGGGACCGGGACACCATGGAGCAGGTGCGCCTGCCCATCAGTGAACTGCGCGCCTACATCGAAAAGAAGATTGATTTCTGAGAACGCGCTGCGGGGCTGCCGGTATCTGCCGGCGGCCCCTTTTTTGGAGCCGGCTGTATAATGGCCGGCCAAATCAGCCATACAACTAACAGCCCCCGCAGGCGGGGCGGCGGCCCCGAACCAAGAGGGGCGGCGGGAAGGAGAAGAAGATGGACAGGGAGCTGCTGGAAAAATACGCGGATTTTGTGGTAAAGGTGGGGGTCAACGTGCAGCCCCGCCAGACTTTTCTCATCCGCTGCCCGGTGGAGGCGGCCTTCTTTGCCCGGGCCTGTGCCCGGGCCGGGTACGAGGCGGGGGCCAAGGAGGTGATCGTCCGCTATGAGGACGAGCAGCTGGCCCGGCTGAAATACGAGAAAAGCCCGGAAGAGGTGCTGGCCGGGGTCCACGAATACGAGCTGCGCAGCTGGCTGGACTATGCCGAGGACCCGGACGGCTGCTGCCTGCTGGCCATCCACGCCTCTGACCCGGAGGCCTTTGCCGGGCTGGACGCCGGCAAGCTGAACCGGGTAAGCCTGGCCCGCCGCCGCTTCATGCAGCCCTGGAACGACTACACCATGAAGGACCGGGTGCAGTGGTGCGTGGCGGCCCTGCCCACTCAGGCCTGGGCGACCCGGGTCTTCCCGAATTTGGAGGGCCCTGCCGCAGTGGAAAAGCTCTGGCAGCAGATCTTTGCGGTTTGCCGGGTCACCGGCGGGGACCCGGTGGGGGAGTGGAAGGCCCATGTGGCCCGCACTGCCGCCCGGCGGGATAGGCTGAACGAGCTGGGGCTGGACAGTCTCCACTTTACTTCCTCCAACGGCACCGACCTGGTCATTGGCCTGGCCGAGGAGCACCTGTGGGAGGGCGCCGCCGGACTGGCCGAAAACGGGGTGGAATTCATCGCCAACGTGCCCACCGAGGAGGTGTTCACTGCTCCCCACTGCCGCCGGGTGGAGGGGGTTGTGAAGGGCACAAAACCCTATGTGTACAACGGCCAGCTCATCCGGGACTTCTCGGTGACCTTCCGGGAGGGGAAGGCTGTGGAGTGGAGCGCCCGGGAAAACCAGGAGCTGCTGACCCGGATGCTCACCAGCGACGAGGGAGCCTGCCGGCTGGGAGAGGTGGCCCTGGTGCCGGCTTCCAGCCCCATCAACCGCAGCGGAGTGCTGTTCTACAACACTCTGTTTGATGAAAACGCCGCCTGCCACATCGCCTTTGGAGACAGTTACCCGGGCACTACCCGGGGCGGCACCGCCCTCAGCCGGCAGGAGCTGGATGAGCGGGGGATGAACCACTCGGCCATCCACGAGGATGTGATGATCGGGGCCGCCGACACCACCGTCACTGGCCTTACCCGGGACGGCCGGGAGGTGCCGATCTTCCGGGAAGGGGAGTGGGCCTTCTGAGAGCCTCCCTGCGGGCCTGAAAAAGGCTGTTTTTCGGGGAAATTGCCCATCTTTTGGGGCCGGACTCTTGCGCCCGGCCCCAAATTGTGATATAGTAACAGGGTAGGATGAATGATTTCAATGGAAAGTGGGCCGCAAGGTCCGCTTTTCTTGTTTGTCAGGGGCTTTTTGCCCCGGGGAAGGATGTGTGTCATGGCGGCCGGCAAAAACGGAAAAAATACGGCGGGCGTGGTGGAAGAACTGGTGCGCCCGGTGGTAGAGGGCCTGGGGCTGGGCCTTCGCCTGTGGGATGTGCGCTTTGAGAAGGAGGGGCCGGATTGGTACCTGCGGATCCTCATCGACCGGGATGAGCCGCTGGACACCGACACCTGCGCCCTGGTGAGCCACGCCATCGACCCGGTGATCGACGAGGCGGACCCCATTGACCAGAGCTATTTTATGGAGGTGGGCAGCCCGGGGCTGGGCCGCCGCCTCACCCGGCCGGAGCACTATGAGCAGCTGAAGGGCCAGAAGGTGGCCGTGCGGCTCATCCGCCCGCTGGAAAACGGGATGCGGGAATTTGAGGGCATCCTGAAAGGCCGCCAGGAGAACCGGGTGACGGTGGAGACCCCTCAGGGCCCGGTGGATTTTGAGGCCGGGGCCGCCAGCTATGTGAAGCTGTGTGACGACGAGGACCTGTTTTGAGCCGGGGCCCCGGCTTTCGGGCCGGCCCCCGATTTCTGAATATCCATAAAGCATAAAAAATAGAGAGAAAAGAGAGCCAACATCACCAAGCCCCCGGCCGGGCAGCGCCCGGCGGGGTTCTGAACAGGAGGAAACCAGAAAATGAACGCAGAATTTTTTGAAGCCTTGTCCATGCTGGAAAAGGAGAGAGGGCTTTCCGCCGAGTATCTGATCGAGAAGATCTCCAACGCCATTGTGATCGCGGTCAAAAAGGACTACGAGGTAGAGGACGACAACGTGCTGGTGGAGATCGACCCGGCCAAGGGCCGTTTCAGCGTTTCTCTGGTGCAGGATATTGTGGAAGAGGTGGAAAATCCCCACACTCAGGTGAGCCTGGCCGAGGCCCAGGAGATCCGCAAGACCTACAAGCTGGGCGACCGGCTGGTGACCCCCCTCAAGACCAAGGAGTTCGGCCGCATTGCCGCTCAGACCGCCAAGCATGTGATCCGTCAGGGCATCCGGGAGGCCGAGCGCAGCCAGCAGTTCAGTGAGATGCAGTCCAAGGCCCATGAGCTGATCACCGCCACCGTCACCCGGGTAGACCCGGTGCGCGGCATCGTGGCGCTGGACCTGGGCAAGGGGGGCGAGGCCATCCTGCCCCGGAACGAGCAGGTGCCCGGTGAGGAGTACACCGAGGGCCAGCATGTGCAGGTGTATGTGGTGGATGTGACCATCACCGACCGGGGCCCCCGGGTGATGATCAGCCGCACCCATCCCGGCCTGGTCAAGCGGATGTTTGAGATGGAAGTGCCCGAGATTTTCGACGGCACTGTGGAGATCAAGGCCATCAGCCGGGAGGCCGGCATGCGCACCAAGATGGCGGTGTACAGCAAGGATGAAAATGTGGACCCGGTGGGCGCCTGCATCGGTGCCCACGGCTCCCGCGTGGCCAAGATCGTGGAGGAGCTGAACGGGGAAAAGATCGACATCGTCAAGTGGAGCGAGGACGTGAGCGAGTTCATCAGCGCCGCCCTCAGCCCGGCCCGGGTGCTGAAGGTGGAGATTTTGGACGGCGACACCCGCGCCTGCAAGGTCACCGTGCCGGACAACCAGCTGAGCCTGGCCATCGGCAACAAGGGCCAGAACGCCCGCCTGTGTGCCCGGCTGACCGGCTACAATATTGACATCCGCCCCGAGAGCGGGTACTACGGTGAGGAGCCGGAGGAAAAGACGGAAAAGGCGTAACCGCACACCATCACAGACCCCAAGGGGAAGGAGCTGAGATCCATGCAACCCAAAAAGATCCCCATCCGCCGCTGTGTGGGCTGCGGAGAGGGCAAGCCGAAAAAAGAACTGGTCCGGGTGGTGCGCAGCGCCGCCGGCCAGGTGAATCTGGATCTGACCGGCCGGATGCCGGGGCGGGGCGCGTACCTGTGCCGGGACCCGGAATGTCTGCGCAAGGCCCGCAAGGCCCGGCGGCTGGAGAAGGAGTTCTCTCAGCCCATCCCGGACGAGGTGTATGACCGGCTGGAAAAAGAGCTGGGAGGCGCGGACCATGAACAATGAACCGGCAATTTTCGGGGCTCTGGGCCTGTGCCGCAAGGCGGGCAGGCTGGTGATGGGGTTTGACGCGGTCTGTGAAGACGTATACAAGGGCCGGGTGGCGCTGGTGCTCACCGCCGCCGACCTGAGCCCCAAGACCCTGGCGCGGCTCCAGAGGGCCTGCGAGGGGGCGGCGGAGGTATTGCCGATGCCCCTGACCCAGCAGCAGCTCTGCCCCATCAGCAAAAAGCCGGTGGGAGTGTACGGTGTGGCCGACGAGAACCTGGCCCGCCTGTGCCGCGAACATCTTGCGAAATGACATCGATCAAGGAGGATATAGCCCATGGCGAAAGAAGAATTTGGCATCAAATATAAAGTAAATGAACTGGCCAAGGACCTGAACATGGCCCCCAAGCAGATCCTGGATCAGCTGGCCACCCTGGGGGGCGAGGCCAAAAAGGTGAGCAGCAACCTCACCGAGGGCGAACTGAACTACCTGCTGGAGCACTACACCCAGGCCAATCAGGAGCCTGACTTGCAGGCGTATCTGAATTCGGCCAACAAGCCCGAGACTAAGAAGGAGGAGCCCCGCCGTCAGGAGGCCAAGGGCGGCGAGCAGCACAGCAAGAAGCAGAAGGCAAAGCAGCAGAACGGCCCCAAGCAGCCCAAGCGCCAGACCGTGAGCCTGGCCGAGGCCGCCAAGGCGGTGGGCGCGGTGCCCGCCTCGGGCAAGAAGAACCCTGCGCCGGTGGAGTCGGTGGAGGTCAAGCGGGAGACCGTCATGGTGGATACCCGCACTGTGGACGTGAACCTGGATAAGTTCAACGAGAAGTACAGCGACCTGGCCAGCACCAAGAACGTGGAGAACCGCCGCAAGCCCACGCCCGCCGGCAACAAACAGAAGTTCAACAACCAGCGCAAGAACCGCCAGCAGCCCTTCCAGAGAAAGCGGGAGAGCGAGGCCGAGCGGCTCCAGCGCATCCAGCTGGAGAAGGCCCGCAAGGCCCAGCTGAAGATCTCCATCCCCGATGAGATTACGGTGGGCGAGCTGGCCACCCGGCTGAAAAAGACCGCCGCCGAGGTCATCAAGAAATTCATGCAGATGGGCGAGATGCACGCCATCAGCGACGTGGTGGATTTTGATTCTGCCGCACTGGTGGCCGAGGAGTTCCACGCCAAGGTGGAGCGGGAGGTCCATGTCTCCATCGAGGAGCGTCTGTTCGAGACCGAGGAGGACGCCGCCGAGGATCTGGTCACCCGTCCCCCCGTGGTGGTGGTCATGGGCCACGTGGACCACGGCAAGACCAGCATCCTGGACGCCATCCGCAAGACCAACGTGACCGCGGGCGAGGCCGGCGGCATCACCCAGGCCATCGGCGCTTACCAGGTCAAGATCAACAACCAGCTCATCACCTTCCTGGATACCCCGGGCCATGAGGCCTTCACCGCCATGCGGGCCCGCGGCGCCAACATGACCGATATTGCGGTGCTGGTGGTGGCTGCCGACGACGGCATCATGCCCCAGACCATCGAGTCCATCAACCATGCCAAGGCGGCGGGGGTCACCGTGATCGTGGCCATCAACAAGATGGATAAGCCCACCGCCAACCCGGAACTGGTCAAGGAGCAGCTCACCAAATACGATCTGGTGCCCGAAGAGTGGGGCGGCGAGACCATCTGCGTGCCGGTATCCGCAGTTACGGGCATGGGCATCAGCGACCTGCTGGAGAACATCCTGCTGGTGGCTGAGATGAAGGAGCTGAAGGCCAACCCCCATCGCCGGGGCAAGGGCAGCGTGGTGGAGGCCCGGCTGGACAAGGGCCAGGGCCCCGTGGCCACCGTGCTGGTGCAGAACGGCACTCTCCACAAGGGCGACTGCCTGATCGCGGGCACCGCCGTGGGCCGGGTGCGCACCATGCGCAACGACAAGGGCGCCTATATTGAGGAAGCCGGCCCCTCCACCCCTGTGGAGATCACCGGCCTCACCGAAGTGCCCGAGGCCGGCGACCAGTTTGAGGCGGTGGCCGACGAGAAGCTGGCCCGGGAACTGGCCGACAAGCGGGCCGAGGAGGCCAAGGAGAAGCAGTTTGCCAGCTACACCAAGGTCACGCTGGACAATCTGTTCAGCCAGATCGCCGAGGGCGAGCGCAAGGAGCTGGCCATTGTGGTGAAGGCCGACGTGCAGGGCAGCGCCGAGGCGGTGAAGCAGAGCCTGGAGAAGATCTCCAACGACGAGGTGCGGGTGCGGGTCATCCACGCCGGCGTGGGCGCCATCAGCAAGAGCGACGTGGCCCTGGCCGACGCCTCCAACGCCATCATCATCGGCTTCAATGTGCGGCCCGACGCGGTGGCCAAGGAAGAGGCTGCCCAGGCCAACGTGGAAATGCGGATGTACCGGGTGATCTACGACGCCATCAACGATGTGACCGACGCCATGAAGGGCATGCTGGCCCCCAAGATCCGCGAGGTGGAGATGGGCACCCTGGAAGTGCGCCAGGTGTACAAGATCTCCAGCGTGGGCACGGTGGCCGGCTGCCGGGTCACTTCCGGCAAAGTTACCCGGGACTCCAAGATCCGCATCGTGCGGGACGGCATTGTCATGGCCGAGGACGAGATCGCCAGCCTCAAGCGTTTCAAGGATGACGCCAAAGAGGTGGCCGAGGGCTTTGAGTGCGGCGTGACCCTGGCCAAGTTCTCCGACATCAAGGAGGGCGACGTGTACGAGGCTTTCAAACTGGAAGAATATCGGGATTGAGTCCCTTTCGGCCGGCGGCAGGGGCAGGGCGAAAGGCCCTGTCCCCGGCGGCTGCCCGGGGGACGGATCCCGGTTGTGAGGCCGGCATACCGGCCGGTTAGAAAGGAGAGGCGCAATGCCTACCAAAAATCAGGGCCGGATGGCCCAGGATATGAAACGGGAAATTATCGGGATCATCGGCCAGATGAAGGACCCCCGGCTCAGCGGCGGGCTTTTGACCGTGACCCGGCTGGATGTCACGCCGGACCTGGACGTGGCGAAGGTGCATGTGAGCGTGATGAACGCCCCCCAGGGGGCCCAGAGCGTGGTGGATGCCCTCAACAAGGCCTCGGGCCATGTGCGCACCGAGATCAGCCGCCGGATGCACATCCGCAAGGCGCCCCGCTTTGTGTTCACTTTGGATGAGGGCGCGGCCTATGCGGCCCATATCAACGAGCTGCTGGCCAAGCTGCCCCAGAGCGAGGGCAAGGAGACCGGGGAAGAATAAGGGATTTTCAGCGAAGGCGTAAGGGGCGAAGGGCCCCGGGCAAAACGCCGGGAGGAAATTATGACTGAGGAATTGAGTCTGGAACAGGCGGCAGAACGCCTGAAGGAGCGGGATCATATCCTGATCCTGTGCCACAAGAATCCGGACGGAGACACCATAGGCACCGGCGCGGCGCTGTGCAAGGCGTTGCTGGCTCTGGAAAAGGAGGCTGCGGTCTTTTGCAGCGACCCCATCCCGTCTATGTACGGGTATATGCAGATCCCCCTGTACACCGGCCAGTGGACGCCGGAGTACATTGTGGCGGTGGATGTGGCGGGGATCCAGCTGTTTGGAGATGCGGCCCAGCAGTACCAGGACCGGGTGGATTTGTGCATTGACCACCACGCCACCAACTCCGGCTATGCAGACGCCACCTATCTGGACGCCCAGGCTGCGGCGGCTTCGGAGATCATGGTGCGCCTGGTGGACTTGCTGGGGGTGGAACTGACCCCCCAGATGGCGGATTGCCTGTACACCGGCATTGCCACCGCCACCGGCTGCTTCCGATTCAGCAACACCGGGGCGGAGACCCACCGCACCGCTGCCCGCCTGATGGAGGCGGGGGCCCGGGCCAGCGAATTGAACACCCTGCTGTTTGAAAACCGCAGCCGGGAGCGGATTGTGGCCGAGAAGATTGCGCTGCAAAACCTGGAATACCACTTTGAGGGCCGCTGCGCCCTCACCTTCCTCACCCGGGAGGAGATCACCCTCAGCCAGGTGGCCCCCGAGGAGCTGGAGGATCTGACCAGTCTGCCCCGCACCATCGAAGGGGTGGACGTGGGCATCACCCTGCGCCAGCAGCCCGGCGGCAGCTATAAGGTGAGCATCCGCACCACCAACGCTGCCGATGCCCGGGTCATTGCCCAGCATCTTGGCGGCGGAGGGCATGCCCGGGCCGCAGGCTGCGAGCTGATGGGCAACCTGGACAACACCAAGGCGGCGGTGCTGGCCGAGGTGGAGCGGGAATTCCGCCGGCAGGCCCAGCAACAACAAGAGGAAGAGCAAGAATAAGCAAGATGCAAGGGATATTGATTGTGGACAAACCCCAGGGTTGGACCAGTTTTGACGTGGTGGCCAAGCTGCGGCGGGTGCTGGGCACCCGCAAGATCGGCCACTCCGGCACGCTGGACCCCATGGCCACCGGCGTGCTGCCGGTGTTTGCGGGGCAGGCGGCCCGGGCGGTGGACATGCAGCCCAACCATGACAAGACCTACGAGGCCACCCTGCTGTTGGGCTGCCGCACCGACACGGGGGACATCACCGGCCAGGTACTGGAAGAGGGCCCGGTCGGGGTGGGGCAGGAGGAGCTGCAATCGGTGCTGCCCTGCTTTGTGGGCCCCCAGATGCAGCTGCCTCCCATGTACTCGGCGGTGAAGGTGAACGGCCAGCCCCTTTACAAGGCTGCCCGCCAGGGCAGGGAGGTGGAGCGCCGGCCCCGGCCGGTGGAGATCTACTCCCTGCGGTATCTGGGCCAGGCGGGGGAGAACAAGTACCGGCTGGAGATCTCCTGCAGCAAGGGCACCTATGTGCGGGTGCTGCTGGAGGAGATCGGCCGGGCGCTGGGGGTGCCGGCTACCATGTCGGCGCTGCGCCGCACCCGGGCCGGCCTCTATGGGCTGGATCAGAGCCATCCTCTGGAGGAGATCCTCCGGGCGGGGGAGGAGGGCACCCTGGCCGACTGGCTGCTGCCGGTGGACACGGTGTTCCGTCAGTATTCGCCCCTCACCGTCAGCCCGGAGATCGAGCATCGCCTTCGCAACGGGGCGCCCACCTACAAGTTCCGCAAGCCGGACGGGGTGTATCGCCTGTATACCGCCGAGGGCTTCTGGGGCCTGGGGCGGGTGGAAGAAAACGTGCTGCGGGTGGAAAAGAGTTTTTGTGAAAGGGAGTGAACCCGGTGCACTATTTTGAACATTTGACGGCGCTGCCTGCCCCCCAGGGGTCCAGCGTGGCGCTGGGATATTTTGACGGCCTGCACATCGGCCATCAGACGGTGGTCCGCCGGGCGGTGGAAAAGGCGGCGGATCGGGGGCTGGCCCCTGCGCTGTTCACCTTTCGCCTGCCGGAGGCCAGCCGGATCAAGGGGCCGCGGCTCCTCTCCACAGAATTGAAACACCAGCGGGCCGCGGGCCTGGGGGTGGAACTGTACATGGCCCCGGATTTTGAGGAATTCCGGGATTTCACTCCTCAGGAATTTGTGGATCGGATCCTGGTGGAATGCTATCAGGCCAAAGAGGTGTTTTGCGGCGAAAATTTCACCTTCGGCAGCAAAAAAAGCGGCAATGTGCAGATCCTCTCCCGGCTTTGCGCCCAGAAGGGCATCGGGGTTACGGTGCTGCCCCTGCTGCAATACAAGGGCCGGCCGGTGAGCAGCACCCGCATCCGGCAGGCGCTGGAGGAGGGGGACGTTCCCCTGGCCAACGAGCTGCTGGGGGCTCCCTATCAGATCGATTTCCCGGTGCGCCACGGCAAGGGGTTGGGGCACACGCTGGGTTTCCCCACCATCAATCAGCACTACCCGGAGGGGTTCCAGACTCCCCGGGAGGGGGTGTACATCACCCGCACCTGTGTGGAGGGGGTCTGGTACCCCAGCGCCACCGGCTACGGCACCCGCCCCACCGTGAACGGGGTGCTGCCCACCTGTGAGACCTTCCTGCCCGGCTATGAGGGCAGCCTGTACGGCCAGAGCCCGGTAGTGGAGTTCTACCGCTATCTCTGGCCCACCCGCAAGTTTGACAATTTGCAGCAGCTGACCGACTGCGTGATGTCTGCCGCAGAACAAGCCCGCCGGTTTTTCGAGGCCGGCGGGGAAGAGAAGGCTTGAACATCCATTTGCCCCCCAAATATAAAAAATACCGACAGAAAGAGCTGAGGATGTATGGAAAAAACCTGCTTTCGTAAAAACCGGGTCGAACTGGCGGTGGGCGGCGTGTTCCTTCTGTTTTTCTATACCGTCGTCTACTCCGACATCCTGATCACGGTCCAGAATTCCCTCAACCTGTGGGACTTCCTGTTCCAGGGCCGTCTGGGGGATTTTTATACCCAGAGCTACGGCGCGGTGGTGAACCTGGGCTTTGATACGGGGGACTGGGTCTTTTATGACTTCCCGATCTATGTGGTCTTCGCGTTATGGAATTTCCCGCTGTGGCTGCTCAGCCGCCTGGGCGGGCTGGAGATCCTGTATTTTCCTCCCTGCGTCATGTGGGCCAAAAGCATGCTGCTGGTCTTTTTGTGGCTGGCGGTGCGGGGGCTGGCCGGCATCGGCCGGGCCATGGGGCTGGACGAGCCTCAGCGGCGCCTTGGCTGCCGTCTGTTCCTTACCTCCACGCTCACCATCTCCGCGCTCTGTGTGCTGAGCCAGTATGACATCATCGGGATCTCCCTGATGCTGTGGGGCATCAAAGCCTATATGGAAGGGGACACCAAGCGGTTTTTGATCTTCTTTGCCCTCTCGGTGCCCATGAAGCTGTTCACCCTGATGGCCTTTTTGCCCCTGATTTTGCTGCGGGAGAAGCGGGTGGAGCGCATAGCGGGGCAGCTGGCGTGCGGGGTATCCCTCCTTTTGGTCTGCCGGCTGGTGTTTTCTGCCTCCACCGGGGGCGACGGGCTGATCTGGTTTTTGTTCAAAAATACGCTCCAGGTCTCGGTGGGCTCGCTCTATCTCTTTGCCTTTGCCATGGCCGTGCTGATGATCGTATGCTACATCAAGCCCTGCCGGGCCGATCTGGTACAGAATGAATGGGCGATCTACTGCTGCCTGGCAGCCTACGGGATCTTTTTTGCCACCTCCTATACATACCCCTACTGGACCATTTTCATGGCTCCTTTCCTCAGCCTGCTGATGGCCAAAAACAGCCGGTTTTTGCGGGTGAATCTTCTTTTGGACCTGGTGCTGAGCGGCGGCATCCAGCTGGCTTATATTTTTGAATTCCCCTGGTGTTTCGGCGGCGCGGATTGTTCCAGCATGCTGCTGAACTTTGTGCAGGGCGGCCAGAAGCTGGGGATGAGCTGGGATACCCAAGCGGTGCTGACAACCCTCTTCCCCGGCAGGGAGAACGCGGCGGAATACGCCATCGGGCTGGGAATATCCGCCTTCTGGGCGGCGCTGCTGATCTTCCTGGTGGTCAATCTCCCCGCCCTGAGCCGCCGCCTGCCGCTGTTGGCCAGCGAGCCCCAAAAGCCGGAACGCCTGTTCTGGGCGCTGCGGCTGCTGGCGGGATATGGACTGTGCTGTGTGCCCGTGGCCTTTTATCTGATGAGCTTTATCCTGTGAGTGAGGAAGTGAAAAGATGGCAACGATCAGTGTGGTGATCCCCTGCTACAACGAGGAACGCTGTGTGGAGGAGATGTACAGCCGGCTGATGGCCGTGCTGGAGCAGGAGCCAGAATATCGCTATGAGATCATTTTTGTGGATGATTTTTCCCGCGATCACACCCGGGACAAGATCGAGGAGCTGTGCCGGAAAGACAAGAACGTGAAGGCGGTGTTCAACGCCCGGAACTTCGGGTTCACCCGCAATGTGTTCCAGAGCATGCTCTATGCCAGCGGGGATGCGGCCTTCCTGCTCTTTGGGGATTTGCAGGACCCGCCGGAGATGCTCCCGGTGTTTTTGCGCCACTGGGAGAGCGGGAAAAAGGTGATCGTGGGCCAGCGCAGCAAAAGCGAAGAGGGCTGGGTGATGCGCCAGGCCCGCAAGATGTACTACTTCCTCATCGACAAGATGGCGGATACCCCGCAGATCGCCCTGGCCAACGGGTTCGGTCTGTACGACCGCAGTTTTCTGGATGTGCTGGCCCAGATCGAGGATGTGGAGCCCTTCTTCAAGACGGTGGTGGGGGAATACGGCATGGACCTGGCTGTGGTGCCCTACGAGCACGCCCGGAGCCGCCGGGGCAAAAGCAACTTCAACTTCTGGAAGAATTACGACTTTGCCATGCAGGGGCTCACCAGCTCCACCAAACTGCTCATGCGGCTGGCTACCTTCGTGGGCTGTCTGGTGGGGGTGGCCTGCCTGTTGCTCTCCCTGTTTGTTTTGGTGAACAAGCTGCTCAACTGGGACCACTACCAGGTGGGGGATGCCTCCCTCACCATCGGGATCTTCTTCTTGGGCTCCATGCAATTGTTCTTTCTGGGGATTCTGGGGGAGTATATCCTCAGCATCAACCGGCACATCCAGCGCAAGCCCCGGGCGGTGGTGGGCCGCTACATCAATTTTGAGGAGTTGCCCCAAACCCAACAGGAACCCTCTTACACCGCCCGGTGACGCAAGGGCGGCGCGCCGGCCGGGCCCCGAAAGATTTTTGGAAAAATCATTGTATTTCGGATGGTTCGGTGCTATAATAACTAAGATACCGCGGCTCGGTTCAAGGCGTATGCCCCTTTTTGGGGAGGACCGCTGCCTTCTGCTGCGCCGACGGCAAATTTATGAAAGAGGTTTTGGAAAATGGACAAGAAGACGATCATCGAAACTTACCGCCTGAGCGAGACCGACACCGGTTCTCCCGAGGTGCAGGTGGCCCTGCTCACCGCCCGGATCAATCATCTGAACGAGCATCTGGCCTCCAACCACAACGATCACCACAGCCGCCGCGGCCTGCTGAAGATGGTTGGCCAGCGCCGGAATCTGCTGGCTTACCTGCAGAAGAAGGACATCGAGCGTTATCGTGCCCTGATCGCGAAACTCGGCCTGCGTAAGTAAGAAACCAAAAGGCAGGCGGCAGCACGGCCGCCTGCCTTTTCCCTGTTTTTGCAGTCATTTTCTGAAAAGGGTAAAAAGAGGCTGTATCAGGTGGTTTTAGCGGTAAATCGGGGGCAGCGGCCTGCGCTGCCTCGGATTTATTGCTAAAGCCGGTATGCAGCCCTTGAAAATCAAAAATCAGGAGGTTCCATTATGGCTTTGGAATTCGCATCCAAGCGCGAGACATTCCCCAAGTACAAGGTGTTTGAAACCACCCTGGCCGGCCGGCCGCTGAAGGTGGAGACCGGCAAGATGTGCGGGCTGTCCAACGGCAGCTGCATGGTGCGCTACGGCGAGACCGCTGTGCTGTGCAACGTGGTCATGAGCGCCAAGCCCCGGGACGGCATCGACTTCTTCCCCCTGAGCGTGGAGTTTGAGGAGAAGATGTACTCGGTGGGCCGCATCCCCGGCAGCTTCATGCGCCGTGAGGGCCGCCCCGGCGAGAAGGCCATCCTCACCAGCCGGGTCATCGACCGGCCCATCCGGCCTCTCTTCCCCAAGGATATGCGCAACGATGTGTGCGTCACCATGACCGTCATGAGCGTGGACCAGGATTGCAGCCCTGAGATTACCGGCATGATCGGCACTTCCATTGCCCTGTCCATCAGCGAAATTCCCTGGAAAGGCCCCATCGGCGGCGTCTTCATGGGTCTGGTGGACGGCGAACTGGTGGTAAACCCCACCCTGGAACAGCGGAATCACAGCGATTTGCAGCTGACCGTGGCCGCCACCCAGGACAAGATCGTGATGATCGAGGCCGGCGCCAACGAGGTGGATGAGACCACTATGCTGGACGCCATCAAGCTGGCCCACGCTGAGATCAAGAAGATCATCGCCTTCATCAACGGCATTGTGGCCGAAATCGGCAAGCCCAAGATCGACTTCCAGCCGGTGGATCTGGACCATGATCTGTTTGAGGAAGTGAAGGCTGCCCATCTGGATGAGTTCAAGGCCGCCATGGATACCGACGACAAGACCGTGCGGGACGCGGCTCTGCTGCCCATCATGGACAAGATCGCCGAGGAGCATCCCGACCTGGATGCCTCCACCCTGGCTCTGATCTCCTACAAGATGCAGAAGTTCGTGGTGCGCCGCTGGCTGCTGGACGAGGGCAAGCGGGTAGACGGCCGCGGCATCAACGAGATCCGGCCTCTGGCCGCCGAGGTGGGGCTGCTGCCCCGGGCCCACGGCTCCGGCATGTTCACCCGCGGCCAGACCCAGGTGCTCACCGCCTGCACCCTGGGCTCCACCAAGGACAGCCAGCTGATGGACGATCTGGGCACCGAGCCCTACAAGCGGTATATCCACCACTACAACTTCCCCCCCTACTCGGTGGGCGAGGCCCGTGCTCCCCGGTCTCCCGGCCGTCGTGAGATCGGTCACGGCGCTCTGGCCGAGCGGGCTCTGATTCCCGTGCTGCCCAGCGTGGAGGAGTTCCCCTATACCATCCGCTGCGTCTCCGAGGTTCTTTCCTCCAACGGCTCCACCAGCCAGGCCTCCATCTGCGGTTCCACTCTGGCCCTCATGGATGCCGGTGTGCCCATCAAGGCCCCTGTGGCCGGCATCTCCTGCGGCCTCATCACCGAGGGCGACCGCTGGATGACCATGCTGGACATCCAGGGCGTGGAGGATTTCCACGGCGATATGGACTTCAAGGTGGGCGGCACCCGCAAGGGCATCACCGCCATCCAGATGGACATCAAGGTGGACGGCCTCACCTACGACATCATCGAGGAGGCCTTTGAGAAGTGCCGCAAGGGCCGGCTGTATATCCTGGACGAGATCATCAAGCCGGTGATCGCCGAGCCCAGAGCCCAGCTGTCCAAGTATGCCCCCAAGATGTTCAGCATGACCATCCCCGTGGACAAGATCAAGGACGTGATCGGCAAGGGCGGCAAGGTGATCCAGGAGATCTGCGCCAACTGCAATTGCAAGATCGACGTGGAGGAGGACGGCCATGTCTTCGTCTCCGCCCAGGATGCGGCGGACGCCGAGCGGGCCATCCACACCATCAAGACCATTGTGGAGGACCCGGAGATCGGCGCCATCTACAAGGGCCGCGTCACCCGTCTGATGAACTTCGGCGCCTTCGTGGAGATCGTGCCCGGCAAGGAAGGCCTTGTCCACATCTCCAAGCTGGATACCAAGCGCGTGGAGCGGGTAGAGGATGTGGTCGCGGTGGGCGACGAGCTCATCGTCATGGTCACCGAGATCGACCAGCAGGGCCGGATCAACCTGTCCCGCAAGGACGCTCTGGCTGCCATCGCCGCCAAGAAGGCTCAGCAGCAGGGCTGATCCATTTCCCCAAAATGTACAAAAGGCCCGGGACGCTTTTTACAGCGTCCCGGGCCTTTTTGTGCCTTTACAGGTGAGCCAGCAGGAAATAGGCCACGTTCCGAATGGCGTCCGAGGCTCTCTTGGTGGGGTACAATTGGAAGACATGCCACATGTCTTCCCACTCCTCCAGCCGGCAGAAAACGCCGGCCTGCCGCATCCTCTCCTCCAGCCGGCGGGCGTCGGACAGCAGGATCTCATGGGTGCCTGCCTGGATGAGCACCGGCGGAAACCCGGAAAAATCCCCCAGCAGGGGGGTGAGCAGGGGAGAGCAGGGCGAAGCGTTTTGGGCGTAGGCGTCCCGCACCGCCCGCACATATTCCGGGGTGAGCACCGGGTCCAGGTCGGCCCGGCTCTCCAGGGTTTCCCCCGAGAGGGTCAGGTCGGTCCAGGGGGAAAAGAGCAGCAGCGCCCCCGGCAGGGGCCGGCCCTTCTGTTTCAGCAGCAGGCTCAGCACCAAAGCCAGGTTTCCCCCTGCCGAATCTCCCGCCAGAAGGATGTGCTGTGGTTCAAAGTGGTGTTCCAGGAGATATTCCCAGGCCAGGAGCGCGTCCTCCAGGGCGGCCGGGTAGGGGTGCTCCGGCGCCAGCCGGTACTCAAAGGCCAGCACATCAAAGCCGGTGGCCCGGCAGAGCTTGGCCGAGAGCACCCGGGCATAGCCCAGATTCCCACTGGTATAGCCGCCCCCGTGGCAGTACAGGATCACCCGCCGGTGGCCCGGGCTCTTTTGCAGCCTGGTCCAGGCGGCAGGGAGATTGCCCAGGGAGAAGGGCTCCCAGCTCAGCCCGTTCATGGGGGAGACCAGCTTGCCCAGAATCTCCTGGCTTTTGCGCTGGCGCTCCAGCTCTTCCAGGTCCATGGAGCCGGGCACGCTGACGCTGTGCAGCGCCTTCATGGCCAGCACAAAGGGGGCCAACCGGCGGCGCTCGGCCTCCTTGGCCTGCTGGCGGGTGCGGCGGTAAGCGGGAGAGAGGAAAAGGCGTCTTTTTTCCATAAGGGCTCCTTTTGCACAAGGGTCTGGGGACGAAAAATATACCCCAGTATACCACGGCTTTGGCGGAATAGAAAGAAAAAACTTTTCCGACCATATTTGGTTGCGAATCCGGGAGGCGGAATGGTACAATAAATAAAACAGGGAAGGGGGCGAGGGCCTTGGCACAGCCAGGCGGGAAATGGTACAGGCTGGACAGCGCGGCCCTTCTGTATTCGGCCCTCCAGAGCGAGCAATATTCGGCGGTCTATCGATTTTCGGCCATGATGGACCAGCCGGTGGACCCGGCGGCCCTACAGCGGGCGGTGGATCGGATCATGCCCCGTTTTCCCGGTTTCGGGGTGCGGATCCGGCGGGGGCTGTTCTGGTTTTACTTTGAGCCCAATCCGGCCCCCGGCCCCTTTGTGCGCCCGGACATCCTCAACCCCTGCCCGCCGGTGCGATTCGGGCAGGACAACGGCTGGCTGGTGCGGTTTTATTATTACCAAAACCGCATCTCTATCGAGGTGTTCCATGCCCTGTCCGATGGGGGCGGGGCACTGGTGTTGTTTCGCAGCCTGCTGGCGGAATATCTGCGCCAGAGAGGAATCCCGGTTCCCTGCGGGCGCCGGTTCGGCGTGCTGGACCCGGATAAGCCGCCCCGGTCCGAAGAGCTGGAAAACGCCTATGCCCGGTATGCGGGCAGTCAGAAAGGGAGATTCGGTTTTCTGCCCCGGGCCTATCAGAATCTGGGCACGCCGGAGCCTTTCTACACCCTCCATGTGACCATGGGTTTTCTGCCCCTGGACCAGCTGCGGGCCAGGGCAAAGAGCTACGGGGCCTCGATCACCGAATATCTGTCCGCGGTGCTGATCCAGGTTCTGCTGGAAAAGCAGGCCCGGGAAAAGCCCCGTCGGCCCCGGCCGGTGGCCCTGGCCATCCCCATCAACCTGCGGGGGTGGTTCCCCTCCGAGACCCTGCGGAACTTCATCACCACTGTGCGCCCCTGCATCGACCCGAACCTGGGGGAGTACACCTTCCCGGAAATCGTGGCCCAGGTGCGCTATTTCATGAAGCTGCATATCAACCGCCAGGAGATGCGGGCGGAGTTTACCACCAAGGTGCGCTTTGCCGACAACCGGCTGCTGCAGCTGGTGCCGGTGGTGCTGAAAAACCCGGTGGTGGCGCTGAACTACAAGCTCCTGGGCATCCGGCCCTATACCGCCACCTTTACCAACCCGGGCGCCTTTGAGGTGCCCGCCGAGATGCGCCCCCATATCCGGCATATGGAGGTGATTCTGGGGCAGGCCACAGTGCCCCGGGCCGACTGCGCCGCCATCAGCTACGGCAATATTATGGAGATCACCTTTGCCGGTACCCAGAAAGAGACCGAGACTGAGCGGGATTTCTTCCGCTTTCTGGTTCGGGAGGGCATCCCGGTGAAGATCGAGAGCGACCGGCCCTGAGCCGGGGGAGGAAAGAATATGTCCTACTGCGTTCATTGCGGGGTGGAGCTGGACGACCAGGCCCGGCGCTGCCCGCTGTGCGGCACGCCGGTGGTGGACCCCTCGGCCCGGGAGCCGGACCGGGAGGCGCCCTTTTTTGCCTCCCGGCGGGTGGAGGTGCCCCCGGTCTCCAAGACCGAGCTGGCCCTGCTGCTCACCGGGATGCTGGCCTCGGTGACCATCTGCTGTTCGGTGGTGAACCTGTTTGTGGGCCGCACGGTGGCCTGGTCCCTCTATGTGACCGGGGCGGCGGCCATGCTCTGGTTCTGGTGTGTGCTGCCGCTGCTGGCAAGGCATCTGCCGGTGTGGGCCCGGCTCACCCTGGATGTGGGCGCCATCGGGCTGTATGTATACCTCATCAGCCTGGCGCTGCGGGGAAAATGGTTCTTTTCCCTGGCGCTGCCCATCCTGGCGGTGGCGGCGGCCCTGGCCCTGGGGCTGGGGCTGGCCCTGCCGGTGCGGGGCCGTTCCCTGCTCACGGCCGCCGCGCTGGTCATCCTGGCCTTTGGGGTGCTGATGCTGGGAGTGGAATTCTTCTGGGATCGGTATTTTCAGGGCCGGTGGCAGCCGGGCTGGTCTGTGGCGGTCTTTTTGGCCTGCGTGGCCCTGGTGATCCCGCTGGTGATTGTGCGGCGGGTGCCTTCTCTGCGGGAGGAGGCCCGGCGGCGGTTCCACCGCTGAGGGCCTTGCCCGCCGGCAGGGGGCGTGGTATGATAGAGAGCGGCCGCCGCAGGCGGAGCAAACAGCAAGGAGAGAAAAAGAATGGGCAAGATCTCGGCCAGTATCGTCAGCTACGGCGGCTATGAGGAAGTGATGCGGGCGGTGGAGTCCCTGCTTGGGTACGCAGGGCCGGACTTCACTCTCTGGCTGGTGGACAATGCCAGCCCCGACGGTACCGGCCAAAAACTGGCGCAGTCGGTGCGGGATCCCCGGGTCCAGGTGATCCAGAACCCCCAAAACTACGGCTTTGGCAAGGGCCACAACACCGTGCTGCCCCTCTTGGACAGCGAGTATCACTTTGTGCTGAACCCGGATATCCTGGTGCAGCAGCCAGTGCTGGAGCAGATGGCCGGCTGGATGGATCAGAACCCGGATGTGGTGATGAGTACGCCCCGGCTCACCTTCCCGGACGGCCAGCCCCAGGTACTGCCCAAGCGGCCCTGCAATCTGCTGGGGCTGTTGTCCCGCCAATTGCCCTCGGTGGGCTTTCTCAAGCCCTATGGAGACCACTACGCCATGCTGGATGAGGACCTGAGCAAGGTCACCGACATTCAGTTCTGCACCGGCAGCTTTTTCTGCATCCGCACCGAGGTGTTCCGCAGGATGGGCGGATTTGACGAGGGGTATTTTATGTATGTGGAGGATGCGGACATCACCCGCAAGGCCATGGCGTACGGCCGGGTGTGCTATCTGCCCCAGTTCTCTGCCTGTCATGCCTGGCACCGCAGCCCCAACAAGGATTTTGCCCAGTTTTGGATGCAGGTGAAAAGCATGGGCCGGTATTTTCGCAAGTGGGGATTCCGGCTGAAGTAAAAGAGCTTTGGGACGCTTTTTCGGCAGAGATTCGACAAATTAAGGCAGCGGCCTCGCACAAAAGCGGTAAAATGCTTGTGTTGCGGGGCCGTTTTGTTTATAATAATACTGTATATGACCCGAAAGGCGGCAGGCCGATCGGACAAAAAACGCCGGCGGAAAGGCGTTGCAACAAAAAATAAAGGCAGTGATAGTATGAAAGGAATTATTCTGGCAGGCGGGGCGGGTACCCGCCTTTATCCCTTGACCATGGTCACCTCCAAGCAGCTCTTGCCGGTGTACGACAAGCCCATGATCTACTACCCTCTGTCCACCCTGATGCTGGCGGGAATCCGGGAGATCCTGATCATCTCCACCCCTGAGGACACTCCCCGCTTTGAGAACCTGCTGGGAGACGGCAGCCAGTTCGGTCTCCAGCTGAGCTATAAGGTGCAGCCCTCCCCGGACGGTCTGGCCCAGGCCTTCCTGCTGGGGGAGGAGTTCATCGGGGACGACTGCTGCGCCATGGTGCTGGGGGACAACATCTTTTACGGCAACGGGTTCAGCCATATCCTGAAAGCGGCAGTGGAAAACGCCGAACAGCGGGGCCGGGCCACAGTGTTCGGTTATTATGTGAGCGACCCGGAGCGGTTCGGCATCGTGGAATTCGATGAGAGCGGCAAGGTGATCAGCGTGGAGGAAAAGCCCGCTCAGCCCAAGAGCAACTACGCCATTACCGGGCTGTATTTCTACGATAAGCGGGTGGTGGAGATGGCCAAACAGGTGAAGCCCAGCGCCCGGGGAGAACTGGAGATCACCACCCTGAACGAACTGTATCTGAAGGCGGGCGATCTGGATGTGCAGCTGCTGGGCCGCGGGTTTGCCTGGCTGGATACCGGCACCATGGACAGCCTGGTGGACGCGGCGGATTTTGTGCGGATGGTGGAAAAGCGCCAGGGCATCAAGATCAGCGCCCCCGAGGAGATCGCCTATAAATATGGCTGGATCGACAAGGAGAAATTGCTGGAGAGCGCCCGGCGCTACGGCAAGAGCCCCTACGGCCAGCATCTGAAACAGGTGGCGGACAACAAGATCCGCTATTAAGGGAAGGAGATTTGCGCAATATGAAGGTGCTGATTACGGGCAGTCATGGTCAGCTGGGCAGGGAAATCCAAAAACAGCTGAAATTGGGGTACAGCGAGATCGGCCCCATCCCTGAAAAGCTGAAGAACGCCACGGTGCTGGCGGTGGATCTGGAGGAACTGGACATCACCAATCGGACGGCGGTGGTGGATTTTGTGCGCCGCCATCAGCCGGACGCCATCATCAACTGTGCCGCCTTTACCAATGTGGACGGCTGTGAGACCAACACCGATGCGGCTTTTAAGGCCAACGCCATCGGGCCCCGCAATCTGGCCATTGCTGCCGAGAAGGCGGGGGCGCGGCTGGTGCATGTGTCCACCGACTATGTGTTCAGCGGGCGGGAAAACGGGGAGATCCCCCAGGATGAGACCTGCCTGCCCGGCCCCATCAGCGCCTACGGCACTACCAAGCTCCTGGGCGAAAAATATGTGCAGGAGTTCTGCCATCGCCATTTCATCGTGCGCACTGCCTGGCTGTACAGCTATTACGGCAAAAACTTTGTCAAGACCATGGTGAACGCCGGCCGGAAGGTGGGGGCCCTGGAAGTGGTCAACGACCAGAAGGGCAACCCCACCAACGCGGTGGATCTGGCCCATCATATCCTCAAACTGGTGGTGAGCCACGAGTACGGCATCTATCACTGCACCGGAGAAGGAGTCTGCAGCTGGTATGATTTTGCCTCGGAGATCATCCGTCTGTCCGGGGTGAATGCCACCGTTGCCCCCTGCACCAGCGCGCAGTACAAGGCCAAGCACCCGGAAAGCGCCGACCGCCCGGCCTGGAGCGCCCTGGAAAATCGGATGCTGCGCTGCACGGTGGGAGACGAGATGCGTCCCTGGCAGCAGGCCCTGGCCTGCTTCTTTGAGCACTGGGACGGCGAGAACGGAATGAAATAAGAGAGGAACACAATTGTCATGAAAAAATACCTGATCACAGGCTGCGCCGGCTTTATCGGCTCAAACTTCGTCTATTATATGCTCAAGAAGTACCCGGAGATCCTGCTGGTGAATCTGGACAAGCTGACCTATGCCGGCAATCTGGAAAACCTGAAGGACTGCGAGGGGGACCCCCGCCACGTCTTTGTGCAGGGGGACATCTGCGACAAGACCCTGGTGAGCCGCCTGTTTGAGGAGTACGATTTTGACTATGTGATCAATTTCGCGGCGGAGAGCCATGTGGACCGCAGCATCTCCAACCCCGAGATCTTTGTGGAGAGCAATGTGCTGGG
>CASFKY010000064.1 GCA_949295465.1 uncultured Oscillospiraceae bacterium
GCCTTTGGGCAGAGATTACTGCCAGGGGTTGGTAGCCCACAGATCCTTGTAGGACTGCTCGGTCTCCAGGAACAGAGCCTTGCACTCCTCATGATCCATGGTCTGAACGGGGATCTGCATCTCCTCGGCCTTGGCCACAACCTCGGGGTCGTTGGCGGCAGCCACGAAGCAGTCGCTCAGATACTGGATGATGGCGGGGTCGGTGCCGGCGGGGGCGCCCACAGAGCGGGCGTTCACCTGAATGACATCATAGCCGCACTCCTGATAGGTGGGGATGTCGGGGTAGAACTCGCTGCGCTCCTCGTCGCCGGTGGCCAGGTACTTGACGCTGCCCTCGTCCACGAAGGTCTTGCCGTCGGAGACGTTCAGGCAGAAGGCGTCGCAGTGGCCGCCAGCCACAGCGGTCAGCACGGCGGACTGGCCGTCAAAGGGGATGACGTTGAACTGGCAGTCGGCAGCCTGCTGCAGCTGGGTGATGGCCAGGCCCTCGGAAGCGGTCACCGCGGTGACGCCCACCGAGACACTGCCTGGCTTTTCCTTGGCGGCAGCCACCAGCTCTTCCAGGCTGTTGTACTTGCTGTCGGCAGCCACACCGATAACGCCGGGGTCAGCCATCATGCCCATGACATTCTCAATGCCCTCGGTGGTGTAGGGACGGCCGGAAGCCACGCCGTTGATCAGCGCGGCAGTGGGGAAGAAGCCGATGGTGTAGCCGTCGGGCTCAGCCTCGGCCAGAGCGGTCCAGCCCACATCGCCGGAAGCACCCTCTTTGTATTCCACCACGATGGAGTGGTCCCAGCCCTCCATCTCCCGGACCTTCTCGGCCAGCAGACGGAAGTACACGTCGTGGCTGGAGCCGGCGGCGAAAGCGTTGATGTAAGTGATGTCCTTAGTGGGGTAACCCTCGGGCAGGCCGGTAGATTCGGTGCCGGAAGTTGCCTCGCCGGAAGCGGCCGTGCTGCTGGCAGCAGCGGAGCTGGAGCTGGACCCGCCGCAGGCGGCCAGAGAGAGCGCCAGCGCCGCAGCCATGGTCATAGCCGCAGCCTTCAGAACTTTTTTACTCATGGATAGCGTTTCCTCCTTGGTTTGTGATTAGACTTTTCCTGTATTCAAAACCGCCGACAGGCGGCCTGAACCGATGCTGTGGCCCTGATTGGACTGAAAAGAAAAATACGCCTATAGGGCCACTGTCCTACAGACGTACTATCCTTCACCGTATAGATATGTTTTCTCTGTTTGCCGAATCGGTGACGATAGATCTGTTGGCAGCGGGCGAAGAACCCGCTGTTGCGCCTGAAAAATTACCAATTATCCGCCAAAACCAGGTATGAAGCAGAAAGGCCTCACGGTTCATTATCTTATCGCGCGCCTGCTTTTTTGTCAATGAAATGAATTTTTTTGTAAACTTTTGTCTTTTTATAAAATACACTTTTTCCCTGCCGGCCAGCGGACAAAGAAAAAAGGGGCCCGCGCGCGGGCCCCTTTTGGGGAAAAGTTCCTGAATTTTCCTGTATGGCTGCCCAGGACGGTTCTTCTGTCGGCCGCTCAGCTTTTTCGGTCAGCCTCAGCCGGCAGAGGTGCTTCCACTGGCTGCCCCCTCACCCGAGCCACTGTCCCCGCCCGCATCACTCCCGGAGGAACCCGATGGCGCACTGTCATTTTGCGGTACAGAGTTCCCCGCAGGCTGCTGCTCCTGGCCGGAGCCGGGGTTCTGAGTCTCCGGCGTGGGCTGCGGCGCCTGAGTGGGTTCCTGGGTAGGCTCCTGAGTAGGTGCCTCAGTAGGCGCCTGAGTGGGTGCCTGGGTAGGCGCCTGAGTGGGTGCCTGGGTAGGCGCCTGAGTGGGCGCCTGGGTAGGTGCCTGAGTGGGCGCCTGGGTAGGTGCCTGGGTAGGCGCCTGAGTGGGCGCCTGGGTAGGTGCCTGAGTAGGCGCCGGCGTCACCGTGGGCGTGGGGGTAAGCGTGGCGGTAGGCCGGGGGGTGGCAGTGGGCTCTTTGGTGGGTTCCGGGGTCTCCTCGGCCTCATCCCGCTCAAAATAGGCCACCAGCAGCACACCGTTGGCGTCCGCGCTTTCCGGCACCGTAAAGACCAGGGTGGAAGAGGAGCCCACACTGCCCAGGGTGGCAGACCAGTGGCTGAAATGCCAGCCCTCGTCGGCCACCGCGGTCACGGCTGCGCAGTTCTGCCCCTTCTTGACGCTCTGGGTGGTATCGCCCTCCAGATGGCCGCCCTCGGAGGCCTGGAACTCAATGGGCACCTTGGCCCCCCGCACCGCGATGGGGTCGCTGGTGATCAGGCCCGGAGGCGTCTCGTTCCGCTCCGGCACCGGGCTGAGGGGCTTGGGCCGATCGTCCTCGGTGATATAGGCATGGGTGAGGATATACTCAAACAGGGCGTCCACCCCTTTTTGGGACAGATGCACCCCGTCGCTGAGGGTGTAGTCGGTCTTGGCCCAGCCGGTATTCTCGTCCTTCAGGGCCTCGGCGCTATTCAGATATTTCCAGCCGTTGGCCTCGCACATGTCCACAATGGCCTGGTTGTAGGCGTCGATCTGGCTCTGGTAGAGATTGGTATTTTCCCGCAGTTTGTCCAGGGGCGGGATGCTGTTCACGATCACATCCACGCTGGGATAAGCCTCCACAATGGCCTGGATCCCCTCTTCATACTGCTCGATAAACTTGTCGGCGTTGGTGCTGGTGCCAGACAGGTTATTGGTGCCAAAGGTGATGATGACCCGCTCCGGCTGCATGATGGAAACCGCCTTAGGCATGGTCACATACTGGGAGTATCCCTTGAAATCCACACAGGCCAGGGTCTTGATGGCCCCCACACCCATGCTCACCACCCCGATATCATTCTTGAGGGTGGTCTTGCCGTACATCATAAAGCGCACGGTGTTGCTGTCTCCCAAAAACAGGGTGCTGTCCATGTACTCCTGGCCGGCATCGTCGGTCACCGGCAGCACCGTGCCCTGGTAAACCTGGGTGTCAATGATCCCCTCGGCCGCGTCATAGTCCTTGTCGGCCTCCGGCTCCACCCACTCGCTGGACACGCTGCCGGATGAGGCAGCCGGCTCTCCGCCGCCGCTGAAGGCCAGCACCACGCCGCCCACCAGTGAAAAGATGGCCAGCAGTACCACCACCGCCGCCAGCGGCAGCGCATAGGGCCCCGCCGCAAACATCAACAGGTGCTTTTGCATTCCTCTCCCATGCTGCGCGGCGTGATACCAGTATTCCTGACACTGTTCATAGCGCCGCTTCCATTTCCGCCAGAGCGACTCTCCGGCTGAATGTTTATTGGACATAGTAAGACCTCTCGCTCTGTAGAGTTTTCGGGCAAGGCTTTGCCCGGAACCGTGCTTTTGCATCCCGCCTGCCGGTTCCCCCTTGCCCCACAAAAGACGCGGGCTCAAAGCCCGCAAAACTTTTTTTATTGTACATCATTTTATCTCTGCTTTCCAGCCCTGCAACCCTCAAAAAGCGGCTTTTCTGAGGTTTTCAGGTACTTTTTCACAGAGATTTTTCATAAAAAGCGCCCCGGCCAAAGGGCCGGGGCGCACAGATTTTCTCTTGTCAGACAGATAGAATCAGGATTTTTCCAAAAGGCCCGAACTTTCCAGGGCCGGGCGCAAGGCCAGATACAGCACCACTGCCGCCGCCGTGCTGATCACCGCGTTGATGACGCAGGCGGCCGCGTTCCAGGCGAGGGTCAGATCCGCTGCCGGCTTGCCCAGAATCAGCAGCTTGTAATAATAGCCCAGCAGGGGATCAAAAACGCTGTTGAACACCAGACCGGCCAGCGAGGCCAGGGTGGCGGGCACCGCCCATTTTTTCTTATCCGGCTGATCCTGCAAGTGGAACAGCCGATGGGCCACAAAGCCGGTGATCATCCCGATGCAGAACTTGAGGATCAGGGTCTTGGGGACATACACCACATAGATGGGGTCGAACAGATCCCCGATGGCCATGCCGATGGCTCCCCCCAGGCCTCCGTACATGCCGCCGAAGATCAGCGCCCCCAGCACCGGCACCATGTTGCCCAGATGAACGCTGGTGGCGTCCCCGCCGGGAAGGCTGATCTTGAACTGGATATATGTAAAGCAGACATAGCTGAGGGCTGCCAGCAGGCCGATGACGCACAGGTCCCTCACGGTGAGTGTTTTCTTTTTTCCTTTCATTGCTTTTCGCTCCCAAACAAAGATTCCGACCTGTCTTGACAGCGGGCCTCGGTCGGTATATGCTCATTATAGCGATTTCTGAACTCATTAAAACGCCCAGAATACAACTTTTTTATGGGTTCAGTTTGGGAGAAGTGCAATCCAATTAGGAGAAATTATGATAGATTTTACAATTAGTTTATCATCTGATTCTCACCTGCCCCTGTACGAGCGACTGTACCGCTCCCTCAGCGGCCAGATCCGCTCAGGGCAGCTTCAGGCGGGCCAGAAGCTGCCCGGCAAGCGGAGCCTGGCGGCAGCCCTGGCGGTGAGCGTGAACACGGTGGACACCGCCTATCAGCTGCTCACGGCGGAGGGGTACCTGGAGGTAAGGCCCAAGAGCGGGTTTTATGTGCTGCCGGTACCCCAGGCGCTGCCCAAAAGCGGCGCCCGCCAGGCGCCGCCGCCCCACCCTGCCCTGCCGGCGGGGGACCAGCCGCCTCTGGCTCGGTTTGATCTGTCCACTGGCGGCGTGGACACCTCCCTCTTCCCCTTCCGCACCTGGGGCAGGATCCAGAAGGAGCTGCTCTACTCCTCCCCTCAGCTGCTCACCCGGGGACCCTCCCAAGGAGATGAGGAGCTGCGGGAGGAGATCTGCGAATATCTGCGGGCCTACCGGGGGGTGCACTGCCGGCCGGACCAGGTGGTGATCGGCGCGGGCACCGAGTATCTGGCGGGGCTGCTGGCGCCGCTTTTGAAGGGCCCGGCGGCGGTGGAGAACCCGGGCTACCGGCGCACCCGCACCATCCTGGAAAACAACGGGCTGAGCTGCCTGCCGGTGGACATCGACCGGGAGGGTCTCTCGGTGGAGATGCTGGCCCGCAGCGGCGCCGAGGTGGCCTATGTGACCCCCAGCCACCAGTTCCCCACCGGGGTGACCATGCCGGCGGGGCGGCGGGGAGAGCTATTGCGCTGGGCAGAAGAGGCTCCCGGGCGCTGGATCATCGAGGACGATTACGACAGCGAATTCCGCTTTGATCTGCGGCCCCTGCCCAGCCTTCAGGGGATGGGCGGGGCGGACGGGCCGGTGATCTACCTGACCACCTTTTCCAAGAGCCTGGCCCCCAGCATCCGCATTGCGGCCATGGTGCTGCCCGACTCGCTTTTGCTGCCCTACCGGCAGCGGTATGCGGTGTATTCCTGCCCGGTGAGCCGGTTTGAGCAGCAGACCCTCTGCCAGTTCATCCGGCGGGGGCATTTTTCCCGCCACCTGGCCCGGCTCCGCAGCCAATACAAGGAGCGGATGGAGGCCCTGCGGCAGGCGCTGGAGGAGGCCTTCGGGCCGGACCTGCTGGAGCTGGAGGGCACCCACACCGGCCTGCATCTGCTGGTGCGGCTCAAGCGGGGACCAGACGAGGAGACGCTGGCCAAGGCGGCCCGGGCCGGGGGCATCCCCCTGGGGCGGCTGAGCGATTACTACATGTGCCGGCGGGAAAACTGCCCTGCCCGCACCCTGGTTTTGGGCTATGCGGCCCTGCCCCCCGATCGGATCGGGGAGCTGGCCGGGACGCTGAAAGAGGCCTGGATGCCCTTACTGGGCTGAGGAGCCGTCATTTCCGGCCGGGGAGGAGGAGAGACTCTCTTCCGCTTTCCCGAATTCCGCCTGGGCCAGGCTCACTGACTCCTCGCTGAGGGTGTAGCGGCCGGTGCGGCTCTCCCAGCTGCCGGGCATCAGCTGAGCCTCCGGCTCGGCCTCGGTGAGATAGTCCAGGGTGTCGGCCAGGGTGTACAGGTCCACCCCGCTCAAGTTGGTGAGCAGGCTGCCGCTATTCTGGCGCAGCACCCCCGACACTGCCGCCCCCAGGCTTTCCCGGTTCTGGCGCGCAAAGGCCTGCCAGACCCCGGCCCGCAGGCCGGCCAGGCGGTCCGGCTCCAGCTGGGCCGAGGCCAGCAGCTGGGCTGCCCCTTCCCCGTTCAGGGTCAGCACGCTCTCGGTGAGGCCCAGCGCCTCCCGTTCTTCCCCGTTCAAGAGGCCGTCCAGATTCAGTCGGGCGGTGCCCGCCTCCTCGGCGGCCTGGGCCCAGACCCCGGGGGTGGCGGCCAGGTATTGCTCCAGAGGGATCTGGAGGGTGTCGGCCAGCAGGGCGGCGGCCCGGGCCGGCCCTGCCGTCTCATAGGCCTGGGCCAGGGTGCAGGGCCCCTCGGCGCTGAGCACCACCGTCTCGGCGGGCAGCACATAGAGTCGGAACCGGGCCTCGGGGGCGTCCAGCCGCACCAGCAAAAAGGCCGGCTCTTCCCCGGCGCTCACCGCCAAAAGGGAGAGCGAGTTCTTTTCGGTGGGCCGGTTGATGGGCACGCCGGACTGGATCTGTTCGGTGCGGGCCGTCTGGGGGAAGGCCGCCACATAGAGGGCAAAGGCCCCCATCACCGGCATCACCACCGCCAGCGTCAGCAAAAATGAGAGCCAGAAGCTCCGCACAGGGCCGCTTCTCATCTGTTTTTCCTCCCTTCGGACGTTCAGGCTGCATAAAGAATGGCCCGAACGCCGATGCTTTATACAGGACGCCGCCCCGGAGGCGGCATATCCCGAAAGGAGGAGCGCGCCATGAAAAAAGCCGCCAATCGCCCGGCCGGACAGCCGGAGGAGGAACACTTCTGGGTGGATCTGCCCCCGATGAAGCCGGACGCGGACCTTCTGCACCCGCCCCGGCTCGAGATGCGGGCGGGTATCCCCCAGCCGCCCCCGCCCAGTCGTCAGGACCCGCAGGGCAGCTGGACCGGCCGGCCCGAAGACCCCCACGAGACCCCCGTGCAGGACCAGGACGATCTGTGACCGCCGAACCTGCAAAAAGAGAAGGCCCTTTCCCCGCCTGGGCGGGGAAAGGGCCTTCTTCAATTTTCTTTCTGATAGACCAAAAAGCGGAACTGAATGGGGGTGGTAAGCTCTTTCAGCTCCTCCAGCCGGAGGGCGCCCTGGCGGGGCGTCTTCCAGTAATAGGGGGTCATGGCAAAGAGATCCGGGATCTGCTGCCCGGTGAGGGCGATCCGGCCGCTCACCGGCAGGTCATCCCGCTGCACAAAACCCGGGTACTCCACCTCCTGGCAGGGATTGCGGTAGGGGGTCTGGTACAGCACCTCTTTCAGCCCAAAGAGATGGTCCGGCCCGGGCACCGCGTAGATCAGGTATCCGCCCGGCCGCAGCACCCGCAGGTATTCCTGCCGGGCAAAGGGGGCAAATACATTGAGCGCCAGGTCGGCCCAGCCATCCCGTACCGGGGCTGAAAAGCAGCTGGCCACCGCAAAGGCGACCTCCTCCTTCTGGGCCCTGGCCGCCAGGCGGACGGCCTCCTTGGAAATATCAAAGCCCAGCAGAAGGGCCTGGTCCGTCTTTTTTTGCAGGGCAGGCAGAAGGGCCCGGTCGTAATAGCCCTCCCCACAGCCGGCGTCCATCACCCGGAAGGGCTGACCAGGCCGGGCCAGGCCGGCGGCCAGCTGACTCAGCGCCCGGGCAAAGAGGGCATAGTGCCCCCCTGCCAGAAAGCGCCGGCGGGCCTCCACCATCAGGGGGCTGTCCCCCGGGCTTTTGGCGTGCTTTTTCTGCACCGGCAGCAGGTTCACATAGCCCTCCCGGGCCAGATCAAAACTGTGGCCCCGGCCGCAGGTCAGCCTGCCGGGCAGAAGAGTCAGCGCCTGCCCGCAGACCGGGCAGCGGAACCCCTCGGCGGCCCGGGGGTTCATTCCTCCGGCTCCTCCACCGGGGCGGAAAATCCGCCGTGGCACTTCATATATTCCTCAAAATTGGCGAACTTCTGGGCCGGGGGCTTGCGGCTGATGAGCAAAAGGCCCGGGTCCTCCTCGTCGGTGCGGGGCGCGGGCCGGCTTTTGGCCGCCGCTGCCGGTTTGGCCGGCTGGGCCTTGGGGCTCTCCTTGCCGGCGGCCCGGGCACCCCGGCCTCCCCGGCTGCCCTGTGCCCGGCCGGGCGCGGGGCTATTCTCCGCTTTTTTCTGATTTTCGGCGCTCTCCTTGGCGGCTCCGGCATTCTGAGCGGCATCCCGCCCGGCCCCGGCCCGATGCCGGCGACGGCGACGGCGGGCACTGGCCGAGAGCCCCTCCGCGGGGGCCTGGGCTGCCGCACTCTTGGTTTCTTCCACGATCCATTCCTCTTTTCCTTTTTTGATGGGTTCCCGGGCGGCCCTGGGGGCCTGCCGGGCGGGCCGGGAGGACTCTTTGGGCGCCTCTGCCCCGGCCCAGGGGTGATTTTTCACCACCGGGATCTTCTTGCGGTTCAGTTTTTCGATGCCGGCCAGGTATTCCTCCTCCTCCGGGCTGCAAAAACTGATGGCAAAGCCGCTCTGGCCTGCCCGGGCCGTGCGGCCGATGCGGTGCACATAGGTCTCGGGCACCTCGGGCAGGTCAAAGTTGATTACATGGCTCAGCTCGCTGATATCGATGCCTCGGGCCGCGATGTCGGTGGCCACCAGCACCCGTGTGGCGCCGCTCTTGAAGCCTTCCAGGGCGGCCACCCGGGCGTTCTGGCTCTTGTTGCCGTGAATGGCCGCCGCCGGTACGCCCGCCCGGTTCAGATCCCGGGCAATCCGATCCGCCCCGTGCTTGGTGCGGCTGAACACCAGCGCGTTGGTGATGGCCGGGTCCTGCAAAAGCCAGGCCAGCAGGGCCCGCTTGTCCGATTTTGAGACAAAATACAGCTTCTGGTCGATCCGGTCCACCGTGCTGGAGACCGGGTCCACCTTTACCAGCACCGGCCGGGACAGAAAACTCTCGGCCAGCTTTTCGATCTCTCCCGGCATGGTGGCGCTGAACATCAGGTTCTGGCGCCTGGCCGGCAGCCGGGCGATGACCTTTTTCACATCATGGATAAAGCCCATGTCCAGCATCCGATCGGCCTCGTCCAGCACAAAGATCTCCAGGGCCGACAGGTCCACCAGCCCCTGGCCGATCAGGTCGTTCAGCCGGCCGGGGCAGGCCACCAGCACGTCCACCCCTTTTTGGAGGGCGGCCACCTGGGGCCCCTGCCCCACCCCGCCAAAGATCACGGTGCTGGTGATGGTGAGGTATTTGCCGTAGGCCTCAAAGCTCTCCCCGATCTGGAGGGCCAGCTCCCGGGTGGGGGTGAGGATCAGGGCCCGGATCTTTTTGTGGGAGGGCCGGCGGGCCGCCAGCCGCTGGAGGATGGGCAGCGCGAAAGCCGCAGTCTTGCCGGTGCCGGTCTGGGCGCAGCCCAAAAGATCCCGCCCCTGCAAAACCGGCGGGATCGCCTGTTCCTGGATGGGGGTGGGGATGGTATAGCCCTCCTCGGCCACCGCCTTCAGCAGGGGCCGGGTGAGGGACAGCTGTTCAAAATTCATGAAATTTGATTCCTGCCTCTTTTTTGCACAAAACTTCCGCCGGCCTGCCTCTGCCGCAAGGGGCGGGCCGGCATTTTTCCATTGTCAGGGCCGGATGCGCCGGCACTCCAGATAATACCGCTTGTCGGTGGCGTGGCCCATGCTGAAAGTCTTGCGGGGCAGCACCCCGCCCAGCACCACGCCCCGGAACAGATCGCTCTTGTCGAAGGCCGGCAGCAAAAAGGCCACCGCCCCCTCCCGGGCCAGATTGCGGGCGGCCACCGAGCCGTGGATGTAATCCACCCGGCTGCCCAGCCCCCGGGCCAGACACTGGCCCAACAATTGCTCCACCGTGCCCACAGTGAGGGGCTCAGTGGGGTTGGCAAAGCCCAGCAGCACCTCGCCCTCGCCCCAGTTCAGCACCGCCTGCTGGGGGCAGTCGCCGGCATCGTCGCCCAGGCGCATCTCCAGCCCCTCCTCCCGGCACAGGGCCTGGAAAGCGGGCAGGAAATCCCTGCCGCCGGCGCCGAAGAACACCCGATGGATGGGCTCCACCTGGATGGCCGGGCTGTGCACATTGCACACCTCCACCAGGCAGTAGCGGGCGGGGTGGTTCTCCCTCTCTTCGGGGGTGAGGGTGGGCTTCAGCTCCTCCCAGAAAGCCTTGGCAGTGGCCAGGCTGTGGTTGCCGTCCCCCACGGCCAGGGTCAGGGGCGCCTGCCCCTTTGCCTGGGGATATTTGCGGGCAAAATGCTCGGCGCTGCCCAGTTCGGCCAGCACCGACCGGATGCGGCGGCAGTGCTCCTCGCTCTCCACCGCCCAGCCCCGGATGCTGCCGCCGTCCAGCATGAGCCGACCGCTGTACAGGGGCCGCAGCCCCGCCTTGCAGGCGGCCAGGGGCTCGATGAGCTTCTGCTCCTCATCGTCCACCAGCATCATCACATGGGGGCTCTCCAGCAGGGCGCCCCGCCGCACCGCCAGCCGGGGCGGGATCCGCTCCACCACCGTGTGCTCGGTGGGGCGGATAGGAGTGCTGCTGCCGGGGTTGTAGTCGTAGGCCTCCAAGTCCACCGCGCCCACCAGGCCCTGGCGCACGCAGCCGCTGCCCAGATCCCGCTCCAGATAGACAAAGCCCTCCACCTGACGGGTCAGGTACTTGGCGGCATACTCCTCCATGGTCTGGTGGATCTCCTCGATCCGCCGGGGCAGATCCTCCTGGCCCAGGTAGATCTCAGGCAGCACAATGTGGAGGGCGCTGGGCTTTTCCCGCACCAGGGCCTCCGCCCGCTGCCAGTACTCCGGCTGACTGGTGAACTGATCACAGGCCAGGCAGGCCCACTGCTCCACCGGGATCTTCTCATCGGGCAGCAGAATATGGGCCGGCCCAAAACACTCTTTCATCTTTTTCCCCCTCTTTTCCTTCTTCTTTACGCATCAAAGCTGGCGGAAGAACCGCTGCGCCATACCCGGTAGCGGGCCGAGGCCGAATTGGTCCGGGCCGTCTCCAGCTGGGCCGCGGTCTCCTCGGTCTGCTCTTCGGGCAGGCTCACCACCAGGTTCTGCACACCCAGGGCGTCCGGGGTGGCGCCGCCCAGCTGGGCGCTGTCTCCCTGCACCATGGCCAGGCTGTACTCAAACCAGAGGGTCACATCCTTCTCCTCGGCCTCCTGCTGCCAGCGGCCGATGATGCCGGCCAGCTGGGCCGCCTGGCTCACGCCGGCGGTGTCGCCGTAATTGCAGCTGGAGGTGGCCCGGTTGGGGAACTGGACCCCGCTGAGCAGGATCTGTTCAAAGCCCAGATTCTCCACCTCGCTCAGCAGCCCGTCCAGATACTGGAAGGCCAGGTCGGAATAGGGGTTGAGCCAGGGTTTGCCGCCGTTTTCGGCTGCCGCGTCCAGCCAGAAGTAGTCGGTATCCTGGTAATGCACACCGGCGGTGCGGCTGGTGTCGGTGTAGGGGGCCACCGGGTCCTGATACATATAGAGGTTGGCCACCGGGATGATGCCCTCCTCCTTCAGTACCCGCACCGCCGTGGCGGCGTCCAGGGTGGTGGCGGCCACGCTGCCGCTGGCCAGCTCCTGGGAGGACTGATAGTAGATATATCCCTGGCTGTCCTTGAGGGTGACCACCGCGTACTTCACGCCCTGGGCCACCAGGTCCTGGGCGGTGGCACGGGCTGTCTCCTCGCTGCCCAGAGCCGACAGGGTCACATAACTCCAGCCCGCCGAGGTGTCAGCGGGTTCCGGCGTGGGAGAGGGCTCCGGGGTGGGGGTGGCTTCCGCCGGCTGGGAGGTGACGATGCTGGAGGCCGTGTCCGGCCCCACCGGCTCCTGCCGGTCGTCATTTTTCAGGTTGTACCAGGTGCGGGTGCCGAAATTGATCACCGCCGGACCAATGACCCAGCCCAGCGCGAAGATCACCGCCAGAGCCACCAGGCCGGAAACAAAGCGGCGCAGCCAGAAGCTGCGGCGGCGGTAAAAGCTGGAGCGATAGCGTTTCACCCGGCCCAGATTCTTTTTGGACATAATGCTCGCCTTTCTCTCACAGGCCGGGGGCGGAGCGGCCGGCCCGGCGTTTTTCAAAACGTGTACAGACTCTGGGATGTGCTCAGATGGCCAGGCCGTGGCCGGTAAAACCGTACACCGCCAAAGCCAGGATGCCGATGTAGATCAGCATCACCGGCATCCCTCGGAAAGAGGCCGGCACACTGCGCCGGTCGATCTTGCGCTGGCCTTCCGTCACCAGCAGTACCGAAGCAAAATAGCCCGCCCCGCTGCCCAGGGCAAAGCCCAGGTATTGGGCCAGGTTGAAATTCTGCACCGCGCAGATGAGCAGGGTGCCCAGCACACAGGTGTTGAAGGTGGCAGGGCCCAGGGTGCGGGCGATCTTTTCGCCCCGGGGCCCCTTGACCGCCTGCCGGAACACCACCAAGACCAGCCCCATCACCAGGGCGCTGATCACAAAAAAGGCCAGGGGCCGCAGCACGGTGCGCAGGCTCAGGGACGCCATGGCCAGATTGGCCGCCCAGCACAGAGGCGCGCAGAGCAGCTGCACCAGGGTGAGCAGCAGGCAGAACAGGGCGCTGTCCCGGCCCGGGTCCTCCACCATCTGCACGATGCTGGTGATGCCCAGGCTGCGGCCGAACACCGCGTTCTGGGCGGCAAAGGCCGCCACCGCGTATAAAAAGAATTGGGCAAGGCCGCCGATCACGATACTCATACGCCGCGCTTCGCCTCCATATTCACATGTTTTTTGTACCAGCGGATGCAGCCCCGCCAGCCGGCGCAGACGGCGCCCACCAGCAGAAAGCCGCCCGCCGGGTCGGCCGCCAGGGGGAAAAGGCGTACCGAGAGCACCGGCTCTTCCAGCAGGGTTCCCAGGGCCAGGAACTCCCGCCCGAAGCCCACCAGCAGCAGTACGATGCAGTACCCCACCGTGGTGGCAACGCCCCGGCGCAGTGCCCGCAGGGGGCGCTCCGGCTTTTCCCGGGTGTAGCGGCGGATGATGAGCTGGTCGATCACCAGCAGGGGCAGATAAATGCCCACCTGGCGGATGGCCACCCCGAATACATCCAGGCAGACGTAGTAGATGGGGATATAGAGCAGACAGGCCACCCCCGCATAGTAAAAGATGGCAAACCGCCGGGGCAGCACGCTGCCCAGCAGCGAGCCCGCCAGCCGGGTGGGGGTGAGCAGCAGGGCCACCGCCAGGGCCAGGATCAGGGCGTTGCGCCCGGTGGTGGCGGCCACCACCAGGGGGGCCAGGCCCAGCCCCTGCATGATCACCGGGTTATTGAGCCACAGCCGGTCGGTGCGGCTGCGCAGTTCCATATTTTCGGCGAGGTATTTTGCTTTTTCCGAATTCATGCCCGGGCCTCCTTTCTGCCGTGGCCCCGGCCGTGCCGGGTGACCACCCGGTCTACCCAGCCGCTGACGCAGTTGGCAAACAGGAAGGCAAAGCAGACGCCCGCCTCATAGCTGCCGAAGTAGCTGTAAAACAGGGTGAACAGGGCCAGCATGGCGCCGAACAAAACCCGGCTGAGGGGATTTTTGGGCACCGTATAGGGGTCGCACAGCAAAAATACGCCGGCAAACAGCACGCCGCCCCCCAACAGCTCATAGACCAGCGCCTCCAGCCGCTCGGGCCAGTACTCCCAGGGCAGGGAGAGGGGGACGTTGCCCAGCCGGGGCATCAGCCAGACCAAAAGGGCATACACCCCCAAAAAGCTCCCCAGCGCCTTCAGGGAAAGCCGGCGGCGCACCCGCAGATAGAGCACCACCGCCGCCAGGATCATCACCGCCGAAGCCCCCATGGGGCCGGCGTAGTTGCCCAAAAACAGGTTGAGGGAGGACACATTGGGGATGCCGTTGCTGCGCAGGGCCACAAAAACCGACTCGCTCAGGCCGGTGGGCTCCTGGGTCATGATGAGGGGCAGGTAGTTGAAGGGCTGGGGGTAGCGGCAGACCTGCTCCGGCCAGGACACCGCTGCCAGGGCATAACCCACAGCGGTGGGGTGGAAGATATAGGCGCCATAACCGCCAAAGGCCTCCTTGCCCACCAGCACCAGGGCCACCACCGACACCACCACCACATAGTAGCTCACCGAGGCGGGCATCAGCATCATCAGCATGGCTGCAAAGGCCTCGTTGCTGAACTCCCGGCTCTCAAAGGGCCGGCGGCGCAACAGGGCCACCAGCCGGTCGCACAGGTTGGCGGTAACCAGGGCCACCCCGTACAAACTCAGGCACCGGGGCCCGTACAGGTAGGTGGAAAAGGCCAGCAGCGGAAAGGTCATCCACAATAAATCGGTATATACGGCCGCATCCTCCCGACGGGGGATCGCCGCTTTTGCGCGTTTTGTCATAGTTTCTCCTGAAAAGGGCCGATCCTGTCGGCCCATTGGGCCCGGGGCGGCTCCGTCGGGGGCCGGCCCGGTGGGTCGTTACAGCGCCCGCAGCCGGGCCACTGCCCGGGCCGGGTCGGCCGCGCCGAATACGGCGCTGCCCGCCACCAGCAGGTTGGCCCCCGCCTCCACGCAGAGCCGGCCGGTGGTCTCGTCCACCCCGCCGTCCACTTCCAGATAGGGCGAGAGGCCCCGGGCCTGGCACTCCCGGCTCAGCAGGCGCAGCTTGTCCAGGGCCTGGGGCATGAATTTCTGCCCGCCAAAGCCGGGCTCCACGCTCATCACCAGCACCAGGTCCAGCCGGTCCAGGTAGGGCAGCACCTGCCGGGCGTCGGTGGCCGGCTTGACGGAAAGCCCCGCCTTGCAGCCCAGCTCGTGAATTTTTCGGATGGTGTCGCCGGCCTCGCAGTCGCTCTCCAGATGGAAGGTGATGAGGCTGGCCCCCGCCTTGGCAAAGGCCTCCAGGTAATCCTGGGGGCGGGAGATCATCAGATGCACGTCATAAAAAGCGTCGGGCAGGGCGGCGTGCAGGCTCTTGAGCACCGGCACGCCAAAAGAGATGTTGGGCACAAAATGGCCGTCCATCACGTCGTAATGCAGCATATCCGCCCCCGCCTTCAGCACATTGCGGCAGTCCTGCCCCAGACGGCTGAAATCGGCAGAGAGGATGGAAGGGCTGAGTTGGGTCATGTCTTTCTCTCCTTTTGCGGCCATACCCGCCCCGCCGGGCTGCCCTGGCCGCTCTGTACCAGTCTTGTATCATTGTAGCTCAATCCAATCCAAAACGCAAACCGGCGGCAGGGCCGCGGCAGCGCCGGATCTTCACTTTTTGGGGCCGGCGTCCCCCTTGCCCAGCCGGCCTTTTTTGCCGGGGCCTTCCGCCGGCAGGCTGAAGCAGAAGCGGCACCACTCGCCCTCCTGGCTCTCGGCCCAGATCTTTCCGCCGGAAAGACTCACCAGCACCTTGCAGATGTGCAGCCCCAGGCCGCTGCCCTTCACGTTCAGCCCCCGGCTCTTGTCCTCTTTATAGAATCGGTCGAACACAAAGGGCAGGGCTTCCTTGGCGATGCCCGGGCCGCTGTTCCAGACGCTGATGATGACCCGGGCGCCGCTTTTCTGCACCCCGAAGCGGATGATTCCCCCCTCGGGGGTGAATTTCAGGGCGTTGTCCACCAGGTTGGAGAGCACCTGATGCACCAGGTCCGGGTCGGCGTAGACCATCACCGGGTCGGGCGCCAGGCCCTCGATCTTCACCTTGCCGTCCTCAATCCGCTTTTCGGCGGCGAACACCACCCCGGTAATGGTGTTCCAGATGTCGTACAGCCGGGCATCGGCCTTGTACTCGCCGGCCTCCAGCTTGGTGATGTCCAGCATGTTCTGGATCAGCCGGGTCAGCCGGCCCGCCTCCTGGCTCACCAATTCCAGATAGTGGGAGTAGAGCTCCGGCGGGATGGTGCCGTCCAGCATGCCGTCCACAAAGCCCTTGATGCTGGTCATGGGGGTGCGCAGCTCGTGGGCGATGTTGCCCATAAACTGGCTGCGGGAGGAGTCGGAGGCCTCCAGGTTCCGGGCCATGGTGTTGAAGGTGTCCGCCAGCTGGCTGATCTCCTCACAGGATTTGTCCGCCGGGGCTCGGGCCGAGAAATCCCCGCTGCCGAAGCGGCGGGCCGCCTCGGCGATATGCCGCAGGGGCATGGTGAGCCGGCCGGTGATCACGATGCTCAGGATGCTGGCCAACAGCAGCATCAACCCCGCCGACAGGATGAAGGAGGAAAAGATATCCCCCATGTAACTGGCCAGGCCGGCGGCGCTGCTGGAGGCGATCACATAGCCCACCACCTGGTTTTCTCGGCCGTAGGCGGCCTTGCCGGCGGTGTAGTACCGTCCGGCCAGCACCCCGTCCAGGTCCCCGATCCCGAAATACCCCTCCCGGGTATCCATCTGGGCCAGGCAGTCGGGCTGTACCGCCACCCCCTCCATCAGGATGCTTCGGTTGGAGCAGAGGATCACATTGCCGCCGGTGTCCAAAAGGGTGAGCACCACGCTGGAAGAGGAGCCGATCAGCTCCACCCGCTGCTCGATCTGGTCGGTGACTTCCTCATCCAGCCGCAATTCGTCCACGGTGTCGGGGGTGTCGGTGCGCAGCAGCAGCTGCATGGACTGGGCCACCGCCAGGTTCACCGCATCGGTGAGGGCCTGGTGGCGCTCGGTGTGGAAATACCGCACCGTGAACACCATCTGGGCCGTGCCCATGATAAAGATGCCGATCAGCAGGATGGTGGCAATGGCGTTGAACACCAGGGTGCTGATGCTGCGCTGCTTTTCCATGATCCGCTCAGTCCTTCACTTCAAACTTGTAGCCCACGCCCCACACGGTTTTCAAACTCCACTGGTCGCTGGCGCCCTCCAGCTTTTCCCGCAGGCGCTTGATGTGCACGTCGATGGTGCGGGAGTCCCCGTAATACTCAAAGCCCCACACCTCGTCCAGCAGCTGGTCCCGGGTAAACACCCGGTTGGGGTGGCTGGCCAGAAAACTCAGCAGCTCCAGCTCCTTGGGGGGCGCGTCCACCACCTTGTCCTTCACCTTCAGCTCATACCGGGACATATCCACGCTCAGGTTGTCGTAGCGGATGATGCCATCCCGGTTTTCCTCCCCGGCGCTGCAGCGGCGCAGCACCGCCTTGATGCGGGCCACCACCTCTTTGGCGTCAAAGGGCTTGACCACATAGTCGTCGGCCCCCAACTCCAGCCCCAGCACCTTGTCGAAGGTCTCCCCCTTGGCGGTGAGCATGATCACCGGGGTGTCCCCCGCGGCCCGGATCCGCCGGCAGACCTCCCAGCCGTCCATCTTGGGCATCATCACGTCCAGCAGCACCAGGTCCGGGTGCTGCTGTTCAAAGGCCTCCACCGCGGCCTGCCCGTCATAGGCAAGGCTGATCTGATACCCTTCCTTATTCAAATAGAGGCGAAGCAGTTCGCAGATATTTTTGTCGTCATCCACAATGAGGATCTTCTCGTTGGCCATGGGCCTCTCCTCCTTTTCTTTCTGATTGCCTTGCCGCACCAAACCCGACAAAGCCCGATTATTCTTTATTATACAATATCCGCCGGCCCAAATGTATAAACAAAATGCGAAAATTTGGGCTCAGTGCTTGAGCACAAAGCAGGGCAGGGGCGCCGTATCCGGCCGGTTGGCAAACCGGCAGACCAGCACCGTATACTGCCCGGCAGGCAGATTTTCCAGAAATTCCAGCACCGCCTTTTTCTCCTCGTCCCCGTTTACCCCGCCGCTGTACAGGCAGGCCGAAAGCACCCCGCCGGGCCGCAGGATCTCCAGCGTCGCCCGAAGGGCGGGCAGGCTGGTGGAGGGGCGGGTAAAGAGCCGGTGGTCCGCCCCCGGAAGATACCCGAAATTGAAGACCACACAGTGGGCGCTGGCCGGCCCGGCCCATTCGGCCAGGCGGGCGTGGTCGGCCAGGACGGCCCGACCGATGGCATCCAGTCCCTCCTCCTTCAGGCGCCGGTTGGTGGCCTGCACCGCCTGGGGCTGGATGTCCAGCCCCAGCACCCGGCCCCCGGGCCCGGCCAGCCGGCACAAAAAGGCGGTGTCGTGGCCGTTGCCGCAGGTGGCGTCCACAAAAAATCCTCCCGGCCGCAGCCACCGGCTCAGGTTCTGGTGCACCAGGGCCACCGCGCTCGGTTCCGGCCGGCGCAGCCGCTCCCAGCCGGCGCCGGGGCAGGCCGGGGGCAAAAAGCCGAATTTCCGGCACAGGGCCTTTCCGGCCTCCGTGACAGGGGCGGGGGCTTTGTGGCAGCTCTCCTCCCTCCCGAAGCCGCCGGTTGTCCCCAGGACCTTTTTTAGGAGGAAACTGCCGTACCCCCTGCCCTGCCAGAGGGGGCTGATCTCAAATTCCGACAATCTCACCCCGCCCTCTTCCCGCCGGGCCAGGCAGGAGCCGATGGGTTCCTTTTCTTTATAGAGACAAAAGCGGAGGGCCTCGCCCTCCCGCCGCGTTTCGATGCGCATGGTTTTCTCCTCGCCGGTTTATTCCCCGGCCGGGCTGTGGTATACTGAAAATGACCCGGCACGGAGAAGCTGGATTTTGCTGAACAGCGTTTTATTTTGATGGTAGACGCCGGACGGGACAATGTCAAGGGCCGGTTTTCACATTTTCTTCACCCTGGCAATATCCTCTTTTCACAATTAGCCGGTACAATAAAATCACCGGAAAGGAAGAGGGGCCTGCACGCCGGGCAAGGCGGGCGCTCCCCTCCCTCCACGGAAAGAAAGGACTGAACACAAGTTATGGAAAATAAATGGGAATATAATTACGACAACATCCACACCGACCGGCCCGGCGACACCAGCACCTACTCCACCGACGCGGCCTGCGGCTACCAGCCGGCAGGGGCCGG
>CASFKY010000065.1 GCA_949295465.1 uncultured Oscillospiraceae bacterium
ACATTACGCGTGTTTTGCTTTTTTTGCCTTTCCATCGAGAAATAGAGAGTTGTAAAGACATACATAAACAAGGCGCTGACAATCCCCACCATGAAGCCGCTGGACGACGGCCCCAAGGCCGCCGCTGCGCCGGCTGGGACCGCTGCCGAGGCCCAGGCCCCCGCGCCCGTCCAGGCTGCTGCCCCCGCCGCCCAGGCCCAGCCCATCGATTTCTCCCAGGTGGAGATCGAGCCCCTCTTTGCGGATCTGGTGGACTTTGACAGCTTTGCCAAGTGCGACTTCCGAGCCGTGAAGGTGAAGGAGTGCGAGGCGGTGAAGAAGAGCAAAAAGCTGCTCAAGTTCGTGCTGGACGACGGCACCGGCACCGACCGGGTCATCCTCAGCGGCATCCACGGCACCTACGAGCCCGAAGAGCTGGTGGGCAAGACCCTGGTGGCCATCCTCAACCTGCCCCCCCGCAAGATGATGGGGCTGGAGTCCTGCGGCATGATCCTTTCCTTCACCCACAAGGAGGCGGGGGAGGAGAAGCTCCACTGCCTGATGGTGGACGACCACATCCCCGCCGGCGCCAAGGTGTACTGAGCCCTCGGGCTGCCGGCCTGCCAGTGGGGTGGCGGATCTCCCCGTGTGCCCTCCTGCACTGCTCTGAAATAAAGACGGAACCCCCGCGAATGGTTCGCGGGGGTTTTTTTGTGCCCCGAAAACGCCGCTGCCAAATTCCGGAAAAGGCGAAAAAGGGGAATAGAACTCGAAAAAGGGGGGCATACTGTAACCGGCCCCCAAAAAGTTTTAAAAAAGGATAAGAGCGGGGCAAACAAGGAAGAAAAAATGAGGAAAAATGGAAACAGTCATAACAATATGCGGCAACAGGTTGATAAAAATCAAATAAACGTGATATACTATGATAAATGTGGATTTCTGCCGTTATATGGGGCAGAGACCGCCCGGGGCGGTCAAAACGGGTAAGGAGAAAGTGCGCCTGTGATTCGGGAAAATCAGCGGTGGCTCAACCTTGCCAACGCCGTGATGGACGGGGCCCTGATCATCATCGCCTATCTGCTGTCCACCTGGCTGTGGCTGGGCTACTACCGGGAAAACAAAGTGAATATGGCCTGGGTCATCACCAACGAAAACCTGTGGGTGGCGGTGGTATATGCCCTGCTGCTGGTGATCGCCTACTGGTTCAGCCGGCTGTACGGCTCTTTCCGCTTCGCCACCTTGTGGGACGAGACCCTGGCCCTTCTGAAGGTGAACGCTTTGGGCGTGGTGAGCGTGGCGGCGCTGCTGTATCTGTTCCGCTTGCAGGATTTTTCCCGCGGAGTGCTGCTCACCTTCTATCTGCTGTCCAGCCTGCTGGTGGTGTGCAAGCGGGTCACCCTGCGCAGCCTGTTGCGCCACTACCGAAAGCTGGGCTACAACCAGAAGCATGTGATCCTGGTGGGCAACGGGGAACTGGCTGCCAAGTATGAGCAGTCTCTCCGGCGCAACCCCCACCTGGGCTTCATCGTGGACGGCTATGTGGCCCGCACTCCCAAGCCGGAGCTGGGGCGGCGTCTGGGCTGCTATGAGGATCTGGAAGACCTGCTTCGTCAAAGAGATGTGGACGAGGTGGTGGTGGCCCTGGAGCCCCACGAGAGCCGCCAGATGCCCATGATCCTGCGGGCTGCCGAGCAGGAGGGCGTGCGCATCAGCATCATACCTTATTATAATGACTACATTCCCTCCCGCCCCACGGTGGACCTGATCGGGGACGTGAAGCTCTTCAACATCCGCACAACCCCCCTGGACAACCTCTTCAACGCCGCCCTCAAGCGGGCGATGGACGTGGCGGGCAGCGTGGTGCTGATCCTCCTCACCTCGCCCCTCATGCTCTGCATCGCCGTCGGGGTCAAGCTCAGCAGCCCCGGGCCGGTGCTCTTCAGGCAGGAGCGGGTGGGGAAAAACAAAAAAACTTTTAAGATGCTGAAATTCCGCAGCATGCGGGTGAACAGCAGTGAAAAAACAGGCTGGAGCGCCAAAACCGACCCGAGAAAAACCCGCTTCGGCAGCTTTATCCGCAAGTTCAGCCTGGACGAATTGCCACAATTTTTCAATGTACTGGCCGGGCAGATGAGCCTGGTAGGCCCCCGGCCGGAGGTGCCCTACCATGTGGACCACTTCCGGGATGAGATCCCCCTGTACCTGGTGCGCCAGCAGGTGCGCCCCGGCATGACCGGCTGGGCCCAGGTAAACGGCTGGCGGGGAGACACCAGCATCCGGGAGCGGGTGGAACATGACATCTGGTATATCGAGAACTGGAGCCTGGGGCTGGACCTGAAGATCCTGCTGAAAACCGTCTTTGGCGGCATGGTGAACAGCGAAAAACTGCAATAAAACGGAGAGACCCTATTGAACATGAAGATCCTGGTGGCGGCTCACAAGCCCTGCCGACTGCCCGCCGAGGACTGCTACCTGCCGGTGCAGGCAGGGGCCGCCCTTCATCCCCCCCTGGAAGGGATCCTGGGGGATGACACGGGGGACAACATCTCCCGCAAAAATCCCAATTACTGCGAACTGACGGTGCTGTACTGGGCCTGGAAAAACCTGGACGCCGATTACATAGGCCTGGCCCACTACCGGCGGTATTTTGCCGCCGGCCACAGGGGGGACAAGTGGAGCCGGGTGGCCTCGGGCCCCCAGATGGAGCGGGCGCTGGAGAAAACCGGCCTGGTGCTGCCCAAAAAGCGGCAGTATTTCATCGAGACCAGCTACAGCCAGTACGCCCACGCCCACCACGCCCGGGACTTGGACGAGACCCGCCGGGTCCTGGCCGAAGGCTGGCCGGAATATCTGCCCGCCTTTGACCGGGTGATGAAGCGCACCAGCGGCCACCGATTCAACATGTTCATCATGAAGCGGGAGCTGCTGAAGGAATACTGCGCCTGGCTGTTCGGGGTGCTGGGCCGGCTGGAAGAGCGGCTGGATATCCGCAGTTACAGTCTCAACGATGCCCGGGTGTTCGGGTTCGTGAGCGAGCGGCTGCTGGACGTGTGGGTGGAGACCCGGGGCCTTGGATATACCGAGATGCCGGTGGTGTTTACCGAGAACCAGCACTGGCTGAAAAAGGGCGGGGCCTTTTTGAAGAGAAAATTCGCGGGCGGAAAAGAGCAGGAGAGCCCGAGAGAGATACTGGACAGGCAGGTGTGAGACCATGGGGCAGACGCCCACCATATCCGTGTTAATCCCGGTATATAATGCCGGGCCTTATCTGGGCAAATGTCTGGATTCGCTGATCTGCCAAAGCTGGAGCGACTTTGAGGTGATCGCGGTGGACGACGGCTCGGTGGATAACAGCGCCGACATATGCGCTGAATATGTCCGCAGGGACGGGCGGATTCGCTGGCTCCGACAGTCCAACCAGGGAGTAGCCGCGGCCCGGAATACCTGCCTTGGCCAAGCTCGGGGCGAATACCTGACCTTTGTGGACAGCGACGACTGGGTGGAACCCCGGTATCTGGAGCAGTTGTGGGAGGCCTGTCGGCGGTATCAGGTGCCCTTGAGCGCCTGCAACCATTGGATTGAGGGCAGGAACGGAGGAAGGCCCTGTTTTTCTCCGGGTAGATCCCAGGAATTGAATGCCCGGCAAGCTTGTGAAAATGTGTTGTATCACCGCCCGCCGGACGTGAGCCCCTGGGGAAAACTGTATAGCCGGACACTGATGGAGCAGATCCGTTACCCGGAAGGGAAATACTATGAGGACACCTTCCGCATCGCTGAGATCTTGATCCAAGCCGGGCGGATGGCCTATCTGTCCCAGCCTCTCTATCACTATCGGATTCACCGGGAATCCATCAGCCGGGGGAGCTTTCAGCCTTCCAAGCTGCAATTTATAGAGGCGGTAGAGCATATGACCGAGACGATGAAAGATCAATTTCCGAATCTGGAAAAGGGTGTCATTCGCCGCAGGGTGCATGCGGCGCTCAGCGTGCGCCGGTATCTGGTGGACTGCCCTCCCACAGAGCGGGCATACAGGGAAGAACTGGAGAAAGAAGTGCGGCGATGGGCGGGCCGGGTGCTGGGGGATGCCCAGGCCCCTCTGCGAGACAAAATCGGCGTGTGTTCGGTACTGGCCGGCCCCAGAGCCTACGACTTTTTCTGGAGATGTTATAAACGGTATCTGAGGCCGGACTGAGGAGTGCAAAGAGGATGATCGATTTTGTGATCACTTGGGTGGACGGAGCCGATCCGGCTTGGCAAAAAAAGCGGGCCGACTATCACCCAGGAAGCAGAGAAGATGCGGGAACTGCCCGCTATCGGGATTGGGGCCTGTTGAGATACTGGTTCCGGGCGGTGGAGGCATTTGCCCCCTGGGTTCGGAGGGTCTATCTGGTAACGGACGGCCAATGCCCGCCATGGCTGAACCGGGCCCGCCCGGGACTGGTGGTGGCCGACCACCGGGACTTCATCCCGGACCGATATCTGCCCACCTTCAGCGCAAACCCCATTGAGCTCAATCTCCACCGGCTGGAAGGCCTGGCCGAACAGTTCGTATTTTTTAATGATGACATGTATTTGCTGCGCCCGGTGCAGCCAGAGGATTTTTTTCGGGGCGGGTTGCCGGTAGATGATGCGCTCCTCAGCCCGGTGATTGTTACCCACAAAAACGACATAGGCAGCATCGCTCTCAACGATATGTGTCTCATCAATACCCATTTCGAAAAAAGGCACACGATTCGTGCGGCGCCCTTTAAATGGCTTTGTCCCCGATACGGCCCGGCGTTGCTGCGCACCCTCTGCCTGTTGCCCTGGAGGCATTTTCCTGGCTTTTACAACGATCACCTGCCCCAGCCGTTTTTGAAGAGCAGCTTTGAGGATGTGTGGCAGAAGGAGGGGGAAGTCTTGGATGAAGTGTGTACCCACCGTTTTCGGGATTATCAGCGGGACGTGAACCAGTGGCTCATCCGTTACTGGCAGTTTGCGCAAAACCGCTTTGTTCCGGGAAGTCCCGCCCGCGGAAAGGACCTGGATATCCTGCGGCAGGATGTGGCGGGTCATATTCTGGGTGGGAAGAGTCGGATGATCTGCATCAACGATTCGGATAAAATACGGAATTTTGAAGACATACGGGCTGATGTGGAACGAGCTTTTCAAAAGTTGTTGCCGATTCGGTCTTCCTTTGAAGATGACCGGGAAAATGAATCTGTGAAAGAGGAGAAATTATGAGACCGACTGTACCTGTTGTTTTTGCCACCGACGATCTGTTTGCGCCCTATTGCAGCACCTCCATCGCAAGCCTGCTGAATACCCGGGACCCTGAGCGGGAATATGATATCTACATTTTTTATGACCAGTTGAAGGAGGAGAATATCCGCAAGCTTAATGGGATGTCCCGGGAGCGTGCCCAGGTGCGCTGCGTGAATATTTCTCCCTATCTGGACGCCAAACTGTTTTATACCCGGGGGCGCCAGTCGGTGGCTACCTATTACCGATTCTTTGCGGCGGATGTGCTGTCTCAGTATGACAAGATCCTCTATCTGGACAGCGATATTGCCATTCTGAGGGATGTGGGGGAGCTGTTTGACTGTGAGCTGGGGGACAATCTGTTGGGCGGAGTGGTGATTTACCGGGATACTCCCCGAGAACGCAGGATGAAGGAAGAGTACCTGAAAAATACCATGGATCTTCGCCCCGACCAGTATATCAATGCCGGCGTGCTGGTGATGAACCTGAAAGGGTTCCGTCAGGAAGGGATACGGGACCAATGTCTTTCGTATCTGGCTAAGAATCGGGAGCTCCGTTGGATGGACCAGGACGTGCTGAACGCGGTGTGTAAGGGGCGGGTCCTGTATCTGCCCGAAAGGTGGAACATGTCCCAGCTGTACTATGAGGAGGACTATGCGACAGGGGCAGATCTGGAGGGAGTGTGTATCCTGCATTATCTGGATCGGTTCAAGCCTTGGTGGGTGAATTTCCGTCGCTGCCATCTTTTTTTCTATCAGGCTGCCGCTTTTACCCCCTATGTCCAAACCCTGAACCGGCAGTTCCTGGAGTGCAACAATGAGAAATTCAAAAATCCCCGGGAAGAGGTGCTGCGCATGGCGGGGCACGGAGATATCGGACCTCGGTATCTGGGCCGGTGCCTGAAGGCGTGGGCCAAAGCCAAGTGGAGAAAATTCAAAAAAAAGTTGAAGAACCGGGGCGTAAAAAAATAAGCGAAGAGAGGGAAAAGGAAGATGAAGTACGGTCTGGTGGTTTACAAAGAGACCAAAAATATCGGAGATGATATTCAGTGCTACGCTGCGGCACGGCTGTTGGGCCGGGTGGATGTAGTGCTGGACAGAGAGCACCTGGATGAGGTGGAAGGGGGTGAACCCATTGCAGCGGTGATGAACGGGTGGTTCCTGCATCGGAAATGGAATTGGCCTCCGGCCAATTGCCTGCGTCCCCACTTTGTGGCTTTCCACTATGCGGAATACCGCATGGCTCAGTATTACGGCGAATATGTAAAAACTGACTTTCTTTCCGGGCCAGGGCTGGAATATCTGAAAGCCTGGGGCCCCATTGGCTGCCGGGACCTGAATACGGTGGAACTGTTGAAAAAACTGGGGGTAGAAGCATATTTTTCTGGATGCATGACCCTGACACTGCCCCAAATGCCCAAGACCCGGCAGGACAAGCCTTATGTCTGCTTTGTGGATGTGGACCCCAGAGCTACCGAAGCCCTCTCAGCCCGAGCAAAAAAGGAGGGAGTAGAGCCCCGGGTCATGACTCATCTAATTCCGGAATATCCTGCCGACACAACTTGGGAAAGCCGGGCCCAGCAGGTGGAAAAGCTACTGACCATCTACCAGAACGCCAGTTGCGTCGTCACCAGCCGGCTGCACTGCGCACTGCCCTGTCTGGCCCTGGGTACGCCGGTGCTGCTGGTGCGCCCAGATTTGGACAACATCCGCTTTCAGCCCTATGTGCAATGGTTGCACACAGCCACTGTGAGGGATGCCCGCCGGGGCACGGTGGAGTACTCTTTTGCACAACCGCCGGCCAACAGCGGCCTGCACCTGGAAACTCGGGAAAATTTAATCCGATCGGTGCGTCAGTTTGCCGCCGAGGCTGAGCAACTCCCCCAAAAATTTGAATTGTCCGAACTGGAACGGCTGCGCTGGCAGCAGAAAACCATGCGGCAGGTGCTGGAGACCAGCCTGGAAAATTACAAGTTTGATCTGCTTCGGTACGAGCGGAAATGCCGGGAATTGCTTCGTAAAGAGAAAACAACGGCGGAGAGCGATAGCTCCAAGGTCCCTCCGGCCCGGCCCGCGGCCCCGGAGGAGGACAGCCTGTGGGACAAGCTGTATTATAACCTGAAGGTGAACGGTTTGGCTGTAACCCTGCGCAAAATCAAAGAAAACATAAGAAAGTGAAACGAAATGGCCATCTGGAAGAAATGGAAGGCAAAACGATTTTTGCTGGATGAACTGATCAAGCGTGACTTCAAAAAGAAATACAAGCGATCGGTGCTGGGCATTTTCTGGTCGGTGCTGTCCCCCGTGCTGACCATGCTGGTGATGCGGCTGATGTTTACCCAGTTTTTCGGGCGGGACATCCCCCATTACACCACCTATATCCTGGCTGGCAATATTGTGTTTTCCTATTTTCGCGACTCTACCTCCGAGGGGATGAACGCCATTGTGGGCAATGCCCGGATCCTGTCCAAAATCGACCTGCCTAAAACCCTGTTCCTTTTTTCAAAATCCGTGGCGTTCCTGATGAATTTCATCATCAGTGTAGGTGTATTTCTTTTGTTCTGCGCTTTTGACGGAATCCAGTTCGGCTGGCATTTTCTCTCTTTGATCGTGCCGGTGGTGCTGTTGTTTGTGTTCAACCTGGGGGCGGCGCTGTTTTTATCCACCTTCTATGTGTTCATGAAGGATGTGCGCTATCTGTGGAGCGTCTTTTTGCGGCTGCTTATGTATATGTCTGCGGTATTCTACCGCATCGACGGTTACCCGGAACAGATCAAACGGCTATTCTGGTTTAACCCGGTGTATGTGTATATCACCTGTTTTCGGCAGGTAGCTCTGGAGGGGCGGGTGCCCTCTGCCGGGCTGTATGCGCTGGCCGCCTTTTACGCCCTGCTGGCACTGTGCATTGGGCTGTGGGTGTTCAAAAAGCAGGAAGATAAATTTGTGTTTTATTTTTAAGGTGAAACATGCTGTCTGTAGAAAATGTGAAGATCGCCTATCCAGTGGGCGACATCTTGGATGTGGGCCTGAAAGAGACGCTGATACGCAGACTGAAGAAAAATTATCAGGTACGGGAATTTGTGGCGGTAGACGGGGTCTCTTTCCACTTGGAAAAGGGGGATATGCTGGGTATCATCGGCCACAATGGCGCTGGCAAAAGTACCCTGGTGAAAGCCATTGCCGGGGTGGTGAAGCCCGCCGGTGGTCGCATTCGGCGCGAGGGCAAGGTCACTGCTCTGCTGGAATTGAGCGCCGGTTTCGATCCGGACCTCACTGTACGGGAGAATACCATCCTGCGGGCGGCCATGATGGGCTATACCCGGGAATATGTGCAACAGGCTTACGACAAGATTATTTCTTTTGCGGAACTGGGAGAGTTCCAGGACCGCACTTTCAAACAGCTGTCCTCCGGGATGAAGGCTCGCTTGGGCTTTGCCATTGCGGGCCTTATTGACCCGGAGATACTCATTCTGGACGAAGTGCTCAGTGTGGGGGACAGCGGATTTAAAAAGAAGAGCGAGGCCCGCATGAAGGAGATCATCCACGGCGGAGCCGTCACGGTTCTCATTTCCCACTCTACCCGTCAGGTGGAGACTCTGTGTAACAAATTGCTCTGGCTGGACCACGGCAGGCAGGTAGTATTTACCGACGAGGTAAAGCTGTACTGTGAGGCCTATGAGGAATTTATGCACAGCAAAAAACTCCCCGCCAGCCGGGAGCAGGCGGAGAAAATGGCTGCAAAACAGGCGGGAAGGCAGAAAGCGGAACGGGAAAAAGCAGCCCGGGGCGAAGCGCAAAAGCTGGAGGCTATCCTGGCAAACGGCAAAAACGAGCAGCTGGCTCGTCGGGCGTTGGAGATTCTGTGTCAAAAGTGGCCAGACCTGGTCCGTCAGGCTGTAGAACAACCTATAGAGGAGTTTCACGGAAAAAAAGATGATTAAAAAGAGAATCGCACTTGTTTTGGCAATTCTTATGATAGTTTCTATCTTGCCGGCCGTACCGGGCGTTTATGCCGAGGGACAGCCGGAGAGTGCCTGGAGCCTGGAAGAGAAAATATCTGAAGAGCAGCCGGTGCAGAGTGCGCCGGAAGAGGAAAATACCGAAGGACAGCCGGTGCAGAGTACGCCGGAGGAGGAAAATACCGAAGGACAGCCGGTGCAAAGTGCGCCGGAAGAGGAAAATACCGAAGGGCAACCGGTGCAAAGTGCGCCGGAAGAGGAAAATACCGAAGGACAGCCGGTGCAGAGTGCGCCGGAAAAGGAAAATACCGAAGGACAGCCGGTGCAGAGTGCGCCGGGGGAGAAAAATACCGAGAAACAGCCGGGACTGGCGACCGCGAGCTTTGAGGAAACCGAGAGCGAAGCGCCGGACCTTGTTCAGCTGGAGGGCTACATAGCGCAGATCACCCAGTCTGCAACGGATCTTGTGAGTCTGGGGAAGGAAGAACTGGACGATTTGATAGAGCTGGTCCGGCAAGTGGAGGAGACGCTGGACGCCCTGAGCGGGGAAGAAAAAGAGGAGCTGGGAGAATTGTCCCGGCAATTTGAAAATGCGGCGGTCGCAGTGCGGGATTATCAGCAAGTATTGGAGGCCATGGCCAATGGCACTCTGGATCAGCTGGAGCAGACCGGCCGAGAAAACAGCTGGCGCTACCAGAACGGCCAGCAGGTGAAAACAGAAGAGACCTCTGCCGCGTGGGGAATGCAAACCCTTTCGGCGGGGGGATATACCGGCATTGATGTAAGTCACCATAACGACGTGGTGGACTGGCAGGCGGTTAAAGATTCTGGAATCGATTTTGCCATTATTCGATGCGGGTATGGGGATGATTTGCCCTATCAGGACGATGCCCAGTGGGCGCGGAATGTGGCCGAGTGCGAGCGGTTGGGGATTCCTTATGGGGTATATCTGTACTCCTATGCCACCTCTGCTGACCAGGCCCGGAATGAGGCCCGTCATGCCCTGCGGCTGTTGGAGGGCCACAGCCCTTCCCTCCCGGTGTTCATCGATTATGAAGAGCCCCGAAACCTGGTGGGAGGTACCCAGCTGCTGGGAGAGATGGCCAAGATCTTCTGTGATGCCATACAGCAGGCCGGGTATGCTGCCGGCGTATACGGCAGCCTGAATTGGTGGGAGCACTATTTCGTTGCCCCGGAATTCAGCAACGAGAGCTGGTATCACTGGGTGGCCCATTGGGGCAGCGCCTCCTGCGGATACGGCGGGCGCTATGAGATGTGGCAGTATGCCAGCGATGGTGCGGTGAACGGCATCAGTGGTCGGGTGGATATGAATATCTGGTATGGAGACTCGCTGGATGTGCGTCCCGGTCGGGCCGAGCTGGAATCTGCGACGGTGCTGCCGGAGGGGGTGCAGCTGAAATGGCAGGAGGTACAGGGGATGCAGACCTATCGGCTGTATCGCCGGGCCTATGGACAGAGCGGCTGGAGCATTCTGAAAGACGTGACCGGCACAAGTTATCTGGACAAAACCGTTCAGTCTGGCAAGCATTACAGTTATATGGTGAAGGCTTACAAAAAGGCTTCGTCGGGTACAATATGGGCCGATTATGACGCCGAGGGCTTGAGTGTGCTGTATCTGGCCACGCCGGATCCAGCCACCCTTGCTATCACTTCCAACGGGATGAAAATCAGCTGGAACAAGATATCGGGTGCCACTGGCTACCGGGTATATCGGATGAATGAGAAGGGAGAGCGGGAATATCTGAAAGATATTGCTGCCACCACCTGTACCGACACCACCGTACAGCCGGGCCAGGCGGTGCGCTACACAGTGCGCGCTTACCGCAAAGAGGGGGGCGAGACCCTGTGGGGCAGTTATGACAAGACCGGAGCTGGCGCCGTTTATATGGCGGCGGCAGCTCTGCAAGGCGCAGAGGCCACGGCACAGGGAGTGCAGCTGAGTTGGGACAAGATAGAAGGAGCCCAGGTCTACCGTCTATATCGGCAGGAAGAGGGGCAGAGCCTGAAAATCCTGAAAGACGTAACCGAAACCCAATACTTGGACACCACTGCCCAGTCGGGCCGGCGGTACACCTATATCCTCAAAGCCTATCAGAAGGCGTCGGGCAAGACCCTGTGGACCCTGTACGACAAGGACGGCATCACTCTGGATTATCTGGCCTCTCCGAAGGGGCTGACCCTCTCCTCCGCAAAGAAAACCGTACAGCTGAGCTGGCAGCCGGTAGAGGGCGTGACCAAGTATCGGATCTATCGCCGCACACCGGGTGGCACGTGGAGCGTATTGAAGGATGTAACCGAAGAGCGATATATAGATGCAGCGGTGTTGGCAGATGAACAATGGGAATATACCGTGCGGGCCTACCGCAAAGAGGGGACCCGCACCATTTGGAGCGATTTTGAGCAGACGGGTAAGGTTGTACACGTGAAATTATGACTCACAAAAAAATCTATCAAATCGACAATCTTCGAACTGTTGCTATTTTGGTGGTGATGCTGGGGCATAGCATCATCCTGTATTCCAGCCGGTGGAGCCTGTATCAGCCACCCGCCGAGGTCCCAGTCCTGGACGAAGTGAAAAAATGGGTGGATATATTCATTATGCCCCTGTTCTTTTCGCTGTCAGGCTACCTGTTTGCCTTGAGCGGAGGACAGAACGGATGGGGAAAATTCCTCTTGAAAAAGAGCCGAAGACTGCTTGTGCCCTTTGTGCTGGTGGGGGCGCTGTACATGATCCCCCTGAAAATGCTGTTGCATTATCCGGGATATGAGGGAAAAAGTTATTCGGAAATCCTCTTCCGCTTTTTGTGCGGCTTTGACCAGGGTCACTTGTGGTATCTGCCCACTGTGTTTTTGCTTTTTGCGGCGCTCTTTCCGCTGAAGAGATTGCTGTGTCGGCACTTGGCGGGAGGGATTGGGCTTATGGCGCTGTTGGCAGTGGCTTGCCTCGAACAGGATAGGCTGCCCCTTTTGGGGCTGCCGTATCTTAAGAATCTGTACAAATTCGGATGGGCATTTGCCCTGGGAATCGTATTGTGCCGGCTGCCGCCCCAGAAGGGCCGGCAAAAGGAATGGGCGCTGATCAGTGCGGGGCTTTTGGCGGTGGGATGGTTTCTTCGCGGCACCACCACCTTGCCCCTGGCAGCGGGGATACTGAGTCTATTCTATCTGCTGATGCCGAACCGGCCGTTAGCTCCTCTGGCTCCCATCGCCAAGAATGAATATGGTCTTTACCTGTTCCACTCGCCGCTGATTTATCTCACGCTCACCTGGTTGAGCACCGCGGCGCCATGGATGGTGGTGGAAATCAATTTCCTGTTGCTGGGCACGGTGGCTTTCGGGCTGACGGAGCTGGTGCGCAAAACACCCCTGCGCATCCTGGTAGGAGAGTAAAAACAAGGCCCTGTGAAAGAACCTTTCACAGGGTCTTGTTTTTTTAGGGGTGCTTTACGCCCGCACCGCGTTGTCGGCCAAAAACTCCAGCATCTTGTTGTTCAGCACGAAGTTTTTCAGGTAGGGCATGCCGTAGGTGGCCTCGTACTGGGTCAGGTCAGGGACGCCCATCTCTTCGGACATGTAGCTGGACACATCCTCGTCCGAGATGGTGATGTCCTGGGCCTCGGCGATGGCCTGGAGCATCAGGGTCTGCCGGGCGCCGGTGAGGATGGCGTCCTCCTGCAGGTCCAGCAGTTCGTCCTCGGTGGTGATGCCGTCAAAGTACAGGCTGATGAAGGAGGCAAAGTCCATCCCGTTGCTGGCGGCTGCCTGGCGGAAGTACTCCACACAGAGGTCGCTCTGGTACTGGACCACGGCCTCGGGCAGCTCCTCGCTGAAGGTGCACTGGGCCATGAAGCCGTCTTCCGACTTGAAGTAATTGATAATCTGGTTTCGGATGGTCTGCTCAGTGATGGCCGCCCGCACGTCGTCCACCGTCTGGGCACCCTCATACACGTCTCCCAGGTTCTCGGCCACAAACTCGTCGGTCAGCTCAGGGACATTGGTCTCCTCAATGTAGTTGATGGTGGTGACAAAGACCGCGTCCTTGCCGGCCAGGTCCGGGTTGTTCTCGTAGGGGTCCGGGAAGGTCACTTCCACATTGAAGGTCTCGCCGGGGGTGTGGCCGATGATCTGGGTGAGGAAGTCGTCGATGTAGTTGCTGGAGCCGGCCGTCACGGTGGTGCCCGAGCCGCCGGTGCTGCCGCCCTCAAACTCTACCCCGTCGATGCTGCCCACATAGTCGATGTTCACCTGATCGCCGTCCTCCACGGCCCGGTCGGTGATCTGTTCGGTGGTGGCATAGTTGTAGGGCAGGGTGTCCAGGGTGGACTGGATCACTTCCTCGTCCACCTGGGTCACCTCGGCGGGCAGGGGATAGGCGGCGTAGTTCTCGGGCAGGGTGACATAGTCCAGGGCGGTGATGCCCTCCCAGCGGCCGTTGTCATCCAGCCCGGCGCTGAAATCCAGGCTTTCCTGGGCCGCCTGGGAGCTGGCCGAGGAAGAGGCGGCGCCGGAGCCGGAGGCCGCCGAAGAGGAAGAGCCGCCGCAGCCCGAAAGGCCAAAGGCCAGGGCCAGGCTGAGGGTCAGGCTCGTGATGCGAAAAGCAGTGTTTTTCAAAGTGCAAATCCTCCTGATTGGGTTCGGGCAGGGCAGGGAGCCCCGCCGCGCAGAATTGTATTTATTATACTACAAAACCCCGGCGGGCGCACCTTTTTTTCGGCCGCAGGGCCCAAAAGAGGAGAAAAAGGGCTCCGGGCCTGCCCGGGCCCTGCCAGGCGCGCCGGCGGCCCTTGGGGGACGGATGGAAAAATTCGGCCGGATGCGATATAATGGGACCAAGAACCGGGGCCGCCGGGGCGGCCCTTTGAAAAAGGGAGAGACGAGTATGAAGACCATTACCCGGCAGCAGATCGTGGAGGCGGTGGCCCGGCTGTGCATCCAGGCCAACACCAGCCTGCCCGCCGACGTGGCCGCGGCCCTGAAAAAGGCCCGGCAGACCGAGCCCTGGCCCCTGGCGGCCCAGACCCTGGGTCTGCTGGAACAGAACCTGGAGATCGCCTGCCAGAAGGACATGCCCATCTGCCAGGACACCGGCTCGGCCTGCCTGTTCTGCCAGTTGGGCAGCGAGGTGAAGATTGAGGGAGACCTGACTGAGGCCCTGAACGAGGGGGTGCGCCAGGGCTACACCCGGGGCTACCTGCGCAAGAGCATCGTGGGGGACCCGCTGCGGCGGGTGAACACCGAGGACAACACCCCGGCCTTTCTCCACACCGAGCTGACGGCGGGGGACAAGCTGACCATCACCCTGATGCCCAAGGGCGGCGGGGCCGAGAACATGAGCCGGCTGGCCATGCTCAAGCCCGCCGACGGGGTGGAAGGGGTCAAGAAATTTGTGGTGGACTGCGTGAAGCAGGCCGGCTCCAACCCCTGCCCGCCCATCATCCTGGGGGTGGGCATCGGCGGCACCTTCGACCAGGTGGCGCTGCTGGCCAAAAAGGCGCTGCTGCGGCCCCTGGACAAGCCCAACCCGGACCCCTACTACGCGGCCCTGGAAAAGGAGCTGCTGGAGCTGGTGAACGCCACCGGCGTGGGGCCCCAGGGCTTCGGCGGGCGCACTACGGCCTTGGGGGTGGCCATCGAGACCCTGCCCACCCATGTGGCCAGCCTGCCGGTGGCCGTGAACATCAACTGCCATGTGACCCGGCGCGCCAGCGTCGAGCTGTGAAAAGGGGGAAGAGAAGATGCAGTATGAGCTGGAATTTCCCTGCAAAAAAGAGGACCTGGCCCCCCTGCGGGCCGGGGACACGGTGCTGGTATCCGGCACCATCTACACCGCCCGGGACGCCGCCCACAAGCGGATGACCGAACTGCTGGAGGAGGGCAAGCCCCTGCCCTTTGAACTGGAGGGCAGCGCCGTCTACTATGTGGGGCCCACCCCCGAAAAGCCGGGCCAGGTGATCGGCTCGGCAGGGCCCACCACCTCGGGCCGGATGGACGCCTACGCCCCCCGCCTGCTGGACCTGGGTCTGGCGGCCATGATCGGCAAGGGGGCCCGCAGCCCCGCCGTGAAGGAGGCGGTGGTGCGCAACGGGGCGGTGTACCTGGCCGCCCTGGGAGGCGCCGGCGCCCTGATGAGCGGCAGCGTGCGGGAGCTGGAGATCATCGCCTGGCCCGATTTGGGCTGTGAGGCGGTGCGCCGGCTTCGGGTGGAAAAAATGCCCCTCACCGTCATTCTGGACACCCAGGGAGGCGACCTGTACCAGAGCGGCCCGGCGGCCTATCTGGCCAGCCTGAGCGATCAAAAGGGCTGAGAGGCCCCGGCGCGCAAGAAAAGACAAAGAAAAGCACCCCTGCCTTTGGGCTGTTGGCCCGGGGCAGGGGTGCTTTTTGTGTGGCGCAAAGGCGCGGGATGGGTTGGAACGGCCCGGAGAGCGGCGGGGCCCAAAACAGCCTGGGGCAGGGGCAGGACACCCAAAAGGGCCTGCCGGGGCGGGAAAAGCCGGGGAGAGCGGGGACGAGGGAGGCCGGGCAAAGCCGCCCCCTCAGCCCGTCAGGGCCAGGGCCTGGCAGCCCAGTGCCTCGTACCGGCTCCGGACCAGCCCTTTTTCGTAGGCGGTGAGGCCCTTGTCCTGGTAGGGGTCGTTGAAATAGTAGCAGTCCCGGTCATAGCCCACCAGGAGCAGGCAGTGCTCCCCGGCGGGCCAGGTGAAGCTCTCGCCGGTGGTGGTGAGGGTCCAGCTGCGGCCGGCCCGGGGCTCCCGCATCTCGATGGTGGCCCAGAGGATGACCGGCACCCCCTCATCGATGTAGTCCCGGCAGAGCCGCTCCAGGCTCTGGCCGGTGAGGTCCAGCACCCGGTCCTCCCCGGCGGCGGCCCCGAGGCCCCGGGCCAGGGCGGGGGCAAAGCAGCCGAAGCCCGAGGAGGAGCGGGGGTCCCCGACAAAGCACTGGTAGGGGTCATCCCCCACCAGCCGGCCGCCCTCCTCCCAGAGAGAGCCCTGGGGCAGGCAGAAGTCGATGAAGTCGTCCACCGAGATCTCCACCCCCGCCTGGCGCAGGGCCATCACCGCGGTGACGCTCTCGCAGCCGGTGGGGTAGTCGGCCTGGCCGATGTATTCCACCGAGAGCAGGGTCTTGGAGCCGGTGAAGGGGGCCGCCACCGCCTGGGCAAGGCCGGGCAGCATCAGGCTGAACAGCCGCCCCAGGGCCAGAAAGAGCAAAAGGCTCAGGGTGAGCACCGTCAGCCGGAACAGCCGGGGCAGCAGCCGGCGCTTTCTGCGCTTTTGGGGGGCGCGCCAGACCTGGCGCCGGGGGGTGTGCATGGCCGAACGAGAGGTTGTCATGGAGAAAGACGCTTCCTTTCCGGGTGGATTCTGCCCTTTGTAAGGACTATGGACAGAATACCCGGGGGATGCATCTTTTTGGCATCAAAAAAGAGGGAAAAACAGAGAAAAATGCGTTGCCCGCCAGGGCGGAGAGGAGATCCCGGGAAAAACAAGGCAGGCCAATGCGGCCCCAAAACCGGCAGCGTTGGCTGCATCCAGGGTACCGATGGCCGCAAAGATTCGGTACGATAGAGGGAGCAGACCCATTAAAAGCCAATGGCAGAAAGGAGACCGCAACGATGAGCAATATATACGGATACATCCGCGTAAGCACCAGGGAACAAAATGAGGGCAGGCAGATCCTGGCCCTGCAGGAATTGGCCATCCCTCCCAAAAATCTGTTTATGGACAAGCAATCCGGGAAGGACTTTGAGCGGCCGCAGTACAGAAAACTGATGCGCAAATTGAAAAAAGACGACCTGCTTTACATCAAAAGCATCGATCGCCTGGGACGAAACTATTCAGAAATTCTGGAACAATGGAGGATCCTGACCAAAGAAAAGGGCATAGAAATTGTGGTGCTGGATATGCCGCTGCTGGACACCCGAAGGGGAAAAGATCTGATGGGGACCTTTTTGAGCGACGTGGTCTTGCAGATCCTTTCCTTCGTGGCGGAAAATGAGCGGGTCAATATTCAGCAGCGCCAGGCGGAAGGGATTGCCGCGGCAAAAGCAAGGGGGGTTCGATTTGGCAGGCCACCCAAACCTTTGCCCCAAAACTTTTGCGTGATATGCGAACAGTGGGCGAAGGGGAAAATGACCGGGACGGCGGCAGCAAAAGAGTGCGGAATCCCCCTTTCCACATTCCGGTATTGGGCAAAAGTTTATGGCAGCAAGGCCTGAAAAAATAAAAAAGGCAGAAAGGTGTACCTTTCTGCACAGAACTTGCATGAATTATATACAAATCTATTGTACTATGGAACGCCAAAAAGTCTATAGAAAAAGAGAAAATTGTCAAATTGCATAAAAATAATGCTCACTTTTGAAAAGGCAGAAAGGTCACCTTTCGGCAAAAAAAATAAAAAGGTGAGAGATATGTTTTGCGCAAAATGTGGTAAGGAACTCACGGAAAACGATCGGTTTTGCCCCAAATGCGGGACAAAAAATTTGAACTACCATAATAAAATGGAAACTTTTGATCGGGAAAGCCAGCGGATAAAAGAGGGCGCTGCCAGGGTTGCGCAGGGGCTGAAAAGCGCGGCCGGGCTGGCCCAAAAGTTCCCGGCAAAGAAAGGCCGCGCCTGGGCCGCCCTTGCGGTTGTGATGGTTGTCGTTCTTGCGGTGATCGGGAAGAGCTTGTGGGCAGTTTTGGGCACAGGCTCTGCGGTTCCTGAGCCCAAAGGGATAAACGTGGTTTGGGACGGCAAGGGAAACCTGAATTTTTTGAATGGGACAGAAGTAACATTGTATGAAGATGCCGATAGCGGGATGGCAACACCCGATTGCACAAAATATCTGGTGCTGGATACAGAGCACAACCTGTATATGTACAACAAGGGCAAAACGGACGGTATCCTGATCTCCGACAAGGCGGTCTCGATAAGCGAGGTGAGCAATGAGGGCTGCTTTTATTATGAAAGCGTAGAGGACCATATATTTAAAGATCATCTTTCCTATTATGATTTTGCCTCCCAAGAGAGCGTGGAAACCGGGCATAAGGATGAAGAAGTGCAGTATTCGGCGGGGTCAAAGAGCGTTGCAGGGATAAACGGCGATGGAGAGCTGGTTGTGTTTTCTGCCGACAACAAGCAATCAAAAATTTTCTGTACGCTGGATTCCGATGCGGAGATTTGCGGTGTGGCAGATGACGGAAGCAACGTGGTGTGGAGCCAGAGAGAAAACAACGCAAGTTATATTTACTCGATAAAAAACGAAGTGCCGGAACGCATAGGGAAAATCTCAAGTCCGAACACATATTGCCGGGGATACTTCTTGGATCATGGCAAGTCTATTTTGGTCTATGCACCCGGCGGAGAGCAGTTGATCCTCTGCGACCAGGGAACAACAAAGGAAATTGAGCTGCCGGGCGCCCTGGATGGTTTTATATTTTATATTTTTAACAGCAAAGGGCAGCCCGTCGATTCGGAAAGCGACACCACAAATGAAATTTACTTTATGGTTGTGAGGGATTACGGAGACGAGACGGGGAACCTGTATAAGATGGACAAGCAGGGGAATTTGTCACGGGAAGCCGACGATATCCTGCAAACAGGATGGGAAAAAATCTGCAATCAGAACTTTTACTACGTCAATGAAGACATGGATTTGATGTGGACAAAATTAGGGGAAGAAAAAACCGTTACCGTAACCACAGACGTGGATTTTATGGCGATCTCCCCCCGGGGAAAGTATGCGTATGTGGAAAAAGCCGGGTCGCTGTACTATTGGGACACATCGGATGAAACAGGCGCACTGCATCACATTACCAGCGATTTTGACGAAGATTCGGATATCTACCTGACAAATGATGATAAAACGATTTTTTATAAGACGGACACAGAGAAACTGGCGGGATTCGGGGGCAGAAAAGGAACATTGTACCAATACAAAGTGGGCAGCGATCCGCAATATATCACCGATCAGGCGGTGGGAATGTTGGCGGCGCCGGGCACGTTTGCCGCATATGTGGATATAAAAAAGCCTTATGTCGAAAAGTTTGTGAGAGATGATGAAAGCGAAGTTTCTGGAATCCAGACGGAATATGGGATTGTTCAGGATGGGAGCTATAAATTGCTGGTTTCCGCCTGAAAAATCTGGTATATAGCATTATAGAAAAGAAAGGAACGGATTCATATGGATGAAGAGAAACGGGAAAATCCCCAGGGGAGCGAGGCGGCAGACAGCGCCGGGAACACAGATGCGGCCCAAAAGATATTTTGTACCCGATGCGGTGCCGAGCTGAGCCAGGGCCAGGAATTCTGCCCCAAATGCGGACAGAAGGCGGGGGCGAAGGGCAAATCGCCTGTGGCCCTGCCCTCAAAAAACAAGATCCTGGCAGGCGCAGGCGCCGTTGTGGTCCTCTTGCTGCTGCTTTTTGTGGTGGGCGGCAGAGGGCCCAAAAGCGTCACGCTGAGCAAATCGGAAGAAACGGTAAGAGTGGGGGAAACGGTGGAATTGAGTTTTACCACCGACCCGGCGGACGCCAAAAATCAGACAGTAACCTGGAGCTCTTCCAATGAGGTCATTGCGAGGGTCAAGGAGGGGGTCGTTTCCGGCGTCAATGAGGGCGAGTGCGTCATTACGGTGAAAACAAAGAACGGAAAAACAGATACCTGCACTCTGACCGTGACCGCCGCCAAGCCAGACCTGAAAAAGGTGTATGACGCAAACTGCGATCCGGCCTATGCAACGGTGGCCTCGGATGGCTCGTACCTGTTTATTGACACCAACCCGGCAGACGTGGAGGATTTCTTCAGCCAAAACGCATATGGAGAGATCATGTCGGTAAATCTTGACCTTGGGCTGCCCGAAACGGTGCTGAACAAGATGGGGCAGACGCGCTCGATAGATGGGATGCAGAGCTATTCCACAGAAGATATCGAAGTGTCCTGGACCTACCACCCAGATCATGGGCTGGAAGTGACGTATTCGGTGAAATCATAAAATCAATACAGACAGGGCAGCCGGCGGCATATGCCGGCTGCCCTGTTTTTGTGAAAGAAAAATATACTGCGCCCTGCCCGCCCGAAAAGGGCGCTCAGTTCATGTTCACCGAGAGGGTGTAGCCGTCCCAGTAGATGACGCTGTTGCCCAGATGGTTCCAGTAGTCATGATTCTCCGGGTCGGGCAGGAAGTTCTGCCGGTACTGGTCCGCCTCCTGGCCCTCGGCGGAAGAAATGCCCTCCAGGTCCGCCCCCAGGTAGATGAGCAGATATTGGAGAAGAGCGTTTTGCAGCCAGGCCGGGGAGAGAAAATTTTTCTCAAGGCCGCTGAGGGTGAAGGCGTAGAGGGTCAAATCCTCCGGGTTGTACAGAAAACCCAGGGAGAGGGCCATCCCCTCCCCATCGCCGGGAATCTGGTAGACGGCCTCCAGGGTGGAGAGGGTGAGGGTGGAGGTGCAGACCGACCCCTCAAACACCGACACCCCCGCCAGCACCTGGCAGCCGCTGAGGAAGGGGCCGCTGGTCACGTTGTAGGGGTCCAGGAAAAGATCGGAGAAGAGCGCGCCCAGGGCGCTGTCCCGGCTGGCAAACTCCTCCAGGCAACGCAGGGCCTCGGCCTGGGCATCCTCAGCGTTTACCTCCCGGGCCAGGGGAGAATACCGGCCCTCTTCGATCATTTGGAGGATCTGGTCGGTGTTGGCGGGGGTGTACACCGCCTCGGCCTGGCTGGAAGAGCCGATGTCCAGGGACGAAAAGTCGGCACGGTCGGTGAGGGCGAAAAAGAGCGGGGGCAGCCCCAGCGCCGCCCCGGCCAGGGCAGCAAGGCCCAGGGCCCAGAGCAGCAGGGCGCGGCGGGAAGAAGAAAGACGGGTCATGGACACACCTCCGGGGAAGAATCGGGCCGGGAGCCTTGAGAATCGGGTGCCCCGGCCGCCGGGAAATCAGAGGCCCCGGGCGCCGGAGAGTCGGGCGCCGGGGAGATGTCCGCCCCGGCGTGGGAACCATCGGGCCCGGCAGGGCTTTGGGGGGCGGGGGAATCTTCGGCCAGGGGCAGGGTGCAGCTCACCGCAGTGCCCTCGCCGGGCTTGCTGAGAAATTCCAGCCTGGAACCGTGGAGCAGGGCGATGCGCTGGCAGAGGGCCAGCCCCAGCCCCGCCCCGCCCTGGCGGCGGGCACGGGACTTGTCCACCATATAAAAGGGCTCGGTGATCCGGCCAAGCTGGTCGGCGGGGATGCCCCGGCCGGTGTCCGACACGGTGAGCCGGTAGCCCTCCTCCACATACCGGCCTTGCAGGAGAATCTGGCGCAGGGGGCCCTCCATGGCCTTGCGGGCGTTGTCGGCCAGGTTGTAGAGCAGGGTCTGGATCAGCTGGGCGTCCGCCAAAAGAAGGGCGTCCTCATAGTCCACAAAGAGCTGGATTTTTTCCCTCTCCAGCAGGGGCGCCAGGGACCGGCGGGCCCCCTCAAAGAGGGTCCGGGCAGGTACCCGGGCGGTGGGGGCGTCGGCCTTGCCCAGCACGATCAGCTCCATGAGATGGAGGGAGAGACTCTCCAGCCGGGTGCCCTCCCGGTAGATGAAGTCGGAGTACTCCCGCCGCTGGGGCGCTTCCAGCTCAAAGGTGCGCATCAGGTCGGCATAGCCGATGATGGAGGTGAGGGGGGTTTTCAGCTCGTGGGTGAAGTTGGCCACAAACTCCTCCCGGCGGCGGGACTCCTCCCGCAGCTCGGCCATCTGGCTCTCCACCTGGTCGGCCATGCGGTTGAAGACCCTGGCCAGGGCGGCGGTTTCCAGGGTGGAGGAGTCCTCGGGGGCCCGGCGGGAATAATCCCCCTCACCCAAGAGGGCCGCGGCCCTGGCCAGCCGGCCCAGGGGCCGGGTGAGGCGGCGGCTGAACCAGAACAGCAGCCCCCCGCTGACCAGGCACACCCCCGCCATCACCAGGCAGGAGGCCGCCTGGCTGCGGCGGCGAAGCTGGTAGATGTCCGAAAAATCCTCCCGGCTCTCCAAAAACAGGGTCTGGCCGTCCGGGGTGGAGAGGGGCAGCACCACCTGGAAGGTGACCTGCCCGCCCTCTCCCTGCACCAGCCGGCTGCCCTGCTGGCCCGCCTCCAGGGCGGCGGGGAAGGGGTTTTCCTCCAGGATGCGGGCCTCCCCCTCCCCGCCAAGACCGTAGCTGTAGGCCAGGTGGGTGGAGAGAAGCTGGTCCGCCGCCAACAGGGCCTGGTAGGAAAGGCGCAGGCTCTCGGCCTTTTCCAGGGCGGCGTCCCGGCGGGAGGAGAGCATGTTCTGAAACGAGGCGTTCACCAAGAGAAAGCTGCCCAGCCCCAGGCTGAATACCAGCAGGGCGCAGGCGGTGAAAAAGATCTTCCAGGCAAATTTCAAGGCTCTTCCTCCCTCAAAAGGCGGTAGCCCACCTTGTACACCGCCGCCAGCCGGCCCTCCAGCCCCAGCTTGCGGCGCAGCCGCTGGACGTGCAGGTCCACGGTGCGGGTGTCCCCCTCAAAGGGGTCATGCCAGACCCGCTCGTAGAGGGTCTGGCGGTAGAGGGCGATGCCCTGGTTTTTCAAAAACAGCACCAGCAGGTCGAACTCCTTGGCGGTGAGCTCCACCTCCTCCCCCGCCCGCAGCACCCGGTGGGCCTCGGTGTCCACGGTGAGGGGGCCGTAGGTGAGGCGACTGCCCAGCTTGTGGCCCCGGCGCAGCACCACCTCCACCCGGGCCAGCAGCTCCTCGATGGAAAAGGGCTTGGTGATGTAGTCCTCCGCGCCCAGTTTCAGCCCCCGCACCCGGTCCTTCACGTCGGCGCGGGCGGTGATGAAAATGACCGGCACCCCGCACTCCCGGGCCCAGGGCAGCAGCTCAAAGCCGTCCGCCCCCGGCAGCATGATGTCCAAGAGCACCAGGTCAAAGCCCCCGGTCTCCAGCAGGTCGGCACAGGAGGGGCCGTCGAAGGCGCAGGTGCACTGGTAGCCCGCCTGGGTGAGGCTGGTCTCCAGCAGGCGGGAAATGGGGACTTCGTCCTCCACAATGAGGATGCGGATGGGGGGCATGGCGATTCTCTCCTTTGGGCCCGGGGAGGGCCCCGGGCGGTTTTGTCCTTTTAAGATTGCATCATTTCGGCATCAGAGTTGCATCATGGCCTGCAAAAAAAGCCGCCCCGAAGGGCGGCGGGAATCTCAGCGGATGCGGATGTCCACCCCGTTTACCTCCACACCCTCCTCGGCGCGGATGAGGATGTAGCGCACTCCGCCGATCAGGCGGGTCTCGATGAGGTCGCTGCGCTCCGGGTTTACCTGGATGGTCACGTCCGGGGTGCAGACCTTGAAGCGGCGGGCGTCCACCAGGTTGCGGGGGCTGAGGGCCGCGTCGATCCCAAAGCTGGCGTCGAATTTTTCCTCAAAATCCGCCACCTTCTCCTCGCTCACCCCGCTGGAAGAGAGCACCTCGCTCACCTCTTTTTTGGTGAGGGTGAGGGGCTCCTCCTCCTTGTTCTGCTTGTGGGCCTCGATCTTGTCGCAGAGCTGCTCATGCACCGACTGCACCACCTCCAGGCTGCACTCTTCGGCCAGGGCCTCCCCCAACAGGCCGTCGAAGGTCTCCTTCTGGGCCTCGGCGGGCATGGGGATCTCCTGGCGGAAGATGGTGTCCACAAATTCCTGGTGGTTTTCGCCGGCGTTGCGGGTGTAGTAGAGGGAGGCGTACAGGTTGGCGCACCGATCGTCGAAGGCGGGGAAGAGGAAGCCCAGCTCGGGGGGAGAGACGATCCAGTCCGCGTCCCGGTTGTAAAAGCGGTTCTCGTGGGCGTAGTAGCTGAGGGCCGGCTTGGTCATCTTCACCGGGCAGATGCTGCAGAGCATGTAGGAGTATACCTCGCTGGAGGCGTCCTCCTGCTGGAAGCCGTCCGTCGAGCGGAAGGGCACGTCGTAGGCGTCGTGCACCAGCAGGATCATGTAGTTGCCCTCCATCACCAGGCTCTGGGTGACCCGGAAAAAGAACTCCTGCACCGCGTTTTCATCCTGGAGGGCCGACTGGCGCAGGGCCATCAGCAGCTTGTGCTCGTCGCTGTCCACCACCTGGCGGGTGTCGAAGCTCACGTCAATGAGGTTCTTGCCCAGGGTGCCCGAGAGGGTGCGCCGCAAAATGGCCAGGATCTCCTCGGTCTCGGTCTGGGTCATCATGGCCAGGGACTGGTCGAACTGGGAGACGATCTCCCGCTTTTCGTTCACATAGCAGCCCCGCACATGGGTGATGTTGCTCTTGTCGGGGCGGAAACGGCGGCGCAGCTCGCCGATCTCTTTTTCGTTCATGGCTCCTCCTTTTCTGCCTATAAAAAGGGCGGCGGGGCCCCGAAAGGCTCCGCCGCCCGGGGGCGCGGTCAAGATACAGGGTTACCCTGCCATTATACCATAAATCCCGCCGGCAGGGCAGAGGGAAAAAGGGGGAAAGGCGGGAGCGGAAAGGCCGCCCCCGCAAAAGGGCCCGGGAGAGCCCGGGGCGGCTTTTGGGGATGAAGCCGAGGGGCCGCCCCTTACAGCGGAGGCAGGGCGCTTTTTGGCGTCTTGACAACCTGGGGCTTCCATAGTAACATGAAGTTAGCTTCACAAGAAGCTGACTTCATGTTGCGAGGGAGGGAGCGGATGAAAACAAGGGTAAAGGAACTGCGCACGGCGGCCAATATGACCCAGCAGCAGTTGGCGGAGCTGGTGCATGTTTCCTCCAGGACCATCATTTCCATTGAAAAGGAGCAGTACAGCCCCTCTCTCATGCTGGCCTATCGGATGGCGCGGGTGTTCGGCGTGTCGGTGGAGGAGCTGTGCTGCCTGGAAGAAAACAGGGAAGAGGAGGACAGAAAATATGAAGATCTATCATAAAAAGAATTTTCTGGAGGGAGCGTTCCTGCTGGGGCTGGGCGCGGCCAATCTGATTGCCGATTTCCTCCGGCAGGATTTTACCCTCAAGGGCGGCATTTTGTGCGGAGTGCTCTTTTTGCTGGGGGGTACCTTGCTGGCGCGGAGCCTCTCCAAAGCGGCCAGCCGCCGGGACAGGATCGAGGATATGGACGAGCGCAACCAGCTGGTGAGGCTGAAATCTGGCAGCAAGGCCTTTGCCATCAGCCAAACCCTCTCCTTTGTGCTGATCCTGGGCTGCGTGGCCGCCTATGCGGCGACCCGAAACAGGGATTTTCTGGGGATCATCGTGGGCCTTGGGCTGGCATGGGGAATCTCTGCCATCACGGATATTTTTACGTTTTTCTATTACGAATCCAGGAATTGAGGGGGCAAAGGCCGCACCTTACAGCGGGGGCAGGGCGGCCTTGAGGGCAGCCAGGTCCCCGGCGTCCGGGTGGGGCAGGGCCCGGTCGAAGTTTTCCAGCATCATGGCCCGGCGGGGGCTTTCGGGCAGGGCGGCGTAGCGGTCCCGCACTGCCTGGGGCATCCGGCCCTGGCACATGAAGCGGCCGATGAGCCGGGCCGAGGCGGGCAGGTGGCCGGCGGCCCGGGCCAGGATCTGCTCAAAATATTCCGGCGCGCCCCCGAAGCCGGCAGTGCCGAAGAGAAAAACCTCCTTGCCGGCAGCTTTGGCCAGAAATTCGGCCATTTCGGGGCCGCAGTCCCCCTTGTCGGTCCAGAAGCCCAGATAGAGCCGGTCGGCGGCCAGGGCCCGGTCGTCCGGCCCGCCGCACCACAGGCAGGAATCCTTTGGCAGGCTGTCCCGGATGGTCTCGGCCAGAAGGCGGGTGTTGCCGGTGCGGCTGACGTATACAATGGCGAAGGTCATGACTGTTTCTCCTTTTCGTAAATGCAGTGGACGCCCCGGTGGGCCATCATCCCGCCCAGGCACTCCTTGTTGCAGCGGACACAGCGGTGGATCTGGTCGGCCCGGCCCCCGGCGGCCTTGTTGGGCCAATCCGGGTCGGCAATGAGGGCCCGGCTCATGGCGGCACAGTCGATGCGGCCGGTTTTGAGCTGCTGCTCCACAAAATCCGGGTCGGTGAGGCCGCCCACCCCGCACACCGGCAGCCGGGTGAGGGCGCGCACCTCATCGCAGTACTTGAGGAAGCACCCCTCGGCCCCGAAATAGAGGTGGCTGGCCGGCGGGATGGTATCGCTCAGGTCCCCGTGGTCGGCCAGGGTGACGTGAAAGCTGGTGACGCCCGCCTTTTCCAGCAGGGGCACAAAGACGGGCAGCTCCCTTTCCAGCACGCCGGCGCTGCCGTAGCGGGGGTTTTCCTGCCGCACCGGCAGCTTGAAGTCGATGGGCACATCGGGCAATTGGCGGCGCACCGCGGCCACCGCCTCCACCCCAAAGCGGGCCCGGTTTTCGGGGCTGCCCCCGTATTCGTCGGTGCGCCGGTTGAAGAGGGCCGAGGAGAAGCTGCCGCACATCCGGTCCCCGTGGACCTGGATGAGGTCAAACCCGGCCCGCTTTGCCAGCACTGCCGCCTGGCCGAAGGACTCGGTGATGGCCTTTACCTTTTTGGCGGGCAGGCCGGTGATGTAGGGGCCCACCTGCCGGTTGAGCAGGCTGCGCAGCTGGTCGGGGCTGATGCGCTTGGTGAAAAGGCCCGGCAGGTATTTGATCATGGCCTTCAGGTCCGAGTCGGACTGGTGGAGCTGGGCGCCGATGAGGCAGCCCTCCTTGTGGACCACCTGGGCCAGCCGCTGGTAGCGTTCAAAGCCCTTGCGGCTGTAGAGGCTGGGGCCAAAGCCGCCCCGGCCCACCGGCACGTCCCCCAGGATGATGAGGGCACAGCCCCCGGCGGCGATGCGGCGCAGCCGCTCCTCCTGCTCCTCGGGGCCCACGCCCAGGCTGGTGGGGGAAAAGATGACGCGATTTTTTAAGGGGAGCCCCCCGTAGTCAAAGGGGCTGAACAGAGTTTCATACATGGCGGATCGGATGCCTTTCTATCTGGATTTTGGCCAAAAGGGTGAAGAGCTGGCCCCGCTCGGCCGGGGTGAGGCCGGCCAGGGCCCCGGCGTCCCAATCCCCGAACACCTGGTGGCTGAGCGAAAAGGCCTCCTGCCCTTTGAGGGTCAGCTCCAGGCACCAGGCCCGGCCCTGGCGGGTTCGGCTCAGAAACCCCTCCCCCGCCAGCCGGAGGACGGTGCGCTGGGAATAGCCCCAGTCCAGCCCCAGGGCCCCGGTGAGCTGGCTCTGGGTGCAGCCCGGGTGCTTGCCCACATAGATGAGGGGAAACAGGGAGGCAAAGCTGAGGCCGATCTGCCCCAGCCGGCGGGTGGTGTAGGCGGTGAAATCTTTGGAAAACAGGGTGGCGTAAAAGGCCAGGGTGCGCTCCATGGGGGTTCCTCACTTTCTCTTGACTAAGTCAAGTATAACCATGTTGCTTGACTAAGTCAAGTGTGTTTGCAAAAAAATTTTTGGGGGTGGGGGCGGAATTTTTTGGGAGGGATGGGGCGCCGGGCGGTCGGCCCGGGGCGCAGGCTGACCTGCCGGGCGTCCGGGCCTTTGTGTCAGGGCAGCCGGCAGGCCCGGGCGCAGCGGTAAAATGTTAAAAGTACTTGACATTTTGAGGCCCCTCTGGTATCCTGAAAATGTAAAGAGTGCTTAACATTACGGACCGCCCCGGCGGCCTGCGAAGGAGGGCTTTGGCATGAAGAAAATGGATGAGATGGAGCGGCATATCCAGATGGTGGCCCAGGTGTGGGCCTACCGGGCGCTGATGCTGGCCCTGTGCGTCTGGACCCTGTTCAACTGCTGGGAGAGCCTGGCCCGGGGGGCGGAGTACCGGCCCCTGCCGGGGCTGCTCACCTGCGCGGCGGCCGGCGTCCAGGGTTTTGGGATGCTGTTTTTGCGCCAGAAGATGGTGGAGCAGGACGAGGAATACCGGGAGCCCAACCGCTTTCTGCGGGCGGTGGCGGTGACCATCCTGGGGGCGGTGATCCTCTTGTGGGCCGGGGTCTGGCTGGCGGGGCTGGGGGCATGAGGCCGTGAAGAACATTGTGAAGCAGCTGCGCAAACAGGCGGGCTGGCGGCAGGAGGACCTGGCCCAAAAGCTGGGGGTGAGCCGCCAGACCATCATCGCCATCGAGAACGACAAGTACGACCCCACCCTGGAGCTGGCCATGCGGCTGGCCCGGCTGATGGGCCGGAGTGTGGAGGAGCTGTTCCAGCTGGAGGATTGAGGCGACAAAAAGCAGGGGGCCCCGGGCAAAACGCCCGGGGCCCTGCTTTTGGATCTGGGGAAGGCCGCCCCCTCATCCGGGGATCACCTGCACCCGGCTGCCGCCGGTGGGGTCCTTCACCACCAGAATCTGCTTGTCGATCCGCTCTTTCAGCTCCGACACATGGGAGATGATGCCCACCAGCCGATCTCCCTCGGTCAGGTCGGTGAGGGCCCGCAGGGCCTGCTGCAATGCCTCCTCGTCCAGCGAGCCGAAGCCCTCGTCCACAAACATGGCGTCCAGCCGGATGCCCCCCGCCGCCGACTGGATCTCCTCCGAGAGGCCCAGGGCCAGGCTCAGGCTGGCCCCGAAGGATTCGCCCCCCGACAGGGTCTTGACGCTGCGCAGGGTGCCGTTGTAGTGGTCCAGCACGTCCAGGTCCAGCCCGGTCTGGCTGCGCAGGCTGCCCGGCTCGCGGCGGCGGCAGAGTTGGTACTGCCCCCCCGACATCACCGAGAGCCGGCGGTTGGCCCGCTCCAGCACCCGGTCAAAGCAGCTCATCTGCACATAGGTTTCCAGCATCACCTTGTCCTTGCCGGTCAGGGTACCGTTGGCCGTGTCCGACAGGGCCTTGACCCAGCCCAGCTTCTGGCTGAGCTGGGCCCGGCGCGCCGTCCCCTCCCGGATCTTGTCCAGGGCCCGGGTATTGGTATCCAGCCGGGCGTGGAGGGCCTGGCTTTGGGCCTCCAGTGCCGCCTTTTCGGCCTTCAGGGCCGATTGCCGACTTTTCAGCTCCTCCGGGTCCAGTTCCAGCCGGTGGGCCAGGGCATTCTGGTGGGTCTGGATGGCCGAATCCAGACCGGCCAGGGCCTGACGGCGGTCCTCCACCTGGCGGCGGGCCTGTTCCAGGGCCTCTTCCAGGGCTCGGGCCTGCCCCTCCAGTTCGGTGATCCGGGCCAGGGCCCCCGCCTCATCCGGGTATTCCAGCCCGGTTTCCAGCTCTTGCAGCCGGGCCTTTTGCTCCTTGAGGCTGGCTTCCAGCCGGGCCAGGGCGCGGCCCAGCTCCTCCTGGCTCTGGCGCAGGGCCTCGGCCCGGGATTCCAGCTCCGGCAGCTGGGCCCGCAGCTGGCCCAGCCGGTCCGCCCGACGGCGGGCGGCTTCCAAGGCCTTTTCCAGTTCCTGAGCCTTCCGCTTCTCCTGCCGGCAGGCCTCCTGCAGCAGGGGCGCGGCCTGGTCGGGGCCGGGGTTCTGGGGGAAAAGCTCCGCCAGAAGCCGGGCCGCCGCCTCGGCCTGCTGCTGCCGGGCCCCGGCCTGCCTGCCCGCCTGCTGGCT
>CASFKY010000066.1 GCA_949295465.1 uncultured Oscillospiraceae bacterium
GATATAGGCTGTATATTGTTAACGCCCATTAGGAAGAGGGTGATATTATATTCATCAAACTCCACTTACGGAGAGATCACAAGTTAGTGTTATAAAACGATGAAGCAGTTGTAACTTCCACCGGAATTACTTGTTTACATAAATATACGTATATGTGGGTTTGATGGCATCTTTGGGAATCAGATAATTTGTACCCACTTTGAGCACCCCTTTTATACGACCGTTTTTGCAATGATTCTGGACTTGACGAACCGAAATATTCCACAGCTCTGCCGCTTCTTTAGTCGTCATAAAATTGTCCATTATAGTCCCCTCCGAATTCTTTGTGTATAAATACTCGATAATATTATATATTCGTTCAAGCGAAATTACAATGCGTTTATACGAAGTCTTTGAATTTTTGTCGACCTTTGTTTGTAGGAAAAAGGCATTGAGTAAAAAATCTCAACGCCTCAATTCTTTATTCGAGTTCGCTGTTCCGTCTGCTCTCACGATCATTGGATGCTGTCGGGCCAAGAGACCAGCCGTGACCACCATTTGACCACCACGCATGCAAAAGCCCGCGAAGCCAGTGTTGAAAAGGCTTCGCGGGCTTTTAATATAAGTTTTCTTATTTGTGCACAACCGACGAAAAACGGCTTGAAATCGCGGTTTGGCGTTGTGTGTCTGGGAACTCCGACTCCAAAGGCCAGAGGTTCGAATCCCCCCGGCCGCACCATTGTAGACAAAACCTGCGTGTAACGATAGTTATACGCAGGTTTTGCTCTTGTTTGGTGAAATTGTATAAAAAATTAAAGCTTATAATTGGCTATAATTACATATTATAAGTATCGGTAAGCAGATTTGAGGAGATTCGCTCTCTCTTAAACCTGCTTTTGTTTATGTTTTAGAAAGTGAGGTAACTATGAAACTTCCATATGGCTATGTTTTGATTGGCGGGGAAATCGTGGTGCATGAAGAAAAGGCGGATGTTATCCGTGGCATTTTTGATGATTATCTTGCCGAAGCCAGTTTAGGCAAGATCGTTGATCTGTTTTTCAAAAGAGGAGTAGTTTCTCCGACTGGGAAAGCAAAATGGACGAGGGCGGCCGTGGATAAACTTCTGGCGAACAAAAAATATATCCCCCTGGTTGGTATTAAGGTATACATGAACGCTCAGTTTGAGAAGGTCCAGCGCTGCAACGTAGACTATGATAAGGCTGGGCATCCACGAAAGGCAGTCAGGTATCAGTCTCCCGTTTTTGATACGAAATGAGACTATACAGAACCCATTTCTCTTGTTATGCTGGTAAAAAAGGAGAGTGGGCAATGAACGAGAATGAACTACGTGAGCGTTACATACGCTTGGCATTTCAATATGAGTCTGCCATTGATGCTCTTCTGATAAAGGGATTGGTCGATATAGAAGCGGCCAGTGCCGCAAAAGAGAGATTCTATGATACACTGAATGAGGAAAAACTGAGGACCACACAAAAAATCAAAGACTATCATGAGACCATCAGCCTGTATATGAGGATGCTGGCCTATAATGGTATGGTCTCGCTGACAGAAATGGCCAGGCAGTATTCTGATGGGTCTCCGGGATATGTGATCCAAAGCTGGATGCGCAGTCGTAATACATTGGAGTTTCTCCGGCAATGGGAAAATAACATGAATGAAGGGTTTGATGATAGTGCCTGTGAGAAATTGATCCATCAGGGACATACGACATCGCTGACCATTACGACATTTTTGTGGATTCGAAGGACTCATGCAGTTGGGATACACGTAAAGCAAGGTAAAGGTGGAGGAGTGAGTGCTTATCCTGAGATTGCCGCAGATTTCCATCTATGGATAGATCCGAAGGTTCGGTTAGCAATTGTTAGGAAACATATGTAAAACAGAAATTGATTAAAGTGCATGATTGAATGGAGAGCGGTACGTTTCAAAACAATTTGTTCCCGCTACCTGCTTATGCCTATGGGTACGATTTACTTCTTCCCCAAAGTGAGCTTTTCGTAAGCAGTAAATATATGATTGTTCGCTATGCATAGCCACAGGGCTACTGAGGTGTGAAATATGGATAATATCTCTGAATTAGAACGGCTTACTTCCATTCGCATTATACAGGAAGACACTGAGACAATTTTCGCGCTACTATCAAGTGAACAAGATAGTATCTTTGCAATGGAGATTATTCCGTATTATGTTTTGTTTGTGCAATCGTGTCAAGAGTATACGGGTAAAAACTTCCCTCCGAAAAAATTGCATTGAGTATTTAAAGATATCCGTAACCATATTAAGTTTTATGCCGAACAATTAAAGAATAGAAAACGGGCTGGAAATACAAGGTTGAATTTTTTAAGGTTTCAAGAACAGTCTTAATGAACATTTTATTTCCACAGTCCCGTTCAAGAGAAAAATACCCCGATCTGGCAAAACCGAGATCGGGGTATTTCAGATATTATTTTAGGAAAGACGTCAATTGCTCCCAATGTGTCCATCCATTATTCATAAAGATAACCATAAAATGCTTTTCCGCCAGACTTAGTCAGCACTCCTCCTACGCCGTCGATGCGGGATGGATCGCAGACATATAGCTCCCCATCGTGTTTTTCCACGCCGTTAGGACATTCAGTAAGTACCTCACCGGGGGTACATAGCTGCAGGTGATGGCCCCGCGTCTCCAACATCTTCATGGTATCGGGCGAGATGCCGTACTCCAGCTCTAAGCCCTGTACTTTAGTCAGACAGTTGATAAAAGGAGAACGGACTGCATAATCCATGCGCATGTCATGATCAACGACATTGATGATCATCTGCAGCACCTGGGTAATAATGCGCGGCCCACCGGCCGCCCCGCAGGCGATAACTGGGTCACCATTTTTCAGTACAATGGTAGGAGTCATACTGGACAGGGGTGTGGCGCCTGGACGGACGATATTGGCGGTTCCGCTGTAGGCCATTCCCATGGAGGTGCGCACGCCTGTCTTGCCGCTGAAATCACACATCATATCATTGAGGCAGAAGCCACGGCCCGGTACCACCACGCCGCTGCCCCACCAGTTACCGATGGTCTGAGTCAGTGCTACTGCGTTTCCAAACTTGTCGATACAGCTGGAGTTTAGGGTATTGGAAGCGCACTCTTTCTCCAGAGCCTCCACAGCGCTGCTAGGGGAGAACTCTTGGGCCTTCTCCATATCAATTTTAGCGGCCAGCTCTTTGGCGTACTCCTTGGAAGTCAGCAGTCCCACCTTGACATTGACGAAGTCGGGGTCGCCCATGGCAATAGAACGGTCGGCGTACATCAGCTTCATGGTCTCGGCCACCACATGGATGTAGTCGGCGGAGTGATAGCCCAACTTATCCAGATCAAAGTTCTCTAGAATATTCAACGCCTGGATCAGGTGGGTGCCGCCGGAGGAGGGCGGGCAGATGGAGGCGATGTCGTATCCTCGGTAAGTGCCCCGGACGCAAGGGCGTTCCTTAACATAGGAGTTTCTGATATCCTCTTTGGTGTATACTCCGCCGTATCGATTAATGATGGACACAATTTCATCGGCTATTGGACCATTATAGAACCAATCTACCCCGTTTTTTACTACGCCATCAATGGTATCAGCCATGTCGCGGTTGGTGACCAAGTCGCCGAACTCGGGGGCTTTCCCACCGGGCAAAAACGTGGAGGCGAATGCCTCAAAGTGTGTCCTGTCGTACTCTGCTTCCTCGCTCAGACAGACATTGTGATAAGTGGCGCCTACGCGGAAGCCATCCCGGCCAAGACGGATGGCAGGGGCGGCCACCTGCTCCCAGGTCATGGTACCGAACTCCCGAAGCAGCTTCTCAAGGCCCCGCAGGTAACCCGGAGTGACAATGGACAGGCCGCCAAAAGCCTGCTTCTCCAAATTCAGGTCCCCGTTTTCATCCAGGAACATATCCCGGTGGGCCTTAGCAGGAGCGACGCCCCGGGCGTCATAGGTGTGGACCTGGCCGCTAGCCTTGTCATAGTAGGTGACAAAGCAGCCGCCGCCCAATCCGGCATGGAAAGGCTCCACAACACAGGCCACCAGGCCCGCCGCCACAACGGCGTCCGCAGCGTTTCCGCCGGCCTTCAGCATCTCCAGACCAGCCTGTGCGCCGTAGGGGTTGGAGGTGCTTACGGCACCGTTGGGGCCATACACATGGGGCCGCTTGGTATTGTATAGAATAGGCATATTATGTTCTCCTTTCCAGCAGATCGATTACTCTTTTTGCACGGGGGCAGCGGCAGGCTTGGACATAAGAGTGGCAATAATACCCACGCCCCAGGTGACCACCGCCACGGGGTAGGTGGGCGACAGCACGTCCACCAGTCCGGTAGCCACCCAGATAATGGCGCAGCCGATGCCGGCCAGATGGCTGGCCATGGCCGCCTGCTTGGTGACCCGGTCCCAGAATACGCCGCCGATCAGGGAGAAAGAGATGGGCACCAGTACGCAAAAGCCCAGGTTGACAAACAGGGCGGTTATGTTGTCGGTGGGGATCATCAGGGAGGGAACGATGGTAATGAGGGCGTAGATGTAGGTGCTGTAGCGGTCCACCTTCAGCAGGGTCTTGTCACTGGTGTTGGGCTTCAGGTCCACCCAAAGATAGTGAACAAATAGACTCACGCCCATGAACATGCCGGCCAGGGTAGCGGCGATGATCATAAAGGTCAGGGCCAGCGTGATGCCAGCAAAAATGGTGCTGGAATAGGCCTGGATGGCCCAGGCGTAGGCGGTGGTGCCGTCGCCCAGGGAATCGCCGGCGCCCACCCGGGCGATCATGCCAACAAAAGCAGTGAAGATACAGATAGGAGCGGAGAGTGCCCAGCCGATCCACAGGCCCCGGCGGGCGTTCTTTACATCTTTGGCGGCCAGCATGGGCTGCATAAAGGACTGGAAACCGAAGTAGGTGAAGACGTTGCCGAAGGCATAGGCTAGGATATCGGTGGTCTTCATCTGGAAGGGATCGGAGTAGGAAGCGGGCAGGGCGTCCAGAACGCCGGAGATGCCGCCCAGCTGGCCGGTGGCCACAAAGATGAAGACGATCAGAACCGCATAGGTTCCCAGACAGACGATCTTGCCCACCGTGTTAGCACCCTTCATACCGGCGTACCCAGTGTACATGACACACAGGAACAGGGCGATCAGGGCCACCACATTGTAGCTCAGCTGAGGGACCACGATCTGCAGCACACCCACGCATGTCTGCAGTTGGATGGGAACGTAGAGCACCGCGTAGACAAGATAAATGATCACATAGATTCGGGCGTTGATTTTTCCGTAGCGCATACCCAGATATTGGGTCAAAGAGACGCCGGGCATCTTTTTATACAGGGCTTTGACGCAAGCGATCATCACAAAGAAGTAGCAGCAGCCGGATACCGAGTACCAGGCGCCGGCGATACCCATGTTGTAGCCGTTCTGCGCAGCACCGATCATGGACATACCACCGATCTGGACTGCGGCCAGCATGCAGCCTACGCCAATGGCACCGTAAGAGCGGTCCGCACCGGTGAACTGGCGGGAGCTCTCTAACGCGCGGCCCGCCCACATGCCGGCGATCATGATGGCGATCAGTGCAATTGCCCAGGAGATGATAAGCATAGTTTAATTCCTCCCCTAAACATCATTTGTTTTTTCGGTGACGGAGGCGCGGCGGCCATTCCGCACTCCCGCCACAGCTATCCACGAGGGATGCTTTTTTATCCTTCCTGTCGGACAGATACACAGAGGTTCCGGAACTGCTTAACCTCATTATAAAAAAACGGCTTTGCCATTTCATTGTAAAAAGCGGAAAAGTTATTGTAAAAATCGGAACATTTTGATGAATACTACAATTCGTTTGTTGAATTTTGCCTTATTTTTTGGTATATTTAACCTGTCAATGCAGGCGTTCTATGCAGGGAGGAAATCCACTATGCGCCCATATTTCCCATATGAGCTCTTTTCCTACCAGCCGTTCTGGGATGCGGAAATTAAGCATACCGCTCTGATAGGGCCGTCAGCACATCCTGCTGCCATGCTCCAGTTAGCCTCTTCCGATATCGGACTTTGGGACACTGTACCCGGTTTAGGCAATATGATACTTATCTTCGTTTTGGACCAGCATCGTCCTCAGGTGTTCTGTTCTGGACTCCATCTTTGTCGAAAGTTCAGTACTCCTCCTTCTGTGGTAGATCAAAGTGGAAGGCACCACTATCTGATTTTGCGGCTTGTTCCTGGGGACTTCTCACGCCTCTTTCATGAGAACACTTCCCTGTTCAACGGACAGGACATCCCACTGGACGACGTTCTTCCCGGTACCCGTCTGGCAGAACGTATGCTGGATGCCAAAACCTTCGAGGCCCAGCGGGAGGTCGCATTTCAATTCCTTTACCAGTTGGAACAGAATCTGCCACAGTCAAAGGACGAGATCGCAAAGGCTGCATATGATCTGATATATCACAGGCGGGGAAACATTTCCGTCTCAGAGCTCAGCCGGGAGCTGTGCTACAGCCCCCGGTATTTACAGGCAGTTATGCGGGAACGTATAGGTGTGGCTCCCAAAGAACAGTGCAAAAACGTCCGGATGCAGAATGCACTTCATTTACTTTCCGGCAACACGGGTGCAAGTGTGGAGCAGATCGCGCATGATCTTGGATATTATGATGCGGCCCATTTTGTCCACTCCTATACCGCCTTCATGGGTGAGTCGCCTACCGACTTTCGTCGGGGACAAACTTGTTTTAGGCGTTTTTAAATGACCCTACCTGATCTGAACAAAAAGATGTCCATTGTTCAGTTTGGGTGGGGTCATTTTATGCCAGAAACCATTGCGTTGCAATGGTTTCTGGCTTTTCTATTTAGCGCACCCTATGTCACCCGCGAAATACAAATGGGGCAAAATCAAGACAAAAAATATGTGGACAGTAGAATTTAAACTCCAAGTGAGACAAACCTCGCTCTCAAGAATTTTGCATCTTTTTTGTCAATACATGCCAAGAGCAGTACCCCCTGTGGGTGCTGCTCTTTTTGTTTTGCAGCGACCGTGGGCAAAACTCTCGCATCCGCCACAGCGCGCCGCTCTGGTCCGGCCACTTCTTTGTTCAGGTCGGGCTTTCCCCCGGCAAGGATTTTTATACGGGTTCTGCCTTGTTGTCAGCCGTTTTCTGCTTTTTCAGCTTTTCCAGAATCACTTCATCCGCCGGGCAGAAGGGATATTGGTCAATCTCCTCTGTTTTGATCCAGCGAAGGTCGTTGTGCTCCAGCTTTTGGGGCACACCTTCCCGGATGCTGGCGCAAAACAGGGTAAGGTGTACCGTCAGGTCCGGGTATTCGTGGGTCACATCCATAAACACCTGGCCCACCTGGAGCGTGATGGCCAGCTCCTCCTGACATTCCCGGATAAGCGCCTGCTGCTTTGTCTCACCCGGCTCCACCTTGCCCCCCACAAATTCCCACAAGAGCCCCCGGGCCTTGTGAGCCGGGCGCTGGCAGATCAGGAACCGCTCCCCTTCCCAGATCAGCGCCGCTACCACTTCCACCATCTGTTCCATCTCCTTTTGTTTTCCTTTATTATAAAAACCCCGGATCGGTTCGGCAAGGCACAGTTTTCTCTCTCCGCCCCGAGAGGAGGCAGTTATCCGCCGCAAAAGGGCTCCCAGGGCCCTTCCCGGGGCTGGCGAGGGCGGTGCAAAGCCTGTATAATAAGGAATACAAGCTGTTTCATCGGATCACACCGAAGGGAGGCACTTCATGCAGAATCGCTATACCGCAGACATCGGAGATTACGGCAAGCTGGGACTTCTCCGCTGCCTGGAAAAAACAGGGCTGAAAATCGGGGTGAATTGGTACCTTACTCCCGACGAAGGGCACAATGAGGATGGCCGGTTCATCCAATATGCCCACGACGAAGCCTACCAGCCCTATGATCCCCCGCTGTGGCGCGCCCTTGCGCAGATCCTGGAAAACGGCCAGCGCCGGGTAACAGCCCTCGAATCTCCCCGCATCTTAAAGGCAACTTTTTTCGGCGAGCTTCTGGACTGTAGCGGAGTTCCTGCCTCCCTGCGCCCCGACCTGCGCACGGCCTGGCACCGCCGGGCCCTGAAGGCTCTCCGGGGCTGTCAGCTTGTATTTGCCGACCCGGACAACGGCCTGATGGTTCCCTCAGCCCTGCACAGCAAACGGTCCGACAAATATGTGCTGCCGGAGGAGTTGTTCGCCTTCTACCGGCAGGGCGCCAGTGTCCTCTACTACCAACATAAGGCCCGCCGGTCGGATGATTTTTATCTCGACCAGCACCGCCGGCTGGTACAGGCTCTGCCAAAAGCGCAGGGCCTTGGCCTCAAGTTCACCCACACCTCTTTGCGGTACTACTGGTTTTTGCTGCAACCTGAGCATGCCGAAAGGGTACGCCGCTGTGTCGATCAGATGCTGACCGAGAGGTGGAGTGAGCTTTTTCAGCTGTGCTGAAGGCGCCTTGCCTCTGTGTCTGGCTTCTCCCCCTTTGGATCGACTTGTTCTGATTTTAATAAGGAGAGAACCTATGAATCTCATCATTCTTTCCGACACCCACAACCTGCTGCGGCCGGCGGTACTGGATCTCTTGCCGGGCGCCGATCTCATCTTCCACGCGGGTGACATCAGCTCCCAGGCCGTGGTGGAACGGCTGGCCTCCTTTGCGCCGCTGTGCGTGGTGCGGGGCAACAACGACCGGGGAGAATGGGCGGAATCCATTCCCCACCACCTGAGCCTGACTCTGGGCGGCGTGCGGTTCTACATGGTCCACAACCAAAAGGACGTGCCCGACAACCTGGAGGACACAGACGTGGTGCTATTCGGCCATTCCCACAAATATTGCGAGGAGCAGCGGGGAAACCAGCTATGGCTCAACCCCGGCAGCTGTGGGCCCCGCCGGTTCCAGCAGGAGATCACCCTGATGCGGGCCAGGGTCTCGGGCGGGGTCATCCAGGTGGAAAAGCTTCTCATCCCTCACGAGGTGCCCTGATGGAGCTGGGGCTGACCTTTCCTCTCCAGCGGTTTTTGCACCAAAAGCCGCCTGCCTATGGCAGCGAGGCCGACCGCCGCTTTTGCTGGGACCTGCACGTCATCCATCTGCGGGGGCAGCGTTCCCTGCTGGCTGTGCACTGTCACAGCCGATATACCTTTGTTCGGTTTGATGTGCCGCCGCTTCTCTGGGCCGACCTGCCGGGGCTCTTTTGGGCTGGCCTGGCAGAGAGCCTCACTGCCGCCGGCTTTAGCCCGGCGCAGATCAGCGCATACCGAAAAGCGGCCGGCCCCACCCGGCTGAGCCGCACCCACGGAAGGCGGGAGGTGGCCTTTCTCAACCGGGCCTGGGAGGATGTGCTGGCGCTGGACACCTGCCTGGACACTGCCAGTGCCGCCCAGCCCATGCTGGACTTGGCCGTGAACACCCGTCCCAGCCGCTGCGTCGGCTTTGAAGGTCTTGGTGCTGCGGCTGAGCGGATCGGTGCTTCCCTGTACCTTTGACTCCGATCGCCGCACAAACGCAAAAAGAATAATCCAAAAAGAGATTCTATGAAAACAGAGTATTTTTTGATTCAACGAATCCCCGTGGTTCTGTACGGAGAAACAGCCTCCAAAGTCTGGCTGTTTGTGCATGGCCAGATGGGATATAAGGAAGAAGCTCTCCCCTTTGCGGAGCTGGTTTGCCCCAAGGGGTATCAGGTGCTGTCCCTCGATCTCCCTGATCACGGTGCGCGCCGGAGCAAGGGCGAGACACTCACCCCCTGGGCTGCCGTGCCGGATTTGCAGGCCGTCGCTGCCTGGGCATCCCAACGCTGGCAAGATTTTTCAGTGCGTGCCAACAGCATCGGCGCTTATTTTGCCTTGCTGGCATGGCCTGCCCCCCGCCGGGCGCTGTTTGTATCCCCCATCCTGGACATGGAGGCGCTGATCCTCACCATGATGGGATGGGCAGGCGTAACCGAAGAACAGCTGCGCCAGGCCGGCGAGATCCCCACCGATTTCGGGCAGACCTTCTCCTGGCAGTACCTGTGTTATGTGCGCCGCCACCACATCCGGGACTGGCAGGGCCAGACCTGCATCCTGTATGGCGAGAAAGATAGCCTGACCCCTCTCACCACGGTACAGACCTATGCCAGCCGGCACCAGGCGTTCCTCACCGTGGCAAAAGACGCCGAGCACTGGTTCCACACGCCGGAACAATTGGCGCTGCTGCGGGCCTGGGAAGAGGGGGAACTGGAAAAGGAGGAACCTTGAAATGGCTATTTTATATCTTTCTGATATTTTAAAGAAGGTGGGGCTGGACCCTGCCAATGTCCATCTGATTCGTCATTCCTTTTCCCGGGAAGATTTCGGTGCCTGCTACCAAAAGGGGATGGTGTTGGAATACACCTGTCAACAGGACAGAGATTTTGGCCACGGACAGGACTACTGGTGTGTTTTTATAAGCGAGAGAGGTACATTGGCCCGATTCTTCGGCTGTTATAAAGTTCTCAGCTGGGTCCCGGATACGCCCGAGGTGATGCCCACCGGATTCCCTGCCCCGGAAAGTTTTCAGGGACAGCGTGCCTATTTTGAGTTGGAACACCTGGACTCTTTAAGGGAATATGAAAACCGACTGGTGATTGATTGGGGCAGTGCCGCTATCCGCTGGCATCAGCAGGGAACCAATGAAAAGCCGGTTTGCTTTATTCTCCCCAGCGAAAAACAGGCATTTCCAGGATTTGAAAAATTGATCCTTTCTTATAGCCAGCTTAAGCAGGCGATGGATGACCCTGCCGCCTACGAATCCTGGCATGCGGCTCTGGCCTCAGTGTATGCCATCTATCTCATTGTGGACCGCAGAACCGGCCGGCAATATGTGGGCTCCGCCTCGGGTTCGGGTGGGCTGTTGCATCGATGGAAAGAGTACGCAGACACTCTGCACGGCGGTAATCAGGCCCTGAAAGCTCTGCTGGCTCAGGACCCGGACCGATTTTGGGACTTTCAGTTTTCCATCCTGCGGGTGCTGCCCAAAACCTCCTCTCTCAAAGAGGTTTTGGATGCGGAAAATCTCTACAAAGAAAAGCTCCTGACTCGACGCGGCGGTCTGAACTTCAATTAAACCGGCTTTTCCCCGGCAGTGCGTTTTCTTGCCCAGGCATCCCGGCACACCCTGAGCCACTTTTGGTTGCAGGCCTTGCTTTCCCCTCTCCGGGCAAAACAGGGCCTGTTTTTTGTCCTGGCCTCTCAAACGTGACAGACAGCTGTCCGGCAGGGCTGGTATACTGGAACCAGAAGGGAGGTCTTCCCCATGAAGATGGACCGGCTCATCGGCATTCTTTCCCTGCTGCTTCAGCAGGAAAAGGTCACCGCCCCCGAACTGGCCCGCCGGTTTGAGGTATCCCGCCGCACCATCCAGCGGGACATCGACACTCTATGCCGAGCCGGCATTCCCCTTGCCACCACCCAGGGGGCAGGCGGAGGCATTTCCATTCTGGAAGGGTATCGGGTGGACCGCACCCTTCTCACCGGCCCCGAGATGCAGGCGATCCTGGCAGGGCTGCGCAGCCTGGACAGTGTGAGCGGCAGCCGGCAATATGCTCTTCTGATGGAAAAGCTGTCTGCCGGGTCCGGCACCCTGCCGCCCTGCGGGTCAGAGCTGCTCATCGACCTGTCCTCCTGGTACAAAAAGAGCCTGCCCCCCAAAATTCAGCAGATCCAGGAGGCCATCGGCCAGCACCGCACCGTCTGCTTTCTCTATTTTTCTCCCCGGGAGGAGTCGGTCCGCACGGTGGAGCCCTATTCTCTGGTTTTCCACTGGTCGGCCTGGTACCTGTGGGGCTGGTGCCGCAGGCGGGAAGATTTCCGGCTGTTCAAGCTCAACCGCATGACCCGGCTTTCGGTGGGGGAGCCCTTCTCTCCCCGGTCCGCTCCCCTGCCCGACCTGGAGCCGGAGCGGGTTTTCCCGGCAAACTATCGGGTGACGGTGCTCTTTGAGCCCTCCTGGCGCTGGCGCCTGGTGGAGGAATACGGCCCCGACAGTTTCACCCGGGAGCCGGACGGACGGCTTCGGTTTTCGGGCAGTTTCCCCGACGGGGAGAGCGCCCTTGGCTGGGTGCTAACCTTTGGCGAAGGGGCCGAATTGCTGGAGCCAGCAGAACTCCGGGCGAGGCTGCGGGCTGTGGCTCAAACGCTGGCCGACCGCTACAAAGGGAGGGAATGATATGGCAACCCACGGGGATTTTGCGGACTATGTGGTGGATCAGCTGGGGGAGGCAGGAGTTGTTCGAAGCCGGAAAATGTTCGGAGAATACGGACTTTTCTGCGATGGCACCTTTTTTGCCGTCCTCTGCGGCGACCAGCTTTTTGTGAAGATCACTCCTCAGGGCGAAGCGGCCTGGCCGGGCCTGCCCAAGGTGCCGCCCTATGAGGGTGCCAGGGAGTATTTTCTGGTGGAAGAGGTGGACGACCGGGAAAAGCTGGGTCTGCTTGCCCGTGCCACCTGCGAGGCCTTGCGGGCCCGTCCGCCCCAAAAAAGGAGGAGATGAAAATGCCTTTTGATTATAAAAAGGAATACCCGGAATGGTACCTGCCGCCCAAAACGCCGGACCTTGTGAGGATCCCCTCCCTGCATTTCCTGGCAGTGCGGGGGCAGGGCGACCCCAACCGAAAGGATGGAGCCTACCAGAAAGCCCTGGAAATGTTGTACACCGTGGCGTTCACCCTCAAAATGAGCCCGCGGGCCGGGCATCACCTGGACGGCTATTTTGACTATGTGGTGCCGCCGCTGGAAGGCCTCTGGTGGCAGGAGGGCAGGCCGGAGGTGGATTTTTCCCGCAAGGAGGATTTTCATTGGATCAGCCTGATCCGCCTGCCGGAATTTGTGGACCGAAACGCCTTTGACTGGGCTATCCAGGAGGCCGCCCGAAAAAAACAGAGGGATTTTTCCCCGGTGGAGTTTCTGGCCTGGGAGGAGGGGCTCTGTGTCCAATGCCTGCACCTGGGCCCCTACGACGGGGAGGCCTCCACCCTGGCCGACATGGAGGAATATGCCCTCTCTCTCGGGTATCAGACGGACTTTGGCCCGGAGCGATTCCACCACGAAATCTATCTGAGCGACGCCCGCCGCTGCCGGCCGGAGCGGCTGAAAACCGTTCTTCGCCACCCGGTCAGAAGGTGCGGCCCATGAGATACCCAGGCTTGGAAATCCGCAGGATGCAGCCCGGGGAATACGGCTGTTTGGAGGAATTCCTTTACCAGGCCATTTATCTTCCTCCGGGAGTGGTCCCTCCGCCCCGGGACGTGGTACATCTGCCGGAACTGCGGGTCTATACGGACGGATTCGGCACAAAAAAGGGGGATTACTGCCTTGTCGCTCAGGCAGAGGGCTGGCTTCTGGGCGCGGTGTGGAGCCGCATCATGCGGGACTATGGCCACATCGACGATACCACGCCCTCTCTTGCCCTCTCGGTACTGTCGGCATACAGAGGACAGGGCATCGGCACCCGGCTGCTCCATGCCCTGCTGAGCCTGCTGCAAGGGGAAGGGTATGGCAGGGTTTCCCTGTCGGTCCAAAAAGAAAATCCCGCGCTGCACCTGTATCAAAGGGCAGGCTTTGAGATCTGGGGCCAGACCGATACCGAATATCGGATGCTGCGAGATCTTGCCCCTGGCCCGCATCCGCCGGCTGCACCTCTCGGCCCTGCCGGCAGCCCTGTTTTCCCATAAAAGCCGGGCTCCTGGCGAGGACCAGCAAAACAAGGACGAGAGGAAGTGAATCCATGGCATTCTGCAAATCTGCGACGACTTTTCCCTGCCCGGTGGAGCGGCTCTGGCACACGGTCACCGACCTGGAGCACACAGCCTGGCGCAGCGATCTCTCCCGGGTGGAGGTGCCTGAAAAGGGGCGATTTGTGGAGTACGGCCGGGGCGGCTGCCCAACCTTTTTTGTGGTCACTTCCTGCCGGCCTCTCCGGCTTTGGGCCTTTGTCATGGAAAACGGCAACATGTCCGGCTCCTGGGAGGGCCGCTTTGAGGCGACAGAGCAGGGTTGCCGGCTGATCTGTGCAGAAAGGGTGCAGGCCAGGCGCTGGTGGATGCGCCCCCTGGTGCCCTTATACCTGCGGCGGCAGCACAGACGCTACCTGCGGGATCTGGCCCGCGTGCTGCGGGGCCGGCCGTGAATTGTTAAAACAAAACCAAGTTCCAGAGCCCGCGGCACTTTTGCGCCGCGGGCATTTTTCTTTGAGGGCGGTGCGCCTCTTGTGAAAGCGCCCCTTTCATACTACAATAAAGACATCAAGGCCGGGTAAGATCGGGCCACAGCCCTCTTCCCGGCAAGGGCAGCCCGGCAAGCGGGGCCTCGGGGCCGGCGCAGCCCTCTTTTCCGGCTGTGCCGGCCCCGGGAGGGAGAAAGCCCATGTCTGAATTCGTGATCGGAGGCAAAACTGTCTCAGTCTATCCCGCCGCACATCCCGGCGCGCCGGCAGTCTACCTCAACACCTTCGCCGAGGAGGGGCCCAAAGTCCGAGCCGCCCTGAAGGCGGCCGGCTGTCCTCCTCTCACCCTGGTGACCATCAGCGGCCTTGACTGGAACCGGGACCTCTCCCCCTGGCCCTGCCCTTCCCCATTCCCCCGCACGCCGCCCTTTGCAGGGGGCGCCGACGCCTACCTGCGCCTTTTGTGTGAGGAAATTCTGCCTGGGGCAGAGAGCGTCCTGGAGACTGCTCCCCGCTGGCGGGGAATTGCCGGGTACTCCCTGGCCGGGCTGTTCGCCCTTTATGCCCTCTGCGGAACAGCGGCCTTCTCCCGGGCGGCCAGCGCATCCGGCTCCCTCTGGTTTCCCGGCTTCCGGGAATATCTCTTCTCCCACGAGCCCCTTTGCCGGCCGGACCGACTCTATTTTTCCCTGGGGAATCGGGAGAGCAGGACCCGCAATCCCCTTCTGCGGACGGTGCAGGAGGCAACGGAGGAGATCCGGGCTTTTTATCAGGGCCGGGGCATCTCCACCGTCTTTCAGCAAAACCCCGGCAACCACTACAGCCATACGCCGGAGCGCACCGCTGCCGCCATCGCCTGGCTGGCCGATGAGGGGAACGTCTTGCTGCCCCGGGGCTGACCGCCCCAGGATATCCTATGCCGACTATGCCAAGCCGGAGGGGCCCGAAAAGCCATGGATCTGTATGTCTTTGCGCCGGTCCATGCTGGAGTCACCGAAAAAGAAGAACGGATTGGCTACGCCCCGGCGCGGTGAACCTGGGCGCCGGCCGATATTTTGGGACAAAGGAGTTTTCGCATGCGCATCCTCATGCTGGGCAACAGCCTCACCTTCACCTGTGACCTGCCCCATATGCTGGCCGAGCTCACCGGCGCGGAGGTAGTCCACCACACCCGGGGCGGCGCCCGCCTCTCTGAACAACTCAACCCTTCCACCCGGCTGGGTGCCCGCACTCAGGCGGCGCTGGCCTCAGAGCACTGGGACTATGTGGTGTTGCAGGAGATGAGCCACGGCCCCACTACCAGCCCCAAGAGCTTTTTTTCCAGCGTGCAGCAGCTCTGCCGGCAGATCCGGGCCTGCGGCGGGGTCCCGGTGCTCTATGCCACCTGGGCCTACCAGCAGGGCAGCGCCCATCTGGCCGCCAAGGGGTGGGACTATGAGGAGATGAACCGGGCCCTGTCCCGGGCATACCGGCAAGCCGCCGAAGAAAACGGGGCGCTGCTGGCGGACGCAGGCCGGCGCTTTTATCAGCTGGCCGACTCGGAGGAGCTCTACTCCCCGGACGGGCTCCATCCCAGCGAGGCGGGCGCGCGCCTGGCGGCCCGGACCATCGCGGATGCCATCCGAGCCCACGAAGAAAAAGAGAAATGAGCCGGGGCATTTCGGTAGGTGTGCTGTTTTGGCGGCGCCTGCAAAACAAAGCGTCTGGAAGTTCGCCAGGGCGCAGCGTCAGGGCGAGCGGCGCCCATCAGAGCCCGTGCCGGCCCGCCCGGATCGCCCGGCACGAGATTGATCATTGCAAGGGGGTATTGATATGAGCACAGAAAAATCTCCATTCACCAACAAAGTGGCCGTTGTGACCGGCGGCGCCAAGGGCATCGGCCGGGCGATAGGGGAGGAGTTCCGCAAGGCCGGGGCCACGGTGTGCGACATCGACCGGCTGCCCGGGTGCTATTTCACGGGGGATCTGGCCGACCAGAAGGTGTTGGAGGCGTTTGCCCATAAGGTCATCGCCGATTACGGCCATGTGGACTGTCTTGTCCACAACGCCCTGCCCCTGATGAAGGGCATCGATGCGTGCAGCTATGAGGATTTCAACTATGCCCTGCGGGTGGGGGTCACCGCCCCCTTCTACCTCACCAAGCTGTTCGTCCCCTATTTTGCCCCCGGGGCATCGGTGGTGAATATCTCCTCCTCCCGGGATCGGATGAGCCAGCCCCAGACCGAGAGCTACACCGCCGCCAAGGGCGGCATCTCGGCCCTCACCCACGCCCTGGCGGTGAGCCTGGCCGGCAGGGTGCGGGTGAACAGCATCTCCCCGGGCTGGATCGAGACCGGCGATCAGGTCTGGAGCGGCCCGGACGCCGCCCAGCAGCCCGCCGGCCGGGTGGGCAATCCTTTGGACATCGCCCACATGGTGCTCTTTCTCTGCTCAGACAAGGCGGGCTTCATCACCGGGGAGAACATCTGCATCGACGGCGGCATGACCCACCAGATGATCTATCACAACGATTTCGGTTGGACACTGGAGACAGACCAGGGGAAATAGCCCCGCCGCCTCTGCCCAGGGCCCATCCAGCAAAGAGGCCGCCGGGTTCAAATCCCGGCGGCCTCTCTGCGTCTTTTCACTGCCAGTGCTGGGGCATCTGCCGTGCCCGGCGGCAGTGGCGGGTCACTTTGCGGGTATACCCGGCCACCAGGAACATGCTCAGCATGGCCGCTGCCAGAAACATTGCCACCATCATAGATCTACTCCTCCTTTTTGTCTGCATCTGTATATTCCGGCTCTTCCGTCTTTAGAAGAGCCTGATACCGTCTGTAAAATTTCTCCTGGGGCAGGGCGGCCACCGCCGCGTCTGCGGCCCGCTCGATCTCCTCCTGCGTCAGCCCCAGCCCGATGTCGGGGAAGTTTGCCCGGATCTTTTCCCGCTGGGTCTGGTACAGCCGGGCCAGAAAGGCCCCCTGATCGGTGAGATAAATGCGCCCGTAGGGCTTTTTCACAATCAGGTTCTGTTCCATCAGCGGCCCCAGCATCCGGGACACCGCCGGTTTGGAAACATGCAGCACGCCGGCCACCTCCACCGAGGAGATCTCGAGCTTTCGTCGAGAGATCTCATAAATTGCCGCCAGGTAGCGCAGCTGTGCGGGGTTTTGCTCCATCCTCATTTCTCCTTGTGGCTACAGGGCGAAGGCATACCGCCCTCGCCCTGTCTTTTATTCCGCCTTTTTGGGCCGGGCCGAGGGGCAGCTTGCCCCCGAGCAGCCGGTGCATCCGGCGCAGTTGCCCGAGCAGTGCCCGCCGGATTTGTGGGCCCTCCAGAGAGAGCGGACGGCCAGCAGCACCACCGCGGCCAGAACCAGCCCCACGATCCATTCTCCCAAATATGCAGGCATACTCCTACCTCCTTTTTCCTGTGTGCTCAGGCGCCGAGCGGGGTCCGGGCCAGGCTGTGGGCCTCTTTGGGCTGATAGCCCGGCCGCACCAGCAGCCAGAGGATGAGGGCCAGCAGCGCCACCGCCACCACCGTCCAGGGCCCGAAGGAGGCCTCGCCGGTGACCAGGCCGCCCAGCTGGTACACAATGAGGGAGCACACATAGGCGAACAGGCACATATATCCGATGGCCGCCGCCGTCCACTTGGGGTTGTTCATCTCCTGCTTGATGGCGCCCATGGCGGCAAAGCAGGGGGCGCACAGCAGGTTGAAGATCATAAAGCTGTAGGCGGTGACCGCCCCGAAGTCGGCGCCGACCTGGGCCCAGATGGCGCTGTTGTCCTCCAGCAGATCTGCCTCACCCGCGTACTGGTACAGCACGCCGAAGGTATTGACTACTTCCTCCTTGGCGATCAGGCCGGTGAGGGTGGCCACGGTGGCCTTCCAGGCCATGTCCCCCGCCCAGCCCAGGGGGGCGAAGATCCAGGCCACAGCGCTGCCGATGGCGGCCAGCAGGGAATGGTCGTTGTCCTCCACTGCGGTGAAGACGCCGTCCACAAATCCATAGCCCTGCAAGAACCAGAGCACGATGGAGGAGAGCAGGATGACGGTGCCGGCCCGCTTGATGAAGCTCCAGCCCCGCTCCCAGGTGGCCCGCAGCACATTGCCGCCGCTGGGGGTGTGGTAGGCAGGCAGCTCCATCACAAAGGGCGCCGGCTCACCGGCAAAGGCCTTGAACTTTTTCAGCATGACGCCGGAGATGACCACGGCTCCCACCCCGATGAAGAAGGCCGAGGTGGCCACCCAGGGGCTGTTGCCGAACACCGCCCCTGCAAACAGCCCGATGATGGGCATCTTGGCCCCGCAGGGGATGAAGCCGGTGGTCATGATGGTCATTTTCCGATCCCGGTCCTGCTCGATGGTGCGGCTGGCCATGATGCCGGGCACCCCGCAGCCGGTGGCCACCAGCATGGGGATGAAGCTCTTGCCGGAAAGCCCGAACCGGCGGAAGATCCGATCCATGATAAAGGCCACCCGGGCCATGTAGCCCACATCCTCCAGGACAGCCAGCAGCAAAAACAGCACCAGCATCTGGGGCACAAAGCCCAGTACCGCGCCTACGCCGGCCACGATGCCGTCCATGATGAGGCCGTGCAAAAAGCCCTCCACGCCCAAGGAGGATAGGATCCCCTCAAAGAGGCCGGGCACCATCTCCCCAAACAGCACGTCGTTGGCCCAGTCGGTGGCCTTGGTGCCGATGGAGAAGGGGAAGCCCCCCATGGCGATGGCATAGATCAGAAACATCACCGCCGCGAAGATGGGCAGGGCCAGCACCCGGTTGGTGACGATCTGGTCGATCTTGTCCGAGGCGGACAGGCTGTGCCGGGCCGCCTTTTTGACCACGGCCCGCTCCACCACCTTGCTGATGTAGGCATACCGCTGGTTGGTGATGATGCTCTCGGCATCGTCGCCCATCTCTTTTTCGCAGTCGGCAATGTGTTCTTCCAGATGGGCGGCCAGCTCCGGCTCCAGTTTCAGGTCCTGCACGGCCTTTTCGTCCCGCTCAAAAACCTTGATGGCATACCAGCGCAGGCTGCGCCGGTCCACCCGGCCGGCGATGGACTCCTCGATATGGGCCAGGGCGTGCTCCACGCTGCCGGTGAATACATGGGGCGGCTCGGCGCTCAGCGATTGGCCGGCCAGCTGCACCGCCGCCCGGGCGGCCTCCTGGCTGCCCTCTCCCTTCAGGGCGCTCATCTCCACCACCTGGCAGCCCAGGGCCTCCCCCAATTTTTTCAGGTCGATCTGATCCCCGTTCTTGCGCACCAGGTCAATCATGTTCACCGCCACCACCACCGGGATGCCCAGCTCGATGAGCTGGGTGGTCAGGTAGAGGTTGCGCTCGATGTTGGTGCCGTCCACAATGTTCAGGATGGCGTCCGGCTTTTCCTTCACCAGGTATTCCCGGGCCACCACCTCTTCCAGGGTGTAGGGGGAGAGGGAGTAAATGCCCGGCAGGTCCTGGATGATCACATCCTTCTGCCCCTTCAGGCGGCCCTCCTTTTTCTCCACCGTCACACCGGGCCAGTTGCCCACATACTGGGCGCTGCCGGTGAGGTCATTGAACAACGTGGTCTTGCCGCAGTTGGGGTTGCCGGCAAGTGCGATCTTCAGCTGCATGAGAAATGGCTCCTTTCCTGGAGTTAGTACTTGCTAACTCCATGCCCTCAAAAAAGGGGCTGATGCCCCCTGTATCTCTTCGGCCCGACGGCGCTCAGTCCACCTGGACCATCTCCGCGTCGGCCTTGCGGATGCTCAGTTCATATCCCCGCAGGTTCAATTCGATGGGGTCCCCCAGGGGCGCCACCTTGCGGATGTGGATCTCCACCCCTTTGGTGATGCCCATATCCATGATGCGGCGCTTCACCGGTCCCTCCCCGTGCAGGCGGGTCACGGTGACGGTTTCGCCCACCTTGACGTCTTTCAGTGTCTTCATGCGGTTTCCTCCTTTTTGCTCAGACCAGGATCCGATTGGCCATGGTCTTGTCCAGGGCAATGCGGCTGTTTTTTACCTGCAAGATCAGGTTGCCGGCGATCTCGCTCACCACCGTCACATCCGAATCCACCACAAAGCCCAGTTCCGCCAGATGGCGGCGCACCTCGTCCTTGCCGGTGATCTTGCGGATGGTCCGCGTCTCGCCGGGTTTTGCCATGGTAATGGGCATCATTGTTCCCCCTCCTGCAAATAAGTTAGTTTAAGCTAACTTACGCTCCGAAAATTGGAGGTTAGCAATTACTAACCTCTGGCAGCTTTATGCTATCATCCCCGTGCGGCTTTGTCAAGAGGGAATTTGAAAAAATTTCCCGCCGGGTAGTTCGCTCTGTGGAAGGCGCACTGTGCCCGGCGGGAAACATTACCATTTGTATTATTCTTTAAAATTTTTCTCTATGTATTCCATCAACTGAGGCTGGAAATCCGGGTGGGCAATGGCGGCCATGGCCCGTGCCCTCTCGGCCAGAGAGCGGCCGGTGAGGCAGGCCACCCCATACTCGGTAACCACATACTGAATCATGGTGCGGGGCACGCTCACCGTGCTGCCGGCGGGGATGCAGGGCAGGATATTGGATTTGAGGCTACCGTCCTTTTTGCGGTGCACCGAGTTCAGGCAGATGAAGCCCTTGCCTCCCTTGGAGCGGAAGGCCCCCTCCAAAAAATCCATCCCGCCGATGCCGGAGAGCTGCCGGCTGCCGGCGGATTCGCCGTTCTCCTGACCCATCAGGTCCAGTTCCACCCCGCCGTTGATGCTGATGACGTTCTGCATTTGGCCGATCCGCCCAGGGGAGTGGATGTAGTCCACATCCGCCGGCTTGAAGAGCTCCGGCTCCTGGTCCAGCCAGTCATAGAGCTCCTGGCTGCCCATGGCCAGGTTCCAGGCCGAGAGCCCGGTGTCCAGCTCCTTGCGCCGGTTGGTGAGCTTGCCGGCCCGGTACAGCTCCAAAAAGGCGTCGCTGAGGGTACCGGTGTGGCAGCCCAGGTCCTTCAGGTCCGAGTCGGCCAGCAGCTGGGCCACCGTGAAGGGCACGCTGCCCACCCCCAGGGAGAGCACCGCCCCGTCGGGGATCTGCTCAGCCACCAGCCGGGCGATGGTCTTGTCCTCCTCGGAGGGAGCCCGGTAGGTGCGCTGGGGCAGGGGCTCGTGTTCCCCTTCCACAATGTAGTCCGCTTCGGAGAGGTGTACCCGATGGGAGCCCTCCACCCCTTGCAGACGGGGCAGCCGCTCGTTGATCTCAAACACCACGGTGCGGGCGCTCTCAAAGATGGTCCGCCAGGCGTAGTTGGAGATGCCCAGCCCGCAGTAGCCCTGCTCATCCGGCCGGGAGACCGGCACAAAGGCCACATCGCAGCGGATATGGCCGGCCCGATAGAGCCAGGGCAGAGAGCGGAGCATCATGGGCACAAACCGCACCAGCCCCCGGCTCTGGAGTTTGCGCTCGTAGTCCCCCAGATGCCAGCTGTAGTAGGTGAAGGCCTTTTGCTCCGGGTCCTGCTCCACCACCTCAATGCGGGGGCGGATCACCAGCCCGCCCCGGATCTTCACATCCCGCAGCTCCTCTTTCCGCCCGGCCAGGGCCCGGTCCATCAGCTCCGGGAAGCCGGCCCCAAACCCGTAGTCCACCCAGTCGCCGGAATGCACCGCCAGCCGGGCCGCCTGCTGCGGGCTCACCCGTTTTTCTTTATATTGCAGAACCTCCATGGATTCTTCCTCACTTTCTTTGGGATATTCTGATTATACCACGGCTTCGTCCCCGGGCGAAGGCCCCCACCCCTCTTTTTGGGCCAGGGCCTGCACCTGGCGGATGAACCGCTCGGCGATAGGGGTAAGCACCTGCCGCTTTTTCCAGATGAGATACATGGGGGTCTCCAGCTTCGGGCTGAGGGGACGGAACACAAGGCCGCTGCCGGGGCCGGTGTCCACCAGGTGCTCAAAGGTGAGCAGATAGCCCAGCCCTTCCCGCACAAACACCGACCCGTTGTAGGCCAGCCGGAAGGACCCCTCCAGCCTCAGCTGCTCCATCCCCTCGCCGCACCAGCGGGGGATGTCGGCCCGCCAGCTCTGCTCGGAGCAGAACAGGGGCAGCCCCGCCAGGTCCTCCCAGCGCACCGCCTCCCTTTTGGCCAGGGGGCAGCCGGCGGGCATCACCACCCCCCAGCGGTCCGCCCGGGGCATCTTCAGGGCATGGTACCGCCGCCGGTCCGGCTCCTCCACAATCACCGCAAAATCCAACAGACCCTTATCCAGCTTTTCCTCCACCTGCTCGGTGTCCCCGCTGGTGATGTGGTAGTGAAGGGCCGGGTACTTTTCCTTGAACTGCCGGATCCATCGGGCCAGGTATCGGATCTGGGGCGACTCGGCACAGCCGAAATACAGGTTGCCCCCCACGATGTCGTCCATGGCCGAAAACTCCTCGCTGATCTTGTCCGCCATGGCCACCAGGTCCTCGGCCCGCCGGCGCAGCAGCATCCCCTCCTCGGTGAGCTCGATGGAAAAGCTGTGGCGCACAAAGAGCTTTTTGCCCAGCTCCTCCTCCAGGGCCTTCAGCTGCTTGGACAGGGTGGACTGGGACAGATGCAGCCGCTCGGCCGCCCGGGACATATTCTCCTCCCGGGCCGTCTCCAAAAAATACCGCAGGGCGCGAATTTCCATATCTTTTCCCTCCCTTGTCTCCATTCTACCATGAAATGATATTTTTTCATATCATGACATGAAATTTTTCCATTAGCGAAAATCCCGCCAGAGGTGTATCCTGAAAACAGAAAAGAGGTGCAGAACCATGGCACAGAAACTCACCCTGCCGGATTGGTCCCAGAGCCTGCGGGAGCTGGGCTGTGAAGAGGAGCTCTCCCGCCATATTCTCCGGCTGGTGGCCAGCCGGGACCCGGGCGGGGCAGCTCTTCTGCTGCGCCGGCACCGGGGCGAACTGCTGGCCCGGCTGCACCAGGCCGGCCGCCAGGTGGACCTGGCGGATTTTTTGCTGTATCACCTGAAACAGATGGAAAGGACGGAGCAACATGCAAACACTGAATCTGACCCGGGAATGGGATAAGACTTTCCTCCAGAGCGAAAAGGTGGACCACACCAAGGTCTGTTTTGAAAACCGCTATGGCATTACCCTGGCGGGAGATCTGTACCTGCCCAAAAATGCGGGGGCCAAGCTGCCGGCCATTGCGGTGTGCGGCCCCTTCGGCGCCGTGAAGGAGCAGGCCTCCGGGCTCTATGCCCAGACCATGGCCGAGCGGGGATTCATCGCCCTGGCCTTTGACCCCTCCTTCACCGGGGAGAGCGGAGGCGAGCCCCGGTACACCGCCTCGCCGGACATCAACACCGAGGACTTCCAGGCGGCGGTGGACTTTCTCTCCCTGCACGACCGGGTGGACCCGGACAAGATCGGCATCATCGGCATCTGCGGCTGGGGCGGCCTGGCCCTGAACGCCGCCGCAGTGGACACCCGCATCAAGGCCACGGTGGCCTCCACCATGTACGACATGTCCCGCATCAACGCCAACGGCTACTTTGATGCGGAGGACAGCGCCGACGCCCGATACAAAAAGCTCCAGGCCCTGAACGCCCAGCGTCTGGCCGACCGCCGCAGCGGCCATTTTGCCCGGGGCGGCGGCGTGGTGGACCCCCTGCCCCAGGATGCCCCCTTCTTTGTAAAGGACTACTACGACTATTACAAGACCAAGCGGGGTTATCATCCCCGGTCCCTCAACTCCACCGACGGCTGGAACATCACCGGCAGCCTCTCCTACCTGAACCAGCCCATCCTCCAAAGGGTAAACGAGATCCGCAGCGCGGTGCTGGTGATGCACGGGGACAAGGCCCACTCCTGCTATATGGGCAAGGATGCCTACGCCCACATGGTAGAGGGCAATCCCTATGCAGACAACAAGGAACTGCTGCTCATCCCCGGGGCGGTGCACACCGACCTGTACGACGGCGGCGGCAAGGGAGCCATCCCCTTCGACAAGCTGGAAGATTTTTTCCGCACCAACCTGAAGGTCTGAGCGTTTTTTACCAAAAAGGCGGCGGCGCTATAAAGCGCCGCCGCCTTTTTGCGCGCGTATTTACCGGGAACTTCCGGCAAAAAATTCCTCCCGTCCCCGGTACTCGCTCTGCAAGATTTCGCACATCTCCTCCGGGGTCTCCCGGCAGCCGCCCTCCAGCCAGAGTTTGAGAATGCGGGTCAGCCCGCTCTTGAAAAATTCCATGTGGTATTCCACAAATCGGTTCTGAAAATATTTCTTCGCCTGCTCGGTGTCGTACCGCAAAATCTTGTACTGGTTGTCATAGCCCAGCTTGAAATAGGTGCGGTAGAAGAGCTGGTTGTCCCGGATATGGCAGAACAGTTTCCGATAGTCGTTGCTGTTGCGGCCGGCGGCGATCTCTTCCCGGTAGAGCTCTCCCAGCTCTGCCTCCAGCTTGGCCCGGATAGAGTCGGCCAGCCCGTACACATCCGGGTAATTGGCATAGAAGGTGGTGCGGTTGAGCCCGGCCCCCTTGCAGATGTCCGTCACCCGGATCTGGGCCAGTTCCCGGGTTTGCAGCAGCCCTAAAAACACCTTTTCGATCTTCTCGCAGGATTCCCTCCGGCGCTTGTTGTGGGGCGTATTCATCCCATTCTCCTTTATCTCAACACTTGTTGGAGCATTGATGATTGTTCCGCTCTCCTGGCCGCATTATACTATTCTCACAGAAAAACAACAACTGTTGATTTTATGCGGAGGGACATTCTCATGAAAAAAAGCAATTTTGCCGCCCTGCTGCTGGGCACCGCCAGCGGCCTTCTGTTCGCGTTGGGCATGTGCATGGCCCTGGTGGACTCCTGGGGCGCGTTCCGTTCCGGCGTGGCGCTGGGCTGCGCCGGGGTGCTGATGGGGCTGATCACGGTGTGGGTCTGGCGGAAGATGGAGGGCAGGGGCCCCGTCCGATTTTCCGCCCGCCGGGTGCTGCACCTGGGGCTGGGCGTCGCCGGGGCCCTGATTCTGGGGGTGGGCATCTGCCTGTGCCTGGTGTGGGGCCGGATGCTGGCCGGCGTGGGGGTCGGCGTGGCCGGGATCTTCCTGCTGCTGGGGCTGATTCCCCTCACCCGGGGCCTGCGGGATTGAACCGCTAACCGCACCGCTTTTTATCCAATACAAAAAGGAGACAAAATCATGGCAAAATCCAAACTTGTCAAATCCAATCAGGCTGTTGCCCGGGCGGTGAGCTCCGCCTTCGGCAAAATCGAGACCTCCGTGGTGGGAGGCTACACCAAAATCGAGGACGCCTTTGTGGACCGCTATCTCACCCGGGAGGGGGAAACTGTGGACGAGGCCAAGGCCCGGCTCAAAAAAGGCCCGGCCTCCCGGCCCTGAAAGAGCCTTTATAAAAAATCTTTTCCCAAAGCCAAAGAGCGGGGCCTCTGCCCTGCTCTTTGGCTTTTTTGGCGGGCATCTTTCCCGAATCAGCGCCAAAAGTGGAAAAGCCCCGCGGTCTTTGCTATACCGAAAGAGATCACCGCCGGGCACAAAACGGATTTCAGGCCCGGCCAGGGAGGAACTGTCATGACCCCAAGCGCCCATTACCGCCGCACCCTGATTTCCTGTTATCTGGGCTATATCACACAGGCCATCTGTGCCAACTTCGCGCCCCTTCTCTTTTTGATCTTCCAGGCCTCCTACCACATCTCACTGGAAAAGATCACCCTCATCCCCACCGTCTTTTTCCTGACCCAGCTTCTGGTGGACCTGGCCGCCGCAAAATTTGTGGACCGGGCGGGCTACCGCCGCTGTTCGGTGGCCGCCCATGTGCTGGCAGCCCTGGGCCTGGCCCTGCTGGCCTTTTTGCCGGAACTGCTGCCCGACCCCTTTTGGGGCGTGCTGCTCTCGGCCGTGGTCTGCGCGGTGGGCAGCGGCCTGATCGAGGTGCTCATCAGCCCCATTGTGGAGGCCTGCCCCTTTGAAAACAAAGCCAGCCACATGAGCCTGCTCCACTCCTTTTACTGCTGGGGGGCCGCCGCTGTCATCCTGGGCTCCACCCTGTTTCTGGCCGTCTGGGGCGCCGACCGCTGGCGGATTCTGGCCCTGCTGTGGGCGCTGATCCCCTTTTGCAATATTTTCGGCTTTCTCACCTGCCCCCTCCCGCCGCTGGCCGGGGCCGGCAAGAGCCTGGGCATCCGCAACCTGCTGCGCCTGCCCCTGTTCTGGCTTCTGGCTTTTCTGATGGTCTGCTCCGGGGCGGCCGAGACTTCCATGGCCCAGTGGGCCTCCGCCTTCACCGAGTCGGCCATGGGGGTCTCCAAGACGGTGGGAGATCTGGCGGGGCCCTGTCTGTTCGCCCTTCTCATGGGGCTTTCCCGGGTGCTCTATGCCCGGATGGGCAGCCGGCTGAACCTGGCCCGCTGTATGCTGGGTTGCGGCCTCTTGTGCATCTGCTGCTACCTGCTGGCCTCCCTGGCCCCCTCCCCTCTTCTGGGGCTGGCGGCGGGTCTTTTGGCCCTGCAGCGGGTCTGCGCATCCCGCCCCCAGACGCCTTCCCTTTGAGCCGTTCATGGAAAAGAGGTATCTATGCTTCCTAAAACCTACACCCTGAAGGATCTTTCGGCCGGCTTTTTGCAGGTGGACATCCAACTGCCCCGGGGGCAGAACCACCAGAAACAGGCTTCCTGGATCACCCGGCTGAAGAGCGAACTGCCCGGCATTGCCCAAAAGGCCTATTTCAGCGACGGCAACAGCTACAACGAAGAGCAGCTGCCCGGCAAGGACCTGTACATCGGCAAAAAGCAGGATCTGTATTTTGTCCGGCAGGGCAAATTCGGGCAGGAGGTCTACCATCCAACCTACGATGCGCTGAAAGAGTACTGCGCGAGCATCCTTTGAACAGGGGAGGGAACCGCACCTTGGAATTCACTTGCAGCTTGTCCAACCTGTACCGGCTGCCCGGGGCCTGTGCCGGGTATTCTCTGGAACAGGCCCTCTACACCGCCATGACCATGGACGACCGCTACTGGAAAAGGCTGCTGGCCGGCCAAGGCGGCAGCGACGCCCTGTACAGCCGGGACGGGGCCCTGCTCTTCTGGCAGCTGGCCAGGACCCGGTTTGTGGTGCAGTCCTTTGCCTGCGCCCGCCCCTCTCTTTCGCCGGAGCTGGCAGAGCTCCTGTGCCATCAGGTATACACCTACCAGGGCAGTTCCCCCTGTTTCCACGCAAAGCTGACCATCCTGAAATATACGGCGCAGGGTGCCCCGGACTACTACCGCATCGGCGTGTTCAGCAAAAATCTGGTGGAGGACGAGGAGGATCAGAACGGGATCATCCTGGACGGCTTTGCCGCCGGGGACAGCCTCACCGGCAACGGCCGGCGGCTGTGGCTGTATCTGACCCAATGCCAGCAGGCCCTGGCCGGCACCCGGGTTTTTGACCCCCAGGCCTTCCAAAGCATCCAGAAGGTGGTGCTGCCCGCGGATATTGAGGTGTACTTCAACGGGCTTGCCCAGGGAAAGACCCTGGGCCCCCTCTTGCGCCAGGACACCGCCAGGCTGGACGTCTTCTGCAAGGCCATGTTCGTGGGTTCCGCCTTTCGAGACGAGGCCCGCGCAGGTTCCCTCACGGTCTGGACCCGGGCCGAAAACCTGGGCCCCACCCATGTAAAGCTGTACCTGATCCGGCGAAAAGGCGGCGGCTGTGAGTACTGGTCCGGCAGCGCCAATGCAAGCCAAAACGCCCTGGAGGGTCAGAACATCGAGTGTCTGGTGAAGGTGCCGGTGGACCCGGACACCTATCGGGAGATCTTTGCACAGCTTTCTCGCAAGGGGTACCGGCCGGTTTCGGTTTTCCCCGACTTTTCCGAGCCGGAGGCAGAGCGCAACCTCTATCGCACGGCGCTCCGGGCCATCCTGCAATCGGTCCGGCCCTTCTGGCGCCAAACCAAAGAGGGCTGGTGGCTGGAGCGCGCCTGCGCAGATCCCCCTTTGCTGGACCAGGGGCTGGTGTACACCCTCCTTCCCTACGAGCTCTATCGGGAGGAGGACACCCTCGCTGCCTCTCAAAAAAGGAGAACGCCTCTGTCCGCCGTCCGGGCTGTGCCCTTGTGGTCCTGTGGGACTCAGCGGGGCACCGCTGCCTCACCCGGTGGATCCTCCCCGAGGGGTACAGCCCCTCCTCCCCGGAGCGGAAACTGCATCGGGCAGCAGAGGACGCCTTCCGGGAATTCATGGAAAAATGCTATACGGACAAGCTCCTGAAAGGCGAAATTTCCCCGGAAAAGGTCCTTGCCCACTACCGGCAGATCTGCGGGCTGATCTCCGCCGGGCAGGCCCGCCGGCTGTATGAGGTGCTGCGGGTAATCGAAAAGCTCCGGCCGGACCTGGCTCCCCAGCTGCCGCCGGCACCGGCCCCTGATGTCCCCCGGGCCAAAACCAGGCGGCGCCAGATTTTTGAAAAGCTGAAGGAATACCAGTTTGCTGCCGCCTGCCAGATCGCGGATGCGCTGGAACACAGCAGCTGCTACACCCCGGCGGACAAGGCGGGCATGGGGAAAACCTATGTGGCCCTGGAGGTGATCGGGCAGCTCTATCAGAGCCCGAAGCCGGAGGGCAGGCCCTTCAATGTGTACTACCTGTGCCACAACCAGCGGATCCTGGACGCAAACAGCAAGAAGCTGGTGCGGGAACTGAGCGGGCACTATGCGGCCCAGATTGCAAACTGCGACCGGCTCTCCATGGCCTATGTGCGCCTTGCGGGGGTGGAAATCGCCCTCTATCCCATGTCCTCCTCCCTGTTGCAGGACACCCACTCCAAAGAGGGCAACGACCTGCTGGAGGTGGAGCCCATGCGGAACTGCCTGACCCTTCACCGGGATCTCTTCCTCCAGGCGGTGCCGGAGGCCGGCGGGGCCAGCTATGTCTGGCCCGGCGCCGCTCAAAATACCCTGGAGTGGAAAAAGTCCTGTGGAGCCGGCTGGCAATCCTGCTTCCAGGCCTGGAAAAACGCCTTTCAAAAATTCACTCTCCGGCTCAATCCGCCCGACCTGATCCTGCTGGACGAATTCCACCGCATGCAGCCCGACGACCTGGCCTACCTGAAGGCCCTGTTGCAGGAGGCTCCCCGTTGCAGGCTGCTCTACATCTCCGCAACGCCCTTCCGCATGGAGAGGGCAGAGCTCCAAGCGCCGGCGGAGGCAGGCCGGCAGGACGACTACGGGGACGGAGCTGCCAAGGAAACCGACTTCTCCCTGTCGCTGGGCGAATTTTTGCGGCTCACCGGCGCACCCCGCCAAGCGCAGATCGCCAGCACCCACCGGGAATATTTTGCGGCCCTGCAAAAGCTGGAGGAGCAGGGAGACCTTGCCGCCTGGAACGAGGTGCGGCAGAAAGCCGCTCTTCTCCAGCAGGAGCTGCGCCGGGTGCTCTGCCGCAATGAGCGGGGGCGGCTGTCCGACCTGGCCCGGCCGGAAGAGCTGGAAAATCCCCACCAAGACCAGTGGCTGGCCTGTGACCTGGCCGCATATGCCCGGGATTTTGCGCCGGATGTGCATCCGCTCCAGCAGCTGGTTCCGGGATTCGGGTCCTATCAGCTGCTGTACTTCAACAGCAAATCCCTCAAACAGGGCGAAAACCGCTATCAGATGGGCTACGGCCAGGGCCGGTATCGCGCCGATTTTCTGTGGGAAGGGGCGCCGGGCGGGCCGCTGCGGCTGACCGATTGGCGTCCCCTATCTCTCCGTGCTGTATGAGGCCGCTGTGCGGGACGCCCAGCAATTGCTCTGGATGCCTCCCATCCGGCCGGACTATCAGCCTCCGCAAGATCACGTGTTTGGCCGGGCGGCAAAGAACCATTTTTCCAAGCTGCTGGTGTTCGGTCGATACCAGTGCATCCCCCGCGCGGTCAGCAGCATCATGAGCCGCGTGGTGGACGATGCCAACGACCGCCTGGCGCACTCTCCCCTCTCGGCCGCCCTGCTGGCCGAATGGGGCGCCCATCAGGATTTTGAGGAGGTAAAAGATCTGGCTGCCCGGGTACCCCGGCAGGCCATGCGGGCAGACACCCTGGACTCCCTGGTGCAGGCTCTGGCAGACAAGGGCCTGACCGAGAGCGAGGCCTGCCGGGCCCTCGGCGACCCGGCTGTCTGCCTCTATCGCCTCCTTCTTCCCGGTTTGCATCCCTTTGTCGACGATTTTATTGCCTGGGCAAAACAGGAGGGGAATCTGCTCTGCCCCGCCTCCCAGAGCAGGCCGGTCTGGAACGCCTTTTTTTACGCGACCCGAAGCCTGGGCTCCTACCACAAGATCCTCCACAGCGTGGGCAGTTCCCAGCTGGCCAACTTCAAGCATCTGCGCCGGCACAACAGTGTGATGGTGCGCTTTGTCGCCCTGTTCGGCAAGAGCGAGGAGGGGCTCCGCCTCGCAGCCGAACTTGTGCTGCGCCTCGCCGGCAAATTGCAGGGAGAAGCCTTCTCCTTCCACAACTGGAACCTGACAGAGCAGACGGTGCGGGCGGCCCTGACGGCCACCCTGGAGGAGAGCTGCCTCTTGCTGAGCCGGTTTTTCTACAGCTATTTTCAGCAGCCCTCTGTCTGCAAGGCCCTGGCGGCGGCAGGCGTTCACGACCGGGACACCCTGTTTCGGTACTGTGCCTGCGGCAATTTGCAGGCCGTGCTGGAGGAATGGCTTTTTGTAAAAGGGGATTTGTCCGCTTTTCTGCCCGATCTCATGCTGGTTTTGAGCCAGAAGCCCGGCAAGGTCCATCTCCAGACCCGGGAAGTCCCCGACGGCAGCCCGGATCTGGTTCAGGAATGTCTGTATGCCCAGCGGTACACCGATGATCGGTCCGACACCAACGAGCACAACAAACAGTGGCAAAACAGTGTCCAGGCTGCTTTCAACTCTCCTTTCTGGCCCATGGTGCTCACCACCACCGCCATTGCCCAGGAGGGGCTGGATTTCCACTGCTATTGCCGGAAAATCTTCCATTACACCCTGCCGGCCACCCCCATGGCCATGGAGCAGCGGGAGGGCCGCATCGACCGATATTGCGGTTATATCCAGCGCCTGCGGCAGGCAGCCCACTATCCGGGCAAGAGCTGGGAGGAAATGTTCTCCGAGTCGGTGCCGGGGAGCAGCGGTGTGGTGCCCCACTGGGTGGTTCCCCCCAGGGAGGGCGATCTCCACATGGAACGCCTGGTGGCCCATCTGCCCCATACCCGACAGGCACAGGCCTACCGGGAGCTGATCTCTTGCCAGTGGAAATACCGCAGTATGCTGGGGATGCCCAGCGACACAGGGCAGCTGCAGAAGCTGATCGGGATTGCACAGGCGCTGGAACGCCCGCTGGATGAGCTGTTCCCGGATCTGTCCCCCTGGCCGCGTCTCCCTTTCCCACACAGGAAGAATAAGCAGCCTTGCGCTCTTTTGCGGCAGCGCCGCCTTTTGGCAAAGGCTCCTCCCGCCGTCTCGGCACAAAAAAGGCTCTCTTGGAAAAAGCAGCGGTTTCCTGCTATACTGTGTACAATCGCCGGACATTCTGCCGGCACCGCTCTACAAGGGAGGGAATGCTTCATGTCCATTGTTGTGGACCAGCAGATGCGGGAACAGATCGCCCACGAGGCGGCTGTCTTCCCCATCGCCTTTTTTGAGAATGAGCTCTGCGAACTTCCCGGCTGGGCGGGGCCGCTGCACTGGCACCCGGATTTCGAGATTGCCCGCGCCGAAGCCGGCACTCTGGAATACCAGGTGGGGCAAAGGCACATTCTGCTGCAAGCCGGGGACAGCATATTTGTCAACTGCAACGTGCTGCACAGCGTGCGCCAGGTGGCCGGCGACCGGCCGGACCCCCTGCCCGTGGCGGTCTTTTCCGGCAGCCTGGTGGCCCCTGAGGGGAGCGCCATCCACCAAAAATACATCGCGCCGATCGCCGATTGCGCCTCCCTGCCCTGTGTGCTGTTCCGCCGGCAGGATAGGCGCTGTGCCCCCATACACCCCCTGGTGGAGGAGCTCTTCACCTTTCTGAAACAGCGCCCGGCCTGCTACGAGATGGCCGTGCAGCGCACACTGAACCGGCTGTTTGAGGCCCTGTTCCGCGGCCTGGAGGAATGGCCCAAGGCCCCGGCCTCCCGCGTTCAGCTCCGCACCCAGGTGCGGGTTCAGCGAATGCTGGCCCACATCTACGAGCATTATGCGGAGCCCCTCACGCTGGACGACATTGCCCGGGCGGCCAGCGTCAGCCGGAGCGAGGCGGCGCGCTGCTTTCACGAATATATGGGCTGTTCCCCGGTAAGCGCGCTGATCCGCTACCGGCTTCAGGCCGCCCGCAGACTGCTGCGCAGCACCACCCTGACGGTGCAGGAAATCAGCCTGGCCTGCGGCTTCCGCTCCACCAACTATTTTAGCCGCCAATTCCGTCAGCTTTACGGCCTCACGCCGGGCCAGGCCCGCAGTTCGGGAAAATAGTGCTATCTTTTGGCAGAATTATCCCTTATAATCTCCCAATTTTGCTGTTATAATGCCCTACAGCACAGCCGGCAAAATCGTGTTGAAATCAGAACAGCCTATGGGAAAGGAAACTGCCATGATTGCGAACCCCAACTATCAAAAGACCCTGCGCGCCTGTTATCTCGGTTATGTCACACAGGCCATCTGCGCAAATTTTGCCCCTTTGCTTTTTTTGACTTTCCAAAAGACCTACAGCATTTCGCTGGGAGCCATCGCCCTGATCCCCACCGTATTTTTTCTGACCCAGCTGGCGGTAGACTTTGCCGCCTCCGGGTTTGTGGACAGAATCGGATACCGCGCCTGCGCAGTTGTCTCCCACATCTTGTCAGCGGCGGGCCTGGCGCTGCTGGCCTTCCTGCCGGATCTTTTGCCCCTCCCCTTCCTGGGGATCCTGATCTCGGTGATGGTGTACGCCGTCAGCAGCGGCCTGATCGAGGTTCTTGTCAGCCCCATTGTGGAGGCCTGCCCCTTTGAAAACAAGGCCAGCCGGATGAGCCTGCTCCATTCCTTCTATTGCTGGGGGATGGTGGCCGTGGTTTTGGGCTCCACCTTGTTTTTCGCCCTGTTCGGCCTGGAGAACTGGCGCATCCTCACCCTGTTGTGGGCGCTGGTCCCCTTTTGCAACATTTTCAATTTCCTGTCCTGCCCCATCCAGCGGCTGGTGGAAAACGGCGCCGGGATGCGGCCCCGGCAATTGATTCGCCTGCCCCTGTTCTGGCTGCTGGTTCTTCTGATGGCCTGCTCCGGCGCGGCGGAGAATGCCATGACCCAGTGGGCCTCCGCCTTTGCGGAGTCGGCAGTCGGGGTACCCAAAGCCGTGGGCGATCTGGCAGGCCCCTGCCTTTTTGCGGTGTTCATGGGGGTATCCCGGGTGCTCTGTGCCAAGGCCGGCCCCAAAGCGGACCTGAGAAAAAGTATGCTGGCCTGCGGCGCCCTGTGTGTGGGCTGCTATCTGCTGGCCTCCCTGTCGCCGTTCCCGGTTTTGGGGCTGACGGGCTGTGCCCTGTGCGGGTTTTCCGTGGGCATTATGTGGCCGGGAACCATCAGCCTCTCTGCCCGGGCCTGCCCGAAGGGAGGTACGGCCATGTTCGCCTTTTTGGCGCTGGCCGGGGACCTGGGCGGCACCCTGGGCCCCCTGTCCGTGGGCTTTGTCTCCGGGCTGGCGGGCGGTGATCTGAAAAGCGGCTTTCTCGTCGCCGCGCTTTTCCCGGTTGCCCTGACCCTGGGTCTGATGGCCCTGAAAGAAAAAGAACGGCGCCCCGCCGCCCCTGCCCGCAACAGTGTCCGAAACACCGTACAATAAAATCAGAAAAGCCGGCAGACGAAACGTCTGCCGGCTTTTCTTTAAACTTTAGCCGTTCCCAGAAAGGCCCCTATTTTTTCTGCCGCTCACATCCCGGGTGGAGTTCTATGCCTGGACAGCCTCGATCCAGAGTCGGCAGCCGAGGCCGGGCCATCGGTTACTTTGTGGTTGCCGTCGGCTCGTTGCAGGGGATGCGCGTCAACAGTTCCCGCGCCGCCTCCACGGGGAACCCGACGGGCGGTGCCTCTATCAAGGCTTGCAGCAAAGCATGGGTGTTGGCGCTCTGGGGCAGCATATAGCCGGCCTCCCGCAGCAGGTCCTCGTTGACCAGCCGGACAGATTTTTCCACCGCCTTCAGCAAGCGGTACAGTCCATCCGTGCCGGCACTTTCCGCCAGCTGCCGGGCCGTCTGCTCCTGACTGGCCTTGCTGCGGGCCAGCATTTTAGCCCGGCCCACCACCGCCTCCTCCTTTTTTTGCTGGGGCGGATAGTCCAGCGGCACCATCGAGATGGCCCCGCCGGGGCAGGCATCGGCGCAGACACCGCAGCCCAGACATTTTTCGGTGTCAATGATGCTGTTCTCGGTGTCGGTGGCGCCGGTGGGGCAGACATACAGACAGAGGCAGTCCTTGGTGCACAGCCGCAAATTCCGTACCGCAATCCGTGTTGCCATATCAGGCCCTCCCTTCGATCTTCTCAAACTTCCAGGCCGGGACCTTGCAAACCGGGCAGATCTCCGACGGGGTGTTCCCCACATACACAAACCCGCAGACGGTGCACACCCACACCTGGGTATTTTTCAGGAAGGCCTCTCCCTCGCTGCGGTAGCGGGTGAGCAGGGAATCCAGCATCCGGGTCACCTTCTCGCCCCATACGCAGATGCGCTGGGTGCCCCGGTCGGATGCCGCCACAGCGGCCCCGTTCAGAGCAGGATATCCCTCTTCCAGATCCTGACGGATCAGGGCGATCAGGCCGTCCAGGTCCGGGTTTTCCACAGGGGGCGCTCCGGCGGCAAAGAAGTCCGCCAGTTCCCGGAACAGGGCGGCTTCCCGGTCCTTGTACTGTTTTTCGCAGCCCCGGGCCAGATTGGAGCAAACCGCCGAGAGCTCTCCCGCCGAGAGTTCTCTCTGCTCCTCTATGGGAGCCGGCGGCGTTTGCGGCGCCCTTGCCGGGGCCGGCGCCTTTTCAGGGGAAAAGGCGCTCTTGGGGGCTCTGCACAGCGGGCAAACCCAGCTGTCGGGCAGGTCGGCAAAGGGGATGTCTGCCTTGGCTTCATCATAGATGTAGCCGCAGATCCCGCAGATCCATTTTTGCATGAAAATTCCTCCCTTCCTTTCGGTCGGGGCAAGACTGCCCAAAAACAGCCATGCCCCGGAAAATTCTGTCAATTTTATTATATAATTTCCTTCAAAACTTTCAATAATTTATATAAAAAGTCCAAAAATTCAGTGAGAGGATCCGTGATCTTATCACCGACAACGAGATGTTTTTTATGTATACTGATCACAGCACAAAGATAGATCCCCCAACCGGCACATCCGCAAAGCCTTTGATGAGCGGTGTGCCCGGCCACCCGTGAACCGACAGGAGGCGAAAGGACTACAATGAAAAGCTTTTGGAAAAAATGGAAGAGACCCATCCTTTTCACAGCGGGCGGCGCCCTGGCGGGGCTTGCCTACTATTCTCTGGTGGGCTGCTCCACCGGGACCTGCGCCATCACCTCCAGCCCCTTCAACACGATGGTTTATATGGGGCTCATCGGTCTGCTGCTTTCCGGCAGTCTGGGAGGCTGCTGCGGAGGAAGCTGCAAGCGAAACCCGCCCGAATAAAGAAAAGGCCGCTGTACGAATGTGTACAGCGGTCTTTTCTTGTGAGGGGAAAAGCTGGCCCGGTTCCACAGGCGCATCCAACATGCAAAGGCTGCCCGCAGATCGTCCAGCACCCGGCCCAGCCAACTGTCCAGCCCGCAGGAATTTGGCCCGGATCAGCTCCGGGATATAGATCTCCCCCGGATTGCCGACCATATGCCCGGCATCGGATCCCTGGGCGGGCTCGTCCAACACCCCGTCCGGGTCAGTGTTCTTTATCTTCAGGCAGTTTGTCCTTCTCATGTTTGAATCCCCACAACATGATCTGGTAAAAAATCGGCATCAAGTCCCGTCCCCGCTCGGTGAAGGAATACTCCACATGGGGCGGGATCTCATTGAACTGCACCCGGTTGATGAACCCGTCCCGCTCCAGTTCCCGCAAGGAGTTGGTCAGCATGGTGTTGGTAATGCCGGGCAGTTCTTTTTTTAAGGTGCCAAAGCGGACCGTGTCATGGATGCACAGCTCATATAGGATTTGGGTTTTCCACTTGCCCTGCAACATCAGCAGCAGGGGCGTCACCGGGCAGTTGCCCAGATCGGTTACGATACCCTTTTTCACATCCCGCAAATATTCTTCATAGGTCATGAGATGATCCATCCTTCATTCCTCCCGATTTCATCCTTAGTCAGTTGTTTGATACTATGTACCATATTTCTGCGTACTTGCTTTCATTTTCAGCCACAGTATAATATTTATACAATAAATCGTCAAGAGAGGAGACGGTCAAATGACGTTCTTTACGGCGGATCGGAGGCGGGTAAATGTGTATCCCGGTCAGGGGCCGGACAGCCGCAGCACCTTCTCCCATGCCGTAAGCAGCGTCTGTAAAAACCTGCTGGCGCTTGGCTGTCCCGACTTCAGCCTTGCGGCAATCAGCGTGTCCACGCCTGCAACAAATGCGCCGCGGCAGGCATCTGCTGGATACTCAACCACCAAACCCATAAGGAGATAAAACAATGGACACAATTTATTCGCTTTTTCAGCAAGTTGCCATGGAGCAGGAAAATGCCCCGGCCATTCTGGAAAACAACCGCACCATGACCTTCGGGGAATTGTCCGACCTGGTGGACCGGATCGCGTGCAGTTTTCCCGGGGAGGTCCACAGCGTCGGCATCGTCATGCGCCACCGGGCCGAGATGATTGCCTCCATCCTGGCGGTACTCAAATGCGGCGGCAGATATATCCCCGCAGAGCCGGACTTCCCTACCGGGCGCATCCATGATATGATGAGGGAAGCGCAGGTGGACTTTATTCTGACCGAGCACGCCTTTGCCTCGAAGCTGGAGGGTTTCCCCATCCGCTACACCGACTGCGAGATCTGCGGGGTGGAGACCCCTTCCTGGGAGCGCGGCGCTGTGGCCGACCCGGAGCGTCCCGCCTATGTGCTGTACACTTCCGGCACCACCGGCCGACCCAAGGGGGTCTGTGTCACCAACCGCAATGTCTGCCACTACGTCTGGGCCTTTGCCAATGAGTTTCATCCCGGCCCCGGCGATCGCATGCTGCAATACTCGGTCTGCTCCTTTGACATCTTTGTGGAGGAAGTGTTCACCAGCCTGCTGAACGGCGCCGCCCTGGCCATCCCCTCCGACGAGGACAAGGCCGACATCCAGGCCCTCATGGCTTTCACAGAGCGCCATCATGTGACGATGCTCAGCGGCTTCCCCTATTTGCTGGCGGAGATGAATCACTTGTCGTCCATTCCCTCCTCCCTGCGGCTGCTGATCAGCGGCGGCGATGTGCTGCGGGGGTTCTATGTGGACCGCCTGTTGGACAAGGCGGAGGTCTACAATACCTATGGCCCGTCCGAGACCACGGTCTGCGCCTCCTACTACCGCTGCAACGGCGGCACAGTGCTGGAGGACGGGACCTATCCCATCGGCCACCCTGTACTGGGGGCACAGATTCGGATTCTGGACCCCGACGGCCACGAGGTCCCCAAGGGACAGACGGGGGAGATCTGCATCTGCGGCGGCGGTGTATCCATGGGCTATATCGGGGACCACGCCGAGGAGAACAAAGCCTTTGAACAACAGCCGGACGGCAAGGTTCTGTACCACAGCGGCGATCTTGGTTATATTCTGCCCGACGGCAACATCGCCTTTCTGCACCGCAAGGATGACCAGGTCATGATCTACGGCAAGCGGGTGGAGGTTGCCGAGGTGGAATCCCGGCTGTATCAGTGCAAGGATGTGCAGCAGGCGGTGGTCCGGGCCTTCACGGATGAGCAAGGCCTTTCCTACATGACCGCCTATGTGGTACCGGCGGACAAGAAGCTGAAGCTCTCCCAGGTAAAGAGAGAGCTGGCCCAGAATCTGACCGCCTTTATGATCCCGGAGTTTTTTGTGGAAATGGCACAAATCCCCCTGAACGTCAACGGCAAGCCGGATGTTTCCCGTCTGCCGGTGGTGATGAAAGCGGGGGCAGTGTGATGGAAATCCAGATTCGCCAGGCCACCATCCAGGACCTGGACCTGCTGATGCAATGGCGGATGGAGGTATTGCATGCGGTATTCTCCATCCCTTCGGGGCAGTCGGCGCCCGAGCTGGCAGAGGAAAACCGCCGCTACTATCAGCAAGAGCTGCCCCGGGGCGGACACATCGCCTGCTTCGCCTATAGGGGAGAAGAGATCGTGGGCTGCGGCGGGATATGCCTCTATCCCGAAATGCCCTCGCCGGACAATCCCAACGGAAAATGCGCCTATCTGATGAATATCTACGCCCGGCCGCAGTTTCGCAGGCAGGGCGTCGGCGGCAGGATCGTCCGCTGGCTGATCGGGCAGGCCAAACAGCGCGGGGCCACAAAAATCTATCTGGAAACGTCCGGGGCCGGCCGGCCGCTGTATCGGGAGATCGGCTTTCAGGAAATGCCCGACATGATGAAACTGCGCAAGGAGTGAGAATGTCATGGAGCGCATCGTAAACAGCATCGACGTCAAAAGTGTGCTCACCAAATCCAACCTGCCGGTGGCCGATTATTCGGTCAATCCCTATGTGGGCTGCGAACACGCCTGCCAATACTGCTATGCCTCGTTCATGAAACGGTTCACCAACCACCCGGAGCCCTGGGGCAGATTTGTGGATGTGAAACACTGGCCGGAGATCCAAAACCCGGGGCGCTATGCGGGCAAGGAACTGTTCATCGGCTCGGTGTGCGACCCCTACCAGCCCCTGGAGGAGACGGCCTGCCGCACCCGTGCTTTGCTGGAACAGATGCAGGGCAGCGGCTGCACCATCAGCATCGCCACCAAGAGCGACCTGGTACTGCGGGACCTGGATCTCATCAAGACCTTTCCAGGTGCCCGGGTGTCCTGGTCCATCAACACACTGGACGAGGATTTCAAGAATGATATGGACTGTGCCGTGAGCATCCAGCGGCGGCTGGCCGCCATGAAAGCCTTTCACGACGCTGGGGTGCGCACCACCTGCTTTATCTCGCCCATCTTCCCCGGCATCACCGACCTGCCCTCCATCATCCGGCAGGCCAAGGACCAGTGCAATCTGGTCTGGCTGGAAAACCTAAACCTGCGGGGCGGTTACAAGAAAACCATCCTGGACTACATCGCTCAAAAGCACCCTGATCTGGTGCCGCTCTACGACGCCATTTACCGCAAAAAGGACCGCCATTACTGGGCCCGGCTGGATGCCCAGATGCGGCAGTTCTGCGAGGAAGAAGGACTTTTGTACGTCCGGGATGATGATTCCATCAAACGCCCCTTTGACGCGCCGCCCATTGTGGTCAACTACTTCTTCCACGAGGAGATCATCCCCTCGGCCAAGAAAAAGAAAGCGCAGGGGTGAGAGCCCCGCCAAAACGGGCCCTTTCTCAGCCGATATAAAAAAGAAACGCCTGTGAGGAGTTTGGAAAAGATGACAAAAATCCTGTTTGTCTGCCACGGCAGGATGTACCATACCTGAAAAAAGAACCGTACAACAAGTATTTTTGCGTTTCAACATCCATTTTACCAACGGTTTACCAATATTTCTGGAGAGCTAGACTTGCAAATTATCATACCAGAATGAGGAGAACTATAAAGTGGAAGAACTTAAAAAACATATTTTCGATGAACGCAATGGGCTACATTTTGAAATGAGTTGCATAGACGATGTAACATACGAATAGAGAATTTTAAGTACTTAACCTGATGAATGTATGCTGCCTGTAGGGAAATCCTACGGACAGCATTTTTTATCATTAATGTTTGACATCGTTCGTTTTACGGAGTATAATTTGATCATTAAAATGTGAGGGCATGTGTGTATGTATATTTCGGTAAATGATGCAGCTGCGAAATTTAATATATCTAAACGGAGAGTTCAACTTTTATGTGAACAAGGCCGTATTATCGGTGCAAATATGGTTAGTGGCGTATGGTTGATACCAGAAACTGCACCTAAACCTGTTGATGGACGAAAAAAGCGAATTGATGATAATCAAATCAGTCTTTTTGATAAGTCACAAAAAACGTTTACTGTTGATGATGTATGTAAAGTGTTATCAATATCAAAGGCGACAGCAAAAAACTGGATTCGTTTGGGCAAGATTGTTCCAGACATTGGGGATCAATTATTCAGTCCTGAATATATTGAAGGATTTGTTGAAGAACTCAAGTTAGATGATAATGCGAAACTCAAAAGTCGCAGAAACAAAAAAAGAGCTACGGGCAAAGTCCTTTATAAAGATTATGTACATACTTCAAGCAACCAGAAGCTGGTTTCCGATTTGTTGGACCTTGGCATAATTGAACACGAAAAAGACCTATTAGTAGTTCTTGCAAATTTTGCCGTTCAGCTTTATTATCAGAGTCATAATATTCAGTTTTCTGATAACAATGTGTTGCTGGACTTCTTATCTCAAAGTCATGCAAGCAATTTTGATATCCTAAT
>CASFKY010000067.1 GCA_949295465.1 uncultured Oscillospiraceae bacterium
CGGCGCTGGCGGCGGCTATGGTGCCGCAGGCCGGCCAGCCGGGCCAGGCCGGGGCGCTGAACCACGTTGTGGGCGCAGAACCTGACCGTGCCCCGCTGGCGGCCCCCGACGCCAGCGAATTGCCCCCACGCAGTGGGCCTCCCCGCAGGGGAGATTATTTAGCCGAGATCCGCCGGCTGGACCCCACCGTCACCAGCTGGAAGGACGTGGCCGGGGCAGACACCGACCGCTCCTTTTTCCGCCTGGTGTTCGGCCAGGGGGTGGACGCGGTGACCGCCTACAAGGCCGTGTTCTTCGACCGGCTTTTGCAGGGCCGGGCCGAGGCCGCCCGCCAGCAGGCCCTCAACGAGGCCCGGGCCAAGAGCCACCTGGCCCCGGTGGGGGGCGGCGAGGGCAGCGCCGGCGAAATGACCGCCGCCGAGCTGGAAGAGTGGGCCGCCTACGGCTTCGGCCCCGCCGAGGCAAGGCGGTACAAAAACCGATTCAAAAAGGAGAGATGAGCATGTTTAGCGTTTACGCCCGCGAAAATTCCGACGTGGAGCCCATCCGGGTGCTGCCCGGCGCCGAGGGCCTGGCCCTCGGCATGGCCGCCGTCTTTGCCGAGGGGGCCCTGGCCAAGGCCGGCGCCACCGCCAAGCCCACCCACATCGTGATGGGCCCCGCCGTGGCCGGCCCCGAGGGAGAACCCCTCTACCCGGCCATCCGGGTGCTGCCCACCACCGTCTTTTCCGCCCCCGCTTCCGCCGCTGTGGCCGAGGCCGGCGGCGCCGTCACCCTGGCCGAGGACGGCCTCGGCGTAACCGGCACCGCCGAGGGGGGCGTCTTTACCGTCATCCACACCCAGAACAAGGCCGGCACCCCGGTGCTGGGCTATTTCGCCTGATCTTTGAGGGAGGGAACTGTACATGATTTTTTCCAAAAGCAGCGGCGTGGCCGATTCCATCTACGGCAAAAGCCAGGAGCCCATCCGGGCCATCATCGAAAAAGGGGTGGAGGCCTTTGAGGAGCAGAGCCAGATCAAGAACATCTTCTGCATGGAAAAAAGCCGCAACTTCGCCGAAAAATACGTGATCGAGACCAGCCTCGGCGACTTTGAGAACGTGGGCGAGAACGGCGCCTACCCCAAAACCAGCATGCGGGAGGGCTACTCCAAAACCATCGAGCCCGCCACCTGGAAGAGCAGCTTTGAGGTGACCCAGGAGATGGTGGAGGACGCAAAATACGGCAAGATCAAGAGCCGGGCCGGCATCTTCACCACCAGCTACGGCCGCACCCGGGAGAAGTTCGCCGCCGCCCTGCTGGCCGGCGGCACCGGCAAGACCGTGGCCATCGGCCGCAGCCTCTACGACGCCACCAGCGCCGACGGCGCGCCCCTTTTCAGCACCGCCCACCCCTCCATCACCGGCGGGGCTCAGGAGCAGTCCAACCTGTTTGCCGGGGCGTTCAGCGCCGAAGTGCTGGACACCGTGCAGGAGAAGATGCAGGACTTCACCGACGACGACGGCAACCTGCTGAACCTGGCCCCCGACACCATCCTCATCCCCAACGTGGGCAGCCTCAAGCGGGCCGTGTTCGCCGCCGTGGGCAGCGAGAAGGACCCGGAGAGCAATTCCAACGCCCTCAACTTCCAGATGGGGCTGTGGAACGTGATCGTCTGGCCCTACCTGCCCAAAACCATCGGCGGCAAGCCCTATTTCATGCTGATGGACTCCCGCTTCAAGGACGACTACCTCTGCCTGCCCTTTGTGGAGCGCACCCCTCTCACCGTCAAGAGCGACATCGACCCCAACACCGACGCCAACATCTGGCGGGGCCGGGCACGCTTCACCGCCGGCTTCAACAACTGGCGCTGCATCGCCCTGTGCGGCGAGGGCGTGAGCGGGACCTCTTTGACTTAACCCCCTGCGGGGGGGCAACCCGCCGTCGGCCAAGGCCTCCGGCGCCCTGTGCAGTGGGGCAGCCCGCCCTTTGGCCTTCGGCCCGGGCGAACATTTCATCGGGCTCCCCGGGTGCTCCCAAAAGCCCGGGGAGCTTTTTTCAAAATCACACACACGAAAGGAGGAACCCCATGACCTGGCAGGAATGCAAACAGGCCGCGCTGGAAAAGATGTTCAGCTACCCCAGGCCGGGCCAGAGCGAGGAGGACGTGCAGGATTACCTTTCGGCCCTGCCCGCCGCCGCCAGCGAGGCGGTGCAGCGGATCGCGGCGGTGCGGCCTCTGCGCCGGTGGACCGAATTCCGGGCAGGGCCCGGGCCTTCCCGGCAGGACCTGGACGCCCTGGCCTGGGACTACAAGAACGCCGGCAATCTGGAGGCCTACTTTGAGGGGCCCGAGGGCCTCGCTCCCCTGCGGGGGATACGGGTGCTGGGGGGAAGATGGCTCTGCCTGCCCCAGCTGCCCGCCGCCGGCCGGGTGTGGCTGGCCTATGAGGGGCGGCCCTTCCGGCTGACTGCCGACACCCCCGACGACTGGCGTCTGCCCCTGGAGGAGGACGCCGCCGCCCTCTTGCCCCTCTACATGGCCGGCCAGCTCTACAAGGACGACGACCTGCGGCTGGCCACCTATTACATGAACGAGTTCGAGGCCGGCATGTACGCCCTGACCCCCGCCGACAAGGGCGTGCTGGCCGACGCCTTCACCTCAGAAAGCGGGTGGTGAGATGGCCTATTCCCTTCCGGCGGCAGTGAGCCGCAGCGTATTCAGCGCCGACACCTTCCGGGGTGTGGACTACACCAACGAGGCCGGCAACGTGGAGGTGGACAAGAGCCCCTACGCCCCCAACATGATCCGGGACGTGCCCGGCAAGGTGCGCAAGTGCATGGGCTGGTACGTCTATGAGGACTTCGACGGCCCCATCCATGGCCGCCACCAGCTGCTGGCCGACCCCTGCGCCCTCATCCACGCGGGCACAAAGCTCTACCGCTACCAGCCCGCCGCCGAGGGAGCCCCCGCCCAGAAAACCCTCTTGTACGACGGGATGGCCGACCGGCGCAGCCACAGCTTCCAGCTGGGGGGACGCCTGGTGATCCAGGACGGCAAGAGGCTGCTGCTCTGGGACGGCGAGACCCTCACCCCCGCCGACGAGACCCCCTATGTGCCCACCCTCACCATCGGCAAGAGCCCCTCGGGGGGCGGCGAGGGGTACGAGGCCCTGAACCTTTTGGGGGGCCGCTACAGCGAGACCTTTCTGGGGGACGGCGAGGCCAAAGCCTACCAGCTCAGCCTGGCCCCCCTGGACGAGGGCAGCACCGTGGAGGTGTGGCTGCGGGGGCAGGACGGGGCATGGCAGAAAAAAACCGGCGGCTTTACGGTGGATTATTCCTCGGCCCTGGTGAGCTTCAGCGAAGCGCCCCCCAAGCCCCCCGTCACCGGCGAGGACAACGTGAAGATCACCGCCGCCCACACGGTGGCGGGCTACGCCGACCGGGTGAACCAGTCCACCATCGGCATTCTCTACGGGGTGAACGGCGTGCCGGACCGGCTGTTTGTCTCGGGCAACCCGGCGGGGGACCTGCTCAACTACGACTGGTGGAGCGGCCAGAACGACCCCACCTACTGGCCGGACACCGGCTACGGCACCGTGGGCAGCGCCCGCAGCGCGGTGGTGGGGTACTGCCTCGTGGGCAACTACCTGGCCGCCTTCAAGGACAGCCGGGACCCGGAGCGAAGCGTGGTGCTGCGCAGCGGCCAGCTGGCCGACGAGGAGGCCGCCTTCCCGGTGTACAACACCTTGCAGGGGCCCGGGGCCATCGCCCCCGACAGCTTCGCCTATCTGGGCAGCGAGCCCCTCTTCCTCACCGGCATCGGGGTGTACGCCCTCACCACCAGCGACGTGACCGGCGAGCGGTACCAGCAAAACCGCAGCTACTACATCGACGCGGTGCTGCGGGAACAGCCCGAGCTGGAAGAGGCCGTGGCCTTCACCTACAACGACATGTACTGGCTCTGCCTCGGGGATGAGGCTTACATCCTGGACGGGCTCCAGAGCCTGGCCGAACCCAGCCAGCCCTACGCTACCCGCCAGTACGCCTGCTTCAACCGGCTCAACCTGCCCGCCCGCATCCTGTGGGAGGAGGAGGGCGCCCTCCACTTCGGCACCCCCGACGGCAGGCTCTGCGCCTTTTACACCGACAAGAAGTCCTCCTTCAGCTTCAGCGACGGGCGGGATATCCGCCGGCCCGACTCGGAGGGCCAGCCCATCTTTGCCGCCTGGGAGACCCCCGACCTCACCGGCCGGCACTTTTACAAGAACAAGCGGTTTCGGTATCTGGCCATCCAGCAGCAGGCCGCCGTCTACACCGGGGTGCGGATGTACGGCATGCGCCGGGGGCTGTGGCAGCTGCTGCGCAACGAGGAGGTGTCGGCCCGGTACCTGTTTTTCCCCGAGCTGGTGTTCTCCAAGTTCACCTTCTCCAGCGATACCACCAACAAGACCCTCCACACCAAAACCCGCCTGCGCCGCATGGACAAGACCCGGTTCCGATTTGAAAACGATCGGTACAACGAGCCCTTCGGCCTGGTGAGCTGGGCCGTGGAGTACATCGAAAACGGCAACTACAAGGGGTGATGAAGCTATGTTTACCAAGATCACCGACGCGGACCTGGAGGGCAAGGGGGTCATCGGCCTGCCCGATACCCCCGGGCTTTCCACCGCCGAGATGCAGCAGAAATTTGAGGAGACCGCCCGCTCCGTCCTGGTGCCCGCCTTCAACCGCCTGGTGGAAGAGCTGGCCTGCGGCGTGGGCGTCTCGGGCGCCAGCAGCGTGGGGGTGGTGCTGCCCGACGGCTCCGCCGGCACCCTCCAGCAGCATGTGCTGGACAAAAATAACCCCCACGGCCTCACCGCCGCCTCCATCGGGGCGGTCACCGCCCAGCAGATGAGCCAGGCCATCGCCGGGGCGGTCTTCGACACCGGCGCCGCCGACATGACCAAATCGGTCTATGATACCCAGAACCGGGGGCTGGACGTCTACCAGTACACCGACGACGCCATCGCGGCGGCCATCACCGCCGCCCTCAACGGGGAGGTGTGACGTATGGCCCATATTTCCAGCGGCTGCACCGTGACCAATCTCTTCACCCTCCCCTGCCAGGGGGAGGAGCTGGCCGCCCTCTACATCACCTACCAGCAGGGGGGCCGCACCGTGCTGGAAAAAACCCTGGCCGACTGCGCCCTTGAGGGCAGCACCGCCCGGGTGGACCTCAGCCAGGAGGACACCCTCCGCTTTGAGGCCCGGAACGGCCCGGTGCGCATCCAGCTGCGGCTGCGCACCACCCAGGGCGCCGCCCTCAAAAGCCGGGTGCTCACCGCCCTGCCCGACGAACTGCTGAAAGAGGGGGTGATCTGATGGAGGTGTTCCGGCCGGAATTCGGCGAAAATGAGACGGTATTCGGTTCAGACTGGAGCGCCTTTGTGCGGGGCGTGGACGGCAAGAGCCCCTATGTGGGGGAGAACGGCAACTGGTTTTGCTGGGACGGCGCAGCCTTCCGGGATACCGGCATCCCCGCCCGGGGCCCCCAGGGGGAGCAAGGCCCCGAGGGCGAGCAGGGCCCGAAAGGCGACACCGGCGAGACGGGGCCTCAGGGCCCCAAAGGAGACACCGGCCCCCAGGGAGAGCCGGGGCCCCAGGGCATCCAGGGCGAACCGGGGGAGACCGGGCCCCAGGGCCCCAAAGGGGACACCGGGCCCCAGGGCGAGCCGGGACCCCAGGGCCCCCAGGGCGAGCCGGGCTCTGCCCCGGACATGTCCCTCTTTTACACCAAGGCCGAGACCGACGCGGCCATTGCCGCCGCCGTCACCGCGGCCCTGAACACGGAGGTGTGATATGGCAAAAAACAACAATCTCACAGACTTTTTAAAGGGCCTGGCCGACAAGTTCCGCTCGGTGCTGGGCACCTCGGCCCTCATCGATCCCCAGGATTTTGAGGACCAGATCCAGCAGGTGTACAATCACGGGTTTTCGGAGGGCGGCCCATCTGGCATCACCGCCACTGCCGCCGACGTGCTGTCCGGCAAGGTGTTCGGCTCCGGCGGCAACGCCAAGGCCACCGGCACC
>CASFKY010000068.1 GCA_949295465.1 uncultured Oscillospiraceae bacterium
CCCTTTTCCCTCATTATCCGTTGGCCGTGGGCCGAAGGAAAACACAAGGGCCGCGACGCTTTGCAACAGCGTCGGGGCCCGTCGGTTTTCGGTTTTCAGCTCTTTTTGCGGGGCAGGGTGAAGCGGGTGAAGATATCCAGCGCATGCCGGCGGTGGCGGGGTTCCTTTTCCACCAGCTGGGCGGCAATGGCGTCCAGCTCGCCGGGCATCTGGATGCGGTCCACCAGGCGGCTGGCCTCCAGGGAGGCGATGGTATCCTCGCCGCGGAAGGCGAATTTCAGCAGTACCGGCGTGGCCACCGTGCAGGCCACCACCATGATGATGATGGGGCCGAACAGCTCCTCCTGGATCATCCCGGAGGCCATGCCCTTGTTGGCCACGATCAGGGCCACCTCACCGCGGCAGATCATGCCCAGGCCGGTCTGCACACACTGCCGGTTGGAAAATCCGCAGATTTTGGCGCCCAGACCGCAGCCAATGAGCTTGGAGAGGATACCCACAATCACCAGCAGTACGGTGAAGAGGGCCAGCTTGGGGGTGAGGGCGGGCAGGGTGACCTCCAGGCCGATGCTGGAGAAGAAGATGGGAGTCAGGAGCAGGTAAGACAGGGGCGAAAAACGGCTCTCGATATAGCCGGCCCGGGGAGTGGCCCCCACAATCAGGCCCGCCGAGAAGGCGCCGATGATATCCGCCACCCCAAACCAGGTCTCGGCGGCCCAGGCCAGGAACAGGCAGAGCACAAAGGCCAGCAGGGGGAAACGCTGCAAGTCCTCCGATACCTTGTCATCGTACCAGCTCATGAAGCGGTAGTAGAGCAGCCCGATCACCACGTCAAAGACGAAGAAGAGCAGGATCTTGAACAACACCCACAGCAGGTTGGCGCTCTCGCCGCTCAGGCTGCTCACGATGGTCAGGCAGATCAGGCCCAGCACGTCATCGATGAGGGCAGCCGCCAGGATGGTGTTGCCCACCTTGGTGGACAGCTTGCCCATCTCCTTCAGGGCTTCCACCGTGATGCTCACACTGGTGGCGGTGAGCACCGTGCCCATGAAAATGTAGTGGATGGTCTGGGCGCCCGGCTCAAAGGCAAACAGGAGGGCGGCGCCCATGAACAGGGGAACCAGCACACCGCACAGGGCCACCATAAAGCCGGTGGGGCCGGTGCTGCGCAGGTCCTTCAGGCTGGTGCCCATGCCGGCGGTGAACATGATCACGATCACGCCCAGCTCGGACAGCTGGCTGAGAAACTCGCTGGGCTGGATGATGCCCAGGCAGGCGGGGCCGAAAATCAGGCCCGCTAGCAGGCTGCCCACCACCTGGGGCAGCTGCAACCGACCGGTGGCCATGCTGAGCAGCTTGGTGCTGAGCAGGATCACTGCCAGTGAAAATAAGTAGGTGTAAGACATAAAAGTGCCTTCCTTTCTTTTAAAGCATCCATAGTATAGGTTTACTTTATGAACAAAACGTGAACAAAAGCATTACAAAATATGACAGAAAAACTTTCCCCGTTTTGAATAGAAAAGAAGAGCCAAAGCCAGGTCGGATTTGTTAAGAAAGTATAAATATGTGTTCTATGTAAGGACGAAAAAGAAAATAGTTGCCATATAAGAAACAGATTGCCAATAAAGTTTTCCTATAAAAAACGATAGGAGATAAAAAATTCCGCCTCCGGGAGGAGGCGGAACAGGGAAGGCCAAGAGGTTTACAGCACGGTCTGGCCGTTCACATTCAGCTTGAAGGTGAGCCCGAAAAAGGCGGCGGCCTTGCGGCAGAGCAGCATCCGCTGCAAAAAGATTTCGAAGTAGTCCATGATGGCGCAGATCTCGGTGTTGATGGTGAGGAAGCTGGTGAGGGTTTTCTGGTTGGTGTCCAGTTCAAGGTGACTTTCCTCCACCGCGTAATTCACCCGGTCATGGATGTCAAAGGTGGAAAAATCCCGGTTGCGCACCCGGCTGCGGCGCACGTCGGTCTTGTCGGCCAGGATCAACGCCGCGGCGATGGCGTTCACCGGGTAGGCGGTACTCTCGTCGTGGTTGCCGATGGCGGTCACCACCTGGGCCACGTCCTGGGCGGGCATGCCCATCTTGTCCAAAAGGCGGAACGCCATGCAGGCGCCGCTCTGGGCGTGGTCGATGCGGTTGACCACGTTGCCGATGTCGTGCATATAGCCGGCGATGCGGGCAAGCTCGGCCTCGTGTTCCGAGTAGCCCAGCTGGGTCAGAAGATGGCTGGCAAACTGGGCTACCTTGCCCACATGGGTGAAAGAGTGTTCGGTAAAACCCAGGGCGATGAGGGTGGCGTCCGCCTGGCGGATATAGGTGCGGATCTCCTCCGACTGGGTCACGTCCCGAAAAGTCACGGATGACATGGCGGTTTCCTTTCCGGCACGGCAGAGGCGCCGCACCCTGTGTGGATTGGCGAAACTGCTTATATTATCGCACGCCAAGGGGGCAAAGGCAATCTAAAACCGCCCTTTTTACGAAGGATTTACAAAAGGGGCGCAAAGCGAGGGGCTTGCCAAAGGGGGCGGGGCATTGTAAGCTAAGAGAAAGCGGGGCTGCCCGGCGGGGCGGCGGGGAAGGAGAGGTTCCATGACCGACGAAGAGCTGATGGGGCTGGCCTTGCAGGAGGCCCGAAAGGCTGCGGAGCTGGGAGAGGTGCCGGTGGGAGCGGTGGTGGCCAAGGACGGCCAGCCGGTGGCCCTGGCCCACAACCTGCGGGAGAGCGGCAAAAACGCCACCTACCACGCCGAGCTGCTGGCCATCCAGCAGGCCTGTCAGGCGCTGGGGGGCTGGCGGCTGTGGCAGTGTGAATTGTTTGTGACCCTGGAGCCCTGCCCCATGTGCAGCGGGGCCATCATCAACAGCCGGATCCGGCGGGTGGTGTACGGCGCGGCGGACCCGAAGGCCGGGTGCTGCGGTTCCCTCACCGACCTGTTTGCCCTGCCCTTCAACCACCATCCCCAGGTGGAGGGCGGGCTGCGGGCCGGGGAGGCCACGGCCCTGTTGCAGGAGTTTTTTGTCCGGCTGCGCCAGAAGCGGCTGGCCCGGAAAAAGGAGGAAAAACCATGAGAGAGCGTACGGTGCTGATCACAGGGGGCTCCCGGGGGATCGGTGCGGCAGCAGTGCGGGCCTTTGCAAAAGCCGGGTACCGGGTGGCCTTCAGCTATTGCCGCAGCCAGGAAAAGGCCCGGGCCCTGGAAGAGGAGCTGGAGGGCCGGGCCAGGGCCTTCTGCGCCGATGTGGCCGACCCTGCCCAGGTGCGCCGGCTGTTTGAGGAGTGCCGGCAGGCCGTCGGCCCGGCGGAAGTGCTTGTCTGCTGCGCGGGCATTGCCCAACAAAAGCTCTTCACCGACCTCACCGACCAGGACTGGCAGCGGATGCTGGATGTGGATCTGAGCGGGGCCTTTTACTGCTGCCGCCAGGCCCTGCCCGAGATGATCCGGGCCCGGTGGGGCCGCATCCTGCTGGTGAGCAGCATGTGGGGGCAGACCGGCGGCAGCTGCGAGGTGCACTATTCCGCCGCCAAGGCGGGGCTGATCGGGCTGGGCAAGGCCCTTGCCAAGGAGGAGGGCCCCAGCGGCGTCACGGTAAACATCCTGGCCCCCGGGGTGGTGGACACCGATATGATGGCGGGCTTTTCCGATGAGGACAAGCGGGCCCTGGCCGAGGAGACCCCGGTGGGCCGGCTGGGCAGCCCGGAGGAGATGGCCCGCACCCTGGTATTTTTGGCCGGGGAGGAGAGCGGCTACATCACCGGCCAGGTCATCGGCCAGAACGGCGGCCTGGTGATTTGAGAAGGGCGGCCCAAAAACAGGCACATCCCCCTTTCCCCCCTCATACAATGTGAGGGAAGGAGAGGGGGTATTTTTTATGACGGTTTATGAGACCGGGATCGATGTCTCCCGCTATCAGGGCCAGATCAACTGGTCCCAGGTGGCCGCCGCGGGCAAGCAGTTTGCCATTGTGCGGGTGGGCTCCAGCAACAGCGGCGGGGTGTATGTGGATCCCTATTTTTTGCAGAATGTGGAAGGGGCGCACAGCGCCGGCCTCAAGGTGGGGGCCTATTACTTCACCTATGCCAAGACCCAGGAGCAGGTGATCAGCGAATTGCAGACCTATCTGGCGGCGCTGGAGGGGCTGCAGCTGGAATACCCGGTGTTTGTGGATGTGGAGTCCAGCACTCTCACCGGCCTTGACAAGGACACCCTCACCGGGCTGGTGCGCTTTGCCATGGATATTTTGTACCAGAGGGGCTGGTATGCGGGCTATTATAGCTACACCAATTTTGTCAATACTTATCTGGACCCCTCCAAGCTCAACGCCTATCCCTTCTGGGTGGCGGACTACCGGGGTTATGTGGGCTACAGCGGCAGCTATGATATGTGGCAGTATTCCTCCACCGGCAGTGTGAACGGGATCACCGGCGCGGTGGACCTGAACTACAGCTACAAGAATTTCCTGCCCCTCATTCAGGCGGGCGGCTTCAACGGTTTTGGAGGCCAGGGCCCGGTGATGCAGCCCCTCACCGGCAAGACGCTGGAGGTGTTCAATGCCCGGTGTGAATATTTTTACACCGCCAACCTCAACGACATTGTGGGCTATCTGCCTTTGGGAGAGTACCCGGCCCTTTCCATCAGCGAGAACCCGTACCAGGGCTACACCTGGGTAACCTTCCGCTACCAGGGTCAGGAGTACTGGACCGTATTGCTGGAGGACCGCAACCGTCTGGTGGACACCGTCACCGACAGCGAGTGCAGCCAGCAACTGGAGCAAGCCCTGGCCGATCTGGAGCAGGCCAACGCCAAAATCACCAAGGCCGCCGAGCTGGCCCGGCAGGCTGCCGATCTGGCGGGGCAGGCCTCCGATCTGGCCGATCAGGCGGTGGATACCCTGTTGTAAAGGAGACACAAGATGGAAAAGGAACCGCGGCCCTGGTATCAGGTATTGGCAAGAACGGCGGTGTTCTGCGTGGTGCTCAACTGGGCTTTGCAGAACCCGGCCCTGGCCGGCCAGTGGCTGGCCGCGGTGCAGCAGTTGGCGGCCCCCTTCGCGGTGGGGGCCGCCCTTGCCTTTGTGATCAACGTGCCTCTTTGCTGTATCGAGACCAGGATGGACGGCCTGCCCAAAAAGCTGCGCCGGCCCATGGCCCTCACCTTTCTGGGGCTGTTTCTGATCATTCTGCTGTCGGCAGTGGTGGGGGTACTGGCGCCCCAGCTGCGCCGCACCGTCCTCTCTTTGCAGGAGAACCTTCCCCGCATGTGGGACAGGTTCTGGCTTTGGGCCGAGGCCCAGCGCCAGCACTGGCCCTTTCTGGGGGAGCTGCTCTCCCTGCGGGAAGATCAGGCCCTCTGGGAGGCGGTGCGCCGGCAGGTGGAAAGCAGGAGCCTGCTGAACACCACGGTGGACGCGGCGGCGGGGGCGCTCTCGGCCCTGGCCAACCTGGGCATCGGGGCAGTGCTGGCGGTGTATATCCTGGCCCAGAAGGAATCCCTCTGCCACAAACTCAAGATGGTGCTGCGGGCCTGGCTGCCCCGGCAGGCAGCCTGCCGGGTGTGGGACACCGCCAAGCTGGCAGCCCAGACCTTTGCGGCCTTTTTGTCCGGCCAGTGCCTGGAGGCCTGCATTCTGGGGGGAATGTTTGCGGTGACGCTCTGGTTCTGCCACATGCCCTATGCTTTGCTCATCAGCTTGCTCATCGCCCTCAGCGCCCTGGTGCCCATTGTGGGCTCGGTGTTCGGCTGCCTGGCGGGGGTGCTGCTCATTGCCAGCGAGGACCCGGTTCAGGCCGCCTGGTTTGTGGTGCTCTTTTTGGCCTTGCAGCAGATCGAGGGCAACCTGATCTATCCCCGGGTGGTGGGGAGCAAGGTGGGCCTGCCCAGCCTGTGGGTGCTGGCGGCGGTGACGGTGGGGGGCAAACTCTTCGGCATCCCGGGCATGATCATCATGATCCCCCTGTGCGCGGTGGCCTACACCCTGGCCGCAGGGGCAACCCTCCAAAGGCTGCGCAGCCGCCGGCAGCAGGAGGAGGACCCTTTCCGGCAGATGCGCCGGGGCTGAGCGGATCATGATTTACTTTTCAAAATGGATTGATTATAATTGCATTATCAAAAAATGATACAGAAATCCGCCGGCCCCCAGGGGGCCGGGCGGACCTCGCAAGCGGCCCCGGCGGGGCCGGGAAAGGGCAGCAAGCGATGACCGTCGTCAACAAAAACCCGGAGTATTTTCTGACCATTGCCAGTGAGCGCAGCGTTTCCAAGGCGGCCGAAAAGCTGTATGTTTCCCAGTCCTATCTCAGCCAGCACATCGCCAAGCTGGAGCAGCAGTTTTCGGTGAAGCTCTTCAACCGCAACAAAAACCCCATCGAGATCACCGAGGCCGGCAAGATCTATGCCAGCTATCTGGAAAGCTGCAACCAGCTGTACCAAAAGCTGATCGCCGATTTCGACAGCCTGAACCAGAACCGGGAGCAGACCCTCCACATGGGCTTTTCCAACTGGCGGGCCAGCACCCTGCTGCCGGACATCCTGCCCACCTTTGTGGAGCAGTATCCCAACGTGAAGGTGGTGCTCCATGAGCACCCCATCAGCGAGATGTACGGGCTCATCAACAGCAATCAGGTGGATTTTGTCATCATGAACACCACCCTGAACACCCCGGACAATGTGACCACCGAGACCATCATCTATGAGAAGATCCTGCTGGTGGGCCACCGGGACAACCCTATGACCCGGCGTCTTTTGGAAGAGCAGGCCGCCGGCCGCCCGCTGGATCTGCATCTTTTGGAAAACGAGCGGTTCATCCTGCTGGGGCCCGAGCTCACCCTGGCCAAGCGGGTGAACAACTATCTGGACAAAAATCAGGTGGTGCTGCGCCGCCAGATCCTCACCACCAACACCTCCACCAGCCTGAACCTCACCGCCGAAAATATGGGATTTTCTTTCTTGAACGAGACCGGCCTGAGCCGGGTGCCCAAGCGGGAGGAACTGGTGTTCTTTGACTTGCAGAGCAGCGACCTGCTCCAGCCTCTGTGCGTGGTGTACAAAAAAAACACCTATCTCTCCCCGGCGGCCCGGGCCTTCATCAACATCACCATCGAGCACTACAACCGGGTGCAGCAGGCCACCGCGGCCCGGCACGGGCTGCCCACGGCGGCGCCGGTTGTGGCGCCTGGGGAAGAGAAGATGCCAAAATTATAACTAAATACTTATATTTGCATTTCGGATAAAGACTTTGACACTTTCTAAACAAGGTGGTATGATGGGCCCAGAATCAGAAAGCGAGGGACTTTTCTGGTTTGATCGGTTTGAAAGTATAAGTTTTTATCGATGAAAGGAATGCAGCTATGAGACTTGCCACTTTGAAAGTCGGCGGTGCAGAGACCGCCGCGGTCATTACTTCCGGGGGCGCTGTTCTGGTCAGCACCATCAACGAGGCGAAGGGCACCGATTATGCCACCGATATGATGTCTCTGATCAAGAAGGGGCAGATCCCCCAGATGAACGATTGGTATCGGGCCGGCGGCAAGGCTGAGCTGGAGAATATGAAGACCATTCCCGCCGCGGAGATGGTGTACGGGCCCCTGTACCGCAACCCCGCCCGCATTTTCGGCATCGGCCTGAACTATGCAGACCACGCCAGCGACATCGGCTCGGCCGCTCCCAAGGGTTTCCCCGGCAGCTTCTTCAAGCAGGCCGACACCCTGATCGGCCCCGGTGACGCCATCCACCTGCCCCGCCTCAAGGAGGCCCAGAAGACCACTGCAGAGGCCGAGCTGGGCATCATCCTGGGCCAGGATTGCCGGGACGTGCCCGAGGAGGACTGGGAGAAGGTGGTGGTAGGCTACACCACCATCCTGGATATGACCGAGGAGTCCATCCTGAAAGGCAACGACTATGTGGCCGGCAACCCCCGGTACCTCACCATTGTCAAGAACTTCCCCACCTTCTTCAGCTTCGGGCCTCAGCTGGTCACCCCCGACGAGATGCCCAAGGACCTGATGCAGGTGGAGGTGCAGAGCGTGCACAACGGCCAGGTACATGCCCGCAACACCATCAGCAACATGACCCACAAGCCCTCCCGCCTGATCAGCCTGCACAGCAGCATCCAGGGCTGGATCGCCGGTGATGTGCTGTCCACCGGCACCCCCCGGGCCTTTGAGATCCGGGAAGGGGATGTCGCCGAGTGCCGCATTTGCGGGCCCGACGGCTTTGAGATGGCCCCGCTGGTCAACCCGGTGGTGGACCTGAAAAAGCACCCTGAGATCCGTTACTGATTCCGTTTGAGGCAGAGCGCGGCGGTTTTTCCGCCGCGCTTTGTGGAGATACAGACTGACACAGGAGGAAAGAAAATGGATTTAGGTCTGAAAGACAAAGTTGTGATCTGCATGTCCTCTGCCGCCGGCATCGGCAAGGGCATCGCCAAGGAGATGGCCCGGGAGGGCGCCAAGGTGGTCATCTGCACCGCCGAGGCTTTCAAGGGCGATTTGGAGAACGCCCAGGCCGAGATCGAGAAAGAGACCGGCAACCGTCCCTACACCTTTATCTATGACGTAAAAGATCCCGACAGCATCACCAAGATGATCAACGAGGTGGCCAAGCAACTGGGCGGCCTGTACGCCCTGGTGAACCACTGCCCCGGCCCCAAGGCCGCCTCTTTTGACAACCTCACCGAGGAAGACTGGGCCGACGGCTATGAGAAGTGCCTGCACAGCTATGTGATCGCCATCCGGGCCGCCCTGCCCTACATGAAGGCTGCCGGCGAGGGCCGCATCCTCAACAGCACCTCCTCCTCCATCAAGCAGGCGCTGGACAACCTGATCCTGTCCAACACCTTCCGCATGGGCGTGGTGGGCATGAGCAAGACCCTGGCCCGCGAGGTGGGCCAGTACGGCATCCTGGTGAACACCATGGGCCCCGGCCGCATCTACACCGAGCGCATCAAGTACCTGAACAAGATCCGGGGCGAAAAGCTGGGCCTCACCGAGGAGGAGTACACCACCCGCGACTGCGCCTCCTTCCCCCAGAAGAGGTATCAGACTGTGGAGGAGTACGGCCGCATGGCCACCTTCCTGTGCAGCCCGGCCAACAGCGCGGTGTCCGGTCAGTATCTGCTGGTGGACGGCGCCATGACCACTGCCTATTGATTTTTCCTCTGTACCCGGAACGCGCGGAAACCTTTTGGGTTTTCCGCGCGTTTTTGTGTGTGCGGCAAATTGCCGGTTTTCTTCGGACAATTGCCGAAAAATCTGCATCCGCCTTGCAAAGGGGCGGCGGGGGTGCTATCCTCTGTATAAATGTATAAAATTAGGAAATAGTTGCCAAAAGGGGCGATCGCGTGCAAGACGAACAGGGCCTGGAAATGGAAGACCTCCTGGTGCTGAAGGACGAGGAGGGACGGGATGTCTGCTTTGAATATCTGGACATGCTGGAATATGAGGGCGAGGAATATGCGGTCCTTTTGCGGGAGGGCGATGCCAGCGGCGAGCTGGTCATCCTGCGCCTGGAGGAAGAGGGCGAAGAGGGAGAGAGCTATGTGGGCGTGGAGGACGAAGAGGCCCTGAATGCGGTCTACGAGCTCTTCCGGGAAAAGCACGAGGAGGAGTTCCGCTTTTTGGACGAGGAGTGAACCAGGATCATTCTGCCCGGAGCCGCCGCGGCGTGCTCCGGGCTTTTTTGTTGGAGGAGACAGGATGCAGACCGAATTTCGCTTTGAACTTACCCCGCCGGATCCGGCCCTGCTGCCCCAGATCAGCCGGGCCCTGCAAGCCTATACCGACCGGGCCTCCCGGGCCCGGTATCCCCGGCTGTGGGCCCTCACCGACCGGCTGAACGGCAGCGGGGGAAGGTCCCGGGAGCCGCTGCGGTTCTGGAGGATATGCGGCGGGCTGGTCAACTGGCTGGTGGGGCTGTTTTTGCTGGTGCCCGGAGTGCTGGCGCTGGGTCAGCTGTTTGCCCTGTTCCTGATCGGGGCGGCGGCCTTTGTGCTGGGCAATGTGGCCCTGTGGCGCGCCGCCCGCCGGCTGCTGGGCATCCTGAGCCTGGCGGCAGGGGCGCTGTGTCTGTTGGGGGCGGCGGCCAGCCCCGGCCAGCTGGGCCGCCTGGCATTTCTGGGGGCTCTGTGCCTGGCGCTGGGGCTGGGGGCGATTTTGGGCCGCGCAAAACAGAGCCGCTTTGACCGCTCGGCCCAGAAGCTGCTGGACTCGCTGGATTGGACAGGGGAAAAACCCTGTGTGCAGATCACGGAACAGGGCCTGACCCTGCCTCCCCTGGAGGAGGGAGAGCCGCCGAGACAGGTGCCCTTTGGGGAGATCGTCTGCCTGGTGGGCGGGCCGGAGCTGTATCTGGTGATCTGGGCGGATCAGGTGCTGCTGCTGCCCAAACGGAACCTTTCCCAGGGGAATGCGGCCCAGCTGGAAAAGCTGCTGAGCCGCCAGCCCTGCTGGGTGGAAATCTGAACAGAACAAAAAGAGAGGAGAGCGCCCGGTCGGGCGCTCCCCTCTTTACACAAAAACGTCTGTCCGCGCCAAAGGCGGGACTCTCAGGGCTCCAGCCGGCGGGCCAGATACCCCTCGGCGCAGTAGATGGCCCCCGCCGGGTTGTTGGCCAGCACCCGGTCCTTCACCACCAGGGTGGTGACCAGGGCCTCCGAGAACTTGCTGAACAGCGCGTCATGCCCCACACACAGCCCCAGGGAGATGTTCAGCTGGGTGTGCTGGCTGTTCAGCAGCAGGGCCTGGGCCACCGGGTTGCACATGGCCTCAAAGGAGTTCTGGGGCCGCACCCGGTACTGGGCAGGGATGCCGGCCTCCCCCTTGTCGATGCCGCCGGTCTTGCAGATCACCGACACCACCTCAAAGCCGTGGCGGCGCAGCAGGCTGTCCACAATTTTGGCCTCCCGCCGCAGGCCGTAGCAAAAGGCCATTCCCAGCCGGGTGTAGCCCAGCTTTTTGGCAAACTCGATGGTCTCCCGCAGGCGGGGCCACTCCCCATAGCCCTCCGCCTCCACGATGCAGCTCTGCACATAGAACTCATGGAAGGCCGGCTGGCTGTAGACCTCAAAGGCCGCCTGCATCTGGTCGGCCTGGCGCATGGGGCAGTTGGCCGGCATTTTGGAGTGGTCCTGCTGATAGCAGGCGTGGATGGAACACTGGGCGCAGCTGTACATGATTCTCCTCCTAAAAGCGGGCGCCGGCGGGCGCGGTGTGTCAGGGCTGCTGAGCTTTCAGCTCGGCCATGGTCTGCTCAAAATGCCGGCCGAATACCGAGAATTCCCCGGCCAGCAGGGTGGGGTCCTCCAGCTGGACCAGCTTTTCGGCCAGGGGTGTCAGCTCCCGGCAGAGCTTTTCCAGGCAGAGTTTTTCCAGGATGACCTGAAGGGTGCGGGCCTGAAAAACTGCCTCATGGCTGTTCTTTTCAGCAATTGCCCGCCGCAGCAGAGAGAAGGTCAGGTCCTGGGGCAGGCGCAGCAGGTGCTGTTCGTACAGCTCTGCCCGCCCGCCGCAGCGGGCGACGCCCTCGTCGTATCGGATTCCCAGGCGGTCAAGGATGTTCTGATCCATTTCACAGGCCTCCTTTTGATTTCAGTATAACAAACCCCGGTGCGGCAGGCAACGAAATTTCTTTTTTGTGGGGGTGCAAAAGGGCGGAATATAACAGAATTGTAAATTTTTTGGGAATTTACTTGACAGCGCAAAGCTTTTGCCCGTATAATCTTGAATTGAATCAAGCGTTAATGTTTTGTAAAGGAGCGAAAAGGAACAACTTTTATGGAAGACGACAGCGATAGTAACAATCCTTGCCATCATCCGTCCATTTTGATCCGTGTCAATAGGGCATGCCTGCGTTCTGCAATAAGTACGGCGGGCATGCCTTTTTGCGCCTGTTTTCGGGTGCGATCCGGGACGACGGCCCGGGCGCTGACCCCGCCCTGATGCCCTCGCCCCATTGATTCTCGGATTTTGAACACCTACTGACAGGAAGGATATGGAATTTATGAATACCAATGCAAGCTACATACTGGTGCTGGTGGCCCTGGTGACGATGTCCGCCTATTTTTCCGCCACCGAGACTGCCTTTTCCACCGCCAACCAGATCCGGCTGAAAAACATGGCCGACGACGGCAACCGCCGGGCTCGCCTGGCCCTGAGCCTGGTGGAAAATTACGACCGGCTGCTCTCCACCATCCTCATCGGCAACAACATCGTGAACATTGCCGCCTCCAGCCTGGCCACCGTGCTGTTCCTGGGCTACTTCGGGGATGTGGGCGTTTCCATTTCCACCGCCGTGATGACGGTGGTGGTGCTGATCTTCGGTGAGATCTCCCCCAAGAGCCTGGCCAAGGAGGCCCCCGAGAGCTTCTCCCTCTTTTCCGCCCCCATCCTCAAGTTCTTTACCCTCATCCTCACCCCCTTCAACTTCCTGTTCGCCCAGTGGAAAAAGCTGCTGTCCAAGCTGTTCCGGGTGAGCGAGGACCGGGGCATCACCGAGGAGGAGCTGATCACCATGGTGGGCCAGGCAGCCCAGGAGGGCGGCATCGATGCCCGGGAGGAGGAGCTGATCCGCAGCGCCATCGAGTTTGATGACCTGGAGGTCACCGACATCCTCACCCCCCGGGTGGACATTGTGGCCGTCAGCGCCGGTGACACCGCCGAGCATATCCGGGAGATCTTCCAGGAGAGCGCCTACACCCGGCTGCCCGTCTATAAGGACAGTGTGGACAACATCATCGGCGTCATCCACCTGAAGGACTTTTATAAGATCGGCAAGGCCGGCAGCGTGTCCGAGATCATGAAGCCGGTGCTGTTCACTGCCCAGACCACCAAGATCTCCAGCCTGCTCAAGCGGCTCCAGAACGCCAAGACCCACCTGGCCGTGGTGGTGGATGAGTACGGCGGCACCCTGGGCATCGTGACCCTGGAGGATATCCTGGAAGAGCTGGTGGGCGAAATCTGGGACGAACACGACGAGGTGGTCAAGGAGTTTGAGCCCCTCTCTGAAAACGAGTACAAGATCCTGGGCAGTGCCAGCCTGGAAAAAACCTTCCGCATGCGGGTGGTGAAGATGGAGGCCGACCAGGCCACCGTCAGCGGATGGGTCAGCGATATGTTGGGCCGCATCCCCGAAAAGGGCGATACCTTCACCGCCGGCAACCTGCAGGTGACCATATTGAAGACGAGCCTGCACCGGGCGGTGGAGATCAAGGTGACCGTGCTGCCCCCCCAGGAGGAAGAGGAAGAAAAATAAGCGCCCCGTGCGCACAAAGGGCCGGCCCCCTCGGGGGAGCCGGCCCTTTTTTTGACAAAAAGGGAAAAGTCCCTTGACTTTGCCCCTTTAAAGCGTTAAAATGCAGATAGCTTGAACCACACCCAAGGGAGGACTTTTCCATGTACCAGGCCGGCTTTTTGTACCGCAGCTATCGGGGCTTTTGCTATTATACCGGCAAGGGCCTGTTTCGCCGCGGTCTGCCGCGTCTCTGAGGGAGAAAGCCGTCCAGGGTTTTGTCCGCTTCGGGGGCCCGCACACGCGGGTCCCCGTTTTTTGTATCGAAAAGAAATTTGCACAGAAAAGAGGAAAACACGCCATGATCATCATCCTGAAGCAGAACGCTCCCCAGCCCCAGATCGACGCCTTTTGTGAGGAATTGCGGGGGATGGGCTTTTCCATCAACGACAGCAAGGGCACCGAGACCCACATCCTGGGCCTGATCGGGGACACCAAGTCCATTGCCGAGAGCTGGGTGCTGGCCAACCCCATTGTGGAAACCTGCCGCCGGGTGAGCGAGCCCTATAAAAAGGCCAATCGGAAGTTCCATCCCGACGACACGGTGGTGGATGTGGGCGGCGTGAAGATCGGCGGGGGATACTTTGCGGTGATGAGCGGCCCCTGCAGCGTGGAGAGCGAGGCCCAGATCGAGGAGGTGGCCCGCCGGGTGCAGAAGGCGGGGGCCAGCCTGCTGCGGGGCGGCGCCTTCAAGCCCCGTACCTCCCCTTACAGCTTCCAGGGGCTGCGGGCCGAAGGGCTGGAGCTGCTGCGCCATGCCCGGGCCGTCACCGGCCAGCCCATTGTCACCGAGCTGATGAACACCGAACACCTGCCCCTGTTTGAGGATGTGGACATGATCCAGATCGGCGCCCGGAATATGCAGAACTTCGAGCTGCTCAAGGCAGCAGGCCGCCAGAAAAAGCCGGTGCTGCTCAAGCGGGGACTCAGCGCCACCCTGGAAGAATTCGTGATGAGCGCCGAGTACATCATGGCCGAGGGCAACGAGCAGGTGGTGCTCTGCGAACGGGGCATCCGCACCTTTGAGAAGAGCATGCGCAACACCCTGGACATCTCGGCGGTGCCCATGCTGAAGAAGATGACCCATCTGCCGGTGGTCATCGACCCCAGCCACGCGGCGGGGCTCTCCTGGATGGTGGAGCCGCTGGCCAAGGCGGCGGTGGCCGTGGGGGCCGACGGGCTGATGATCGAGGTGCACAACAACCCGGCCAAAGCCCTGAGCGACGGGGCCCAGAGCCTCAACCCGGATCAGTTCGACGCCCTGATGGCCCAGCTTCGGCCGGAGCTGGAATTCTTCGGCAAAACCCTCAACTGAGGCGGGTTGTTTTTTGGGCCGGGGGCGTTTATACTAGGGATTGTCCTGCACAGGACCCAGAACGATCAATCAGGAGGCCAACGCCATGAAAGCACATATCGCCCTTCAGCCCAAGCTCCTCTGCTGCCAGCTCAGCCAGGAGCAGCTCAACACCCTGGCAGCCCTTTCCCGGGCGCTCCGCTTTGAGATCATCCGGGTGGACCGGGCCCAGGCCGGCCGCACGGTGGGAGCCCTATGCGGGATCCCCAGGGCCTCCAAGGCGGTGGTGCCGGTGCCGGCCACCATGTCCGAAGAGCCGGTGCTGGTGTTGTACCAGTTTTCCGAGGCGGGGCTGGACGCCCTGCTGGCCGCCATGAAGAGCGGCGGGCTGAACATTCCCTACAAGGCCACGGTGACCCCCACCAACTGGACCTGGCCTCTCTGCCAGCTGGCCGCCGAGCTGGAAAAGGAACACGCCGCGGTGCAGGCCTCCCTGCCCGCAGGGGAGTGAGCCATGGGCAGAGGCAGGCAAAAGATCATCGCCCTGCTGCTGGCCCTGGCCCTGGCGGCAGCGGCGGGCATCAGCCTTCTCAGCGAGAAGTGGGGCGCGCCCGAGCCCGACAAGACCATGGAGGGCTGGCAGGAATACACCGTCTACTGGTTTGACGTGTTCGACACGGTGACCCGGGTGGTGGGCTATGCCCCCAGCCAGGAGGAGTGGACCCGCCAGATGGACGCTCTCCACCAGGATTTGGTGAGCTATCATCAGCTCTTTGACATCTACAATTCCTATGAGGGCGTCACCAGCCTGAAGGACGTGAATGAGCAGGCCGCCTTGGGGCCGGTTCAGGTGGACGAGCGGACCTTTGAGATGCTGAGCCTGGCCAAGGAGATGTACACCGTCACAAACGGCCAGCTGAACATCGCCATGGGGGATGTGCTGAGCCTGTGGCATGACTACCGGGAGGCCGGCCTGGCCGACCCGGACAGCGCCCGGCTGCCGCCCCAGGAGGACCTGGAGGCCGCCGCTCAGCACGGGAATATCCAGGACCTGGTGCTGGATGAGGAGAACCACACCGTCTATTTCGCCGACCCCCAGATGCAGCTGGATGTGGGCAGCGTGGGCAAGGGCTACGCGGTGGAGCAGGCGGCAAAGGCCGCCGAAGCCCGGGGGGTCAAGAGCCTCTTTCTCAGTGTGGGAGGCAATCTGCGGGCCATCTGCCACCGGGCCGACGGCAGGAACTGGACCGGCGGCGTGCAGGACCCCTGGAACCTGGAGGCCACCCTTTGCAGCGTGAGCGTCCAGGACGGGGAGAGCCTGGTGACCAGCGGCGACTATCTGCGGTATTACACGGTGGACGGCAAGCAGTATTGCCACCTGATCGACCCGGACACCCTCTATCCCGCCGAAAACTTTGACGGCGTCAGCGTGCTGTGCGCCGACAGCGGCCTGGCGGACTGCCTCTCCACAGGGCTGTTCTGCATGAGCCTGGAGGAGGGCCAGGCCCTGGTGGAGAGCCTGGACGGGGTGGAGGCCTGCTGGCAGCTTACCGACGGCAGCGTGGTCTATTCCGACGGGTTCTCGGCCCGGCTCATCCAGTAAAAGCACAAAAAAGGCCGCCCGGCTTGTTGACCGGGCGGCCTTTTGCTATAGCCATCAGGATAAGGTTCAGCGTTTGGGTTCCGGCAGGGCCCGCCGGCCAAACAGGGGCTTGGGAGGCAGCCCCGCCAGAGACCGGCGCACCTGTTTGCGGATAAAGAAATAGCAGATCACATGCACGGCCAGCACGGCGGTCCAGCTCACCGGGTAGGAGAGATAGAGAACGGTGGTGGTGTGGTAGGCCTTGAAGACGGTGGCCACCCATACCAGACGCAGCCCGCACACGCCGGCCATGGACACCAGCGCCGGGGCGATGGAGTGGCCCATGCCCCGCATGCTGCCCACCATCACGTCCATCATGCCGCAGATGAAGTAGATGAGGCAGATATACCGCATCCGCACCAGCCCCGCCGCGATCACCTCCGGGTCGGAGGAGTAGATGCGCAGCAGCCAGGGCCCTGCCAGATAGCCGGATACGCCCAGGACTAGGCCGGTGGCCATCACCAGGCCCTGACATTCCAGCAGCACCTTGTCCACCCGGTCGGGCTTGCCGGCGCCGATGTTCTGACCGGTGAAGGTGAGGCAGGTCTGGTAGAAGGCGTTCATGGCGGCGTACACAAAGCCCTCGATGTTGGCCGAGGCCGCGTTGCCCGCCATGATGGTGGAGCCGAAGCTGTTCACCGAGGACTGGATCACCACGTTGGACACCGAGAACACGATGCCCTGAAGCCCGGCGGGCAGGCCGATTTTCAGGATCAGATAGAACTTGAACTTGTCGATTTTCAGCTTTTTCAGGTCCAGCTTGAGGCTGTCGGTCTCCCGCAGCATGCAGCGCACCACCAGAGAGGCCGAGATGGTCTGGCTGATGGCAGTGGCGATGGCCACGCCCGCCACCCCCAGATGGCACTGGATCACCAGAAACAGGTTCAGCACCACGTTCACGATGCCGGCCAGCAAAAGAAAATACAGGGGCCGCTGGGTGTCGCCCTTGGCCCGCAGCAGGGCGCTGCCGAAGTTGTAGATCATCATCGCCGGCATGCTGAGAAAGTAGATGCGCAGGTACAGGGAGGCCAGGGGCAGCACGTTCTCCGGGCAGGCCATCCATTCCAGGAAGAGGGGCGCCCCGGCCACCCCCACAAACAGCAGCAGGATGCCGCTGAGCAGGGCCACCGTCATGGCGGTGTGCACCGTCACCGACAAATCCTTTTCCTCCCGGGCGCCGTAATAGCGGGCCGCCACCACGTTCACGCCCACCGAGATGCCCACAAACAGGTTGATGAGCAGGGTGATCAGGCTGGTGTTGCTGCCCACGGCAGCCAGCGCGTCGCTGCCCGCCCAGCGGCCCACCACCACCACGTCGGCGGCGTTGAACAGCAGCTGCAAAATGCTGGAGAGCATCAGCGGCACCGAAAAGACCAGCAGCTTGGAGAGCAGCGGTCCGTTCACCATATTGATCTTATGTTGTTTCACGATGACTCCTTCCGTTTTCCTTTATTCTCTGTCACCAAAAGCAAAAACCCCTCTTGGGGTCAGGGCAGAGGCAGGTCCGGCTCCTGCCCGGCCAGGCTGGCCGTCTCTCGGGCCAGCATCTCTTCCAGCGCCGTGAGGAAGGCAGGGCAGGCCGACTCGGCCCGCCGGATCAGGTCCACCCGCAAAGCGCCCTCCAGATCCCGGATGGGGAAGATATACAGCCGGCATTCCGGCTCGCAGCTTCGGTTGTGGGCCGACACCCGGGGCAGGATCATCCGGGGGACGATGCCCGCCGCCGGGAAAAGGGCGCACAGCTCCAGCTGGTTGGAAAAATCGTTGATGTTCAGCATGTTGGAGATGGTCACCCCCTGCCGCAGGCAGTGCTGGCGGATCAGGTCGGTGGTGGTGCTGGGGCTGCCCCGCTCCACAAAGGGGATGTCCTGAAACTCCCGCAGGTCGGCCCCCTGGTTCAGGGCATCCAGCCGGCCGGCCCAGCCCTCCCCGAACCGCTGCTCCAGCAGAGCGGCGGGCAGCATCAGGTACAGCTTTTCCTGCCCCAGCGGGCGGACGTGGAAGGCCTCCTCCAGCCGGGTGTTCAGCCCCAGGAACAGGTCCAGCTCTCCCGCCGCCAGCATCTTTTCCATCTCCCGGGTCTCCCGGTTGATCACAAACAGCTTTACATGGGGGAACAGGGCGTGAAAGGCCGGAAAGACCCGGGGCAGCAGCACCGAGGCCCGGCCGCTGTTGATGCCCAGCCGCACCTCGCCCCGCAGCCCGGCCTGATACTGACCAAGCCGGGCGCTCAGGTCCTCTTCCAGAGCCTGCATCCGCCGCAGCCCGGCCCGCAGAGTCTCGCCGGCAGGGGTCAGCCGCAGGTGAGGCCGCCGCTCGAACAGCCGCACCCCAAGCCGCTCTTCCAGCCGGCGGATGTGGTCGCTGAGGCACTGCTGGGTCACAAAGGCCCGCCGGGCCGCGGCGGAAAAACTCATCTCCTCGCACACCAGCAAAAACATCTCATACCCGGTGTTCATAGGGCGGCTCCTCTCCGAAAAAAGGCCCAGACACAGGCCTTTTTCTTCCTTTTTTAGGGCTTTTTACAAAAGGGCCCTGCCTACTATACACCAAAGCAGAGCCCTTTACAAGCGGCCCGGCGGGCCCTTTGCCTCCAAAATCCCCAAAATGCAAGAAAAACACAAGAAAAACCGAGGAATCCCGCAAAGCATCCCGCCCCTATCCCTGCTATGCTGAGAGCGAAAGGGGAGAAAAAGATGGAGAAGATCTGGTTGCAGGGGACCCTGGCGATGCTGGGGGTGGGAGCTTTCTGGCTCGCTTTTTTGGTGCAGAGGTCGGCCCGCCGGCCCGCCCGCAGAGGGAAACCCGCCCCCAAATCGCCCGCCGGCCGGCCGTCCCGGGGCACGGCCGGCAGAGTCCGCCGTTCCAGAAAGCGGGGCGGGATTCTGGGGCGGGCAGTGCTGGCCTTCTGCCTGCTGTGGGCCCTGACCCAGGCCGGGCGGGAGCTGACAAACCTGTGGGAAGGGCAGGAGGGCCCCGGCCACAGCCCGGCATCGCCGTCCGGCAGCGAGGCGGGCCTGGAGAGCCACGCCCTCAGCGCCCTCAGTGCCGGCCAGGAGCCGGATTTCGGGGCGCTGGAACTGGAAGCCCCCATTGTCTACCTGGAGAGGGAGGGGGAGGCGCTGTATGAGCGGAATGCGGACCAGCCCACCGCCCCCGCCAGCACCGCCAAACTGCTCACCGCCCTCACCGTGCTGGACTGGCTGGAGCCGGAGGCAGAGATCACCGTGGGCCCCGAGGCGGACTGGCCCGAGCCGGACGCCTCCCGGGCCTGGCTGGCGCCGGGGGACCGGCTGAGCCTGCGCCAGGCCCTCATCGCCCTGCTGCTGCCCTCCGGCAACGACGCGGCCTGGACCCTGGCCGTGGCGGGCGGCCGGGCCATGCTGGGTCAGGAGACGGAGCCAAGGCAAGCCGCCGACCGGTTTGTGGAGGAGATGAACCAAAAGGCAGAGCAGTTGGGGGCCTCCCACTCCCACTTTGTCCGGCCGGACGGCTATGACGCCAGCGGCCAGTACACCACCGCCCGGGACCTGGCCCTTCTGGGCCGCAAGGCGCTGGAAAACGAGACCCTGGCCGGGATACTGGGGATGAGCCAGAGCACCGAGACCTGGGCCGACGGCCGCCAGGTCACCTACCAGAGCTCCAACCTGCTGCTTCGGCCGGACAGCCCCTGGTACGACTCCCGGGTCATCGGCCTCAAAACCGGCAGCACCGACCAGGCGGGCTGCTGCCTGGTGAGCGCCGCCCGCATCGGGGGCAGGCTCTGCCTGTGCGTGGTGATGGGGGATGGCGAGGAAGGCCGCTGGCGGGACACCGCCGCCCTCCTGGAACAGCTGGAAAAAGCGGACTGAGGCCCGGCCCCGCCCCGGCGGCCGGCACGGCTGGTTATATAAGGAAAGACAAGGCCCTTTCGGTTGCCCCGGAAGGGCCTTTATGCTATAATAATACGGTTACTATGGATAATTTTGCGCTGCGGGCCGGCGGACCGGCCGGGCGCTTTGCAGCGAGGCGGACATGAGGGTTTTGGGCATCGACCCCGGCTATGCCATTGTGGGCTGGGGCGTGGTGGATTACGAGGGCAATCGGTTTACCCCGGTGGATTTCGGGGCCGTCACCACGGCAGCCGGGGTGGACTTTGAAAAGCGGCTGGAGCAGGTGTACCGGGGCGTGACGGAGGTGTTTGAAAAATACCATCCCCAGGCCCTCTCGGTGGAAAAGCTCTTTTACCAGCACAACCAGACCACCGTCATCGGGGTGGCCGAGGCCAGGGGCGTCATCCTGCTGGCGGCGGCCCAGGCGGGGGTGCCGATCTTTGAGTATACCCCCATGCAGGTGAAGCAGTCGGTGAGCGGCTACGGCATGGCGGTGAAAAAGCAGGTGCAGGAGATGACCCGCATCCTGCTGCACCTGCCCGCCGTGCCCAAGCCCGACGACACCGCCGACGCCCTGGCCATGGCCATCACCCATTGCCATTGCTCCCGCAGCCGGCTGCGCAACTACCCGGTCCGATAAGGAGGCGCGTTCATGATTTACTGTCTCAGCGGAAAAATCCTCAAAAAAAGCCCGGATGGCACCGTGATCTCCTGCGGCGGCGTGGGGTACTGGGTGCAGATCCCCTCCTCGGCCTCGGGCACCCTGCCCCCGGTGGGGGGCGAGGCAACCCTGTACACGGTGCTGTCGGTGAGCGAAAACGACGTGTCCCTCTACGGATTTGCCAGCGAGGAGCAGCAGGCCTGCTTCAAGATGCTCACCGGGGTGTCCGGGGTGGGGCCCAAGGCGGGGCTGGCCATCCTGAGCGTGCTCAGCCCGGACAAGATCGCCCTGGCCATCTCCTCGGGGGACCACAAGGCCTTCACCGCCGCCAGCGGGGTGGGGCCCAAGCTGGCCCAGCGCATCACCCTGGAACTGAAGGACAAGGTGGGCAAGGGGCTGACGGCAGGGGCCGCTCTGGGCCAGGTGAGCGCCGCGGCCCAGAGCGCCGGCGGCCTGGCCCAGGCCATCGGGGCCCTGGTGAGCCTGGGGTATTCCCAGAGCGAGGCGGCCCAGGCCGTGGCCCGGCTGGATGCCTCCCTGCCGGTGGAGGAGCTGGTTCGCCTGGCACTGCGGGGCATCGCACAAGGAAAGAGGTAAACCGTGGAAGAATATGGATTTGAATCTGCCCGCCTGGTGAGCCCCGAGGCCGAACCGGCGGACACCGAGGAAAACAGCCTTCGCCCCCATACCCTGGACGAATATGTGGGGCAGGAAAAGGTCAAGGAAAACCTGCGCATCTATCTGGAGGCGGCCAAACAGCGGGGGGAGCCCATGGATCACATCCTCCTCTACGGCCCGCCCGGCCTGGGCAAGACCACCCTGGCCGGCATTGTGGCCCAGGAGATGGGGGTACAGATCCGGGTGACCAGCGGCCCCGCCATTGAAAAGCCGGGAGATCTGGCCGCCCTGCTCACCAACCTGCAGGAGGGGGATATCCTGTTCATCGACGAGATCCACCGCCTCTCCCGCCAGGTGGAGGAGGTGCTTTACCCGGCCCTGGAGGATTTTGCCCTGGACATCATGATCGGCAAGGGCCCCTCGGCCCAGAGCATCCGCATCAACCTGCCCCGGTTCACCCTCATCGGGGCCACCACCCGGGCCGGCCAGAGGACCAATCCCCTGCGGGATCGGTTCGGCGTTCTGCTCAAGCTGGAATTGTACAGCCCCGAGGAGCTGGCCCGGATCATCCGGCGCAGCGCGGGGATCCTCTCCCAGCCCTGCACCTCCGAGGGGGCCTATGAGCTGGCCAAGTGCAGCCGGGGCACCCCCCGGGTGGCCAACCGGCTGCTCAAGCGGGTGCGGGATTTTGCCCAGGTATTGGGAGACGGCACCATCGACCAAAAGACTGCCCAGGTGGCCCTCAAGCGGATGGACATCGACGGGCTGGGGCTGGACGAGATGGACCGAAGCGTGCTGCGGGCCATCATCGAGCTGTACGGGGGCGGCCCGGTGGGGCTGGAAACCCTGGCCGCCGCCCTGGGGGAGGAGGCCGTCACCCTGGAGGACGTGTGCGAGCCCTATCTGATGCAGATGGGCTTTCTCACCCGCACCCCCCGGGGCCGGTGCGTCACCCGGCTGGCCTACCGCCACCTGGGCCTGACGCCCCCCGAGGAGAGCCGGGCCGAGGAGGACGGCCAGCAGAGCTTTTATTGAGAGCAGGGGAAGAGGGGCCGGCGGCAAGGGGCCGCGGCGCATCCCCGGCGCTCTTTTGGCATATTTAAAAAAGAATTCACATTTTCACACTTGTTTTCAGGGCCCGGCCGCATACAATGAAAACCACATCGCCCCAAAGGGCGGCGCGGCGGGCCGCACAAAGGAGAGAGTATTATGGGCAAACTGTTTGGTACCGACGGCATCCGCGGTGTGGCGGGCCAGGACCTGACCTGTGAACTGGCCATGAAGCTGGGCCGGGGGGCGGCCGCCGTCCTCACCGAGAAAACCGGTCACAAGCCCCGGATCCTCATCGGCAAGGACACCCGCATCTCCGGCGACATGCTGGAGTGCGCCCTGGCCGCCGGCCTGACCAGCGTGGGGGCGGATGTGGAACTGCTGGGCGTGGTGCCCACCCCCGCCGTGGCCTACCTGGTGCAGAAGTACAGGGCCGACGCGGGCGCGGTGATTTCGGCCAGCCACAACCCCATGGAGTTCAACGGCATCAAGATCTTCCGGGGGGACGGCTTCAAGCTGCCCGACGAGGTGGAAAACCTCATTGAGGCCCATATGCAGGCCGAAGACCCCGCCCAGGAGCTGGCCGTGGGCAGCGGCGTGGGCCGGGTGAGCCGGCGGGAAGGCGCGCTGGAGGACTATGTGGAATACCTCTACGAGCACATCGGGGCGGATCTGTCCGGCCTGCGGGTGCTGTTCGACTGTGCCAACGGCGCCTCCTCCCAGGTGGCCAAAAAGCTTTTCCCCCGGCTGGGCTGCCAGTGCGACTTCATCGGCGCCGAGCCGGACGGCATCAACATCAACAAGGGCTGCGGTTCCACCCACCTGGAGAATCTGGAAAAGAAGGTGGTGGAGGGCGGCTACGACTGCGGCATCGCCTTTGACGGGGACGCCGACCGCTGCCTTGCCTGCGACGAAAAGGGCAACGAGATGGACGGGGACAAGATCATCGCCCTGCTGGCCTGCGATATGCAGCAGCGGGGCCGGCTGGACCAGGACACCGCCGTGGTCACGGTCATGTCCAACCTGGGCTTTATGAAGTACATGGAGGCCATGGGGGTCAAGACCGCCCGCACCGCGGTGGGCGATCGGTATGTGCTGGAGGAGATGCGGGCCAAGGGCTACGCCATCGGCGGCGAGCAGAGCGGCCATGTGATCCTGCTGCACCACTCCACCACCGGCGACGGGGAGCTCACCGCCGGCAAGGTGCTGGCCATGCTGGCCCGCAAAAAGTGCAAGATGAGCCAGCTGAACAGCTGCTATGAAAAGTTCCCCCAGGTGCTCATCAACGTGCGGGCCACCGCGGCCCAGAAATCGGCCTACAAAGAGGACGAATGGCTGATGGGCTTTATCGACAACGAGCAGCAGAAGCTGATGGGCATGGGCCGGGTGCTGGTGCGGGTCTCGGGCACCGAGCCCCTCATCCGGGTGATGGTGGAGGGCCAGGACCAGCAGGCCATCGAGGCCAGCGCCCGGCGGATCGCCGACATGATCGACCGGCGGATCATCCACCCCACCCTGTAAAGAAAAGGAAACGGCATGCGAAGCGCGGATCAATGGAAGGACTATGAGCTCATCGACGCCACCGACGGCAACCGGCTGGAGCGGTGGGGCGAGACCATCCTGGTGCGGCCCGACCCCCAGGTGGTCTGGAAAAACGAGCCGGTATCGCCCCTGTGGCGCCGGGCGGACGCGGTGTATCACCGCTCCCACAAGGGGGGCGGCAGCTGGGAGTACCGGCGGCCCCTGCCCCAGAAGTGGAAGATCGGCTACGGCAGTCTGAAACTGGTGGTCAGCCCCACCGGCTTCAAGCACACGGGGGTGTTCCCCGAGCAGGCGGTCAACTGGGACTGGTACGCCCGCAAGATCGCCGCCGCCGGCCGCCCGGTGAAGATCCTCAACCTGTTCGGCTACACCGGCGGGGCCACCCTGGCCTGCGCCGCGGCGGGGGCCCAGGTCTGCCATGTGGACGCCTCCAAGGGCATTGTGGCCTGGGCAAGGGAAAATGCCGCCGCCAGCGGCCTGGCCGACCGGCCGGTGCGCTGGATCGTGGATGACTGCGCCAAGTTTGTGGCCCGGGAAAAGCGCCGGGGCAGCCTGTACGACGGCATCATCATGGACCCGCCCAGCTATGGCCGGGGCCCCGGGGGCGAGGTGTGGAAGCTGGAGGACAACATCTACGACCTCATCGCCCTGTGCGCCGGGGTGCTCAGCAAGCGGCCCCTCTTTGTGGCGGTAAACAGCTACACCACCGGCCTGAGCCCGGCGGTGATGGAGTATATCCTCAAGACCACCCTCTGCGGCCGGTACGGCGGGATCACCAGTTGCGATGAGATCGGGCTGCCGGTAAGCGCCACCGGGGGCGTGGTGCCCTGCGGGGCCACCGCCCTCTGGGAAGAACAATAAAAAAGGGAAGGCTCAAATGGAAAACGAGAGGAACGATACCGCCATGATCCAGGCGGATCAGGTGCGGTTCCGATACGACCCCCACAAGGACAAATATGCGGTGGACGGCGCCAGCATCCAGATCCGCAAGGGGGAGTTTGTGGCGGTGCTGGGGGCCAACGGGTGCGGCAAATCCACCCTGGCCAAGCACTTCAACGCCATCCTGCTGCCCGAGAGCGGCACCGTCACGGTGGAGGGCATCCCCACCACCCGGGAGGACAAGGTCTACGACATCCGCCAGAAGGTGGGCATGGTGTTCCAGAACCCGGACAACCAGATCGTGGCCACCGTGGTGGAAGAGGATGTGGCCTTTGCCCTGGAAAACCTGGGTGTGCCCCCCCAAGAGATCCGCAGCCGGGTGGATGAGGCCATGAAGATGACCGGCATCTACAAGCACCGGCTCAAGGGCCCCCACAAGCTGTCGGGCGGCCAGAAGCAGCGGGTGGCCATTGCGGGCGTCATCGCCATGCGGCCGGACTGCCTGGTGCTGGACGAGTCCACCGCCATGCTGGACCCCCGGGGCCGGGAGACCGTGATGGATACCATCCGCCGCCTCAACCGGGACTACGGCATCACGGTGGTGGCCATCACCCACTATATGGAGGAGGCCGCCCAGGCCGACCGGGTGGTGGTGATGAGCGCCGGCCGCATCGTGCTGGAGGGCACCCCCAAAGAGGTGTTCAGCCAGACCGAGCGGGTGCGGGCGCTGCGGCTGGATGTGCCCCAGGCGGCGGAACTGCGGGAGGAGCTGGTGAAGGCCGGCATCCCCATGCCCGAGGGCATCATCGACGAAGAGGAGTGCGCCCAGGCACTGTATGAACTTTTGAAATAAGCTCCTGAGAGCAGAAGTCAGGAGGGCCACGGCCCGGGGGCCGGGCCCATCCCAAAAACGAGGAAACAATATGGCAGCTATCATCAAGGTGGAAAACCTCACCCACATCTACGGAGAGGGGATGCCCGACGCCACCGTCGCCCTGGAAGATGTGAGCTTCGAGGTGGAGGAGGGGGAATTCCTGGGGATCATCGGGTCCACCGGCAGCGGGAAGTCCACCCTTATCAGTCATTTCAACGGGATCCTGAAGCCCACCCGGGGCAAGATCTATCTGGAGGGCAGGGACATCTGGGCCGAGCCGGACAAGATCCGCCAGGTGCGCTTTGCGGTGGGCATGGTGCAGCAGTACCCGGAGTACCAGCTCTTTGAGGAGACGGTGGCCAAGGACATCGCCTTCGGGCCCCGGAACATGGGCCTGTCGGAGGAAAAAATCCAGGAGCAGGTGCGCCGGGCCGCCGAGTTCTGCGGCCTGGGGGAGGAACTGCTGGACCGCAGCCCCTTTGAGCTTTCCGGCGGCCAGAAGCGCCGGGCCGCCATCGCGGGGGTCATGGCCATGAATCCCCGGGTGCTGGTGCTGGACGAGCCTGCCGCCGGGCTGGACCCGGAGGGCCGGGACACCATCCTCTCCCAGATCAAGCAGTACCACAAATCCACCGGGGTGACGGTTCTGTTGGTGAGCCACTCCATGGAGGACATCGCCAAATATGCCGACCGGGTGCTGGTGATGGACCAGCACCGGGTGGCCATGCTGGACGAGGTGGCCAAGGTGTTCGCCCGGGCCGACGAACTGCTGGAGCTGGGGCTCAGCGTGCCCCAGGTGACCAAGATCTTTCTGCGGCTGCGCCGGATGGGGCTGGACATCCCCACCGACGTGTACACCGTGCCCTATGCGGTCAAGACCATTCAGGAGGCGCTGGCCGCCAAAAAGGAGGTGAGATGATGCTGCGGGACATCACCATCGGGCAGCATTTTCCCGGCAATTCGGTGGTCCACCGGCTGGACCCCCGCCTGAAACTGCTGCTCACCATGGCCTATATCATCATCCTGTTCGTGGCCTCCAACCCTCTGGGATTGGTGCTGAACATCCTGGTGCTGGGGGTGCTGTACGGCCTGAGCAAGATCCCCCTCAAGCTGATTCTCAAGAGCCTCAAGCCCATCCTGCCCATCGTGCTGTTCACCGCCCTGCTGAATCTCTTTTTCATCACCGGCACCAGCCAGCCCCTGTTGCAGCTGGGATTTCTGCGGATCTACCCGGAAGGGGTGCGCTATGCGGTGCTGATGGCGGTGCGGGTGGTGGCCCTCATTGCGGGCACCAGCCTGCTCACCTACACCACCAGCCCCATCAGCCTCACCGACGCCATCGAGCAGCTGCTGCGGCCCCTGGCCAAGCTCCACTTCCCGGTGCATGAACTGGCCATGATGATGACCATTGCCCTGCGGTTCATCCCCACCCTCATTGAGGAGACCGAGAAGATCATGAACGCCCAGAAAGCCCGGGGCGCCATGCTGGATTCGGGCACCCTCAAGGAGCGGATGCACGCGCTGGTGCCCATCCTCATCCCCCTGTTCATCTCGGCTTTCCGCCGGGCGGACGAACTGGCCATGGCCATGGAGTGCCGCTGCTACCACGGGGGCGAGGGCCGCACCCGCCTCAAACAGCTGCGCTACGGCCGGCTGGACCTGGCCGCGGTGGCGGTGGCAGTGCTCTACTTTGTGCTGGTGCTCTCCACCCGGCTGGTGGCCAAGGGGTTCTGACCATGAACATCCTGCTCACCCTCAGCTTCAAGGGCACCGCCTACCACGGCTTTCAGGTGCAGAAAAACGGGGTCACGGTGGCGGGGGTCTTTCAGGAGGCCCTGGCCTCGTTGCTGGGCTTGCGGCCCGACATCAAGGGCTGCGGCCGCACCGACGCCGGCGTCCATGCCCTGAAATATGCCCTGAATTTCTGGTGCGAGGGGCTGAACCTCCCCCTGGAAAAGCTGCCTCTGGCCCTGAATTTCCGGCTGCCGCCGGACATCCGGGTGCTGAAGGCCCAGCAGGTGCCCGAGGGCTTCCACGCCCGCTACTCCGCCCACTGGAAGACCTACTGCTATCGCATCTGGAACAGCCCGGTGGAGAGCCCCTTTGAGGCGGAATACTCCCACCGGGTCTCGCCGCCTCTGGACCTGGAGGTCATGGAGGCAACCGCCGCCCGGCTGACGGGCCGGCACGACTTTTCCCCCTTCTGTTCGGCGGGCTCCTCGGTGGCCGAAAGGGGAGATACCGTCCGCACCCTGCGGGCCTGCCGGGTCCAAAGGCAGGGCAGCCGGGTGCTGCTCACCTTCACGGCGGACGGCTACCTCTACAACATGGTGCGGATTTTGTCCGGCACCCTGGTGGAGGCGGGGCTGGGCAAGCGCAGCCCGGAGAGTGTGGAGGAGATCTTCCGCCAGAAAAAGCGCAGCCTGGCCGGGCCCACCCTGCCCGCCAAGGGGCTGTTCCTTGTGGATGTGGAGTACCCCGGCCTGGAACTCTGACACGATTTATACACTTCTTGGTGATACAATACCCGAAAGGAGGGCAAATGGATGGCAGAAGAACGGTTCCCGGGCGCCCGGACGCCCGAAAACGCCGGTTCCGCCCCGCCGGATGACAGCCGGTGGGAGAGCGGAGCCTCGGTCAGCTTCCGGCCCTCCCCCGCCGGGGATCAAAGCGGCTCTCCGCCGCCCGCCCGGCCTTCCGGGCCGCCCGGCGGAGCCGCAGGCACTGCCCCGGGGGGCGAAGGGGCAGGGCAGGAGAACCCCGGCCCCCTCAAAACCAACCGGGTCATCCGGCTGGCCCAGGTGCGCCGCCGGCGCAACGCCCGGCGGCTGCGGCTGCTGGTGGGGGTGACCCTGGCCCTCACCCTGGCTCTGGCCTGGGCGCTGGGGGCGCTGGCGCCCTCACTGGGAGCCCTGTCCGATCTGGCCGATACCATCCGCATCGGGCTCACCCCCGGCGAAGGGTTCCCGGTCAAGACCAACATTCCCCAGATCCTCCAGCTGGAGGAGCTGAGCGGCGGCTTTGTGGAGCTGGGCGAACAGGACCTGGTGCTCTACTCGGCCTCGGGGGCCCAGCTGCGCAGCATCCAGCACAACTACTCCCGCCCGGCGCTGGCCGCCGGCCGCACCCGCTTTTGCGTCTATGCCCGATCGGGCAATGAGCTGCGGGTGGAGAGCCGCAGCCGCACCCTCTACACCAAAATGACCGATTCCCCCCTGCTGCTCTGCGCCATGAGCCAGGACGGAGGCCTGGCGGTGGTGACCCGCTCGGCCCGGTATGCGGCCCAGGTCTCGGTCTACTCCTCCAGCATGGAATATCTCTACGGGTGGAGCCCCAGCGACAAGGAGGGCACCCCCTGCCTGGCCGCCTTTTCGGACAGCGGCAAAAAGCTGGCGGTGGCCTGCCTGAAGGCCCAGGACGGGCAGCTGGTGAGCGGTATCTATTTTTTGGATACCGAAAAGACCAGTCAGCCGGTATCCTCCCCGGAGGTGGCCTCGGTTCCCTTGCAGATGTCCTGGCTGGATTCGGCCCAGCTTCTGGTGATCTACCAGGACCGGGCGGCGGTGTACAACGCACTCACCGGCGAGGAAAAATACAGCTATGACTTCGGGGGCGAAAGCCTGCTTTCGGCCTCCATCAGCGGCAAAAACGCGGCGCTGCTCTTCTCGGGCGGCACCGGCACCTTCCAGGACCATCTGGTGATCCTGGATGATCGGATGCGGACCCAGGCGGATCTCTCCCCGGAGGGAGAGGGAAACCAGGTGGTCTGTACCCGCACCGCCGCATATATTCTGGAAGAGAGCGCCGTGCGGGCATATACGCTGGACGGCGAGGAAAAATGGACGGTGGAGACCAGCGAAAAGCCGCTGGCTTTGCTGGACGCCAAAAAGCTGCTGCTTTTTACCGGCCAGCAGGCGGACGTGCTGCAGCCGCCCGCCTCTTCCAATTGACGGGGTGACCAGCTTTTTGGCCGGCGCCCCAAGAGGGGAAAGAAAGGAGTTCCATGAGCGCATCCCTGATTCTTGATCTGGTCCTGCTGGCGCTGGTGCTGGCGGTGGCCTTTGGCTATGCCCGCAAGGGCTTTCTGGCGGGGCTGATCCAGTTCGCGGGTAACCTGGCCAGCCTGGTGGGGGCGGTGCTGCTGTCCCAGTGGGCGGCCCCCCAGCTCTTTGAAAAATTTCTGCGGCCCGGCTGTCTCTCCCAGGTGGAGCAGACCATCCAGGAGACCGGCGGGGTGGACCTGGAGGCCCTGATCGAAAAATACGCGGGTTTTTTGCCTGAGAGTTTCCGCCAGAGCCTGACCCAGAGCGTCCAGGGCCTGGCGGATTCCCAGGCGCCCGGCCTGGCCGACCAGATCGTCAGCCAGGTGCTGGAGCCTCTCACCACCCCCATGATCTCTCTGGTGCTCTTTTTTGTGGCGCTGGCGCTCTTCCGGCTGGTGGTGGGCTTTTTGGTGGCTGTGCTGCGGGGGGCCAACCGCATCCCGGTGCTGGGGGGCGTCAACCGAACCATGGGCTTCGGGCTGGGGCTGCTGGCAGGGCTCGTCGACGTGTATATCGTGCTGTGCATCCTGTTCGCCCTCATGACCCTCACCGCCGGCCAGCTCACCTGGCTCAACCAGGAGGCCCTGGGGGGCAGCTGGTGCCTGCGGATCTTCAACGACATCAATCCCTTTTTATAAAGTATGGATTGGTCCCGGCCGGGAGGGCCGGGGCCGTCCCGAAAGGAAGCGAATCCCAATATGCTGTGTGTACGGTGCAAAAAAAGGCAGGCCATTGTCTTTATCCAAAGGCAGGAAAACGGGCAGACCAAGAGCGAGGGCTACTGCCTCACCTGCGCCCAGGAGCTGGGCATCAAGCCGGTGACTGACCTGATGAAGCAGTTCGGCGTGAGCCAGGACGACCTGGAAAACATGGAAGAAAAAATGAACGAGTATATGGAGGAGACCGGCGGTATGCCCGGCCTGCCCTTTGGGATGATGAATCCCGGCGAAAGCGAGAGCGAGGGAGAGGGCGAAGAGGGCTTTACCCCCGGCGGCAGCGCCACCTTCCCCTTCGGCATCGGCGCCAAAAAGGAGAAGGGAGAGGACAAGGGCAAAGAGGAGAAAGGCCGGCCCAAGCGCAAATTCCTGGACACCTACTGTGAAAACCTGACCCGCAAGGCCCAGGAGGGCAAGATCGACAACATCATCGGCCGGGACAAGGAGATCTACCGCACCATCCAGATTCTCTGCCGCCGCCAGAAGAACAACCCCTGCCTCATCGGTGAGGCCGGCGTGGGCAAAACCGCCATTGCCGAGGGCATTGCCCAGCGCATCGCCCAGGGCCAGGTGCCCGCTCGCCTCCAGGACAAGGAGCTCTATCTGCTGGATCTGACCGCTCTGGTGGCCGGCACTCAGTTCCGGGGCCAGTTTGAGCAGCGGGTCAAGGGGCTCATCAACGAGGTGAAGAAGGCGGGCAATGTGATCCTCTTCATCGATGAGATCCACAACATCACCGGCGCCGGGGAGAGCGAGGGGGCCATGAATGCGGCCAACATCCTCAAGCCCGCCCTCAGCCGGGGCGAGATCCAGGTGATCGGCGCCACCACCTTTACCGAGTACCGCAAGTACATCGAGAAGGACCAGGCCCTGGAGCGCCGGTTCCAGCCGGTGAAGGTGGAGGAGCCCAGCATTGCCGACACCATCTCGGTGATCCAGGGCATCAAGGGCTATTACGAAAAGCACCACCATGTACAGGTGCCCAAGGAGCTGGTGCCCGCCCTGGTGAATCTCAGCGAGCGGTACATCACCGACCGCTTTTTGCCCGACAAGGCCATCGACCTGCTGGATGAATCCTGTGCCTGCTGCAACCTGCGTCACCCCGAGATCACCAACTGGCTGAACCAGAAAAAGAAGATCGAGGAGCTGGAACAACAGGTGGCCGGCCTGGAGCAGACCGACACCGACCAGCCTCTGGACTACGAAAAACTGGCCAACCTGCGCACAGAGCTGGCCCGCCTGAAGGAAGAACTGCCCAACCTGGAAAACCAGGTAAACCAGATCCAGGTGAGTCTGGAGGATGTGGCCCGGGTGATCGAACTCTGGACCGGCATCCCTGCGGTGAAGATCAAGGAGACCGAGTTCACCAAGCTGCTGAGCCTGGAGGCCAATCTGAAAAAGCACATCATCGGCCAGGACGAGGCGGTGGAGGCGGTGGCCCGGGCCATCCGCCGCAGCCGGGCAGACCTGTCCCAGCGCAAGCGGCCGGCCAGCTTCATCTTTGTGGGCCCCACCGGCGTGGGCAAGACCGAGCTGGTCAAGCAGCTGGCCAGCGAGCTCTTTGACACGGTGGACCCGCTGGTGCGGCTGGACATGACCGAGTTTATGGAAAAATACGCGGTCAGCCGCTTGATCGGCTCCCCTCCGGGCTATGTGGGCTATGAGGAGGCCGGCCAGCTCACCGAAAAGGTGCGCCGCCACCCCTACAGCGTGGTGCTCTTTGACGAGATCGAAAAGGCCCACCCGGACGTGATGAACCTGCTGCTCCAGATTCTGGACGAGGGCAAGATCAACGACGCCCAGGGCCGCACGGTGGATTTCTCCAACACGGTCATCTGCATGACCTCCAACGCGGGCAGCAGCGACCGGGTGGGGGAGACCGGCTTCAACAAGACCCCCGAGCAGATCAGCGAGAACAAGGCCCGCAAAGCCCTGAGCGATTTCCTGAGGCCGGAGTTCCTGGGCCGGGTGGACGAGGTGATCGTCTTCAAGCCCCTCTCCCAGGAATCCCTGGAGAAGATCGCCGCCCTCACCCTGGAGGAATACCGGGAGCCCCTCAAACGCAAGGGGGCCGAGCTGAGCTATACCCCCGAGGCCCTGGGAGCCATTGTGGCCGAGGCCTCCGGCGGCAAGTTCGGCGCCCGGGACATCCGCCGGGTCATCCGCCGCCAGGTGGAGGACCCCCTGGCCCAGAAGGTGGTGGAGGGTACCCTGGGCAGCCAGGTGAAACTGGACGCCCGGGAGGGCAGCCTGGTGCTGGAATAAACCCCAAAGTAAAAAAGGCGCCCCGCGGAAGATTCCGCGGGGCGCCTTTTTTGAGAGAAGCCCGGCTCAGGGCAGGGGATTTTTGTAGTTGAAATCAGGGATCCGGGCCCACCGATGCCGGAAGTAATGGGCGGCCAGCTTGGGCCGCCGATCCCGGGTGAAGAGGCCCTTTCGGTTGCCCTGTACCCGCAAAAGGTTTGGGCTGGTGGCAAAATCGGCAAAATTCCAGGCCTGTTCGCCCACCACAAAATCATACTGGTCAAAGACCCGGTTGTTCATCCGATAATACTCCACCTGATATTCTTCGGTGTACAGGGTGGGGGTGGTGTCCCGCAGCCCCAACACCGTGTCGGCGCCGTATTCGGTGAAGATCAGGGGCTTGCCCAGGCTCTTCCAGCGGTCCAGCTCGCGGCGGAGCATCTGTTCCGCCTCTTTCAGGTCGGAACTGCCCCGGTACCATCCGTAATAGCGGTTGAGGCAGATCACATCGCTGAGCCGGCAGGTGCAGTCCGCCGTGGGTTCGGCGTCCGGGTCGTCAAAGGGCTGTACGCTCACCAGGGTGCAGGGGCGGCGCTGGGGGTCCAGCCGGCGGGCCAGGCGGAACAGGGGCGCAAAGTATTCATAGGCCCCTTCCCCGGAAGAATCCGGCTCGTTGGCAATGCTCCACATCACCACGCAGGCGTAATTTTTGTCCCGCCCGATCATCTCTTCCAGCACCTGGCGGTGGTGTGCCTGGGTCTGTATGCCGGTTTCAGGGTCGAAGGTGCGGCCCTGCTGTCCCCCAAAATCGGCCCCGCCCCCAAACCGCAGGTTGAGGCCCACCGCCGGGGTCTCGTCGATCACCACAAAACCCTCCCGGTCGCACAGCCGCATCATCTCCTCGCTGTAGGGGTAGTGGCTGGTGCGGAAGCTGTTGGCGCCCTGCCATTTCATCAGAGCCATATCCTTGACGTTCATGGGCAGGTTCAGTCCCCGCCCGGCGGGGAAGGTGTCCTCGTGGCGGCCGTAGCCCTTGAAGTAGAAGGGGCGGCCGTTGATGAGAAACCGGGTTCCCTCCACCTGTACGGTGCGCACCCCGTAGGGCAGGGTGTACTCGTCCTGCCCGAAGGTGACCCGGACCTGATAGAGATAGGCTTTCCCCGGCTGCCACAGGTGCACTTTTTCCAGGCGCAGCCTGCCGCTGAGGCCCCAGCCCTCTGCGGCGCGCCGGCCCTCCTCGTCCAGCACCTCCACCCGGCACTCGCCCTTGCCGCTGGCGTCAATCTCATAGCAGAGCTGGGCATCCTCGCCCTCCAGCCGGGCGGTGAGGGTGATGTCCCGGATATAATCCGTGGGCGTGGTGTACAGCCGCACCGGCCGGATGATGCCGCTGTAGTTGAAGTAATCGAAATTGGGGTTGTTCCGGGTTTGGGAGCCGGAGCCTCCCAAGAGGCCGGTGCCCGGCTTGCCGCCCACCGGCAGGGTGGTGTAATCGATGGTGTTGTCGGCGGCAATGGTCAAGAGGTTTTCCTGCCCCGGCAAAAGCCGGTCGGTGAGCTCCGCCTCAAAGGGGAGAAAGCCGCCCTTGTGTTCGCAGAGCCATCTGCCGTTCAGATAGACCCGGGCCCGGTGGGTCACCGCATCGCAGCGCAGCACCACCCGCTGCCCCTGCACAAAGGGGGGCAGAGAGATCTTTTTCTGGTAGAAAACCCAGCCCTTGTGTTCCCGGAACTCCTCACCCTCCTGCAGGTCGTTGTAGGAGGCGGGCACCGGCATGGGGATGGGATGGGGCAGAGGGGCGGTATACCAGCCCTCTTCAAAGCCATGGCCGTTATCCAGTTGAAAGTCCCACATGCCGGACAAGTCTACCAGAAGGCGGGATGGAGTGGAAATGGGATACAGCATATTCCTCTCTCCTTTCAGAGCAGATGGTGATTTATCGGTTCAGGATCTCCATGAATTCTTCCCCGGTGATGGTCTCTTTTTCGTAGAGGTAACGGGCAATTTCATCCAGTTTGTCCCGGTTTTCCCGGAGAATGGCGGAGGCCTTTTCATGCTGGCGCTTCACCAGCTCCACCACCTGCCGGTCGATCTCGGTCTGGGTCTGGGCCGAGCAGGCCAGGCTGACATCTCCGCCCAGATACTGGTTGGTGACGGTTTCCAGAGCCACCATGTCAAAATCCGGGCTCATGCCGTAGCGGGTGATCATGGAGCGGGCCAGCTTGGTGGCCTGCTCGATGTCGTTGGAGGCGCCGGTGGAGACAGAATGGAATACCAGTTCCTCGGCGGCCCGGCCGCCGGTGAGGGTGGCAATCTTGTTTTCCAGTTCTTCCTTGCTGAGCAGGTAGTGGTTGCCCTCTTCCACCTGCATGGTATAGCCCAGCGCGCCGGAGGTGCGGGGCACAATGGTGATCTTCTGCACCGGGGCCGAGTGATTTTGCAGGGCCGCCACCAGGGCATGGCCCACCTCGTGATAGGCTACGATTTTCTTTTCCTGGTCGGTGAGGATGGCGTTCTTTTTCTGATAGCCGGCAATCACCACCTCGATGCTCTCCTCCAGGTCGGCCTGGCTCACCCGGTTGCGGCCGTCCCGCACGGCCCGCAGAGCCGCCTCATTGATGATGTTGGCCAGTTCGGCGCCGGAAGCGCCTGAAGCCATCCGGGCCACCTTGCCGAAATCCACCCCGTCCTCCAGTTTGATCTTTTTGGCGTGGACTTTCAGGATCTCCTCCCGCCCTTTCAGGTCGGGCAGCTCCACCGGCACCCGCCGGTCAAACCGGCCTGGGCGGGTGAGGGCGGGGTCCAGGGATTCGGGCCGGTTGGTGGCGGCCAAAATGATCACGCCGGTGTTGTCCTCAAAGCCGTCCATCTCGGTGAGCAGCTGGTTCAGGGTCTGCTCCCGCTCGTCGTTGCTGCTCAGCCGGCCGTCCCGCTTCTGGCCGATGGCGTCGATCTCGTCAATGAAGACAATGCAGGGGGCCTTTTCCTTGGCCTGCTTGAACAGATCCCGCACTTTGGAGGCCCCCATGCCCACAAACATCTCCACAAATTCGGAGCCGGACATGGAGAAGAAGGGGACGCCCGCCTCGCCGGCCACGGCCTTGGCCAGCATGGTTTTGCCGGTGCCCGGAGGGCCCACCAGCAGGATGCCCTTGGGCATGGCCGCGCCGATCTCCCGGTATTTGCCCGGGTCATGCAGGTAATTCACGATTTCTGAGAGATTTTCCTTGGCCTCGTCTTCCCCGGCCACATCCGAAAACTTGATGCCTTGGGAGGACGTCACATACACCTTGGCGTTGGATTTGCCGAAGGACAGGGCGTTGGGCCCGCCGGCCCGCTCCATCATCTTCCGGGACATGAACTGCCCGATGGCAATGAAAAAGGCGATTGGCAGCACCCAGCTGAGCAGGAAAGAGAGGATGGGATTGGTCTGCTGGATGATCTCGCCGGAAAATACCGCGCCGGAATCGGCCAGCCGCTGGGTCAGGTCCGGGTCGGGCATCATGCCGGTTTTGTAGATGACGGTGTTGTCCTTGTTGGTAAACAGGATCTGGTTGTCCTGCTGCTGCACCTCCACCTGGCCCAACTCCTGGTTTTCGGCCATCTCCAAAAAGGTGCCGTAGTCCACCTGCCGCACCTGCCGCTGGGCAAGCCAGGGCATGGCCAGCAAATTGAACAGAACCAGGATCAGCAGCACGATGCCATAATAGTAAATGAGAGGTTTTTTTGGCTTTTGTACTTCTTTCATGGGCGATTTTCTCCTTTCGGTTCTTCTGCGGCCAGCTGCTGGTCCGCCGCATACAGGGCGGTGATCAGGGCAAACTGCATGGCCTGCATGGCGTAATCCATGGCGTATTCCGCATAGAGAGCGGCGGCCTCGGCCCGGGTCTGGGACGGGAAATTCTGTTCAGAGCAAAGAGTTTTTTCCAGGTGGCCTTTGTCCCAGAGATCTTCCAGCTTTTGGGTGATTTCCAGCTGGGCGGCGGCCAGCTGCGCCACCGCCAAAGACCGGCATCCCTTTATGCTTTCCTGCAGGGCCAGAGCCCTGTCCCGATATTCCCGGCGGGCCCGATCCATTTCCTGTTGCAGCGCCTGGCGGTCCTGCCGGCCGCACAGCCGGATCCGGCCCTGCATGGTTTGGTATTGCCGCTCCAGTTCATACAATTTGATGGCAAACAGTTCTTCATTGAGCTTCATAGGCAAGACCGCGCTCCTTCCCGGGCTGTTTGGCCCTGGTGTTCAATATCAGTTATAGCAGGACAAAAAAAGACGCCACTCTCAAAAAAAGAGGACTGTCCTTATAAAATCGGAAAACTGTCAGCTTTTTTGACACTTTCAGAAATGTATAAGGACAAATCGGCTCAATTGAGAGTGGCGCCTCTGCCCAAAGGAGGATACCCTGTAGGCGAAAGGGAAACCTTTTTGAAAGGAGAAAGACATGGAGATTCTTGTGACCCTGAACGAACGATACCTGCCGCCGCTGCAAGTCATGCTCACCTCCCTGCATCTGGCCCATCCGGGTCAGCCTGTCACTGTATATCTGATGCACGGGGGAATTTCGGAGAACTCGCTGCAAGCGGTGGGCTGCCTGTGCGAGCGGTATGAAATCGGATTTTGCCCCCTGGAGGTGGACGGCGGGCTTTTTGACCAGGCGCCGGTCAGCGCCCAGTATCCCCGTCAGATGTATTATCGGCTGCTGGCGCCCCAGCTTCTTCCCCGGCAGCTGAACCGGGTGCTGTATCTGGACCCGGATGTGCTGATCCTCAATTCTCTGCTGCCGCTGTGGCAAAAGGATCTGGAAGGAAACCTGTTCGGGGCGGCATCCCACAGGGGCAAGGCGGAACTGGCCAGCAACCTGAACCAGGCCCGTCTGGGCACAGAGGGGCAGTATTTCAATTCGGGCGTGCTGCTGATGGATCTGGAGGCAGGCCGCAGCAAGATCCGGCCCCGGGAGATATTCCAATATGCCCGGGAGCACAAGAAAGAGCTGATCCTGCCGGATCAGGATATTCTGAACGCGCTGTACGGCAGCAGGATCCTTCCGCTGGACGACACTCTCTGGAACTATGACGCCCGGAATTTCAGCACATACCTGCTTTTGAGCGGCGGGGTCTGCAACCTGGACTGGGTGATGCAGAACACGGCGGTACTCCATTTCTGCGGCCGGGCAAAGCCCTGGCAGGCGGGGTATTTCCATCGGTTTGGGGTGCTTTATAAACACTATATCCAGCTGACCCGGCGCACCGGGCTGTATCTGGGTCAATAAATCAAAAAGGGATGGGGCGAACGCTCCATCCCTTTTTGGGTATTTCGTGCTTATTCTTTCAGCCATTCAGACAATTCGCCGTACAAAATCCGCTCCAGCTGGCGGGCCAGGCGATCCTGGTCCAGGTCCGGCCGGCCGCAGAAGGCGATCAGGGTGCCCGCCAGGCCGCACACATTGTACCGCAGCAGCAGGTCCCGGTCCACCGAATTCATGGATACATCCTTATGGTGATGCAGCATCAGCCGGGACAGATAGATCTCCAGAGAGTCGGTCATGAGTTTTTCAAACATGGGCCGCCGCTGGGAGTTCATCAGCTTTTCCAGCAGGGGGAACTGCTCGGCGGTAAAGCCGATAAAAATCTGGAGCGCAGAGTGCAAATCCTTTTCTGCCAGGCTCTGCTCCAGCAATTGCTGGGTCATCCGGCGCACCGACCATTCCATCACATCCATAATATCCTGAAAATGGTAATAAAAAGTCTGCCGGGAAATATGGCACTCCTCGATCAGCGATTTTACGGTGATCTTGTCGATATTGCCCTTTTGGGCCATTTTTTGCAGGGTTTCGGCAATCAGGGCTTTCATGTCCACAGGCATGGCGGGGCGCACTCCTTACAGATAAGATACCCTAAATTTTATCACAGCCCGGCCCCGGGGACAATACGGTGCCCCGGGCGAAAGAAGTTTTTCCAACACCGGCAAAATTTTTTGATCCCCAAAAGAAATCCATAAAGTTTCGGGAAAACGCCCATATTTGTTTCAGAAAAAAAGAGGGTTTGGGGCAAAGCGTAAAAAAAGCTAAATCTTAGTAAAAAAACTGTCGGATTTTGAAAATTTGTGTTATGCTGATATTGAGAGTAATGGGCTCAGGGGGCCGCAGCGGCTTCCTGCAAACGAAAATCGTTCGGTAAGGAGTGAAACTTTCATGGCAGAATCCAACGAGTTCTTTGATCTGGAAAGCTGTGTGGCGGAACTTGGCATTCTGGCAGTGCCCGGCGCGGAGGAACTGGCCAGCAAGATCGATCATCACCTGGTGGAGTGGGCGGCCAAGGCCGGCAACCCCCAGGACACTTTTCTGATTGACTGCGCCTGTCCCCGGTTTCAGTCGGGGGACGCCAAGGGCATCATCAACAGCACGGTCCGCGGCAAGGACCTGTACTTTGTGGTGGACCCGGGCAACTACAGCGTCACCTACAAGCTTTTCGGGGTGGAAAATCACCTTTCCCCCGATGACCACTATGCCAACCTGAAGCGGTTGATCCAGGCGGCCTCCGGCAAGGGGCACCGCATCACCGTCATCATGCCCAGCCTGTACGGCGGCCGTCAGCACCGGCGGGCTGCCCGGGAAAGCCTGGACTGTGCGGTGGCCTTGCAGGAATTGCAGGCCATGAATGTGACCAACATCATCACCTTTGATGCCCATGACCCCCGTATGCAGAACGCCGTGCCTCTGATGGGCTTTGACAACATCATGCCCACCTACCAGGTGCTCAAGACCATGTTCGCCCATCTGCCGGACCTGAAGCTGGACCCCCAGCACTTCATGGTCATCAGCCCGGATGAGGGCGCCATCAATCGGAACATGTACTACTCCAGCGTGCTGGGCGTGCAGCTGGGCATGTTCTACAAGCGCCGGGATTACTCCCGGGTGGTGAACGGCCGCAACCCCATCATTGCCCACGAGTACCTGGGCGAGAGCGTGGAGGGCAAGGACGTGTTCATTGCCGACGACATCATCGCCTCGGGCGAGAGCATCCTGGACATCGCCTATGAGATGAAAAAGCGGGGCGCCAACCGGGTATTCGGCAACGCCACCTACGCCCTGTTCACCAGCGGGCTGGACTCCTTCGACGAGGCCTACAAGAAGGGCTATATCAGCGCGGTGCTGGGCACCAACCTCACCTACCGGCTGCCCGAGCTGAAGAAGCGGGAGTGGTTCTACGAGGTGGATATGTCCAAATATATCGCCTATATCATCGCCGCCATCAACCACGATCAGTCGGTGAGCACCTTGATCGATCCCCACGAGAAGATCCAGGCACTGCTGCGGGCCCACGGGCTCTGAGCAGGCCCCAAAATCTTGACAAAAGCCCCCGGAACCGTCAGCTTCCGGGGGCTTTTTGATCTGTATGGCTTATTGGTTGGCGCTGCTCACGTCGATCACCGGGCCAAAGGGCTGGAACACAAGGCCGCTCACCTGGGAATCCACCAGCAGGTAGTCGGTTTGGTAGAAGAGGGGGGTCACCGGGCAGTCCACGATCAGCTGGTTTTCCAGCCGGGCGGCCCGCTGGGCGCTGCCCTCCAGGGTGAAATTCTCCGCCTCCTGCCGGCAGGCGGCCTCAAAGGCCGGGTCCTCCCAGCCGCTCCACTCCTCCTCCGCCAGCTGCTGCAGCAGGTTGAGAGGGTCATCCTCGGTGGGGGTCAGGGGCACCAGGGCAATCTGGTAATCCCCCTCCTCCACTGCCTGCCAGATCTCCTCCAGGGGCATCTCCCGCACCGTGAAGAAGGCGCTCAGCTCCATCTGCCACTGCTGATTGATGGAGGAGAACAGCCCGGCCAGCTGCCCCTGGGGCACCAGCACCGAGATGTTGGAGAGCCGCTCCAGCCCTGCCTGGGCCAAGCCGCTCTTGTAAAGGCTCAGGGGGTCCTCACTCTCAAAAAGGACCGTCCCCGCCAGATCCCGGTAGTTCTGCCCCTCGGCGCTCACCTGGGGGGGAATGAGGCCCTGGGCCGGGCTGAGGGATTCGGGCAGTTCCAGCTGGGTGCGCAGGGCGCTGGCCGAGAGGCCCTGGCGCACGGCGGTGGAGGAGAGCCCCTCCTCGCCGCAGTTGTACAGCAGCACCCAGGTGGTGGCGGTGTAGGGAATCTCCGACAAAGAGCCGTCGGAGGGGGTCTCGCTGAGGGCCGCGCTCACCTGGCCGTCCTGGATCTTCTCCTGGGCGGTCTTGGCGGCGGAGGAGGAGGCTGCGGAATCGGAGGAAGAGGAGTCAGAGACCAGCCCGTCCGAGCGCAGCACCAGCCGCAGGCTGTTGATGGAAGAGCCGTCCGCCTTGCGCCGCACAAACAGACCCTCGCTGGTCCAGTTGTACAGGTAAAAGGGCCCGTTGCCCAGGATCGTATCGCTTTCCAGCCCGTAGGTGCCCTTGGTGGCGTTGAAATATTCCTCATTGCAGGGCATGGCCCCCGGCAGGCAGAGCTTTTCCAGAAAGTTCTCGTCCGGCTGTTCCAGCTGGATCACCAGGGTGCGGTCATCGGGGGCCTGCACCCCCAGCTGGCTGATGTCCGCCTGGCCCTCGGCGATGCGGGCGCCGTTTCGGATGTTGCCCAGCTGCCGGGCCCAGGGGCTGTTGGTCTCGGGAAGGAATACCCGCTGCAACCCGAACACAAAATCCCGGGCGGTGAGGGGAGTGTCATCCTCCGCCCCCCGGTATCCGTTGTAGCCCAGCCCCTCCCGCAGGGTAAAGGTGTAGGTGAGCCCGTCCTCCGAGATCTGGCAGGACTCGGCGCAGTCCGGCTGGGGCACGCCCTCCTGGTCCAGCCGATAGAGCCCGCTGAACAGGTGGGTCACGGCAATCACATCGCTGCTGGCCGAGACGGTTTGAGGGTCCAGGTTGGAGGGGACAGTGTCCACCTCCCAGGTGAAGCTGTTCAGATGGCCGCCGCAGCCCGCCAGCAGGGTCGCCGCCAGGGCCGCCGCCAGCAGTCGCCCCTTGGAAAACAGGGAGAAAATCCGCATATCTGTACCTTTCTGTATCCCGGTCAAAGCCGGGCAAGGAGAAAAACGGCCTTGCAGGCCGAAAAAATCAGTCAAAAAACGCCGGCGGCCTTTGGAAAAAAGCCTGCCCCGCATTCGACTTAATCATACCAAAACCCGCCCCAAATTGCAATTTGCCGGCCTTTTGGCCCCCTTTTGTTTTCAGAATTTTCACAGCCTGCCCCCAAACGGAAAGCGCCGGAAAAGAAAGGAGGGCCAAAAAGCCGGTCCGGCGCCTCTTTTCGCCTTTTTTGCGTTGCGCCGGGTGGGCAAATGCACTATAATAAAAGCCGGCCCGGCGGCATCGGTTTTCAGAGGGGATTGCCGGGCCAGACAACCATTCATTTACAGGATATGTCTTTCGGGGCGGGCCCAGAAGCCCGCCGGAAAAATCAGAGCCGAAAAGGGGTTTTTGCATGAATCAGGCACAGGAAAAACTGGCCGCGCTGGTGCGGGGCAAAAAAGTGGCCTTTATCGGGGCGGGGGTCAGCCACAAGCAGCTGATCCGCCAGTTTGTGGAGATGGGGGCCCAGGTGACCCTCTGCGACAAGAAAAAGAGCCTGGAAGACTTCGGGGAGTTCGGCCAGGAGCTGAGCCGGCTGGGGGTTGGCCTCTCGCTGGGAGAAAATTACATGGAGGGCTTTAAGGGGCAGGACATCATCCTGCGCACCCCGGGCTTTGAGTACTTCACCCCGGCGCTGCAGCAGGCCAAGGCCTCCGGCACCCTCATCACCAGCGAGATGGAGCTGTTCTTCCAGTACTGCCCCTGCGAGAAGGTGGCGGTGACCGGCTCGGACGGCAAGACCACCACCACCAGCCTCATTGCCGCCATGTTTGAGGCGGCGGGCCGCAAGGTGCACCTGGGGGGCAACATCGGCCGGGCTCTGCTGCCCATCCTGGGGGAGATCGACCCGGGCGACGAGGCAGTGGTGGAGCTGTCCAGCTTCCAGCTCATCAGCATGGACCAGAGCCCCACGGTGGCGGTGGTCACCAACGTGACCCCCAACCACCTGGACCATCACAAGGACATGCAGGAGTACCTTGACGCCAAGCGGAACATCCTGATCCACCAGGTGCCCCCCTGCCGGGCGGTGCTGGGGTATGAGAACGAGGTGAGCCGGGCCATGAAGGCCGACTGCCGGGGCGAACAGGTCTGGTTTACCCGGCTGCGCCCCACCGACAACGGGGCTTTCCTGCGGGCAGAGGACGACACCCTCTGCATGGCCGAAAACGGGGTGGTAACCCCGGTGCTGCCCCGCGCCCAGGTCAAGCTGCGGGGGCTGCACAATGTAGAAAACCTGCTGGCGGCCATTGCCGCGGTCTGGGGCCGGGTCCCCCTGGAGGCCATCCGGCAGGTGGGCTCCACCTTCACCGGGGTGGAACACCGCATCGAGCCGGTGCGCACCCTGGACGGGGTGACCTACTACAACGACTCCATCGGCACCAGCCCCACCCGCACCATTGCCGGCCTGCGCAGCTTTGACCAGAAGCTGATCCTCATTGCGGGCGGCTACGACAAGCACATCCCCTACGAGCCCCTGGCCCCCGAGATCCTGGCCCATGTAAAGACCCTGGTCCTCATGGGCGCCACCGGCCCCGCCATCGAGAAGGCCCTGGAAAAGCAGCCCGGCTATCCCAGCCCGGAATTGCAGGTGCTGCACGCCTCCACCCTGGAAGAGGCGGTGGCCCTGGCCCGGGGGGCGGCCCATCCCGGCGACGAGGTGCTGTTCAGCCCGGCCAGCGCCTCCTTTGACCTGTACCCCAATTTTGAGGTGCGGGGCCGGCACTTCAAGTCCATCGTGAACGGTCTGGCATGATCGGGGCAATCTGCGAGCCCCTCCAAAAGCGCCAGTATCTGCAGGCGGCCTGGAACTGTCCCGGGCTGGCGGCCCGCCTGGCCTGCCAGCTGGAGCTGTTCGGCCAGAAGCCGGGCAGCGGCTGGCGCTTTTTTACGGCCGACCGGGGAACTCTGGCCGCTCTGGCCCTGCGGGGCGGGGCGGCCTTTGGCTGCGGCAGCTTTGAGGGGGAGGAGCTGGGGCTCCTTCTGCGGTTTGCCGGGGTGCGGGAATATCTTGGCCCCGCCGGCGGGGCCGTTCCTGCCGGCTACCGGCTGGCGGAGGAATACCCCCTCTACACCTCGCCCCCTTCCTGGGCGGGGCCGTCGCCCGCCCTGCCGGACGGGGTACGGCTGGATTGGGAGCCCGCCCCCGGCCCGGTAAGCCGGCTGGTGTGGGAGGAGGAAGAGGCCGGGGCCGCCCGGGAGAACTTCTATTCCGATCTGTGCACCGCCCGCAGCCATGGAATGGCCCTGGTGGCGGGCGCCTGGGCCGGGCAGCAGCTGATCTCCACGGTGGGGGCCTATGCTTTGTGGCAGGGCCAGGCCTACCTGGCCGCGGCCCAGACCACCCCCGCCTGGCGCTGCCGGAGGATCGGGGGCGCCCTGATCCGGCAGCTGGCCCGGCGGCTGGCCGGGGAGGGCTATCAGAGCTGGTTCTGGTGCCGGCAGGCCCTCTGCCCCCACTATGAGGCGCTGGGATTTATACAAAAAGGAAAGTTGTCGAAATATATACAAACAGAAGATTAAAAAGGAACGAGAAACCCATGTTGGAACAGTTTTACCCCTACAATGCCCGGGCACTGGAGCTGGACAAGGAGGCTCTGCGGCTCTGCCGGCCCTATTTTGAGAAGATGGAAGAGACCCGGGACTACAATCAGATGAAGATGCTGCGGGCCTTCACCGGCTGTGAGGTGTCCAGCAGCCACCTGGTGGGCACCACCGGCTATGGCCTGTGGGATTCGGGCCGCTCCAAGCTGGAGGAGGTGGTGGCCCGGGTGATGGGCGCTGAGGACGCTTTGGTGCGCAGTCAGTTCATGTCCGGCACCCATACCCTCACGGTGGCCCTTTTCGGCCTTCTGCGGGCGGGGGACACCCTGCTGGCCGCCACCGGCCGCCCCTACGACACCCTGGAAGGGGTGATCGGGCTGGGGCAGGCGGGTAAGGGCTGCGGAACCCTGGCCGAGTACGGCATCTTGTACGACGAGGCGCCCCTCAAGGCGGATTTCACCCCCGACTACGACCTCATTGCCCAAAAGGCGCCGGGGGCCAAGGTCTGCCATATCCAGCGCAGCCGGGGCTACACCCAGCGCAACGCCTTTGATCTGGACACCATCCGAAAGGTGATCGACACCGCCAGGCAGGCCAACCCGGAGATCCTGGTTCTGGTGGACAACTGCTACGGGGAGTTTACCCAGACCCGGGAGCCCTGCGACGTGGGGGCCGACCTGGCGGTGGGCAGCTTCATCAAGAACCCGGGGGGCGGCATCTCCCCCACCGGCGGGTACATCGCCGGCCGGCGGGACCTGGTGGAGCTGTGCGGACACCGCTTCTCGGCCCCCGGTACCGGCCGGGAGATCGGCTGCACCCTGGACACCCTGCGGGAGATGTTCCTGGGCTTTTACTATGCCCCCGGGGTGGTGTGCGAGGCCATCAAGACCGCCATCTATGCCCAGTGCCTGCTGGAGCTGGTGGGGGTCAAGCCGGTGCCCCGCTATTGTGAGGACCACAACGACATCGTCACCTGCTTTGACAGCGGCAGCGCCGCGGCCCTCACCGGCTTTTGCCAGGGGGTGCAGGCCAGCAGCCCGGTGGACAGCTACGCCGCCCCCGAGCCCTGCGCCGAGCCTGGCTACACCGACCAGGTGATCATGGCCAGCGGCAGCTTCACCATGGGAAGCACCATCGAGCTGAGCTGCGACGGCCCCCTGCGCCCGCCCTATACCTGCTATTTGCAGGGCGGCGTGAACTTTACCGCCGGCCGGGCCGGGGTGCTGATGGCTGTACAAAAGGCCTATCTGGAAAAGTAAAGGGAATAGCAAGCATAAAAAGCACCAATCTTTTCACTGCTCCTTCGGCAAAAGCGCCGATCTTTCGCTGCAACAGGCAAAATACTGGAAATGCCCAGCTATTTGTTTGACTTTCTGTCCTTGGTACTGATACAATATGTAAAGAAACCATGTACAAAGTGTGACAGAAAGGAGGCGCAGGGGCAAGGCTTCGGCGGCGTTTGCGCGCGGCCATTCCGCAGTTGCAGCGCCGGAAAGCGGGGAGGAGCGAGACACCCCCTTCCGGCATCGAACAGGAAAGAGAGAAAAATTATGTTTGCACAGATCATCAGCGCGATCAGCGGCTTCATGTATACCTATCTGCTGATCGTCCTTCTCCTTGCGGCGGGCATCTGGTTTACCTTCCGCACCAAATTCGTTCAGATCCGCATGTTCCGGGAATCCGTCCGGGTGGTGACTGAAAAGCCCGAAAAGGAGGGCAGCGTCTCCTCCTTCCAGGCCCTGATGATTTCCACCGCCTCCCGGGTGGGCACCGGCAACATTGTGGGCATTGCCACCGCCGTCTGTCTGGGCGGCTACGGCGCGGTGTTCTGGATGTGGCTCATCGCCCTTGTGGGGGGCGCCTCGGCCTTTATCGAGAGCACCCTGGCCCAGATCTACAAGCGCCGTCACCCCGACGGGGGCAGTTACGGCGGCCCGGCCTATTATATTGAGGCGGCTCTCCACAGCCGGCCCCTGGCCCTGCTGTTTGCGGTGAGCATGACCCTCACCTATGCGGGCGGCTTCAATATGCTGGCCTCCTACAACCTCCAGTCCACCTTCAGCATCTACAGCTTCTACAACGCGCAGCTTACCCCCTGGATCATCGGCGCCATTCTGGCCGTGCTGGTGGGTTACTGCCTGATGGGCGGCGGCAAGCGGGTCGTGAAGGCAACCTCCACCTTGGTGCCCATCATGGGCGTCATCTATGTGGCCGTGGCCCTCATCGTCACCCTTACCCACATCACCCTTTTGCCCGGGGTGCTGGGCCGCATCTTCACCGAGGCCTTTGACACCACCGCCATTTTCAGCGGCTTCACCGGCTCCTGCGTGATGTACGGCATCAAGCGGGGCCTGTTCTCCAATGAGGCCGGCGTGGGCTCGGCCCCCAACGCGGCGGCCGCCGCCGATGTGAGCCATCCGGCCAAGCAGGGCCTGGTGCAGATGCTGTCGGTCTTTATCGATACTCTGCTGCTGTGCAGCTGCACCGCCTTCATGTGCCTGTGCTCCGGCGTGGAGCCCACTGCCGAGTTGGCCGGCGCGCCCTATGTGCAGGCCGCCCTCAGCAATGCCCTGGGCCAGGCTGGCCCCATCTTCATCACCGTCTCCATGGTGCTGTTCGCCTTCACCACCCTGCTGGGCAACTGCTACTATGTGGACAACCTGCTGATCTATATCCTCAAGAAGATCCCCTCTCAGACCTTCATGGTCGGCTTCCGCATCGTGGCCTCGGTGCTCATCTTTGTGGGCGCAGGCATGAGCATGGGCCTGGTGTGGGATCTGGCGGATGTGCTCATGGGCGTGATGGCCATCATCAACATCCCGGTGATCTTTATCCTGAGCGGTCCCGCCATCCGGGCGCTGGCAGATTATACCGCCCAGCGGCGTGAGGGCAAAAACCCGGTGTTCAAAGCCTCCAGCGTGGGCCTCAAGGAGAAGACCGATTACTGGAACTGATATTCTCCCCCGGTTTGAACCTGAAAAGCAACAAAAGGGCTCCGCGGCATCGCCGCGGAGCCCTTTTTTGGAAAGATTTCAGCCCAGAGTCTGGCAGCCGCACAGGTCCACGTCCAGGTACTGAGCCAGGAACCGGGCCTTCAGATGCCGCTGGGCGCACATCCCGCCGCCGCAGAAGCTGGTCTCCTCCGGCAGCACAAAGGGGATGCACTTCACCAGGATGTTCCGGCAGGAGGCGCCGCTGTGGGCGGGCACAGTGAACACCTTCATGCCCACGGTATGTTCCACAGCCAAGTCATCTTCCTCGGTGAGGATGGCCGCCAGGGCCACCCGACGGCCGGGGCAGACGTTCTTGAGCCGCACGTCCAGCTCCAGGATCCGGCCCAGCCCCTCCAGCTGGAGATCGCCGGCGCTGACCTCCAGGCAGCCCTGGCAGGGCTCCATGGTGATGTCCACCGGCTGGGAGAGGCCTTCCGGCTCCACGGTGAGGTCGCAGTCCACCTGGATGGCCGGGCTGGGGAAGGAGACCTGATTGCCCTCGGCGTCCTGATAAATCACCGAGGCGTTTACCGGCCGCAGGCCGGACTCGCTGCCCACATGCCGCACCAGGAATTCCAGGGCGGCTCCCTCGCTGGAATAGGCGCCCAGCTCCCCGATGGTCCAGGTGAGGGTGGTGGGGCCGGTGAGGTTGGCCGAGCCCTTGGTGGGGGTGGACACGCTGAGAATCTGGAACTCGTCGGTGACGGTCTCCCGGATGGTGATGTCGGTGGCGCCGGGCTTGGTGATGTTGATGGCCAGGTTCTTGAAGATCTCGCTCAGCTCGGCGTCATCGGGTGTGATGAACACATGGGTGGTGTCCGGGTCGGTGGCCCAGTCGTCCAGGGCGGTCTCGTCCAGGCCCTGGGAGCCCTTCAGCCCGATGCAGTAGATGATGACTCCCTCTGCCCGCAGCGAGGCGGCCACCGGGGCCGGCGCGGGGCCGGCCGTGGTCTCCCCGTCGGTGAACATGATGAGGATTTTCTGGTTGGAGGAGGAAAAATCAAAGAGAGAGCCGGCCTTCTCAAAGGCGTCGGCGTGGTTGGTGCGTCCCCCGGCACTCAGGCCGTTTACCGCGGCTCTCAGCTGCTCCACCGAGCTGGTGAGGGGGCAGTCCTGGGTGGCGGTGTCGGAAAAACTCACCACCCCCATCCGGGTGCCGTAGCCCAGGTATCCGTCCCGGGCCGTGTCGGTGGCCTCATCCACAATGTCGATGAAGGCGTTGACGCCGCTTTTCAGGTTGGCAAGGGGGCTGCCGGCCATACTGCCGGAGCGGTCCAGCACCAGGATGATGTCGGCGGGAGAGCTGACAATGTCCGGGATGGCGGTGACCGACAAGGTCACCTTGAATTCGCCGCCGCAGTCGATGCGGCCGACGCTGATCTCCTTGTTGGAGTTGGTGATGCCCATGTTGAACAGACTCCTTTCTCAAATGGGTGGATTCTCTCGGTACACTATATGCGCCTGTACCCGCCAAAGGTGCCGGAAGCCAAAAGAAAAAGCCGCCCCGGGCCGGGGCAGCTTTGGGTGAAAAAAGGAGAGTCCGGGCAAAGACCTTCAAGGACAGGGGGCAAAAAGGCCGCTCAGCCCTCTTTGGCAAAAAAGGCGATGCCGGCGCAGCGGGGGCCGGTGTGGGTGCCGATGGCGGGGCCCACATGGCACAGGGGCGCGGCGGGCAGGCGGAGCCGGCCGGTGAGGTATTGCTGGATGGGCTCGGTGCCCCGGGGGGCCTGGGTGTAGCCCACCACCAGGTCGCTGTCCGGGTCGATGCCGCCCTCGCTGTCGATCAGTTTGAACAGGGCCACATAGGCACCGGGCAGCCCCCGGCCCTTGCCGGCCAGCTTCACCTTGCCCTCTTTCAGGATGATCACCGGCTTGATGCCCAGCAGGTTGCCCGCCACCGCCACCGTGGCAGGCAGACGGCCGCCCTTGTGCAGATATTTCAGGTCGTCAATGAGGGCCACCAGCCGCACCCGCTTTTTTTCCTGCTCCAGAGTCTCGGCGATCTGGGAGGCCGAGCGGCCCTGGTCCCGCAGGCGGGCCGCCAGCCGCACCAGCAGGTTCAGGCTGAGAGAGGCGGCCTGGCTGTCCACAATGTGGATGCCTGGGTAGCCCACCAGGTCCGCGGCGGCCCGGGCGCCCTGGATGGTGCCGGACAATTCCCCCGACAGCAGCACCGCCACCAGGTCGTCTCCCGCCTCCTGGGCCTCCTCAAACAGGTCGGCCCAGCGGGAGAAGGGGGGCTGGCTGGTGGTGGGCAGCTTGTTGCAGTCGGCCAGCTTCTGGTAAAATTCCTCAGGGCTCAGCTCCACCCGGTCCCGGTAGGAGACCCCGTCCTCAAACGTGACCCCCAGAGCCACCACATGGACATTGAGCCGGGCGGCCTGTTCCGGGGTGAGATCGCAAGATGAATCGGTGACGATGCGTACCATAACAACACTCCTTTTTATCTGACAGAAAACAGGCGGTTTATCTTTCTTCCAGAAGGTAGAGGGCGCCGCTCAAGGGGGCCAGGTCCAGCCGGAGAAGATAGGGGCGCTCTCCCCGGCGGCCTTCCTGACGGCAATACAGCCTGCCGGCGGGGACAGCGCCGCTGCCGTCCCACCGGCTCTCCTCGCTGGCCAGCAGCAGGCTGGCCTCAAAGGGGCGCGCAAAGCGCAGCTGGGCGCCCTCCAGCGGCCGGTTTTGGGTGTTGAACACCGCCAGCAGCGTCTCGCCGCCGCCCTGTCGGGTGAAGGCCAGCAGCCCCAGGCCGGGCTGGTCCGCCTCCACCCACCCAAAGCGGGCGGGATCATATTCCTCCCGGTAAAGGGCAGGATGCTGCTGATAGAGCGCCCCCAGCCGGGCCATATACTGCAAAAAGGCGTCGTGGGCGGGGTAGCGCAGCAGCTCCCAGTCCAGCGGACGCTGCTCATCCCATTCCCGGAAATGGCCCAGCTCGTTGCCCATGAAATTCAGCTTTTTGCCGGGATGGGCGTACATATAGAGATAGAGCAGCCGGGCCTGGGAGAATTTTTCCCGGTAGCTGCCGTACATCTTGTCCAGGATGGTCTTTTTGCCGTGGACATTCTCGTCGTGGCTCAGAGCCAGCAGGTAGAGCTCCCGGTGGAAATAGTTCATGGAGAAGATCAGCCGGGAGTAAAGCCCCGGCCGCCGGCCAAAGGGGGCGGAAAAATATTCCAGGGTGTCGTGCATCCAGCCCATGTCCCACTTGTAGTCAAAGCCCAGCCCCTCGTAGGCGACGGGGGCGGTGACCTTGGGAAAGTTGGTGCTGTCCTCGGCGGCCAGGATGGCGGTGGGAAAACGCCGGTGCAGCCCCTCGTTCATCTCCCGCAAAAAGTCCACCGCTCCCGGGTTCACCCCCCGCTTTTCGTCCCCCAGCCAGTAGAGGGCCCGGCTGATGGCGTCCATCCGCAGCCCGTCGCAGTGGTAGACCTGCAGCCAGAAGGCCGCGGCGCTCTTCAGAAAGCTCTTTACCTCGCCCCGGTACAGGTTGAAGTTCAGGCTGCCCCACTCGCTCTGGCCCACGTCGTGGGGGTGCTCATACAGCTCGGTGCCGTCCAGCCGGGCCAGCCCGTCGGGGTTCGCGGCAAAATGCACCGGCACAAAATCCATCAGCACCCCGATGCCGGCCCGATGGCAGCGGTCCACCAGGCGGGCAAACTGGGCGGGGGAGCCGTATCGGCTGGTGGGGGCAAAATACCCGGTGACCAGGTAGCCCCAGCTCTCATCCAGCGGGTGTTCGGCCAGGGGCAGAAATTCCAGATGGGTGTAGCCCTGGCGGAGAAGATAGGGGATGAGCCGGTCGGCCAGCTCCTCATAATTGTACCAGCCGCCGTCCTCCCGGCGCTGCCAGCTGCCCCCGTGAAGCTCATAGATGTTCAGGGGGCGGTCGTAATTTTTCTGGCGCCGGGCCATCCACTCCTCGTCCGAAAAGGAGAAGTTGTCCACCCGGCAGAGCTTGCTGGCGGTGCCGGGGCGAAGCTCGGCCCCAAAGGCGTAGGGGTCGCTGTGCTCCTGCGCGCGGCCGTCCTGCCCGGTGATTCGGAACTTGTACAGCTGGCCCTCCCGGGCATCGGGGCAGCTTGTCCGCCAGACTCCGGCGGAATCCGCGATCATGGGGATGTCCGCCCAGCCGCCGAAATCCCCCTCCACCGCCGCCGCCCGGGCTCCGGGCGCCCAGAGGGCGAACTCCCAGCCACCCGAGGGGCAGGGATGAGCCCCCAGCATCCGATAGGCCTCAAAGCAGTCGCCGGTGTGAAAGGTTTGGGGAAGAGGTCCGTCGGGCATGGGCGATTCCTCCATTCTATGCTATAATAAATGATACTTCTATTGTAGCGCAAAACCCGCCGCGAAAAAAGGATGTTTCGGGGCCGGGCCAGGAGAATGGGGCAAAAGGAGGGCTTTTGCCCGGATTTTTGGGCAAAATACCCGGAAAGGCAGGAAAAATATGACGGCACAGCAAAGACGGGAGGAGATCCAGAAGCAGCTGGAAAGGGCCCAGGGGCCCCTCAGCGCCTCGGCCCTGGCTGCCCAGATGGGGGTTTCCCGCCAGATCGTGGTGGGGGATATTGCCCTGCTGCGGGCGGCGGGGGCCCAGATCATCGCCACTCCCCGGGGATACCAGAAGGGGGGCACCGGGGTCAAGACCCTGGTGGCCTGCTGCCACGACGGGGGCGAGGGGCTGCGCCGGGAGCTGTACACCGTGGTGGACAACGGAGGCGTGGTGGAGGATGTGATCGTGGAAAACCCCCTCTACGGGGAAATCACCGGCAAGCTGCACATCACCAGCCGGTATGACGTGGACGTATTCCTGGAAAAAGCCGCCCGTCAGCCCGACTCCCTGCTCAGCAGCATGACCGGCGGGGTCCATCTCCACACCCTCATCTGTCCGGATGAGGACACCGGCGCCCGCATCCGGGAGCGGCTGGCCCAGCAGGGCCTTCTGTACGAGAACAAGGGAGGCGCCCGGTGAGCGGGCCGGCGGGCCTGGCGGCGGGGCGGCTGACCGCAGGCTGGCGGGTGCCGCTGCTTTTTCTGGCGGCGGGATGCCTGGCGGTGAGCGCCTTCCGGCTGGCCCGCAAAAACCGCCCCGTGATGGAATGGCTGGCCGGGCATATCTCCATGCCCTTCAAGCGGGCGGCCAGCGCCCTAGTGGACCCTCTGCCCTTCAGCGGGGCCGAGGCGGTCTGCCTGGTGCTGGGTTTGGGGGCGCTGACTTTTCTGGTGCGGGGAATCTGGCGGCAGGCCCGCGGCGGAGGCGGGCTGGCGGCCTGCCTGCTGGCGCTGGGGGCGCTGGCGGTGTGGATCTACGCGGGGGTGTGCCTGCTCTGGGGAGTGCACTACTACACCGAGAGCTTTGAGCAAAAGGCCGGCATGGGTGCCGGCGGCGTCACCCTGGACCAGCTGGAGCGGGCCGCCCTCTGGTTCCGGGACAAGGTGAACGAGACGGCCCCCCTGGTGGAGCGGACAGAGGAGGGCAACTTCGGCTATACCTGGCAGGAAATTTTTGCGGATTCGCCGGGGCTGTACGATGGGGTGCTGGAGGAATACCCCTTTTTGGCGGGGCCGGAGCGCCGGCCCAAGCCGGCCCTCTTTTCCAAGCTGATGAGCGCCTCCAACTTCACCGGCTATCTCTTCCCCTTTTTGGGGGAATCCACCCTGAATGTGGACTGCCCGGCGGTGTTCATCCCGGTGACGGTGGCCCATGAGTTTTCCCACCAGCGGGGGGTGGCCCAGGAGGAGCAGGCCAATTTTGTGGGCATTGAGGCCTGCATCGCCTCCGGCAAGCCGGCCTACATCTACTCCGGCTATCTGTTTGGCTACCTGCATCTCACCAACGCCCTGTGGGAGGCCGACCCCCAGCGATGGGCCGGGGTGGAAGAGGGGCTATGCCAAGAGGCCAAACTGGATATGGCCCTCAACAACGCCTACTGGGCCCAGTACCAGAAAAAGGTGGTGGCCAACACCATGCAGGGAGTTTATGAGAACTTCCTCTACAGCTACGACCAGGATCTGGGCATGCGCAGCTATGGGGCCTGTGTGGATCTATTGGCGGAAAAATACGGGACAGAGACATCCTGAACAAAAAAGCAGCAGGCTGAGCCATCAGCCTGCTGCTTTTTCAGAGAGGAGGAGGTTATTCAACCAGATAGGAGGGATTTTGCACGATCATTTGACGCATTTCTTCTTCGGTAACGCCGGCCTCCACCAGGCGGCGCACATATTCCTCAAACATGGCGGCAGGTTCCGGGTTGACGGCCTGGCCCAGGTCGGTGGAAAGAACCATATGCTGCGCGCCGATCTCCCGGATCTGGGCGACCAGGTCGGGGATTTCCAGGTCGCCGCTCATGATGTTGGCGATGTTGTGTTCCAGAAAAGCCCCGCAGCGCACATACTCTTTCTGCTGCTCCAGACTGGCCCGGGTGGCCGGCCATTCCACATGGGTGGCGATCATCTTTTTCAGTCCCTTTTCATGGGCCCGGCGCAGCAGCGCCAGCGACTCTTCGGGGGCCAGGTGGCCGGTGCACAGCACCATGTCGTATTGCAGGATCAGGTCCAGAATCTCGTCGATGGGTTGGGCCAGGGCGCCGTTTTCATATACCCGGATTCCCCGCACCTCGCCGGAACTTTTGGAGCTGGCGCCGAAGGGGATGGGCGCGCCGCTGGCGGCCAGATAATCCCACATGTTCTGGGCGTCCATGGTGGGCATGAACACCAGTTTGGTGCCCAGCATGCCGGCCTGACGGACGGCATAAGGGTTGAGCCCGCCCATGGAGTTGTTCAGCACCACCGCGCCCACCGCGTGAAACCCGGGGAAAGCCTGGCGGACATGATAGGCCCGGCCCTCGGTGTTGAAGTAGTGGGCTTTGATCACAAAGCCTTTCATTCCCGCCTGTATGTAAGAGCGGGCCAGCTCCAGGTCGTCCTGTTTGCGGGGCACCACATCGGGGCTGGGATGTACATGCAGGTCATACGCGCCTTTTAACAGATTTTCCATGATACAATACCTCCTGTGGCGGCCTTCAGCCCAGAATGGCGTGCCAGATCAGCAGGCCGATCAGGCAGATGATGGGAATAATGGCCTGGGTGACAAAGATGTGGGAGAAAGAGTCCTTGTGGGTCTGGTGGCACAGCCCCAGCAGGGTGATCTGACCGCCGGTGTGGGGCAGAGTGTCCAGGGTGGAGGCGGCGATGGTGGCCACCCGGTGGGCGGCCTGCAGGTTGACGCCCATGTCTATGTAGGTCTGGGCGAAGGTGGACATGGCCACGCCCATGCCGCCGGAAGAAGAGGCGGAAGCCGCGGCGCAGGTGGCGGTGGTGACGGCCACAAAGACCAGGCCCGGCATATTGATGGAACCGATCCAGTTGACCAGGTCGGTGAACAGGACGGTGGATTTCATCACGCCGGCAAAGCCCACCACCAGAGAAACGTTCAGGATCACCGTGCAGGTGTTGCCGGCGCCCTTATTGAAGGTGTCCAGCCAGACTTTGGGGGAACCGCCGTAGGGGAACAGCAGCACAAAAGCGGAGAGAACGCCGGCCAGCAGAGACCACTCCACCGCCAGGCCCACCCCGTTGTACAGCACCAGGATCAGAAGCATGGGGATGAAGGCCAGCAGCACCGGCGGGAACTTTTCGTTGGGCTGCTCGTTGAGCTCCTTGGCCACCACTTCGTCCATCTCAAAGCCCTGACCCATACGGCTGTAGCGGCGGGCCATATATTCCAGATAGAAGAAGTTCAGGCCGTACATCAGCACGCCGCCAAACAGGATACCGGCCAGCAGGTCCGCGGTGGCGGGGGTGCCCAGAGATTTGGAGGCCAGCACATTGGTGATGGCAGGGGCGCCCGGCAGGGAGTTGGCGAAGGTCCAGCATCCGGCGCCGATGGCGGCGGGGATCAGCTTGCGGGTGATGTTGGATTCCTTGCAGAGCTGAAGCGCGATGGGGTAGGCCGCAAAGTACACCACAAAACCCAGCACGCCGCCGTAGCAAAGCACCCCGGCGATGGTCATGATCAGGGGCAGCGCAAATTTTCCGTGGGTCAGCCGGCTCATCCAGGTGGCAATGGAGGCGGCGGCGTGGGTCTTTTCATAAATCGCGCCGAAAATCGCCCCCAGGAAAAACACGAAGAAGTTGCTCTTGATAAAGTCTACAACCGAGTCCATGTAGGGGCCCAGCATGGTGTCCAGCACCGGCAGCTGGGTCGCAATGCAGAGCAAAAGAGAGACGAAGGGCCCCAGCAAAAGCGGGCTCCACCGCTTGTAAGCCAAAAACGCAAATAAGAGGATAAACGCGGGGATCAGCAGCAGTTTCATGTGATTCACTCCTTTTTTACAGACCCAATGTTTCTTCTTTGCCCTGCCTGGCAGGAAGATGCCAAAAGCCCGGAAGATCCCGGCCGTTCCGATCCAAAACAAAAGAGCCGATAACGCACCCCAAAAAGGGCTGCGTTATCGGCTCTGCATCTCAGTGTCTGCCTCTTGAACGATCGAAATATTCAGTTGCTTTACATGGATCAGCATCTCACGCTTGCATTTGGGGCAAAACAGCGGAAAATTGATCATCACCGTGTCCGGCCGGATCATGATCCGCGTTTTGCTTTGGCAGACAGGGCACAACAACCAGTGTTTGTGCAGCATATCATCACCTTTCTACAAAGCAAACGATAAAGGACAACCCCTCCTTCCTCAAGGAATATTTTTTCCGTTCAAAGCCTGAAAATGTATCGGTGAATAAATCAGAATTGCATTACTGCTCCCCACGCACCTCGCTGTTATGATACAGCCAGGTACAGCCTTTGTCCACCCCTTCCACCATGGCACGGTAGGCGCCCAGCACTCCCTTGGCCGGGTGATGGGGCGGCTTTACCTGGGCCAGACGGCGGCGGATCTCCTCGTCGCTCACCTCCAGGTGGATGGTGCGGGCATTGATGTCGATTTCGATCATGTCCCCGTCCTGAACTGCGGCGATGGGGCCGCCGTCCAGCGCCTCGGGGGAGACATGGCCGATGCAGGGGCCGCGGGTGGCGCCGGAATACCGGCCGTCGGTGACCATGGCGCAGCTGGTGTGCAGGCCCATGCCCACCAGCATGGCCGCCGGGATGGACATCTCCCGCATGCCGGGCCCGCCCTTGGGCCCCTCATAGCGGATGACCAGCACGCTGCCGGGCTGCACGCCCCGGTCGGCCATGAACTTGCGCAGGTCGTCCTCCGAATCAAAGCAGACCGCCGGGCCCCGATGGTGGAACATCTCGGGCACAACGCCGCTCTTTTTTACAATGCAGCCGCCGGGGGCCAGGTTGCCGTACAGAACCGCAAAGCAGCCGTCCGGGTAGAGGGGGTCTTCCAGCGAGTGGATGACCTCCGGATCCACCCGGCGGGAGAAATGGTCCAGAAATTCTCCCAGGGTGCCGCCCATGGCCAGCCGGGCGCTGGTGTCCAGATAGGGGCGGATGGCTTTCAGGGTGGCTCCCACGCCGCCGGCCTTGTAGTAGTCGTAGACGCTGTAGCGGGAGGAGGGCTTGAATTTGGCGATACAGGGCACATGCCGCTGGATCTCGTCAAAATCGCCAATATCCAGCTTGACCCCCATCACCCGGGCCAGGGCGCAGATGTGCAGCTGGGCGTTGGTGGAGCCGCCGGTGGCCGCCACATGGCGCAGACCGTTTTTCAGGCTGGCCTCGGTGACAATGTGGTGGAAGCAGACCCCCTCCCTGGTGAGCGCCACAATCCGCTCGCCCACATCCCGGGCCTGCTTGTATTTGGCCGAAGAGCAGAACAGCATGGTGGTGCTGTCGATGGGGCACAGGCCGATGGCTTCGGCAAATACGCCCATGGTGTTGGCAGTGCCGTACATGCTGCAGGTGCCGCAGGAAAAGCAGATGTTCTCTTTATAGCGGGTGAAGGTCTCCTCGCTGATCTTGTCGATGTTGCGGGCCCCGATGGACTCTTTCAGGTCCGGGGTCACAAAGGTGCCGTCCTCGGCCTCGTAGGGCAGCATGCTGCCCGCCGTGAGGAAGAGACAGGGCTTGTCCAGCGCGGCCGCGGCCATCAGCATGCCGGGCACGATCTTGTCACAGCTGCACAGGAACACCATGCCGTCAAAGGAGTGGGCGTTGGCCATGGCCTCGATGCTGCCGGCGATCAGGTCCCGCTGAGGCAGGATAGAGTGCATGCCCAGGCCCTGGGCCATGCCGTCACAGGGGGCGGGCACGCTGAACTCGGCGGGGGTGCCGCCGGCCGCCCAGATGCCCTCTTTCACATACTGCACCAATTCCTTGAAGACCCGGTGCCCCGGGTTCACGTCGGTGTAGGAATTGGCGATGCCGATCACCGGCTTGTGCAGGTCCCCGGTGCGGTATCCGCAGGAGTTCATGAGCCCCACATAGTAGGCCTCCTGGGGATCATCCGGGTTGCGGTTGCCTTTCCACTGTGTCATACAAACAGCTCCTTCTGAAATTCCAAAATCCGCCTTAAAAATCAAACGGCAGATTCGATGCTTTTCTCTGTCTTCAGTGTAGCGGAAAATAGGCACAAAGTAAAACATGAAAATATATGAAAATAGACAAGTAATAACTTGTTAAAAGCAAAAACAACAGAAAAATTTGTGAGATGCGGCAGGGCGGCAATTCTGCTGCCCGAAGGTCCCGCAAAGGGCCGGAAAAATTCGGCATGGTTTGCAAAAGAGGGACGCATGGATTATAATATCAAGATACTATACTGATAAAAAACAGCCGCGCGGGGCCGCCTTGTCTCGGGCAGCCTGCGCCGGCCGCATATCTGAGAGAGGGGCATATGCTCAAGGTAATGAAACAGTACCTCAGGGCCACCGACCTGGTGTACCTGGGGATGTGTGTATTTTGTTCGCTTCTGTCGGTGCTGGTGCTGATCAGCATCGGCCGGTACCTGCTGGGCGGCTTTGACACCGACGAGATCGAGGGGATCATCACCGGGCTGGGAGGTTATCGGTACGCGGTGGTGCAGGCGGGGGCCATGGTGATGGGGCTGATCTGCGCCATTTTCCTGTCCTGCATCGACTATCGGGCGCTGGTGCGCATCTGGCCGGTGCACACCATCTTCACGCTGGCCCTGGTGCTGCCCACCTTGGTGCTCCACAACGTGAGCATCGGGCCCCTCACCATCGGTTTCAGCCCCGAGGGCACCGACAACTACAGCTGGTACCGGCTGGCGGGGGTCACCTTTCAGCCGGCGGAGCTGCTGAAGATCAGCTTCATCCTCACCTTTGCCATGCACCTGGAACAATCCCGGGAACACATCAACGAGCCCCGGGTACTGCTGCGGCTGCTGGCCCACATCCTGGTGCCGGTGGGGCTCATCCACATCCAGGGCGACGACGGCTCGGCCATGGTGTTCGCGGCCATAGGCTGCATCATGCTGTTTGTGGCGGGCCTTTCCTGGAAGTACATCCTCTCGGCCCTGGCGGCTCTGGCGGCGGCGGGGGGCGTGGTGCTGGTGTTCTTCTCCGACAAGATCCTCAAGAGCTACCAGGTGCTGCGGATCCTGGCGGTGCTGGACCCGGATAATCCCGCCTATAAGGACTACACCCTCCAGCAGACCCAGGGCAAGATCTCCATCGGCGCCGGGGAGATCTTCGGGCGGGGACTGTTTGGTGAGGAACACCACTATGTGGCCAACGCCTTCAACGACTTCATCTTCAGCTATATGGCCGAGGCCATCGGCTTTGTGGGCTGCTGTGTGGTGCTGGGGGTGCTGTTCACCATCGTCTGCCGCACTCTCCTCACCGGCCTGCGCAGCCAGGACCGGCTGGGCACCTACATCTGCGCCGGCGTCTTTGCGGCCATGGCCTGGCAGGTGGTGATCAACCTGGGGATGAACCTGTCCCTGCTGCCGGTGATCGGGGTCACTCTGCCCTTCTTCTCGGGGGGCGGCACCAGTATGCTGATGCTGTACCTGTGCGTGGGCCTGGTGCTCAGCGTGTACATCCACAACAAAAAGAATCTCTTTGAATAAATGACAAAAAAGCGGGAAGAGGCAGAACGCCTCTTCCCGCTTTTTTGTCCGGGGCAAAGGGCCCCGCCGCTCACCGGGTGAGCACATGGATCCACTTGTAGTGGTTGACCCGGAGGGCCACCGGCAGGCACTTGAACAGCTGGTCGCTGTTCAGCAGGAACACCACCCAGAACACCGGCAGCTTCCACCAGAAGGCCCCCGCAAAAGAGAGGGGCATCACGATGCCCCAGGTGGAGATCAGATTCAGGTACATGCTGAACCTGATGTCTCCGCTGCCCCGTATGATGCCGGAGGCCACCGGCATCTGGTAGGCCATGCCCACGAAGATGAAGGCCATGAGCACCATGAGCTGGCTGGCCAGCCGGGTGGCCTGGGGGCTCAGCACATACAAAGAGAGCAGCGGTCCGCGGATCAGCAGCAGCACCCCGCCCAGCACAAGGCCGATGGCAAAGAAGATGGCCTGCAAGGTGCGCACATAGGGGCGCAGCCGGTCGGGCTGGGTCACGCCGGAGCCGATGGCCCGGCCCATGGTCACCGAGGTGGAGGAGGCCTCGCTCACCGTGACCACCTTGAGGTACTGGAACAGGGTGGTGGACACCGAGTTGGCGGCGATGGCATCGGAGGAGAGCCGCCCCAGAATGGCGGTCTGGATGGGGGTGGCGGCGCTCCACAGCAGGTTGGTGGAGATCACCGGCAGGGCCACCCGCCAGTAATCCCGCTCCAGCTCCCGGCAGCGCCGGAAAGGATTGGCCGAGAAGAGCCGGAGCCGCCGGTCCACCCGGAGGATGTAGAACAGCACGATGCAGAATTCAGTGATCCGGGCCGCCAGGGTGCCGATGGCCGCGCCCCGGATGCCCATTTCGGGAAAGCCGAATCGGCCGAAAATCAGGGTGTAGTTGATGCACACATCCAGGACCAGGCTCACCACCGAGATGCCGAAGGAGATGCCCACCGTCTCTACACTGCGCAGGGAGGCCATCAGGATGGTGGTGAGGATGTAGAACAGGTAGGTAAATCGGATGGTGGACAGATACTCCACCCCGGCCTCGATGATCCGGGCGTCCGAGGTGAACAGCCCCACCAGCCAGTGGGGAAACAGGGTGGTGAGGGCCAGCATCCCCGCTCCGAAGGCCAGGCCCGCCTTGAGTGCCACCCCGGTGACGGTGCGGATGGGCCCCAGTTCCCGCCGGCCCCAGTACTGGGCATTCAGCATCACCATGCCGTCCCCGATGGCGATGGTGGCCTGCTGCACCAGGAACTGGATCTGGTTGACGGTGGCCGCCCCGGAGAGGGCCTCCTGGCTGTAGCTGCCCAGCATCAGGTTGTCCGCCATGTTCACCGAATAGGCCACCACGTTCTGGAGAGCCACCACCACCAGCAGGTAGAAAAAAGAGCGGTAAAATTGCCTGTCTCGGACAAAAAACATCTGTATCGGCTTCTTTCCTGGAAAATCAGGGGAAAAACAACAAAACCCGTGTACAAGTTATTATACACGGGTTTTGGCTTTGGGGCCAGGGGCCGGCGCGGAGCAAGCCCGGCGGGCCCGGCCTTCCCTCACAGGGGATCGGCAGGCAGGGCGATGGGGATGGTGTGCAGATAGTACTGACGCACCAACTCCATGGCGTCCTGCACCGCAGGGGAGAGATAGCTGTTCATTTTATATACGATGGACAGCGGGATCATCAGATCCTGCGCGTGCAGGTCGAACATGACCAGTTCCGGGCGGGTGTACAGGTCGGTCAGCCCGGTCTCCACCAGAAAGCAGAAGCCCAGCCCCTTGGCCACAAGGTTCAGAACCGTGGCGTTGTTGGTGGTGTAGAGACGCTCCAGAAAGGTGAGATGTTTCCGCTCCAGAAAATTGTTCACATGCCTGCCCACCGCCAGGTTCCGATTGAGGGAGATGAACCTCTTTTCCTGAAGCTCGGCCAGGTCGATCTCCTCCCCATGGGCCTGCTGCTGGGCAAAGAGGGCGGCGACCGGGTCGGCCCGGTGCATCACCAGCAGGATGCGCTCGTAGGCAATGACCTCCTGGACCAGATCGATGCCGCCGGAAATTTCGGGCGAGGTGTTCATTACCGCGAAATCCACCGTGTCGTTGCTGACCAGGGTAAACAGCTCGTTGACCGGGAACTCGGAGAGGGTGATCCGGGTCTGGGGATACCGCTGCATGAAATCCGGGAGGATCTCGGGCAGCAGGATGGGCCCCGCCAGGTGCCCGCGCCCATGTTCACCATCTGCATCCGCCTGCTGTTGAGCTCGCTTTGCAGCTTGCGGAACAGGAAATTGCTGCTCTCCAGATACCGCTGGTAGATGCGGCCGGACTCGGTGACCTGGATGGGATTTTTGGATCGGTCCAGCAGCTTGATGTCCAGCGCCTGTTCCAGCTTGGAGATGTGCTGACTCAAGGAGGATTGGGAGATGTACAGCTTTTCGGCGGCCTTGGAGATGCTCCTCTCCTGGACAATGGTCAGAAAATATTCAGGGTTACGGTTGACAAACATGTTTGAAATTTCTCCTTCAGTGGAAATGCTGCAATGAAAAATGAATGGCCCATAAGAGACCACATTGTCTCTTATGGACCATGGCTGCCGGGAAATCAGTCGTTCGACGCGTTGGCCTCGTGGCGCAGGTACGATAGAATGATGGAAGAGATCGCCGATACGGTGGATATGATGCCGCCGTAGGGTGTCAGGGTGTTGTAAGCGGCGGCGGCCAGCCCGCCGTTGAGCGTAACCAGCCCCACGCATTGCAAAAAGAGCATGATCACCGACATGGCCACGAAAATGGTGACGCTGATCACAAACAGAATATCCAGAATTTTAGAGATGCTGTTCACAGTGAGACCCCCTTCCTTCACCCGTTCATAATGGGAAGTATGCCCAGGGCGATCAATCCGCCGATGATGACCACCGGGACTACATAGTGGAAGACCAGCGGCTTGAATGTGACCTGTATGTTGTTCACACCCGCCAGGCCGCAGGACACGAAAATGGGGGAGGAGCTGGGGGGCGAAGCGCCCTCGGTGGACATCCAGATCAGGAATGCCGCCACCGCAGCGATGGGGCTGATCCCCACATTGGTCAGCACCGCATAGGCCACGGGCCCCATGGCGATGGTGGTGGCCACGCCGCTCAGCGGGCCGGCCACCAGGGCCACCATGATGCCCACAATAAAGACCAGAACCGCCTTGGGCAGGGTGAGAGATTGCAGCAGTGCGTTCAGGTCTTCGCCGAACCCGACCGCAGACAGCACGTTGCTGCCCGCAATGGCAAACAGGAAGATGCCGCCCACATTGGCAAAGCTCTTTTCGGTGCCCTTCAAAAGGTCGTACCAGCCGCCCAGCGAGTGGGGCAGGCGCTTCCAGCCCTCGATGATGCAGATCACGCTCATCAGGATGGGCACCCAGATCACGATGCTGATGGAATCCATCCCTTCGGTGCCGAAAGCGGAGGCCTCCAGCACGCCGGACAGGGGACCGATGCTGATGAGCAGGGGGATGACGATGCTCAAAAACATGAGGAGCGAGGGCCAGTTCTTCTTCAGGGACTGGCCGATGGGAAGGATGTTCCCGTGGTCCAGGGCCGGCACATGGTATTTGCTCACATAGAGCCGCACAATGATCAGCCGGTACAGAACGCACCACAGGCCGGCGGTGAGCATGGCCAGATAAAAGTTGTCGATGGCCACCGCCGCCGCCACCTGGGGCAGGCCCAGCATGATGAACATGGCGGAGGAAGCGGGGAAGGATTGACCCGACCCGGCGTTCCCGGCGGTGATGGTGGCGGCGGCCTCCTTGGGCCAGCCGGATTCGATCATCCAGGGAATGGTGATCGTGCCCACCGTGGCGGCATTGGCAACCGAGTTGCCCGATACCAGACCGAACAGGCCGCTGGCCACCACGGCCACATAGGCGGAGCCTCCCCGGATCCGGCCGATCAGCGAGTTCAGGATCTCAATCAGCTCCCCGATGATGCCGGTCTTGGCCATGATGGCCGACATAAAGACAAACAGCATGGTGGCAAGAAAGATCTCTTCGGTGGCCGCGCCATACAGCGCGTCCAGGATGGTGGTGAAGTAGCTGCCGACTCCCCCAAACAGAGCCACCACCAAAAATCCCAGCAGCATGGCCTCAGTGATGGAGCGTTTGATCAGGGTGCTCTATAGGATGACAACTGCCAGATAGACGGCAAATGCCCATACGCCCATTCCTATTTCCAACTTTCATTCCTCCTTATATCAGGACATTGGTTTGATCTTTGCTCGATTCTCCTTTTGCTCAAATTTGTGGCTTTACACTCCCCATAAGTTGGTCGGTTTGGCTTCGATCGAAAAACAGTACCGTTAACAATTGCTATATCTACGGTACGGCAAAGACCAAATTTTGTCCAATTCGAAGTGCATAATAGCATTATAAGCAAAACTTAATGTACACAATAGGCCACTTGTCATAAGTAAAAACTTATCTTGTTATGACTCTTAAACTATTGGAAAAAAGGGGACAAATCCGATAAGATGAAAATTAATCAGGGCTAAAAACAGGCGGCCCAAGGGGCGGCCTGTCGGAGCAGTTTTCGGGGGCTGCAAAACGCAGCCGAGGCCTGAAACAGAACCCGGATACACCACAAACCCAAGTTTTACTGTGTTGAGAGAGGAGAAGAGATATGAAAGCTGCATTTGTTTTGACTCCTGCGGAGGCCCGGCGCCTCATCGCCAAGGCGGTGATCCAGACCCCCGAGTTCCAGAAAGCCTGGAAGGACGCCTATGTGCTGCTGGCCGGCGGAACCACCAACGCCTTTATCGCTCAGGAGCTGGGCTACGACGTGGAGCCCGGTGAGTGCACCGTGGGTATCAGCTGCGCCGGTATGCTCTGCGTCACCGAGCCCTCCAGCCGCAAGAGCTTCCCCAATGTGTTCTACAAGGGCCAGCCGGTGGACAAAAAAATCGACGAGGCTCTCCAGGATTACCACGCCGAAACGGTCATCATCAAGGGCGCCAACGCCTTTGATCTGGACGGCCATGTGGGCGTGATCACCTCCGGCTTCAACGGCGGCACCGTCCCCAACTTTATCGGCTATATGACCAGCAAGGGGCTGAAATTTATCTGCCCGGTGGGGTACGAAAAGCTGGTCCCCAGTGTGCCCGCTGCCAGCAAGGCGCTGGGCGGCGCCAGCCACATCGATATTTCCATGGGGGCTGACCCTGGCATGTACTGCCTGAGCGGCGCCGACATCCTCACCGAGGTGGAGGCCATCAAGATGATGTTCCACTGCGATGCCAAGGTGGTGTGCGCCGGCGGCATCGGCGGCAACGAAGGCGCCCACTACTGGGCGGTGGACGGCGAGGAGGCCGACGTGAAGGCCCTGGTGGAATATCTGGAAAAGAACATCAAGGGTGAGCCCCCTGTCAAGGGCAACCGGGGCAACTGCGACAACTGCCGCTATCCCGGCTGCCGCTACAACGGCAAGGGCAACCCCGCCTGGATCAAGGACTGAGCCGGCCGCGCGCCTGTTTGAGGGCAGACGGCAATACATAAAAAACAATGGCCGGGAACTTGCGGGTTCCCGGCCATTGTTCTGTATGGGCACAAAAAAGCGACCGCAAAGCTTGCTTTGCGGCCGCATGGTGAGCTATCGGAGATTCGAACTCCGGACACCCTGATTAAAAGTCAGGTGCTCTGCCAGCTGAGCTAATAGCTCACATAAAATTACAGCTTAATAAGTATATCAGCCTCTGACGGCGTTGTCAAGGCTTTGTGCCCTAAAACCCGCAAAATCCGGCCGATTCGTTCCTTATGAGCGGGCAAATAATTACAAAGTGTTTACAAGACAGGGCGGAGCAGGTATAATGATGGAAACCCGTTTGTCTTGTCCGCATCCGCTTGCAGGAGGAGGGAGGCTCTATGAGTACCAAGCTGCACATGCTTTTGGCGGCGGCCCTGTGCTGCCTGCTGCCGGCCTGTGCCTCTTCCGGGCAGGCGGGCAATGCGGCCCAGGCGCCCCAGCCTGCGGCGAGCAGCCAGCCCACCTTTACCCTGGCGGCGGACGTGAACCCCTACACCGGCCTGCCCAAGGGCGAAAACTACCCGGAAGGGCAGCGGGGAGTGGCCGTGATGATCAACAATGTGAAGACGGCCCTGCCCCAAAGCGGCATCAACAGCGCCGATCTGGTGTATGAGATGGTCACAGAGGGGGGCATCACCCGGCTGATGGCGGTGTACCGGGATTATAACGCCATGCCGGTGGTGGGGCCCATCCGCTCCGCCCGGGATCAGCATGTTCAGCTGGCCATCCCGCTGGATTGCCTGTACGCCCACATCGGGGGCAGCAGCTATGCCCTGGACATGCTGGAGGCCTTCAAATACCCGGACAGCCTCTCCATTGACGGCAAGTACAAGAATTTTTACTGGATCGACGCCCAGCGCCGGCGCACCCTGCCCCAGGACAGCTGCGTCTACACCGACGGGACAACCTTTGCCGGGGCGGTGGAGCGGTACGGGCTGGACACAGCGGGAGAGCCGGAGCCGGTGTTCAATTTCCTGCCTTACAGCCAGGCCGATCGGATCCTGGAAGGAGGCAAGGCCACCGAGATCTCCATCCGCTTTTCCAGCTATGAGGACAGCGAGCTGATCTACGACCCCACCGACGGCCGGTATTATAAGTATGAATTCGGCGAGCCCCAGGTGGACGCAGCGGCCGGCGGCGCCGTCTATTCGGCGGACAATGTGTTTTTGCTTTTCACCGAGATCGGCCAGTATCCCGACCGGGTATTGGCCCAGGTGAAGCTGGAAAACGGCGCGGGGCTGTATTTCTGTGGCGGCCGGTATGAGCGGGTGCGCTGGATGAAGGGCGCCGGCGAGCAGCCTCTGCGGATCGTGGACAACCAGGGCCTGGAGATGGATGTGACCATCAATCCGGGCAACAGCTATGTGGCCATCGTGGGGATGGACCAGCTGGAATACTGCCGGGTGGACGGCAAGAACCTGGAGGAGCTGTTCCTCCAGGATGCCGGCTGAACCTCGGCCCCTGCCGCCGACCGGTTTCTCCTTTACAAACCTGTTTGGCCTTGGTACAATAAAAGACAGCAGGGGAAGGAAAACGCAAGGTTGCGAAGATCGTGAAAGGGTGGGTTTTGAACTGAGACCGGCCCTTCGGGATAAAAAAGAAAAAAAGGAATACGGAGTGAACCATTCATGAAACGTCTTGTTACTTTGACCCTGGCTCTGGCCATGGCTGTCAGCCTGCTGGCGGCCTGTGGCTCCAAGGGGGAGAGCTCCAACGATGCCTCCGCCCCCACCGCACAGGCCACTGCGACTCCCTCGCCCACCCCCACGCCCATCCCCTACACGCCGGATGTGCTCACCGGGCTGGAGCAGACCCCCGGCGACCCTGCCGACGGCCAGCGCATCACTGCCATCATGGTGAACAACATCTCCAACACCGGCCGTCAGAACGCCCGTCCCCAGCGGGGATTGTCCGAGGCCGGCATCCTCATCGAGAGCAAGGTGGAGGGAGGCATCACCCGCTTCTGCGCTCTGTATGACGACGTTTCTTCCATTCCCGAGGTCGGGCCCCTGCGCTCCGGCCGGGACCAGTTCTTCCAGTTGGTGCTGCCCTGGAACGCCCTGTACTACCACGACGGGGAGAGCGTGTTCACCACCGAATTCATCCGGGACTATGATTATTCTGACTTGAACATCGGCGGCAAGTCCTACTTCGGCGTGGAGACCCATCCTCAGGTGTCTCACCGGGACAACCGGGGCCGGGATGTGGCCCTGGAGCACACCGAGTTCACCAGCGGTGAGGAGATCCAGCAGGCCATCGACAAGTATGGCATCGATATGAGCCGGGATTACACCAGCACCTTCTTTGACTTTGTGCCCTATTACGAGAGCGCCCGCACCCTGGACGACGGGGAGGCGGCCGACACGGTTTCGATCCGTCATTCCTCCAGCTACCGTACTTACTTTGATTACGATTCCACTGCCAACCAGTACCTGATGAGCATGTACTCCCCGGCGGATGGCAGCGTCTCGGCCACCGTGGACGAGAACAACAACACCCAGCTTGGCTTCACCAACCTGGTGGTGCTCTTCACCGAGATCGCCGATTATCCCGGCGACTCCAAGGGCATCCAGAAGGTGGAATACGCCTATGGCGGCGTGGGCTATTACTTCTATGGCGGCAAGGCGGAGTACATTCGCTGGCAGAAGGGCGGCCCTCTGGAGGCGCTGCGCCTGTTTACCGGCGACGGCACCGAGACTTCCCTCAAGATCAACCCCGGCAAGACCTACCTGGCCGTGGTGGATCTGGACGAGTACGACGGTTTCCACTATGAGGGAGCCGGCCAGCAGGTGGAGGACACCGATTTCACCGCCAACAGCTATGTGGATAGCGAGGGCGCGGACTGAACGCACCTTCGTTGAATGAAATAAAGCAGGGCTTGCCCGGCCTGGGCGGGCCCTGTTTTGCACATTGCGGCGCCAAGGCCCCGCAGTAAGGAGTTATCACCCGTTATGAAAAGAATTTCTACCGCGCTTGCCCTTTTGTCCCTGTCTCTGCTGCTGTCGGCCTGTTCCCGGCAGGCAGTGGTGTCGGTTTCGGGGGATGTGGGGCCCTCTTCCTCCTCCTCCCAGCCGGCGCCCACCGCTACCCCCACGCCTACCCCGGAACCGCTGGACTATGTGACGGGCTTTGACCCTCTCACCGGCGAGCAGGGGGACCCGAATGACCGCAGCCGTCCCATCGCGGTGATGATCCAGAACAACAAGGCCGGGTATCCCCAGTGGGGGCTCAAGGGCGCCGAAGTCCTGGTGGAGGCCATCACCGAGGGAAAGACCACCTCCATGATGGCCATGTACAGCGGCAACGAGGGGCTGCCCGAGAAGGTGGGGGCCGTGGGCCCGGCGCGGGATCTGTTTTGGCAGATTGCCATGCCCTGCGACAGCATCCTGATGCAGATCGGCGGAAATATCTATGCCTCCAACCTGCTGAACACCTACCAGTATCAGAATCTGGACGGGTACTATGTGGGTGTGGCATCCTATGACCTGGATTATGAGAAGGACAAGGTGGCCAACCACGAATACTGCTGGTACACCACCCAGAGCCTGATGGAGACCGGCCTGAGCCACTACGGCCTGTCCAAAGATGGAGACCGGCTAAGCCTCTTCAATTATGTGCGCCCGGGCCAGGAGACCGCCCCCGCATCCCAGGCCGGCGCCGAGGGGGCCACTTCCGCTGCTGCCTCCGGCGAGGCGGTTTCGGGGGCGCAGACCGGCACGCCGGCCCCTGCCCAGCCCATGGAGGCGGCCCGCATCGAGATCACCTTTGCAGAGGGCAACACCATCCCGCTTTTGTACAACGGGGATACCAACCGCTGGGAAAAATACGACATCGACTGGCAGCCCCAGATCGACGGAAACTACCCCGATGAGATGGACCCCATGGAAAAGATCCTCTCGTACGACAATGTGCTGGTGCTGTATTGCAGCGCCGGTGTCAAGGACGACGGATATACCCGGGATTATGACCTGAGCGCGGGCACCGGCCTGTACCTGAACGGCCCCAGCTGCAAGCTCATCCGCTGGAAAAAGGACGGCGTCACCGGGGGCTTCACCATCTACGACGAGAACGGGCAGGAGTACCCCATCCAGCCGGGCAAGTGCTACATTGCCATTTACGGGGGCTTTGCGGGCCAGGCCATCAAGGTACAGAACAGCAGCAGCCAGGACCTGACCCTCTGGGACAACCCGGCTCCTATGGAGCAGGCCCAGCCGCAGGAAGGCTAAGCCTCGGGCGATCTCTTCAAGGAAAAAAGCGCGCACACAGGCGAAAGCCCGTGTGCGCGCTTTTTGTAAATAGGGGGTTCAGTCCTCTCCCCGCTGCATCTCCTCGCTGTCCAGATAGCCCCAGGGCAGCACTTCCACCGCCTCGGCCAGGCCGTCCCGCATCCAGATGGAGGTATCCATCCGCAGGGTATACCCGCAGCCCGGGTCGGCCATCCACTCCTCAGGCCGGTGCACCGGCACCGCCTTCTGTGCCATCATGCTCATGATGACGCCACCGTGGGTGACACAGGCCGCCTCAAGGGTCTGGGTCTTCATCATATACTCGAACATGTGCATCAGCACTTCCCGGCAGCGGGTGTGGAAATCCGCCGTGTCCTCCGCATGGGGCGGAGTATAGCCGGAGGAGGGGTCCATCCAGCGGGCAAAATCCGGGTCCTTCACCAGGCTCTTGATCTCCTTGCCCTCATACACCCCAAAGCCCATCTCCCGCAGATCCCGGATCACCAGCTTCTTGGCGGCGTCCGGGAAGAGGATCTCGGCCGTCTCCACCGCCCGGGAGAGGGGAGAGGAGAAAACGGTGTTCACCTCCGGGTAGGTGAACCGCTCCCGCAAAGCGCGAAGCTGACTGCGCCCCTCCTCGCACAGGGGAAGATCGGTACCGCTGCCCACATACAGGCCCTTCAGGTTGCCCTCGGTGATCCCGTGGCGGATGAGATAGAGCTGATAATTGCGCATAATGCCTCCTGTCCGTAGCTAAAAATCCAATCGAGCGGGGGAAACAAAGATTACAAAAAAGTAACAAACAAAACGGCGAAAACGCTATATTTTGTCTCAAAGTTCAAGTCAACATCATATATCTTGTTGCCCAAAAGGTCAAGAGGCAGGAACGCCAAAAAAACTTGGTCGAAACTGGGCGGTTTTTGTATTTACAAAGTGTTTTTGATATTTTATAATCTACAATGTGTACACAATCAGGAAGTGTGCAGTTCTGTGTGAGCGGGGTTAAACGAGGATGGAATTCAACAGGATCATTACACTGCTGCGGAAAGAGCGGGGCATCACCCAAAAGCAGGCAGCGCAGGATCTGGGGGTATCCCAGGCCCTGCTCTCTCACTACGAAAAAGGCATCCGGGAGTGCGGCCTGGATTTTGTGGTGCGGGTGGCCGACTATTACGATGTGAGCTGCGACTATCTTCTGGGCCGCAGCGCCGAGCGCAGCGGCCTCACCCTTTCGGTGGAGGATATTCCCGGCCCGGAGACAGCCAGGGACGGGGTGTACAAGGGCAGCGTGCTGCCCACCATGAATAAAAAGCTGATCTCCAACAGCCTGAACATCCTGTTCGACAAGCTGGGAGACTGTAAGGACAAAGGCCTTGTCACCGAAGTGAGCGCCTATCTGATGCTGGCGGTGTACAAGATCTTCCGTCTGCTGTATTCTGCCCAGCCCAAAAACACCGCCAGCCTGTTCAGCCTGACGCCGGGCCGCTGGCAGGGCTATACCGACGCGGCCATGCATGTGGCCCAGGCCAATGTGGAGGGGATCCTCTGCGGGGAGGATGCCCAGGACACCAATGCCCTGCGCCAGAGCCTCTCCATGACCAGTGAGAGCCTGGGCAAGGATTATCCCCTGTATGCCACCAGCCTTTTAAACCTCATCAAGACCAGTGAGGCCCGGGTGGAGCGGCAAAAATAAGAGCAATATCAAAAGAGGCAGGCCGGCTGGCCTGCCTCTTTTTTACTTTTTCAGCTGAGAGAGATTCTTGATGCACTTGGCGCAGACGTTCCGGCCCATATACTGGGTCACGTCCTTGGCCTCCCCGCAGAACACGCAGGCAGGCTGGTACTTTTTGAGGATCACGGCGTCCTCGTCGGTGAAAATCTCAATGCTGGAGTCCGTATCCAGCTCCAACAGGCGGCGCAGCTCGATGGGCAGTACAAAGCGGCCCAGCGAGTCGATGCGGCGGACAATACCGGTGGATTTCATAGCGTTCCTTTCCCTATTTTTCTATTTTGCAGCCGGTCAGGCCCGAGCCCCTCAAAGCCTCACCTGACATTACAGAGAGTATACTCTACCGGGAAGGATTTGTCAATATTTGGCAAATCATCCAGAGGAAAGGAAAATCCGGCGAGATGGGGGAAAACAGAGGGAAAAAAAGAGAAAAAAGCGCGGAGACAGAGGAAAAAACAACAAAAAGCGCCGCCCGGCAAAAGCCGGACGGCGCGGCAGCTCCCGGGACTTCACACAAATTTAACAGAATGGAATATCCTCAGGGCAGCAGCAGGCCGATCTTCTTGTACACCTTGTTCAGCATGCGGTTGGCCAGGCGGGAGGCAGCCTCGGCGCCCTGGGCCAGGATGCCGTCCACATAGGCCTTGTCGGCCAGGATGCGGTTGTACTCGCCCTGGATGGGGGTCAGGGCGCCGATCACCGTCTCGGCCACGGCCTCCTTCAGATCGCCGTAGCCCCGGCCCTCAAACTCCCGCTCGATCTCTTCGAAGTTCTTGCCGGTGAAGACGCTGTAGATGTTCATCAGGTTGGTGACGCCGGGCTTGTTCACCGGGTCGGCCCGCACCACGCCCTCGCTGTCGGTGATGGCCCGCTTGAATTTGCGCAGGATCACATCGGGGGTGTCGGTCATGAGGATGAAGGCGTTGGCGTTGGTGTCGCTCTTGGACATCTTGTGGAGAGGATCCTGCAAGCTCATGATCTTGGCGCCCTCTTTGGTGATATAGCCGCTGGGCAGCACAAAGGTATCGCTGTAGGCGTTGTTGAACCGCTGGGCCACATTGCGGGCCAGCTCCAGGTGCTGGCTCTGGTCCTGCCCCACCGGCACCAGGTCGGCGTTGTAGATCAGGATGTCGGCGGCCATCAGGGAGGGGTAGGTGAACAGGCCGCCGTTCACGTTGTCCGGGTGCTTGGCGCTCTTGTCCTTGAACTGGGTCATCCGGCTCAATTCGCCGAACTGGCTGTTGCAGCACAGCACCCAGCCCAGCTGGGTGTGGGCAGGCACATGGCTCTGCACAAAGAGGATGCTGCGGGAGGGGTCGATGCCGGCGGCCAGCAGCATGCTGGCTGCCTCCCGGGTGTGGGCCCGCAGCTCGGCGGGCACCTGGCGCACGGTCAGCGCGTGCAGGTCGGCCACCATGTAGAGGCAGTCGAACTGATCCTGCAATTTGGCCCAGTTGCGCACCGCCCCGATATAGTTGCCCAGGGTAAAGGTGCCCGTGGGCTGGATCCCGGAAAGAATACGCTGTTTTTTGGTTTCGCTCATAAAAGAATGCTCCTTTTTCACAAAGGGCGGCTGGGACGCCCGGCCGGCAAGGGCGGCATAGGCACAGAGCCGTTCCGATTTTGAGGCTCCGGGGGGAGACTGGCGTTGTAGCGGGCCGGCGGCCCGTATAGCCTTTTTATTCTACCACAGATGCCCCTTCTCTGCAATTGACAAACAGGGGAGGCGGGGCTAAACTATACTTTATAAAATATCCAGAGTCCGCCCTCTGCCCAGGGCGGGAAAAACGATAAAGAGGAGTTTTCCGCAATATGGCATCTCAGAAGATCCGCACCCGCTTTGCCCCCAGCCCCACCGGCTATATGCATGTGGGCAACCTGCGCACCGCCCTGTACGCTTACCTCACCGCCAAGAGCAAGGGCGGCGATTTCATCCTCCGCATTGAGGATACCGACCAGGGCCGCCTGGTGGAGGGCGCCACCGACATCATCTACGACACCCTGCGCCAGACCGGCCTTTTGTGGGACGAGGGCCCCGATGTGGGCGGCCCGGTGGGCCCCTATGTCCAGAGCCAGCGAATGGGGCTGTTCAAGGAGTACGCCGAGCAGCTGGTGCGGGCCGGCAAGGCCTATTACTGCTTCTGCACCCCCGAGCGACTGGAGGAGATGCGCCAGCGCCAGAAGGAGGAAGGCCAGGTGGTGGGCCATTATGACGGTCACTGCCGGGACCTGCCCCCCGAGGAGGTGCAGCGCCTGCTGGACGCGGGCACGCCCTATGTGATCCGCCAGAAGATGCCCCGGGAGGGGATCACCTCCTTTGACGATGCGGTGTACGGTCACATCGAGGTGGAAAACAAGGAGCTGGAGGACCAGATCCTCTTGAAGAGCGACGGCATGCCCACTTACAACTTCGCCAATGTGGTGGACGACCACCTGATGGGCATCACCCATGTGATCCGGGGCAGCGAGTACCTCTCCAGCACCCCCAAGTACAACCTGCTGTACCAGAGCTTCGGCTGGCCTGTGCCGGTGTACATCCACTGCCCGCCGGTGATGAAGGACGCCCAGAACAAGCTCTCCAAGCGCAACGGGGACGCCTCCTACCAGGATCTGGTGGCCAAGGGGTATCTGTCGGCGGCCATCCTGAACTATATCCTTCTGCTGGGCTGGAGCCCCAAGGGGGAACAGGAGATCTTCAGCCTGGAGGAGATGGTGAAGATCTTCGACCCTGCCGGCATCAGCAAGAGCCCCGCCATCTTTGACCCCCTCAAGCTGCGGGCCATCAATGCGGAGTACATCCGCCGCCTGCCCGCCGAGGAGTTCTGCCGGCTGGCCGAGCCCTGGATCGACCAGGCTGTCCACACCCCGCTGGACAAACAGGCTCTCTGCGCGGTGCTTCAACCCCGGTGCGAGGTGCTGGGGGACATTCCTCCCCAGCTGGATTTCTTTGACGAAATGCCGGAATACGAGGTTTCCCTCTACGCCAACAAAAAGCAGAAGACCAGCCCCGAGACTGCCCTCCAGGCGCTGCAGGCCCTGCTGCCGGTGCTGGAAGGGCTGAGCGACTGGAACAAGGACTCCATCTTTGCCGCCGCCTCGGCCAAGGCCGCCGAGATGGGAGTCAAGAACGGCTGGATGCTCTATCCTTTGGGGGTGGCCCTCTCGGGCAAGAACCGCACCCCCGGCGGCGGCACCGAGCTGGCCGCCATCATGGGCCGGGAAAAGGCCCTGGACCGGGTGAAAAAGGCCATTGAAAAGCTGAGCTGAACCAAAACCCCATAAAAAAGCCCCCGGGCTGCCAAGAGCGGCCCGGGGGCACCGTTTTGCTTCAGAACTGGCCGGAGGGGGAGAGCCGGTCCAGCGCCGCCAAAAAGGCGTCCACCTGTTCCGGGCTGGTGGCCCAGCTGGTCACCAGACGGATGCTGCGCCGGCCCGGGCCGGCGGGCTTCATGTCGGTCCAGACAAAGTCAGGTGCCAGACCTTCCAGCACCGCCTCCGGCAGCTGGACAAAGAGCGGGTTGGAGGGGGAGTCCACGTCAAAGACCCCTCCCCGGGCCTGCTGCCCCTGGCGCAGGCGGGAGGCCATCTCGTTGGCATGCCGGCCCAGTTCCAGATAGAGGGTGCCGCCGTTTTCAAACAGCTTTTCAAACTGGACCCCCAGCAGCCAGCCCTTGGCCAGCATGCCGCCCCGCTGTTTGAGAAGATAGCGGAAGTCCGGCTGCAAGGCCGGGTTGCAGAGTACCAGCGCCTCCCCGAACAGGGCCCCGTTTTTGGTGCCGCCGATGTAGAAGGCGTCGGTGAGGGAGGCCACCGCCGTGAGGCTGATGCCTCCCAGGGCCAGGGCGCTGGCCAGACGGGCGCCGTCCAGGTACAGGTACAGCCCTTTTTCGTCGCAGATACGGCGCAGGGCCCGCAGTTCCTCCAGGCTGTAGACAGTGCCCACCTCGGTGGTTTGGCTGATGTAGACCATCCGGGGCTTGACCATGTGCTCGTCGGTGTGGGCGTCCAGCACCGCCTGCACCCCGCCCGGGGTGAGCTTGCCGTCCGGGCAGTAGAGGGCCAGGCATTTGTGGCCGGTGGCCTCGATGGCGCCGGTCTCGTGCACATTGATGTGGCCGGAGGCGGCGCAGATCACCGCCTCATGGGGCCGCAGAAAAGCCGAGATGGCGGTCTGGTTGGTCTGGGTGCCACCCACAAGAAAATGTACCTGGGCCTGCGGCTGGCCGATGAGCCGGCAGAGCATGCGGGCGGCGTTCTGGCAGTGGGGGTCGGTGCCGTAGCCAGGGTTGCCCTCCAGATTGGTGTCGGTGAGGGCGGCCAAAAGGGCGGGATGAGCGCCCTCGCAGTAGTCACTGGTAAAGCGAATCATGGCAAAAGCCTCCTTTGGGGGGAGAACGGCCGTTCTCCCAAGTAGCAATTTCAGTATAGCACAAAGCGGACGGGCTGCCCAGCCGGCAAAAGTTCAAAACATTTTCACAGAAATACCAGAGGCTGGATTTTGCGCCCGGGGGCCTTTTGTGGTATACTGAAATCGGCCTATGCGCCAGAAAAGAAAATACGCCGCCCCCGGCCGGGGGCTGGATACAGGAGAATTTTTCAATGGCAATGATGACACATGAAGAGCACGCCCGCCGCCAGCGCCGCCGGGTCCGGCAGCTGTTGGGGCTGCTGGTCTGCCTGCTGGTGATCGTGGGGGTCTTTACCGTGGTCACCCGGGGCGTCCGCATTGTGGGAGGGCTGTTTGACAACAGCGCCCTGAAGGAGGAGCTGGCCAGCCGGTTGCAGTGCTATGTGATGCTGGACCCGCTGCCCTTTGACTCGGTGGACCAGGCAGACCCCAACCAGATCAAGGAGTACGCCATCTGGACCACCGTGAACAACGCCCTGGCCACCAACGGCAGCCTGGACAGCTATGAGCGGGACCCGGACACCGACGGCATCATCCTGCCCACCCTGGAGGTGGATGCGGCCATCGCCCGGCTTTTCGGGCCGGACTACAAGGTGACCCACGAGACCTTTGAGAGCAGCGACATGACCTTTTTGTACCTGGAGGACAAGCAGGGCTATCTGATCCCGGTGACGGGGCAGGTGGGCATGTACACACCCCAGGTGGAACAGATCAAGAAGAGCAGCGGCCAGATGTATGTGACCGTGGGCTATATCCCCACCTTCACCAACAGTACCTTTGTGTTCAGCGCGGCCACCGACCCCACCAAGTACATGGACTATGTCTTTGTGAAAAACGGCAAGAACTGGTATCTCACCTCTTTGCAGGAGAGCGAGATGAAGCCGGAGACCCCGGCCTCCTCGGCGGTGGTGAACGACCAGAACGCGGCCGACGTGGATTATGATCCGGCGGCGGCCCTGCAGGAGGGCATCACCAGCGAGACGGTGGCCAGCGGCGTGGAGACGCCCGTCACCTCCGGAGACACCAGTTCCTCCAGCTCGGCAAGCAGTGAGGACACAGACGCAAACAGCAACGCGGAGGGCTGAGCCCTCTTAGAATAAAATCAAAGGCCCGGGATTTTTGCTCCCGGGCCTTTTTGTATCCATTTATTTTTTTGCGAAGGGAGAATCCTCACCGCTGAGCCCGTCCTGGGCCATCATGTTTTTCAGCACGCTGATGTCGGCCGACAGGTCCAGCGCATCGTCCCGGAACAGCTTGTCCAGCTGCTGCTCAAAGCCCACCACCAGGGTGTCCATGGTGTCCTCGATCTTCTTTTTGGAGTCGGAGAGAATGGCGCCGTCCACCCCCTGGCTGTCGAATTCCGCATAGGATTTCAGCAGTTTCAGGGCGGTGGGCAGGTAGTAGTCCATAAAGCGGCGAAGCTGGGGCAGCTTGTCCGGGTCCTTCTCGGCCAACTCAAAGATCTTGGAGGTGACCGCCTCCAGCCGGTCGATCTTGGCGCTCATCTCCTCGCCGGGAATGGCGTCGTTGATCTCCCGCAGCTGGCGCAGCACCGCGTCGTACTGGTTTTCCTCGGCGGGCTTTTCCGGCGCCTTGGGGGGCTCGGGGGCCTGGGCCGGCTGGGGCGCCTCACCCCGCACCACCAGGCTCTTGCTGCGCATGTCCAGATAAGCCGAGGCGCCGAACTCCCCGTGGTCGATGGCCCCCTCCAGCCCCTTCACCGTGTCCTTGTAGGAGGCGGGCAGGGCGGCGGCAATGTCGGCGATGTACATGTTGTCCTTGCGCCCCACAATGGCCCGGAGCTTTTTCCACATGCGGGTCCGCCTTTTCAGGCTGCGGGAGGCCAGCAGCATGGCCGCGCCGCTGGCGATCCAGCCCAGCTGGGCAAAAGCAGACACAAAGTCATAGCGGTTGAAGCCGTACAAAAGCAGGAACTGGACGGGGTCCCAGATGTTCACCACTCCCACCAGCAAGGCGATGCAGCCGAACACCAGCAAAAGGTTTGGCAGCGCGCCGCCCTTCTTTTTGGAGTTGGCCGGGCTGCGGGAGGAAGAGCGGGCGGCAGCCCCTCTGCGCATGTCCCCGTTGTCTCCGTACTGCTGCATCCAGCGGGCGGCCTCGTCTTTCTGCCGGATGCCGACGATCTTCAGCACCGTGAGCAGGATCCCCAGCGGGGTGAACATCACCCAGGCGATGACGATGAAGAGGATGGGGATCCCCGCCGCCTGGCGCAAATCTATCCCCGAAGAGGGGGTGTAGCCCCGATATTCATGAAAAGGCGCCCGGGTAAAATCCTCCGGGTCCTTGGGTCGATTGCTGCGAAATTGGTTGGCCATGATGCTCTGTTCGCTCCTTATGCCGGGGCAGGGCTGCCCCGGGGCTCTTGCTCAAAATCCCAAACACGTTTTTTTCAGTATAGCATAAATCCCCACGGGTTTCAGCGTTTTTTCAAAAGTGTGTGGCGGATATAGGCAAAGGTTTTGTCCTCTCCCTCGTCCCGCAGCATCTGCAACAGCTGTTCGGTGAGAGCCCGGGTCTCAGGGTGCATCAGGTAGTGCTTTTTGCTGCGGCTGTAGTATTCCCAGGGAGAGGCGTCGGTGTACTGCTCTTTTTTATAGGTGCGACCGGCGGCGATGCGATCGCAGATCATCTCGGCCACATATCGCACCGGCATTTTCATGCCGTCCATGGGCGGGTTGTCGGTGCCGGTATAGTCCACCCAGTATTCCAGGTGGTGCTTGTTGCGGCCCTTATGGTGCAGCCAGCTGGAGCTGTAGCCCCGCTCGGCCCGCTCGGCCTCGTTGGGGCTGTGGTCTCCCTGGTAATAGCGGGCCCCCACCAGGAACTCGGTGGGGGAATATTTGGAGAGATCGTGGGTAAGGCCCTGCCAGTAGAGCCCCAGCCGGAAACAGTATTTTGCCACCAGCATCCGATGGTGGGTGATGGTGCAAAAATGCCTGATGGGATGCCACATAAAAAAGAGATGCTCCTTTCGGGCCCCGGGCAGGGATGGCCCGGGCTTTCAGCGAAATTATAGCATTTTGCCGCGGGGGGTGTAAAGGGCCGCCCGCCGGGCCGCCGCCGGAAAATCTCCCCTGCCGGGGGCTACCCACCCGGGGATGACTGTGCTATGATAGGGGCGGGTCCGGCGCCAGACTACAGGCGCCGGCCGGAAAAGGGAGTGATATTTTTGCTGGAATTGTTGCGACAGGAAAACGTAAACCCTTCCCTCATTGAGGGAATCGAGGAATACCGGGCCAAATACCCGGCCGGCCCGGAACAGCAGGCCCGCATCCCCCGGCCCCGGTACCCCTATTACGGGCGGGAGATCTGGGAGCAGGCCGCCGCGGCCCTTCTGTGCGGGGCAAACCTGCTGCTGGCCGGGGGCAAAGCCACCGGCAAGAACGTGCTGGCCGAAAACCTGGCCGCCGCCTTTGGCCGGCCGGGGTGGGATGTCTCCTTTCATGTGGATATGGACGCGGCCAGCCTCATCGGCACCGACACCTTTGAGGGGGGCCAGGTGGTGTTCCGCCCCGGGCCGGTCTGCCAGTGCGCCCAGGAGGGCGGTTTTGGGATTTTGGATGAGATCAACATGGCCAAGAACGAGGCACTGGCCGTGCTGCACGCGGTGCTGGATTTCCGCCGGGTGATGGACGTGCCCGGCTACCGGCGGGTAAACTTGGACCCGGCCACCCGGTTCATCGCCACCATGAACAACGGCTATGCGGGCACCCGGGAACTGAACGAGGCGCTGGCCTCCCGGTTTGTGATCATCCAGATGCCCTCCATCTCCCCCGAGGGGCTGGAAAAGCTGCTGGGCGGGGAGTTCCCCACCCTGGAAAAGAAATACCTCAAGCAGTTTGCGGCCCTTTTTATGGACCTGCAAAAGAAGTGCGAGAGCGCCGAGATCTCGGACAAGGCCCTGGACCTGCGGGGCCTGCTGGACGCGCTGCGCCTGATCCGCCAGGGGCTGAAGGCCGGGCCGGCGCTGGATATGGGCATCTCCAACAAGGTGTTTGACAGCTACGAGCAGGGGCTGATCCGGGACGTGATCACCGCCCGCATCCCCGCCGGGCTGGACCGGTCCCGCCTGTTTTCGGACTGAGGGGGCCGGGCCATGCTTACCCAACAATACAGCGCCCGGCAGCGCCGGGCCCTGAACCAGGTGTGGGCGGCTGCCGGCGAATACGGCTTTGAGCCCCTGTTTTTGGCCCTGGACACCGAGGGCAGCCCGGATTTTTACATGAATTTTGTGGTGGGCCTGGTGCACAAGTGGTACGGGGAGGAGATGCCCCGCCGGCTGTTCGACTCCTGGTTGGGGGATGCCCGCCAGCCCGCGCTGGACGATCTGGCCTGGCTGGCCCTGGAAAATGCGGTCTATCAGAAGGAGCTGCCCACCCGCCCGGCTCTGGAGGAGCTGCGCCAGGAACACGCCCGCCAGTTTTTTGCGGGAGAGTACAAGCTCTCCCGACAGGAGTGGATGGCCAAAAACCAGCTGGTGTACAGCATGCAGGCCGCCCGCTGGCAGGAGGTGCTGGGGCGACGGGGCCGTCTGCTCACCCCACGGGAACAGGGGCTGTACAGGGCCTTGGCCTGCCCCGGCAGCCTGGACGCCGGCCAGATGGAGGAGGCCATCCGCCAGATGGCCCGCCGGTATCTGGGCTTTACCGGCCAGATCCGGGCCAAATCCCCTCTGAAGATCCATTTCAGCGACCGATGGGCCCCCCTGCTCACCAAGCTGCTGCCCACCGAGATGGTGCGCACCGACGAGCTGACGGTGGGCCGCTCGGCCAAGGCCGGGCAGGACGGGATGATCCGGGCCGCCAAGGGGCTGCGCACCAGGCTGGGCAGCCGCCAGCAGCCGGAGACCGACCGGCAGTATATCGAGAGCTGCTTTGGCCGCTGCCTGTACACCCCGCCCCAGATGGCCCTTATCGAGCAGCGCCAGTGCGCCGGCAACCATCTGGGCTGTCATCTCTGGTTTTCGGCGGGCTTCCCCTCGCCGGAAAAGGCCCGCAGCCCCGCCAGCAAGCGGCTGGCCGAGCAGGCCGCCGCCCAGCAGCAGGAAAACCAGAAGGCCTTTGTCCGGGACCTGGCCCTGAACCAGAGCGCCATCCTGCGGCTGAGCGGCCAGATCCAGAACTGCCTGCTGGTGCACCAGCAGCCGGGCATGGGGCTGGGGCGGCGGGGCCGTCTCCAGAGCGCCCGGGTCTGGCGGGAGCCGGTGGTGGGGGATGGCCGGGTCTTTCTGTACCCGGAGCCGGACCCCCGGCCCAGTTTTGCGGTGGACCTGCTGCTGGACGCCTCGGCCAGCCGGCTGCACTGCCAGGAGCTGATCGCCGCTCAGGGGTACATCCTCTCCGAGAGCCTGAGCCGGTGCGGGGTGCCGGTGCGGGTGTCCAGCTTTTGCAGCCTGCGGGGCTACACAGTGCTGCGGGTGCTGAAGGAGTACGCCGACAAGGCGGGCAGCCGGCGGATCTTCGGCTATTTTGCCGCCGGCTGGAACCGGGACGGCCTGGCGCTGCGGGGGATGAGGGAACTGCTGCGTCAGGCCCCCGCCCAGAAGCACCTGCTCATCCTGCTTACCGACGCCAGCCCCAACGACAGCCGTAAGATCCCCCCCAGCGGCCGGATTCCCCTGAGCCGGGAATACGGCGGGAAGGCCGGCGTGGAGGATACCGCCGACGAGGTGCGGGCGCTGCGCCGCCAGGGGGTGCGGGTGGCGGCGGTGTTCATGGGGCCCAGCACCTCGGTGCCCGACGCCGAGACCATCTTTGGCCGGGACCTGGTGCGCATCAGCCGGATCGATCAGCTGGCCGCCGCGGCGGGCCGGCTGATCCAGCGCCAGATCCAGGAGCTTTCGGGCTGAAATTTTCAGCAAAAACAGGTTCCCCCGCCGGATTTATCCGGCGGGGGAACCCGTTTTTAGAGGAAAGAAAAGGCAGAAGAAAAGACAGGGCTCAGCGGTCCCACTTGTCGCACAGGGACTGGATCTGGCTGGCAAAGCGGGCCAGGTCCTTGTTGGAGCCGCCCTCGTTGTGCTGGATCACGGTCATCAGGCGCTTGCCGGCATCCACCAGACGCTGGAAGGCAGTGGAGACACGGGTGCCCACCGGCGAGGGCTTTTCCACCCGTTTGGCAACACCCTCCCGGGTGAACACCCCCTGCGCAAGGTCAAATTCGGCCCCGGAGAAGGGGGCAAAGGCGTCAATGCCCAGCTCGTCCCGCAGGCGGGCGGCGAAGATCTCGGTGACGGTGTCCTCCCCGTGGACCACAAAGATTTTTTTGGGCTTGGGGGAGAAATGCCCCGCCCAAGCCATCAGGCCCTGGTTGTCCGCATGGCCGCTGATGCCGGCCAGCTGGCGGATCTGGGCCCGCACCTCGATGGTTTCGCCAAAGAGCTTCACCTCCCGGGCGCCCTCCACCAGGGCCCGGCCCAGGGTGCCCCCGGCCTGATAGCCCACAAACAGGATGGTGCACTCCGGCCGCCACAGGTTGTGTTTCAGGTGGTGGCGGATCCGCCCGGCCTCGCACATGCCGCTGGCCGAGAGGATCACCTTGGGCCGCTCGTCAAAGTTGATGGCCTTGGATTCCTCCGAGGTGGTGGTGGTGGTGAGCCCCGCAAAGTGGAGGGGGTTGATGCCCTGGCGCACCATCTCCAGGGTCTCCTGGTCAAAGCAGTCGGAGATGTTGGCTTTGAACACGGTGGTGGCCTCGATGGCCAGGGGGCTGTCCACAAAGACCGGGAAATCCTCATGGCCTTTCACCAGGCCCTGGTCCTTGATCTGACGCAGGAAATAGAGCATCTCCTGGGTGCGGCCCACCGCAAAGGAGGGGATCACCACATTGCCGCCCTTGTCAAAGGTCTGCTGCAGCACCGAGGCCAGCTCCGCCACATACTCGGGCCGTGGGCCGTGGCTTCGGTCGCCGTAGGTGGATTCCATCACCACATAGTCGGCCTCGTTCAGATACTGGGGGTCCCGGATGAGGGGCTGGTTTGTGTTGCCGATGTCGCCGCTGAAAACCAGCTTGACGGTTTTGCCCTCCTCGGTGATCCACAGCTCAATGCTGGCGCTGCCCAACAGGTGGCCCGCGTCGATGAAGCGCACATCCACCCCCTCGCAGACCGGCATCCGCTGGTTGTAGGGCATCCCCTCAAACTGCTCCAGGCAGCCCAGGGCGTCCTGCATGGTGTAGAGAGGCACATACTCCTCGGCGCCCGAACGCTTGGCCTTGCGGTTGCGCCACTCCGCCTCAAATTCCTGGATGTGGGCCGAGTCTTGCAGCATGATGTCGCAGAGCTGCCGGGTGGCCTGGGTACACCACACCGGCCCCCGGAACCCGTTTTTGTACAAGAGGGGGATGCGGCCCGAGTGGTCGATGTGGGCATGGGTCAAAAACAATCCGTCCAGTTCGCCGGGGGCCACCGGGATGGGCTGGTTTTCGTAGATGTCGCGCCCCTGCTCCATGCCGCAGTCGATGAGGAACTGCTTGCCGCAGGCGGAAAGCAGGGTGCAGCTGCCGGTTACTTCATGGTCAGCGCCCAAAAATGTAAGCTTCATAGCGTTGGTTTGTCACCTCACTTGGCCAAAAGGGCCGTTTGTTGGGAGTGTTCCTTGGATATAGTATACAATATTATCTATAAAAAGTCGATGTTTTTTCACGAATCTGACCACTTTGGCCCGAATGACGGCGCGGCTTTTTCTTGTGCGGCGGGTCGATTTGTGCTATCATGCTTATAAATTACCAATACAACGAGCGAATGGAGAGAAGAGTATGATCGCACTGTTTCCCTCCCTGCGGGTGGGAGAAGCAATCCTGTATCTTGCGGACCTGGCGGTGCTGGGCTATTTCTGGCAAAAGGGCCAGCTGGGGCTGCCGGTGCTGCTCCCCTGCCTGGCGGCGCTGGTGCTCATCCCGCTGGTCATCCGGCTGGCGGCAGTGCTCAAGCACCAGAAGCTGGTGAATATCCTCTTCCGCAAGCTGGACCCGGAGGCTTTTATCCAGGCCTATGAACCCCTCATGAAGCGGGCGGAGGGCAAGCCCGGGCTGGAGAGCACCCTGCGCAACTTCCTCAGCACCGGCTATGCCAGCAAGGGAGATTTTGAGACCGCCATCCGCCTGCTGGACGAAACGCCCCCGGTGGAGGGCAAGCAGGCGGTGCGGGGCCGGGCCATCCAGCTGGGCAACCTGTGCAACATCTATCTCATGAAGGGAGATGTGTCCGAAGCACAGGACCTGCTCCATCAGCTGGAAGATCTTTTGGACGACGACACCGAGGACCAGGCCGGAAAGGACATGCAGGGCAATGTGGTCACTCTGAAAAACTATCTCCAGGCGGCCCGGGGCTGGCGGGCGGATGAAAAGTATCTGCGCAACCTGGCCCTGAACGCGGTGGAGCCCTTCCACCAGGTGACCAATTGCTATCAGCTGGCTCTGGCCCAGCTGGGTTCCCGCAAGCGGGCCCAGGCCCTGGAAAATCTGAAAAAGGTGGCGGACCGGGCGCCCGGCCTGTACATCGGCCAGGAGGCTGCCCGGCGGGCCGAAAAGCTGGAGCAGGAGATGCCGGAAGAGGAGAAGAATCAGGCCACTCCGCCCAGCGAGCGGATCGTGCTGCGGCCCTTTCTCAAGCGCCGCCGCTGGTGAGATCATACATGCCAAAAAACCGCCCCGGGAGAATTCCCCCGGGGCGGCTTTTTGTATGTCTTATCGCCGGGCGATCAGCTCGTAGCAGGGCGGGCGCCGGTCCCGGAACAGCCCCCAGCTCAGCCGGTCCTGGTCCAGCTGGTCCAGATCAAAGCAGGCGGTGAGCACGGCCTCCTCCTGGCGGGGGGCCTGGGCAATCACCTCGCCGGTGGGGTCGGTGATGAAGGAGGAGCCGTAAAAGAGCAGGGAAGAGCTCTGGCCCCCGTTTTCGGGGCAGGGGGTGACGCTCTCCTGGCCGTATCGGTTGGCGGCCATCACCGGCATCAGGTTGGCGGCGGCGTGGCCCTGCATGCAGCGGCGCCAGTGGGGCATGCTGTCACAGTTCAGGATGGGCTCGCTGCCGATGGCGGTGGGGTACAGCAGCATCTCGGCCCCCTGCAGGGCCATGCAGCGGGCGGTCTCGGGGAACCACTGGTCCCAGCAGATGCCCACCCCCACCCGGCCGTACCGGGTCTGCCAGACCTTGAAGCCGGTGTCCCCGGGGGTGAAGTAGAATTTTTCCTGATAGTAGTGGTCGTCGGGGATGTGGGTCTTGCGGTACACCCCCAGCAGCCGGCCGCACTCCAGCACGGCCACCGAGTTGAAGAGCCGGTTGCCGTCCCGCTCGTAAAAGCTCACCGGCAGCACCAGGTCCAGCTCCTCGCTCAGGGGCAGAAGAGCCTGCACTGCGGCGTTCTCCTCCACCGGGGAGGCGTAGGAATAGTACTCGTACCGCCGCTCCTGGCAGAAATAGGGCCGCTCGAAGAGCTCGGGCAGCAGCACCACCTGGCCGCCGGCACCGGCAGCCTGGCGCACCAGACGGCAGGCAGTGCGGATGTTTTCGGCCGGGTCCCGGGTGCAGCGCATCTGGATGGCCGCCAAAGTCACGTTTCGCATATGAGAGTTCCTCCTTTGGGGATCTGCTGGGTCACGCAGTGGATATTGCCGCCCCCCAGCAGGATCTCCCGGCTGGGGATGGGCAGGGCGATGCGGGGGGCAAACAGCCGGCCCAGAATCTCCAGGGCCAGGGCGTCGTGGGGGTCCCCGAACTGGGGCACCAGCACATGGCCGTTGGAGAGATAAAAGTTCACATAGCTGGCGGCCAGCCGCTCGCCGGCCTCCCGCGTATCCTCTCCCTCTTCAAAGTCGTAGCCTTCCAGTTCCTGGGGGGCCACCACCTGGGGCCTTTGGGGGATGGGCAGCTTGTGCACCTTCAGGGGCCGGCCCTGGGCGTCGGTGGCCCTTTCCAGATATTCCAGACACTGGAGGCTCAGGGGGTACTGGGGGTCGGACTCGTCGTCGGTCCAGGCCAGCACCACTTCCCCCGGCCGCACAAAAGCGCACACATTGTCCACATGCTCGTTGGTCTCGTCGTTGTAGATGCCCCGGGGCAGCCAGAGCACCTTCTGGATGCCCAGATACTCCCGCAGCTTTTTCTCGATCTGCTGCCGGCTCAGGTCCGGGTTGCGCCCCGGGCTCAGCAGGCAGCTCTCGGTGGTGAGCAGGGTGCCCTCCCCGTCGGTGTGGATGGAGCCCCCCTCCAGCACAAAGGGGGAGGCGTCGTACCAGTCCACCCCCAGCGCCTGGCAGAGGGCCGGGGCCAGGGCGTCGTCCTTTTCCCAGTGGGCATAGAGCCCGTCCACCGTTCCGCCCCAGGCGTTGAACCGCCAGTTCACCCCCCGAAGCCCGCCCTTGCCGTCCACCACAAAGGTGGGGCCGGTATCCCGGGCCCAGGCATCGTCGCTCTCCAGGGGGATCACCCGGGCCGCCTGCCCCAGAGCCTGGCGGGCCTGGGGCACAAGGGCCGGCGGGGTCAGCATGTAGACGGTCTCGGTGAGGGCGATGGCCCGGGCCAGCCGGGCAAAAGCCTCCCGGGCTTTCACCGCCCCAAAGGGCCAGCTGCCCGGCCGGTGGGGCCAGATCATCAGGCAGCCCTGGTGGGGCGAAAACTCGGCGGGCATGAAAAAGCCGTCCCGGCAGGGCAGAGAATCTTGCTTCATGGTTCCTCCTCTTTACAGGGGCAAAAAGCCCTTGACCGCAAAGAAAATCAGGGGCACGAACAGGGAAGGCAGCAGGTTCAGGGCCTTCAGGTCCTTGATTTTCAGGATGGACAGCCCGGTGGACAGGATGAGAAATCCGCCCACGATGCACAATTCACAGACCACCTCGTCCGAGAAAAAGGAGCCGGACACGTACCGGGTGAGCAGGTAGATGCTGCCCTGCCAGCAGAACAGCACCGGCGCCGCCAGCACCATGCCCACCCCGTAGGTGGAGGCCAGCACCGTGGAGGTGACCAGGTCCAGGGCGGCGTTGGTGAACAGGTAGGTCTCATCCCCGTACAGGGCGCTCATCACCGGCCCCACGATGGAGAGGGTGCCGATGCAGAACAGGAGGATGCCGGTGGTAAGCCCCTGGGCCAGCTGTCCCCCCGCGTGGCGGGAGACCAGGTCGTTGAAGCGCCGGTCCAGATCCAGCCGGGTGCCCGCCAGGCTGCCCAGCACCAGGCTGACGATGAAGAGCACCGGGTACTGGCTGTCGGACATATGGCTGACCACCGCGTTGATGCCGATGCCGCAGGCGGCCAGCCCGCAGGCGTTGAAGAGCCCGGCCTCATATTTCGGGCCGATGCCCCGTTTGAGGGTACTGCCCACCAGCCCTCCGATCAGGATGGCGGCAGTGTTGGTCAGGGTACCGATCATGACAAAAACTCGCTTTCTCCACAGGATATTTTTCTTGCAACGCTACCCATTATACCGTATTTTCGGCCCGGAAAAAAGGGGGCGGCGGGCCGGTGTACTTTCGCCGGCGCTTGTGCTACAATAAACACAAACCAAGAAAAACGGAGAGCGCAACGCGATGAAGATACTGGCTGTGGATTACGGCGAGGCCCGCACCGGGCTGGCCAGCTGCGACCCGGGAGAGATCCTGGTCACCCCCATCACCCCCCAAATTGAGGAGAAAAGCCTGAACAAGGCGGTGGCCCGGGTGTGCGAGAAGGCCCGGGAGATCGGCGCGGAGCGGATCTTGCTGGGCCTGCCCCTGAATATGGACGGCACCGAGGGCCCCCGGGCCAAAAAGAGCCGCAAGATCCAGGCCATGCTGGAGGCGGGCACCGGCCTGCCGGTGGTGTTGTGGGACGAACGGCGCACCACCGTGTCGGCGGCGGCCATCCTGGCGGGCAACGACACCTTCGGCAAAAAACGCAAGGAGCGGCTGGATTCGGTGAGCGCGGCCGTCTTGCTGGAAAGCTACCTGGCCTACCGCAGCCATCACCCGGAGGAGACCTGATATGAGCATCGCCTTTGATCATTCACCCCAGACCCGGCAGGCGCTGGAGTACCACTGCCCCCGCTGGAGGGAGCTGCCGGCGCTGGAACTGTATATGGACCAGATGACCGGCTATATCGCCGACGTGCTGCGCCCGCTGCTGGACAGCGAGGAGGGGGAGCGCCCCCTCACCAAGGCCATGGTGAACAACTATGTGAAGGCCCGGATGATCCCCCGGCCGGACAAGAAAAAGTACCGGCGGGAGCACCTGGCCCACCTGATCCTGCTCTGCGCCATGAAGCAGGTGCTCAGCCTGCCCGAGGCTTGGTCGGTGTTGCAGATGAGCCAGCAGGAGAACACCTTCCCCCAGGTGTACGACTACTTCTGCCAGGAGCTGGAAAACTCCCTGGCCCAGGTGTGGGGTCAGCCCTGCCGGGGGGAGGAGGCCGGCCTGGAGGGAGAGGGCGCCGTGCTGATCCTCCGCCTTACCCAGGCCTGCGCCAACAAAATTTACCTGCAAAAGCGGATCGCCTTTGAGGAGGCGGGCAGCGCCCCCGAGCCCCGCAAGAAATAAGGCCGGCGCTGCTGTTCTAAAACAATAAAACTCCCCGCCTCAAAAGGGCGGGGAGTTTTTGTCACATCAGGGGGGCAAAGATGCGGAAGAAGATCTGCAAAATCCGCTTGGGCAGCGGGGTGCGGTATACCTCCTCCAGGGTGCATTCCCGGCTCACCGCCATGCACTGCTCCAGGTCCTTGCGCACGGTGCGCACCATCTGCCCACCGTAAAAGGCGCAGCAGTTTTCAAAGTGGAGATAGAGGCTGCGGTAGTCCATGTTGGCGCTGCCCACAATGGCGGCCTTGTCGTCCGACACGAACATCTTGGCGTGCATGAAACCGGGAGTGTATTCAAAGATCCGCACCCCTGCCTCCAGCAGGGTGTGGTAAAAGCTCTGGGTCACCAGGTAGACAAATTTCTTGTCCGGGATGCCGGGGGTCAGGATCCGCACATCCACCCCGCTCTTGGCGGCCAGCCGCAGGCAGGTGAGCATCTCGTTGTCCACCACCAGGTAGGGGGTGGCCACATACACATACCGCTGGGCCTGCTGCAAGATGTTGAAATAGGCATTTTCCGACACGTTTTCCTGGTCCAGAGGGGAGTCCACAAAGGGCTGGATCACGCAGTCGGCCATATCCCGGCAGGTGGGGCGGAACTTTTCCACCGGGGAGACGGCATGGCGCACATAGTCCCAGGTGGCCAGAAAGGCGGCGGTGTAGGCGTAGACCGCCTCCCCCCGCAGCATGAAGCCGGTGTCCTTCCAGACGCCGTGGGGATGGGTGAAGTTGGCGTACTCGTCCGCCAGGTTGAACCCGCCGCTGAAGGCCACATTGCCGTCGATGACGGTGATCTTGCGGTGATCCCGGTGGTTTAAAAGGGTGTAGTCGCTGAGATTGGGGGAAAACCGCATGGGAGCAAAAACCCCGCACTGGATGCCAAAGCTGCGCAGGGTGGCGTCGTAGTCCTTGGGCAGCTTCACCAGGCTGCCCATCCCGTCGTAGATCACCCGCACGTCCACCCCCTGGGCGGCCTTGCGCTTGAGGATTTCCAGCACCTGGTCCCAGAGCTTGCCCTCCTGGAGGATGAAATACTCCAGGAAAATGAAGTGTTCGGCCTTTTCCAGCTCTTCCAGGTAGTCGGGCAGGAACTCCTGCCCCCAGGCGTAGTACCGGCAGGAGGTGTTGTCCCACACCGGCGCATAGGCGTACTGGGCCAGATACCGGCCGCAGCGGGTGTAGGGCGCGTCGTCCCCCGGCAGCAGGGCCAGAGAGGCCAGCGGGTCGGGCAGGGCCTGGTTGGCCCGGGCCGAGCAGGCGCTGTATTGGCGGGCCTTGCGGCCGTGGCGGCTGCGCCCGCCCCAGTACAGATAAAAGATGGTGCCGGTGGGGGGCAAGAGCAGGATGATGAGCAGCCACATCAGCTTGTAGACCGGGTTCACATCATCCTTATCCAAAAGAATGGCCACCGCAATCAGGCTGACGGCGGTGATGGCCATGTAGGTGTATACGGCGTACTGCTGTAGCCAGATGCCCAGGGCGATGGTGAGGGCGATCTGGGTAAGACTCAGTACGGCCACCCAGCTTTTGCGGGTGAGGAAAGCCCTTTTCAGATACTGAAACAGCATGGTTCACGGTCCCTCTTGGCGGTGGTCAGGGGTGCTTATTGGGCGGCGGAGGAGGCCGCGCTGTCCAGCTGGCTCTCCTCCTGGGCGGAATAGGTGGAAATGGTCACCGAGTTGACGATCACATCCTCCAGGGGTTTGCCGTCCTCATCGGTGTCCACTGCGCCGATGGCGTCCACCACATCCATGCCCCGGTACACCTGGCCAAAGACGGTGTACTCATTGTCCAGATAGGGCAGACCGCCCACCGCCTCGTAGGCGTCGATCACTTCCTGGCGGAATCCGCTCTCCTCCAGGGATTTTTTCAGGTCCTTGTCCATTTCAGGCAGGGACTGGACAAAGTAATACTGGCTCAGGCAGGTGTTCTCCTCGTCGCCGCTGCGGGCCATGCCCAGGGCGCCGGAGTAGTGGTGCAGGCTGTCGGTGCGTTCCACCGGGTAGGGGTTGTTGTGCCAGATGCTGGCCCCCGAGAGGCCGGTGCCGGTGTCGTCGCCGCTCTGGGCCACAAAGCCGTAGATCACCCGGTGGAAGGGCAGCCCATCGTAGTAGCCCTGCTGGGCAAGGCCGGTGAAGTTGTCCACGGCCATGGGAGCCTGGTCCGGGTAGAGCACGGCCCGGATTTCCCCCAGGCTGGTGTCGAAGATGGCGATGGGGGCTCCGTCCTGCGGGGTGGTGAACTGGAGCTCGCTGCTCTCATAGCTTTCCCGGTGAAGGTTGGCGGTCTTTTTGCCGGCGCAGCCCGAGAGCGCCAGGCAGAGCGCCAGGGAGAGGGCGGTGAGGGAGATGATCTTGCGCATAGTTGGTGCCTTTCTCAAAAAGAAGGGGAGAGGCCCGAAAGGGCACGCCCCCGGGATTTTCTGGGAAACCATATCCTAAGTATTATAGCATATCCGGCAAAGGAAAATCGACCCGTGCCAAAAGTTTTGCATCCGATGCCTTTTGGCAGGGGGGCTTGAAGCCGGCGCCCAAACATGATACACTATGTAGCGAAGAGAACAACCGCGGCCGGCCCCAGCCGGCCCGCCGATGAGGCCCCCGGGCGGAATATTGCCCGGGCCCGGGAGAATACTATGGAAGAAAACAAGCAGCCTCTGGGCCAGCCCGAGGCCGATGAGAATGAGCCGGACCTGATCACCCTCACCGACGAGGAGGGCACCGAGTACACCTTTGAGGTAATCGACGCGGTGGATCACAACGGCACCCACTACATGGCCATGGTGCCCTATGTGGAGGATGAGAAGCAGCTGGATGAGGATCTTCAGCTGGTGATCATGAAGGTAGGGCAGGACGAGGAAGGCGAGTTCCTGGACGTGGTGGAAGACGACGAGGAGCTGTACGAGATCAGCGGCATCTTTGAAAAGCGGCTGAGCGAGGAGTACGACATCCAGCAGTGAGATCCGTTCTTCCTGCCTGGTTCGATTTGTTGCAGTTTTATATAATCCTACTAATCAATAATCGGGAGCCCGATGTCCTCCGGGGGATTGCAGACCTCCCGCCCTCTGGGCGGAGGAAGGGAGCGTGAAACCAGATGCAGGGCACCCACCTGCCACACGGGTAGGTTTTGATTGACTGCAGACGGCTGGGTGGGAAACCTGGATACAGAAAAGCGGCGGCCTTTTTGGGCCGCCGCTTTTGTCGTGCCCCGCACCCCTTTGCCCGGCACAGAGAGCCGGCCCCCCGGCACAGGAAAGTACAGCCAGGGAGGGCGCGCTTATCTTGACAGAACCCGGCAAGCGTGTAGAATAAAAATAGTTATGGATTAAAAAACGACAGGTTTTGTGCCAAAAATGGCAAAAGGGAAACTACAGTGAAAGAGATGCTGAAAGCCGGGGACAAGATCCCCGAGTTCCGATATGATACGCCCTACAGCCCCCAGAACAGCTTTTACGCCCTGGCGGCCCAAAAGCCCCTGTGCATGGTGTTCCTGCCCAACTTCGGTCACCCCATCACCCGGTATTTTGTGGCCCGCTATGCCCAGGACTATGCCCAGCTGCGGGATGTGGCCCTGGTCTGCGTGGTGCGCAGCCGCCCCGAAGTCATCTCGGCCCACCTGCCCGAGGGCAGCCTGCCCTTTACCCTGATCTGTGACGCCGAGGGGGTCCTGTACGACTATTTCTGCATCCCCACCACCAAAAGCCGCCTCAAGGCCTATTCGGTGCTCACGGTCAAGATCCTCAACGAGGCCAAAAAGCAGGGCTATCAGCCCCCAAAAGACGAGGAGCTCTTCTGCCCCCTCACCCTGATGGTGGGCCCGGAGGGCAAGGTGCTGTTCTGCCATTACGGCCAGACTCTCACCGACCTGCCCGAAAACTGCTCGGCCATCCGCAACTTCAGCCGCAGCGTGCTCACCCAGGCCCGGCAGGAGGGGCTGCTGGCTCCGGAGGTGCCCCGGTTCCGCGGTCAGGGCAAGCTGTCGGCGCTGGAAAATCCCGAACTGCCTCCCGAAAAGCAGCAGCACATCCGGGAGGCCATGAGCCTTTTGTACGGCGAAGGGGAAGCGAAAGAGGAAGAATTTGAGGAGGAAGAGGAGGAGTGAGCTCCTTTTGAGGTCCCAAGACGCGTGGGTCGTACCCATACCTCAAAATCCGATCAAAAAAAGGCGAGGCCAAAGAGCCTCGCCTTTTTTGTGCTTTTTGTGGGGTGGATTCCTCTTTACAAAGAAATTCAGAGAGTCATCCAGCGCACCCGGCCCAGAGCGCGGAGCTGACCGGCGCTGAGCAGGGAGGTCTCGTCAAAGAGGGCAGAGTGGAAAAGCCCGGCGCCCCCGCCGGCCTGCCGAACGCTCTGCCGGGCCCGCTCCCCGCACACCTTCCAGAAGGCGGACGCGGCGGCCACGGCACCGAGAGGCGAATCCGACACGGCCAGAAAACACCCGGCCAGCACCGAGAGCATACAGCCGGCCCCGGTGATCCGGGACATCCAGTCGGTGCCTCCCTCGATGAGGGCGGCCTGGCGGCCGTCGGTGACACAGTCGCTCTCGCCGCTGAGCAGCACAAGGCAGCCCAGCCGGCGGGCCAGTTCGCCCGCCAGGGTCAGGGCCTGATCCTGCGGGGCCGGCTCGGGGCTGTCCACCCCCAGCTCCCGGCTGGCCAGGCAGAGCAGGGCCTGCACCTCGGCCAGATTGGCCCGGATGAGGGTGGGGCGCACCGATTCCAGCAGGCTGGCCAGCTGCCGGCGGCGGTAGGTGCTGGCGCCGGCTCCCACCGGGTCCAGCACCACCGGCCGACCGGCTGCCAGGGCGGCCTGGCCGGCCAGCCGGCAGGCCAGAAACTTGGCGTCGTCGGGGGTGCCGGTGTTCAGTACGCTGCACTGGGCAGCCCCGGCGATCTCGGCCATCTCGGCGGGCTCCTGAGCCATTACCGGCCGGCCTCCCGCCGCCAGGGCCAGGTTGGCACAGTCGGCAGCGGTGACGATGTTGGAGATGCAGTGGATGAGGGGCCGCTGGCTGCGCAGCCGGTCCAGGGCTTTAAAATCAGCTTGGATCAAGGCAAAAACCTCACTTTGCAAAAACTCAGACGATCCCCATCGCCCGCTGCACCCGGTATACCGCGTAGCGGAAGGTACCGCAGACAAGGCTGCCCTGTACCCAGAGATAAGCGGGCAGGTTGCGCCAGTAAAAGGGGGGGCGCTCCAGCTTGGGGATGGCCTTCCAGGCCTCGCCGAACCCCTTGGCGTAGTCGGCGCCGTACCCCCGCAGGCAGTACATCAGGGTTTTGAGCCCGTAGCCCAGCAGCAAAAAGGGCAGGTTGAGCAGCAGCATCAGCGCCGGCATGTTTTTGACCGGCAAAAGGATGCTGTTGCGGCCGCTCTGGATGCTCTTAAAGGGGTTGTAGCGCACCGCGCCGGTGGTGGCGCCGCAGATGTGGTAGCAGCGGGCGGTGGGGCAGTACACGTTCCGATAGCCCCGGGTGTTGGCCCGCCAGCTGATGTCCACATCCTCGTAATAGGCAAAGAAGAGCTCGTCAAACAGGCCGATCTCATCCAGGATCCGCTTGCGGTAGAGGGCCGCCCCGCCGCAGGCCGAGAAGATCCGGCAGGGGGTGGTGTATCGGTCGGCCCGCAGCCCGTCGCCCCGCTTGCAGGCAAAGCCCAGCAGGTTCACATAGTCGCCGGCATCATCCGCCTTATCCCGCTCGAAGTGGCGGATCATCAGGGTGGAAACCGCAAAAATCCTTTCGTCCCCCTCGGCCGCCCGCAGCAGTTCGGCCAGCCAGTCCGGCTCGGCAAAGGCGTCGTTGTTGAAGAGGGCCACATATTCCCCCCTGGCCGCCCGGATGCCCTGGTTCACCGCGTGGGAAAAGCCGGTATTTTCCGGGTTCTCAATGAGGGTATAGCCGGGCCGCCCCCGGTAGGACCGGGCAATCTCCAGGCTCTCGTCGGAGGAGCCGTTGTCCACCACGATCAGCTCAAAATCAGGGAAGGTCTGGCTCCACACCGACTCGATGGAGTCCCGCAGCCAGCCGGCGCCGTTCAGATTGGGAATGACCACAGAAACTTTCATGAAAAAGGCCTTTCTTGCAAAAATTCAGTCAAAATCAGTATAGCACACCCGCCAGGCAAAGCAAAAGCCCCTTTTCCGCACAGAAAAGGGGCAGGCAGGGGAAAGGCTTATTTCAGGGCATTGAGGATGGCGTCGTTCACCTCGGTGGCGTCCTCGCTCATCACCAGTACCCAGGAGCCGTCGGCTGCCTGGGTGAGCCGGGCGTCCTTAGCGATCTCATACTGGTCCGGCAGGTAGAACTCCTGGGCGGACTGCTGGGACTGGATGAAGTTCTGGAGGCTGGTCTTCACCGCGTCGCTGCGGCCCTCGGCCGGCAGGATGATGGCCACGCCGTAGCTCTTCACGTTCATCAGGCTGACGCTGAGGGCATAGTCGGCCATGTCGGCGGGGTCCAGGCCCATGAGCTCCAGCATCATGTCGCCCATCCGCTCCTTGTCCTCATCGGCCATATCGGTGGCGTTGGCTCCCTCCAGCACAAAGCCGTTGTCCCCCTTGGAGAGGATGGGATAAGCCTCGTTGAATTCATCGGTGCGGGCTTCCTGCAGGATCTTGACATAGTCCCTGGGGGTGCCGGAGTCGGACGAGGCCTTGGAGCCGCAGCCGGCCAGCAGGGCGCAGAGCCCCAGCGCCAACACAAGCGCAAAGGTTAGAGAAAGCTTTTTCATAGACAACATCCTTTCTGATCGTTGAGGATAGTATACCCGGCCGCAGGGCCCTCATACCCGCCCGGGCAACAAAAAGCGGGAGGGGGAAAAGCCCTCTCCCGCCCGGGCATAGCCGGAAAGCCGGAAGTTCAGCAGTAAACTCAGTAATAGTATTTCCGATCCACCGGGGTGGACAGAATGATCTGGGTGCTGGTCTGCCCCACCTTCTGGAAAGAGGTGATCAGATGCTCCAGCGAGTCCATATCCGGGCAGCTGGCCTTGACGATATAGCTGTAGCTGCCGGTCACATGGAAGCACTGGACCACCTGGGGGATGGCGTTGAGGGTCTCCATAAATTCATCCCGGCCGGCAGGAGGGATGGAGATGCTGATAAGGGCGTTGACCCGGGTCTGGCTGTCGGGGGGATTCACCTTCACCGTATACCCTTTGATGATGCCGTCCTGCTCCAATTTATGGATGCGGCTGCTGACGGCAGGGCTGGTGAGGGAGACCTCCTTGGCAATCTCCTTGACCGGCATGCGGGCGTTTTTGGCAAGCAGTCGAATGATGCGCTGATCCAAATCATCCATAGGGAACATCCTTTCGTTCTTGTAGCAATAGCACAGAAAGCTTTTAAAATTAAGAAAAAATAATAGGCACAATTCACAACAGCCGTGAAAAGGCAACTTTTTCTTTTGATGATTTAATTATATAAAGCAAATGTTAAAAAGTAAAGAACAAATCTAAAGTATTTTGGAAAAAATTCGTTTGACAGAAAAATCAAAAATGATATACTGAAAGTGCGGACAGGAAGTTCCGCCTGATATTCTGACATTTTCTATAATTTATACTTTCCCACCCCTCTAAGTAAAAAGGCCCGCTCTGCGGGCCTTTTTACTTTTTCTTTCCGGGGCAGAGAAGGCAGGGCTCAGAAGGTCTCCAGATAAGCCTCCACCAGATGGAGCCGCTCGGCAGGCAGGATGCCCTCCACCGCCACTCCTTCGGCCTGATATTCCTCGCTCAGCACGCTGCCCTCCCGGCGGAATACCTCCAACAGGGAAAGCCGGTCATAGGGCAAGAGCACCCGCACCCGGCGCACCCGGTTGCCCAGCTTTTCGTCCAGGGCCCGCAGCAGCTGGTCCAGCCCGCGGCCGGTACGGGCGCTGGTGAGCAGCACTGAGGGGTCAAAGGCCACGGCGCCGGCCAGGTCGGCCTTGTTGTACACCACCAGCCGGGGAATGTCCTGGCAGTCCAGATCGGCCAGCACCTGCTTTGTCACGGCAAGCTGCTCCTCCCGGGCGGGATCGGTGGCGTCGGCCACCATCACGATCACGTCCGCAAAGGCGGCCTCTTCCAGTGTGCTGCGGAAAGCCTGCACCAGGTGGTGGGGCAGCCGGCTCACAAAGCCCACCGTGTCCACCAAAATCACGTTCAGCCCCGAGGGCAGGCTCAGCTGCCGGGCGGTGGGGTCCAGGGTGGCGAAGAGCATATCCTTGGCCAGCACCGTGTCCTCGCCGCACAGGGCATTCATCAGGCTGGATTTGCCCACGTTGGTGTAGCCCACCAGGGCCACCACCGGCACCCCGCTTTTCTGGCGGGCCCGCCGGTTTTCGCTCCGGCGTTTTTCCATCTCCCGCAGCCGCTCCTCCAGATTCTCAATGCGGCGGCGCACATGGCGGCGGTCCAGCTCCAGCTGGCTCTCGCCGCTGCCCCGGCGGGCGCCCGCCGTACCGCCGCCGCCGCCGCCCTGCCGGCTGAGCACCTGGCCCAGCCCTTGCAGCCGGGGCAGACGGTAGCACAGCAGGGCCAGCTCGGTCTGCAATTTGCCCTCGCCGGTCACCGCCCGGCTGCGGAAGATCTCCAGGATCAGCATGGTGCGGTCGATCACCTCAATGCCCAGCGTGTCGCTCAGGTTGCGGATCTGGCTGCCGGTGAGCTCCCCGTCAAAGACGGCGGCCTCCGCCTCCAGGTTCAGGGCATAGAGCCGGGCCTCTTCCAGCTTGCCCGCCCCCAGCACGGTGCCCGCCTCGGGGGCGTCCCGCTTCTGGACGATCTGGGCCACCACTTCCATTCGGTTGGCCTGGGCCAGGGCGCTCAGCTCCTCCAGGCTGCGGTCCATGTCATACTGCCCCAGGTCCATCGCCAAAAGCAAAATTTTGGTAAAGGGGCGCTCTTTCTCAATTTCAAATTGTTCCCGCATGGTCTTGCTCCTGTAAGGCGGCGGTGAGGGTGCGGCCATAGACCCGGCACTCCATCTCGCTGCCGTCGTATTTGGTGTAACAGGCGGTGTGATCCGCCCTGAAGCCCGCTTTTTCCAGCAGCCGGGCCGCAGCCTGGTTTTCCAGGCAGCAGCAGGCGCCCAGAAAATCCGCCCCCAGCCCCTGCCAGAACCGGCACAAAAGGGCCAAAGCCTCTTCCCCCAGCCCCTGGCCCCAGGCGGCGGGAGAAAGGCAGAGCCCTGCCTCCCAGGGGCTGAGGGAGGGGGAGGGGGCAAAATGTACCCAGTCGGCGCGCTTTGCCTGCCCCCGGTAGAGGCTGGCCGAGCCCAGCAGCCGGCCGCTGGATCGGTCGGTCACCGCCCACTGGTAGAACTCCGGGTCGGGGTACTGGCTCATCCAGAACCAGATCCACTCGGCGCTCTCGGCCCAGGTGCGGTGGGCCTGCCAGCGCAGCCAGCGCACCGCCCGGGGCTGGCCGGCCCAGCCCTCAAACATGGGCCGGGCGTCGTCCAGGATAAAGGGGCGCAGCAAAAGCCGGCGGCTGGCCAAAGGCCGGGTGCCGGTGTGTCGCATGGGGCCTGCCTCCCTTGCAAGGGGCCCGAAAACCCCTGAAATTACCGATATTGTACCCCGGAACGAGGGAACCTGTCAAACCGTGGCCCGGGCAGAGCGGAAAGGGAAAAAGGAGAGAAAACTCCATTAAAATTCTGCAAAAGTTGGCCGGTAGGGCAGAAAAAATACCCTGGATATGTTATACTTCCCCCTGAGAGAGGGATTTTATCAGCGCCGGCAGGGCCGGCGGGAGGGAGGAAAGATGGAGACACCGCATGTGCTGACCTGCCTGTCCGGCTCGCCGGCCAACCAAAAAGTGGTGCGGCTGGCCGCCAGCCTGGCCCAGGGCATAGGGGGGATGTTCACCGCCCTCTATGTGGAGCCTGCCTCCGGCGGGCTGCCCAAGGGGCAGAGCGCCGAGGTGTTGCAGGAGAATATCCTGCTGGCGGAACAGCTGGGGGCCCATGTGGCCACAGTGTACGGGGGCGACATGGCCACCCAGGTGGCGGAGTACGCCCGGCTCAGCGGGGTGAGCCATATTGTGCTGGGGCGCAGCGGCCGGCTCCACTTTTTTCGAAACGCCCCTCAGGACCGGCTGGCCCGGATGGCGCCGGAGATCCAGCTCTGCGTGGTGCCCTACAGCGAAAAAGAGGACGACCCCCTGGAATTGCCCTCAGTGTCCCGTCCCCACATCTCCTGGCCGGATACCGGCCGCTGCCTAGGGGTAGTGCTGCTGTGCACCCTGCTGGGCGGGATTTTGGGGGAGATGGGGCTGGAAATGACCATCATCGGCCAGGTGTACATTCTGGGCGTGCTGGCCATCGGCGTGCTCACTACCGGCTGGGTCTACGGCCTGATGGGGCCGCTGCTCAGTGCCCTGGCCTTCACCTTTATCTATGTGCCGCCCCTATTCTCCTTCCGATATGTGGCCCCCGGCTACCCGGTGACCTTTGTGGTCATGCTGGGGGTGGGTCTTATCACCAGCAATTTCACCCTGCGGGTGCGTGGGCAGGCCCTCACCGCCGCCGACAAGGCCTGGCGCACCGAGGTGCTGCTGAGGCATGCGGCCCTTTTGCAGCGGGCCTCCAGCCCCACCGAGGCGCTGGACACCCTCTGTGCCCAGCTGGAAAAGCTGGTGGCCGGCAAGGTCACCTGGTATCAGCCCGATGAGGCGGGAGAGCTGGCCGGCCCCAAAGAAGATGACAACGAGCGGGAGGCCGCCCTCTGGGCCTGGCAGCACCGCAGTGCCGCCGGCGCTACCACCGGCATCCGGCCCGAGGCCGAGCGGCTGTATCTGCCGGTGATGGGCCAGCGGGAAACCTACGCGGTGGTGGGGCTGAACCTGGACAAAAAGCGCCTGCCGGAACCCTTTGTGCGCAATCTGCTGGGGGCGATGGTGGCCCAGTGCGGCCTGGCGCTGGAGAAGTACTCGGTGGAAAAGGACCGGGATGCTGCCCAGCGCAAGGCCGAGCAGGAAAAGCTGCGCTCCAATCTGCTGCGCTCCATCTCCCATGACCTGCGCACCCCACTCACCAGCATCTGCGGCAGCGCGGGCATCCTGCGGGAGAACGGTGAAGCCCTGAAAGAAGAGCGGCGCAAAGAACTTTACAACGATATTTATGACGATGCCCTCTGGCTGATCGATCTGGTGGAAAACCTATTGGCAGTGACCCGCATCGAAAACGGCACCATGCAGTTGAACATGGAGCCCCAGCTGGTGGAGGATATTTTTGCCGAGGCCACCGAGCATCTGGACAGGCACGCCGGAGAGCATGTGATCGAGACCCGCCTGCCCGAAGAACTGCTGATGGCTGAGATGGACAGCCGTCTCATTGTGCAGGTGCTGGTAAACCTTTTGAACAACGCCATCAAATACACCCCCAAGGGCTCCCACATCCTGCTCACCGCTCGCAGCGAGGGGGAATGGGTGCGCTTTGCGGTGGCGGACGACGGGCCCGGCATCCCCGAGGAAGAACGGGGAAAGCTGTTTGAGATGTTTTACACCGCCGGCAAGCGACGAGGCGACAGCCGCCGCGGCCTGGGTCTGGGCTTGAGCCTCTGCCGCTCCATTGTGCGGGCCCACGGCGGAGAGATCACCATGGAGCCCAACCAGCCCCATGGCTCCATATTCACCTTTACACTCAAGAGAGAGGAGGCGGCCGACCTTGAGCCTGCTTGAAAAAACACCCCGCATCCTGGTGGTGGAGGACGATAAGGCCATCCGCAATTTGATCATCACCACCCTGGAGACCCAGGGCTATCAGTACAGTACTGCGGCCAACGGGTCCCAGGCGCTGCTGGAGGCAGCGTCCAGCCGGCCCGATGTGCTGCTGCTGGATTTGGGCCTGCCCGATATGGACGGGGTGGAGATCATCCGCAAGATCCGGGGCTGGAGCGAGATGCCCATCCTGGTGGTGTCGGCCCGCAGTGAGGACCGGGACAAGGTGGAGGCTCTGGACGCAGGCGCGGACGACTACCTCACCAAACCCTTCAGCGTGGACGAGCTGCTGGCCCGGCTGCGGGTGGCCCTGCGCCGGGTGAAGAAAGAGGCCGACCGGGCCAGCCGCCCGGAGGAAAAAATCTACCGCAACGGAGAGCTGACCATCGATTATGAGGCCGGCGTGGCCCGCCGCAGCGGCCAGGAGCTGCACCTCACCCCCATGGAATACAAGCTGCTCTGCCTGCTGGCCCGCAACACCGGCAAGGTGCTGACCCAGAACTATATCCTGCGGGAGATCTGGGGCCTGGTGCTGGCCTCGGACACCTCCTCTTTGCGGGTGTTTATGGCAACGCTGCGCAAAAAGATCGAGCCCTGCCCGGCAAAACCCATCTATATCCAGACCCGGGTGGGCATTGGATATAGAATGACCTGGGTGGAGCGCCAGGAGGAGTCGGAAGAAGAAAACTGAAAACAGACAGGACCCGCAAAAGCGGCGGGCCGGCAAGAGGCGAAGAGCCTTTTGGCCGGCCCGCCGCTTTTTTGATGAATTTTGAAAAGAAAGGAAAAAGAGACGAAAATTTTGTAAAAAACAGAAAACCTCAAAAAAGAAAATGCAGAAAAAATAAAATAAAGAAATCATAAAAATATGCTTTAAAATTTTTTGAAAAAGAATGGCGATACAGCGCGCTTATAAAAAATTTTTTCTGCTCTTCTGCACGGACAAAACCTCTTTTGGTCAGAGCGAAATTGAATATTCTTGACGTTTTGTGAAGTAAGCGGTACAATGCCTTCATTCACAAGTTCTTAACAGATGCGAGGTCAGCCGGAGGGCCGGCTGGGAGAGGGGAAAAACAGCAGCGATGCTGTTTTGATACATACAGAGGAGGAGAGTATTCATGGAGAAAACCAGAAAGACCTTTTGGCAGAGAATCAAGAACATGGGACCCGGCGCCATTGTGACGGCCGCTGTGGTGGGTCCCGGCACCGTCACATCCTGCGGGCTGGCGGGCTACAATTTCGGCTACAGTCTGGGCTGGGCGCTGCTGTTCAGCGTGGTGGCCATGGCCATCATGCAGCGGATGACTTCCAAGATCGGTCTGGTGGCGGGCATCGGCCTGGCCGACGGCATCCGGGAGGCCTTCCGTCAGAGCCCCTGGCGGGTCCCGCTGAGCGTGCTGATCATCATCGCCATTTTCTGCGGCAACTGCGCCTATGAGGCGGGCAACATTGTGGGCGCCGCCACCGGCGTATCCATCATGTTCGGAGATCATCGGGTGATCTTCTGCCTCATCATCTCGGCGGCGGCGCTGGGGCTGGTGCTCACCGGCAGCATCAAGTACATCTCAAATGTGCTCACCGGCCTGGTGTTTCTGATGGCTGTGGTCTTTTTGATCACCGCCATCATTGTGAAGCCGGACCTGGGCGCTCTGATCACCGGCATGTTTGCTCCCACCCTGCCCAGCGGTGCCCAGCTCACCGCCATCGCCCTCATCGGCACCACCCTGGTGCCCTATTGCCTGTACCTGCACGCCTCCACCAGCGCCAGCAAAAAGGCCACGGACCCGGATATGGACCTGGACGATGCCCTGGTGGACGCCGCCTATGACTCGGTGACCAACGCCATCCTCACTGCCGTCATCTCCATCAGCATCATGATCGTGGGTTGCAGCCTGGCGCTGCGGGGCGAGACTGTGGTGGCAGTCAACGATCTGGCCGCCGGCCTGGAGCCCCTGGCCGGCACCTGGGCCAAGGCCATCTTCGCATTGGGCATCTTTGCCGCCGGCATCAGCTCTGCTGCCACCGCGCCTCTGGCCGCCACCTATGTGATCACCGGCATCCTGGGCTGGAGCACCGATCTGCGGGATAAGAAATTCCGCATCATTGCCACGGTGGTCTTTGTGCTGGGCTGCGTGGTGGCCATCCTGGGCGGCACCCCCACCAGCATCATCACCATGGCTCAGGCCATCAACGGCATTGCGCTGCCCCTCAGCGTCTGCCTGGTGGTGTATGTGTCCTCCCGCTCGGCCATCCTGAAACAGTATGTGAATAAGGCCGTTTTGAATGTGCTGGGCCTGCTGGTGCTGGTCATCACCCTGTTCATGGCCTACCGCACCTTTGTGGTGTACGCGCCCCAGATCGCTGCCTGGTTTGGTTTTTGAGCCGGGCACCTTTTGAAACCGGCCGGAATCTGCTATAATCTGGGTAGATCCCCACCGGCGGGCCCCTGGGGGCAATATCTCTAAAAAAGCGCCCCCAGGGATGAATCTGCGGCGGGGCGTTCTCTTTTCAGAAAGGAAGAACCATGATGGAAAAGGCCAAAATCCTCCTGGCGGGGGACAGCGCGGTCTCGGTGCAGTTCGGGGAAGCCATCGACCCGGAGATCTACGGCCGGGTGCGGGCCCTGAACGAAGACCTGAAGCGGGAGAAGATCCCCGGCGTCACCGAGGCCATCCCCACCTTCCGCAGCCTGATGGTCCAGTATGACCCCCGTCGGCTGCCCTATGAGCAGCTGCGCCAGCAGCTGGAAAACCGGCTGGAAAAGCTGGGCCGGGCCCAGCAGCCGCCCAAAAAGGTCATCACCATCCCGGTCTGCTTTGGCGGGGATTGGGGGGAGGACCTGGAAGGGGTGGCCCAATACCACGGCACCAGCCCCGAAGAGATCGTGCGGCTGTTCTGTTCCGCCGAATTCCTCATCTACATGCTGGGCTTTACCCCCGGCTATCCCTATATCGGCGGGGTGCCCCAGGGCCTGGTCACCCCCCGGCTGGACTCTCCCCGGCTGAAGGTGCCGGCGGGGGCGGTGGGCATCGGCGGCGAGCAGCTGGGCATCTATCCCATCGAGTCGCCGGGAGGTTTCCGGCTGGTGGGCAACACCCCGGTGCGGCTCTATGATCCCCGGAATCTGGAGCACCCGGTGCTGCTGGAGGCGGGGGAGTACATCCGCTTTGTCTCCATCGGCCCGGAGGAATACCAGCGGATCCGCCGCCAGGTGGAAGAGGGCAGCTATCACTGCCAGATACAGGAGGGGTGAGCCATGGGCATTTTGATTCAGAGGGGCGGCCCCCTCACCACCGTGCAGGACAGGGGCCGGGTGGGATACCAGAACCTGGGCTTTTCGGCTTCCGGCGCCATGGACCGGCGGGCATTGCGGCTGGCCAACCTGCTGCTGGACAATGACGAAAACGCCGCGGTGCTGGAGGCCACCATGGTGGGTCCCCAGTTTACCTTTGAAAGCCCCAACTGCTTTGTGCTCACCGGGGCGGATTTTTCGGCCGCCCTCAACGGCCGGATCCTGCGGACCAATCAGGTCTATGCCGCCGGCGCGGGGGATGTGGTGGAATTCCCCAAAGGGTTCCCCAGCCGGGGCGCCCGGGCCTATATCGGCTTTGCGGGCGGGCTGGACCTGCCCTTGCTGATGGGCAGCCGCTCTACCTATATAAAAGGAAAAATGGGCGGGCTGGAGGGCCGGGGCCTGAAAACCGGCGACCGGCTGGAATTCCTGGCCCCACGCCCACAGCTGCCCAACCTGGAAAAGCGGCATCTGGAAGAGGACTTTGAGGCGGTATACGGGGGCAGGCAGGTGACGCTGCGGGTGATCCTGGGCCCTCAGGAGGACTGCTTTACCCCCGAGGGGCTGGAGCTGTTTTTGAGCCAGCCCTATCGGGTCACCCCCAACTCTGATCGGATGGGCAGCCGGCTGGATGGGCCGGTGATCCCCCACAAGGGCCGGTCGGACATCATTTCGGACGGCATCGCCTTCGGGGCCATCCAGGTGCCCAATGAGGGCAAGCCCATCATCTTGCTGGCCGACCGGCAGTCCACCGGCGGCTACACCAAGATCGCCAACGTGATCACGGTGGACCTGCCCAAGGTGGCCCAGCGGATGGTGGGGGACGAGATCCGCTTTGAGGCGGTGAGCGTGAACCAGGCCCAGCAGTGGCTCTGCCAGGAGGCGGACGCCCTGGAGGCGGCCGCCGAAGCCTGGCGGCAGAAGCCCTCCTTCTGGAAACGGCTGCTGGGAGCAAAATAACTGTGATCCGCGCAATTTGCGCCCAAAAAAAGGAGGAAGAGCAAGATGGCCAATCCCTATCATGACGCCTCGCCCGCCCGGGTGCGGCAGCTGATTCAGGAGGGAAAGATCCGGGAGAGCACTGCCGGAATGGCGGCCGGCTATGTGCAGTGCAACCTCATTGTGCTGGAAAAGGATTACGCCGACGAGTTCCGGGAATTTGCCCGGCTGAACCCCCAGCCCTGCCCGGTGCTGGAGGAGTTCAGCGGCGAGCCGGTCTCCCGGTTTTTAGCGCCCGGGGCCAATGTGCTGAACAGCATCCCCTGGTACAACATCTACCGAAACGGCCAGTTGGCCCAGACCATCCCGGACGCCCGGGAATACTGGAAAGAGGGAATGGTGGGCTTCCTCATCGGTTGCAGCTATTCCTTTGAGGAGGCGCTGCTGCGCCAGGGCATTGAAATCCGCCATATCACCCAGGGCACGCCGGTTCCCATGTGGAACACCACCATCCCTTGCAAGCCCTACGGGCGGCTCAAGGGGGGCACGGTGGTGAGCATGCGCCCCATGACCCCTCAGGATGCCGAGAAGGCCCGGCAGATCACCGAGAAGATGCCCCGGGTCCACGGCGGGCCGGTGCACATCGGAGATCCGGCGGCCATCGGCATCCGGGACATCACAAAGCCCGATTACGGCCAGCCGGTAACCATCCGGGAGGGTGAAGTGCCGGTATTCTGGGCCTGCGGGGTTACTCCCCAGCTTATTGTGCAGAGCGTGCATCCCCCCTTTGCACTCTCTCACCGGCCCGGTTACATGTTTGTCACCGACATTCTGAACACCGAGATCGAACAGAAGCTGGAGGAGCGGGACCGGGGCTGAAAGCCCCCGGCCGCAAAAAATCCCCCGTCTGCTTTGGCAGGCGGGGGATTTTTTTGTATACCGGGCTCAGCCGCCCAGATAGGCTTTCTTGATGGCAGGGCTGGCCAGCAGCTCCTTGCCGGTGCCGCTGGTGACGATCCGGCCGGTCTCCAGCACATAGCCCCGGTCGGCCACCGACAGGGCGGCCTGGGCGTTCTGTTCCACCAGAAGGATGGTGGTGCCGGCCTGGTGGAGATTTCGGATGATCTCAAAGATCTGTTCCACCAGGATGGGGGCAAGACCCATGGAGGGTTCGTCCAGCATCAGCAGCTTGGGTCGGCTCATCAGGGCCCGGCCCATGGCCAACATCTGCTGTTCGCCGCCCGAGAGGGTGCCGGCGATCTGGCGGCTGCGCTCTTTCAGGCGGGGGAAGAGGGTGTACACCTGCTCCATGTCCGCCGCGGCACCGCCGGAGCGGGTGAAGGCGCCCATTTCCAGGTTTTCCTCCACAGTCATCTGCAGGAAGACCCGCCGGCCCTCCGGCACCAGGGCAAGCCCCTTGCCCACCACCTTGTGGGGCGGCACCTTGCCCAGGGCCTCTCCCAAGAAGGTCACCGAGCCGGTGCGGCTATGGAGAAGGCCGGTGATGGTGTTCAGGGAGGTGGATTTGCCGGCGCCGTTGGCGCCGATCAGGGTGACGATCTCCCCCTGGTTCACCTCGAAAGAAATGCCCTTGACCGCATGGATGCTGCCGTAGTAGACATTGAGGTTTTCCACTTTCAGGATGGGTTCCATGTTACGCCTCCTTCTGTTTGCCCAGGTAGGCCTCGATCACCGCAGGGTTGGCCTGGATGTCGGCGGGGGTGCCCTTGGCGATGATGCGGCCGAAATTCAGCACCGCAATGCCCTCGCAGATGTTCATGACCAGGTTCATGTCGTGCTCGATGAGAAGAATGGCGATCTGGAAGGTATCCCGGATCTTGCGGATGTTTTCCATCAGCTCGGCGGTCTCGGAGGGGTTCATGCCGGCGGCGGGCTCATCCAGCAAGAGCAGTTTGGGCTTGGTGGCCAGCGCCCGCACGATCTCCAGCCGGCGCTGGGCGCCGTAGGGCAGCGAGCCGGCCTTGGTCCCGGCCAGGTCCTGCATGTCAAAGATGGAGAGCAGTTCCAGGGCCTTTTCATGGGCCTGTTTTTCCTCTTTCCAATAGCGGGGCAGCCGGAAAATGCCGCTCCACATGTTGTATTTCATCTGGCTGTCCATGGCGGCGGTGACGTTCTCCTCCACGGTCAGGTTGTCAAACAGCCGGATATTCTGGAAGGTGCGGGCGATGCCGGCCCGGTTCACCTGGGCGGTGCTCATGCCGGAGGTGTCCTGGCCGTCCAGCAGGATGGTGCCCTGGGTGGGCTGATACACCTTGGTGAGCAGGTTGAAGATGGTGGTCTTGCCGGCGCCGTTGGGGCCAATCAGGCCGCTGATCTCGGTGCGGCCGATGGCCATGTTCACGCCCTCCACCGCGGCCAGGCCCCCGAAATGGATGCCCAGGTTGATGCACTCCAGCACAGGGGGCTTATCGATGTCCTTCTCGGTGAGAAAGTTGGGGGAAGGCACCTGGATCAGTTTGGGAGATTGCTTTTCAGACATTGCCGGCGGCCTCCTTTTCTTGCTTCTTCGAGGGCTTCAGGCGGCCCAGGGCGGCTTTCAGGGTGGGATTGTTGGTGGCCAGCATCACCAGAATCAGCACGATGGCATACACCAGCATCCGATAGTCGGAGAACTGGCGCAGGGCCTCGGGCAGGATGGTGAGGGCTGCGGCGGCCACCAGGGAGCCCCACAGGTTGCCCAGGCCCCCCAGCACCACAAACACCAGGATCAGGATGGAGGTGTTGAAGTTGAACTTGGTGGCCTGCAAGGAGGAGTAGTTCACCCCGTACAGGGCACCCGCCGCGCCGGCCAGGGCCGAGCTGGTCACAAAGGCCATCATCTTGTACTTGGTGATGTTGATGCCCACGCTCTCGGCGGCGATGGTGTTGTCCCGCAGGGCCATGATGGCCCGTCCGGCCCGGCTGTTCACCAGGTTGAAGACCACAAAGAGGGTGATCATCACCAGGATAAAGCCGGCGGTGAAGCTGGCGATGGTCAGGGTACTGGTGGCGCCCTGGGCGCCCTTGATGATGGCCACCCCGGTGGGCTCCAGGCCCAGGTCGTTGATGGACATGTTGCCGGTGAGGTTCATGGCAATGTGCAGGCCCTTGGAGTCATAGCCCACCAGCAGGCAGTTCACCAGGTCCTTGATGATCTCGCCGAAAGCCAGGGTCACGATGGCCAGGTAGTCGCCCCGCAGCCGCAGCACGGGCGCGCCCACGATCACGCCGGCCACTGCCGCCAGGGCAGCGCCCACGATCATGGTAAGGGCCAGGCGCAGGGGAACCGAGGGGATGATATCCTTCATATACATGGAGGCAATCACGCCGGAGAAGGCGCCCACGCTCATGAAGCCGGCGTGGCCCAGGCTCAGTTCGCCCAGGATTCCCACGGTCAGGTTCAGGGAGACGGCCATGGACATATAGCAGCAGATAGGAACCAGCTGGCCCGAGAGGGAGCGGGTGAGCATGCCGGCGCTGTCCAGGGCATACATCACCGCAAACACCAGGATAACGCTCAGATAGGTGAGGAAGGCGGTGCGGGTGGATTTTTTCATCTTTTTCATCTTGACCACCTCACACTTTCTCGGGCACATACTTGCCCAGCAGGCCGGCCGGTTTCACCAGCAGAACCACAATCAGCACGGCAAACACGATGGTGTTGGCCAGCTGGGTGGAGATATAGGCTTTGGAGAGAGACTCGATCACGCCCAGCAGCAGGCCGCCCAGGAAAGCGCCGGGGATGGAGCCGATGCCGCCAAAGACGGCGGCGGTGAAGGCCTTGATGCCGGGCATGGAGCCGGTGGTGGGCATCAGGGTGCCGTAGGAGGAGCAGAGCAGCACGCCGGCAATGGCGGCCAGGGCCGAGCCGATGGCGAAGGTCACCGAGATGGTGGCGTTCACGTTGATGCCCATCAGCTGGGCCGCGCCCTTATCCTCCGAGCAGGCCCGCATGGCCTTGCCCATCTTGCTCTTGCTGGTAAATACGGTAAGACCGGCCATGATGACCAGGCAGGCCACAATGGTAAGCAGGGATACATAGGGGATGGAGAGCTGGTCACCCATCAGCTTGAGGGAGCCGGAAACCACCGGAGGATAGACCTTCGGGGCGGCTTTCCAGATCAGCAGGGCCGAGTTCTGGAGGAAATAGCTGACGCCGATGGCAGTAATCAGCACCGCCAGGGAGGGGGCGCTGCGCAGGGGCCGGTAAGCCAGGGCCTCGATGACCACGCCCAGCACCGTGCAGACCAACGTGGCCAGCAATACGGCCACCCAACTGGGCAGCCCCAGGTAGGAGATGGAACAGAAGGAGATATAGCCGCCCACCATGATGATGTCGCCGTGGGCAAAGTTCAGCATCTTGGCGATGCCGTACACCATGGTATAGCCCAGGGCAATGATGGCGTATACGCTCCCCAGGCTGATCCCGCTGATCAGGTAGGAGAGAAATTCCATAGAGTAGCACAACCTTTCTTTTTGGCTTTGCGCCTGCCGATTCCATGGCAGAAACAAGGGCGGAGCCGGACGTTTCTCCGCCCTTGTTTCCGCCATAGAACCAGGGGCGGCCTGCCGAGAGGCAGGCACGCCCGCATGGTCGGTTCTAAAGCGAAACGTTGGGGTGATCAGTCGGGCAGGGTGTAGACGCCGTCCTTGATGACCACGGCCATGGGAGCCTTGGACACCTCGCCGGTGGCGGCCCAGGTCATGCCCTTGCCGGTCAGCCCGTCCACTGAGATGGTGGGCATGGCGGCAACCATGGCCTCGCAGATGGTGGCGGCATCCATATCGCTGGTGCAGCCGGCGGCCTCCAGAGCGGCCTTCACCGCGTACACAGCGTCGTAGGCGTCAGCAGCGAACTGGTTGGGAATGTCACCGTAGGCAGCCTGATAGGCGGCCACAAAGTTCTGGGTCAGCTCATCGGTGGCATCGGCGGAGAAGGGGGTCAGCAGCATGACGCCCTCGGCCAGGGCGGGATCAAAGCCCTCCATGGTGAGGATGCCGTCCATGCCGTCCACGCCGAAGAAGGTGGGCTCATAGCCCATGGCGTTGGCCTGGTTCAGGATGACGGAAGCGGGCTGATAGTAGATGGGCAGGAAAACGGTGTCGGCCCCGGCAGACTGAGCGCCGGTGAGCTGCACCGAGAAGTCGGTGGCGGTGTCGGCGGTGAAGGTGCCCTCATATACGATCTCCAGGCCCTTGGCGGCAGCCTCGCTCACAAAGGTGTCGTGGATGCCCTGGGAGTAGGCGTCGTCGTTGCGGTAGATCACCGCAATCTTGCTGTCGGCCATGTTCTCGGCCATGTAGTCGGCCGCGCCGATGCCCTGGTTGGGGTCGGTGAAGCAGACCTGGAAGACGTTGTCCTTGCCGCTCACCACGTCGGTGGAGGAGGCGGAGGGGGTCAGCATGAAGACCCGGTCATTGTAGGCCTCGGCAGCCACTGCGGTGGAAGCGCCGGTGGTGGTGGGGCCAACCAGCACCTGCATGCCCCAGTCCTGCAGGTTGTGATAAGCGTTGACGGAGGTCTCGCCGTCGGCCACGTCGTCCTCGCTCTTCATCTCGAACTGGATCGCGCCTCCCTCAGCGTTGATCTCGTCCACAGCGATCTGAGCGCCGTTGGCCACAGCCTGGCCGTAGATGGCGTTTTCACCGGTCAGAGGGCCGATGACGCCGATCTTGAAGGTGCCGCCGGCAGAGCCGGAAGCAGCCCCGGAAGTGGCGCCGGAAGAAGCCGGCGCGCTGGAAGCGGCCGAGCTGGAGGCGGCGGAACTGGAAGAACCGCCGCAGGCGGCCAGGCTGAGCGCAAGGGCCGAGGCCGTCATGAGTGCAAGAAATTTCTTTTTCATAAATGTGTCTCCTTATCTTTAGGATATTATACAAAAAAGCGGCCCCGCCGTAGAGCGCAGCCGCTTTGCTGTATCAACAACAGACTTTTGTGGGCGTCTTCGGCAATTTTTTTAAAAAATCCACTATAATCCCCGCCAGGGCCAGCAGAGCAATTCGGGTAATAAGCTGTACCGTTGCCTGTACGGGGAGGCAAACCAGAATCATGCAAACAAAAATGGACGCCATGAGCAGCATGGCGTCCATCCCGGAAATCCCCATAAAGCGGGCAGAATTGCCGCAGGCAGAATAAGAGCAGGAAGCAAAAGCGCCCGCACAAGAGGCGGCCGCAAAAGAATGACCGGCAAAAGTGGACATGCTCCTCACTCCTTTTCTTTGGCAAATCTCGGGTCAGAGCGCCGAAAAATACGCTGCCCCGAAAGAAGATATTCCTATTCTACTCAGTGGGATTCTCAAAGTCAACTCTCTTTCCGCCCGGCGGGCAGAGAGATTTGTGCCCAAAAAGGAAAGGATATTGAATGTTTTGCACAAAAAACGGAAGATGTGTATTTGTATGAAAGACAAATCATCGGTAAAATCCAGGAAGAGAACAGTTTGTACCCGTCCGAACAGGCTGATTTGGCACACCCAAAGGCCGGGCAAGCCTTTTCAGAGAAGGCGTGATGGGGAGCGATACAATGACAAAAAGAACAAAAAACGATGAATATGTGAAAATTTTTGAAAAAATCAATCTGTAAAAACGAAGTAAAAGACCGCTTTATAGGATGATAAAAAATGGATAGATTTCACAATTATTTCAAATAAAATCGTACATTCTGATAAAAATCCGGGCCTGCTCTTGCGGTTTTCAACAAAAGGCTTATAATGAGAACAACACTTGTTCCTCTGTCCCGTACAAAAATTTTACCGGCAAAGGGGGCAAAGGTGTCGGCCATGGCAAGACAACGGCCGGCAGACGATCTTAGAGGAGGAGAAAACAATTATGCGCAAGACAACCAAGTTCCTGGCACTGTCTCTGGCTGCCTGCATGGCCTTGTCCCTGGCAGCCTGCGGCGGTTCCACTTCTTCCAGCTCCGGCGCGGCGGCTTCGGGCGGCGCGGCCAGCGGGTCCGCTTCTGCCCCCGCCACCCAGGACGGTGTGCTGGCCGAGTCCTTTGTGGATGAGGCGGGCATCGAGCATCCCGCCGGCCTGCCGGAAGATTACCCCAGCAAGGACATCACCTACATCTGCCCCTTCGCGGCGGGCGGCACCTATGACGTGTGGTTCCGCGTGCTGGCCGAGAAGGTGAAGGAGATGGAGGGCTGGGACCACTCCTTTGTGGTGGAATATAAAGAGGGCGCTTCCGGCGATGTGGGCTGGACTGCCCTGTACAACTCCGAGCCCGACGGCTACACCATCGGTTTCTGCCCCACTCCCTACCTGATCACCTGCATCGGCTGGGACAAGCCCTACGGCATTGACGGCGGCTTTGATATGGTGGATTCCCTCATGCTGGATCCCGGCGTCATCGGCGTGGCCGCCGACAGCCCCTACAACAGCCTGAATGAGCTGATCGACGCCGCCATTGCCAACCCCGGCGAGATCTCCTTTGGCGTCACCGCCGTCACCGCCTCCGAGGGCCTGACCCTGAAACTGCTGGAGGACGAGACCGGCGCCCAGTTCAACATCATCCCCTTCGATGGCGAGTCCGCCATCCTGACCGCGGTTTCCGGCGGTCACTGCGATGCCTTCTGCCTGAACGTGTCTGACGGCAAGACCTTTGTGGACAACGGCCAGGTGAAGTATCTGGCCACCGGCGATACCGAGCGCAGCAGCTGGTATCCCGACCTGCCCACCTATCAGGAATGCGGCTACGACGTGGTGCAGTACAACTGCCGCGCCATTGCCATCCGGGAGGGCACCGACCCCGCCATCATCAAGTATCTCAGCAACTGCTTTGAGGCCGCTGCCGCTCAGCCGGACGTGATCGCCAAGGCCGAGGAGATGCAGATCACTGCGGTTTCCATGGGCACCGAGAAGTGCAACGAGCTCTTTGAAGAGCAGAACCAGGTCTATCTGGATCTGTGGGAGACCAACCCCTGGAACTGACAGCCGTTTGTTCCCTGCGTTTGCAAAAGGGGCCGGGCATTTGCCCGGCCCCTTCTTTTATACCGATAGAAAAAGCCCGGCGCCTTCTCTTGTAAAAGGGAAAGCGCCGGGCTTTTGGGGTTACAGGGCAATGCCCCGATTACTTTTTGCGGTGGGCGGCCTTCATCCGCTGCTCGTGGTTCAGGATCCGCTTGCGGATGCGCAGGCTCTTGGGGGTGACCTCCAGCAGCTCATCTTCTGCCAGGAATTCCAGGCAGCCCTCCAGGCTCAGGGGGGAGATGGGCACCAGGCGCAGGGCATCGTCGCTGCCCGAGGCGCGGGTGTTGGTGAGGTGCTTGGTCTTGCAGACGTTCACGTCGATGTCGTCGCCGGTGGGAGTGTAGCCGATCACCATGCCCTCGTACACCTTTTCGCCGGGCCCGATCAGCAGGGTGCCCCGGCTCTGGGCGTTGAACAGGCCGTAGGTGACCGCCTCGCCGGTCTCAAAGCTCACCAGGCTGCCGCTGCTGCGGGTGGTGACGTCGCCCTGCCACTGGTCGTAGCCGTCAAAGATGGTGTTCATGATGCCCTCGCCGTGGGTGTCGGTGAGGAACTGGCTGCGGTAGCCGAACAGGCCCCGGCTGGGCATGCGGAACTCCAGGCGGGTGCGGCTGTTCATGGGCTGCATGTTCATCAGGATGCCTTTGCGGGCGCCCAGAGCGGTCATCACCGCGCCCTGGTAGTTCTCGGGCACGTCGATGACCACCCGCTCCATGGGCTCCATCCGCACCCCGTTCTCCATATGGGTCAGCACATGGGGCGGGCTTACCTGCAATTCATACCCTTCCCGGCGCATGGTCTCGATCAGGATGGACAGGTGCATCTCGCCCCGGCCCATCACCCGGAACGCGTCGGTGGTGGCGGAATCCTCCACCTTCAGGGCCACGTCCTTGAGCAGCTCCTTTTGCAGCCGCTCCCGGATCTGGCGGCTGGTGACGAACTTGCCCTCCTGGCCCGCAAAGGGGCTGTCGTTCACCGCGAAGGTCATCTCCACGGTGGGATCGTTGATCTTCACAAAGGGCAGGGGATCGACCACGCCGGGCACGCACAGGGTGTTGCCGATGGTCACGTCCGCAATGCCGCTGAAGGCGACGATGTCGCCGGCGCTGGCAGTCTCAATGGCTTCCCGGCCGTTGGCCTTGAAGTCGTACAGCTTGGTGATCCGGCCCCGCAGGTTCACCGAGGGGTCGTGCCAGTCGCACACCTGCACATCCTGGCCCACCTTGACGGTGCCGTTCTCAATGCGGCCCACGCCGATGCGGCCCACAAACTCGTTGTAGTCCACGCTGGAGCAGAGCATCTGGAAGGGAGCCTCCAGATCGCCCACCGGGGGCTTGACGTATTCCAGAATGGTCTCAAACAGGGGCACCAGGTCGGTGCCGGGCTTCTCCCAGTCGTAGCTGGCGGTGCCCTGACGGCCGCTGCAGAAGACCATGGGGCTGTCCAGCTGTTCGTCGGTGGCGCCCAGGTCCATCAGCAGTTCCAGGATCTCGTCGATCACTTCCTTGACGCGGGCATCCGGCCGGTCGATCTTGTTCACCGCGATCACCAGGCTCAGGTTCTGCTGCAAAGCCTTTTGCAGCACAAAGCGGGTCTGGGGCATGCAGCCCTCGGCGGCATCCACCAGAAGCAGCACGCCGTTCACCATCTTCAGTACCCGTTCCACCTCGCCGCCGAAATCGGCATGGCCCGGGGTGTCCACAATGTTGATCTTTACGTCCTTGTACACGCAGCTGCAGTTCTTGGCCAGAATGGTGATGCCGCGCTCCCGCTCGATGTCGCCCGAGTCCATCACCCGCTCTGCCACCTGCTGATTGGCCCGGAAAGCGCCGCTCTGGCGGAGCATCTGGTCCACCAGGGTGGTTTTGCCGTGGTCAACGTGGGCGATGATGGCGATGTTGCGAAGATCCTTTCGTTCCGCTTTCATTGAATCTCTCCCTTTTCTTTGCTGAGGGCCGCAAAAACGGCACCGGCTCTATTTAATATAAAGTATAGACAGTCTGATAGGCTCGCTTTTTCAGTGTACGCTTTGTGGCCGGGATTTGTCAAGAATCGCCAAAGACAAAGCGAAAATTTTGTAGGATGAATGAATTTCCGGGAGCGGGAAGCCCCCGCTCTTGTGCCTTTTTGCGATTGTTAAGAAAGCGAAAAGAGCCTTGCATCCCCGCCCTGTCATGCTATACTGAAACAGGGACCCCCGCGCCCGGCGGCGGAAAAGCCGGGCAGGGGGAGGGAAGGAATCAGAATGGAAATTGCGGCATGAAAACAAGTGGAATTTTTTCGGAGGAGGCCCAGCATTTCAATGCCCGGGCCCCAAAATACCTGGCTGCCATGACCAAGTGGTGGCTGCTGGCAGTGGGCGCCGGCCTCGTCTGCGGCGGGGTGGGGGCTGCCTTCTATCACTGCATCCAGGCGGCCACCCGGCTGCGGGGAGAACACCCCTGGCTGCTGTACCTGCTGCCTCTGGCGGGGCTGGCCATCATGGCCCTGTACAGCGCGGCGGGCTATCGGCAGGATCATCCGGGCACCAACCTGGTGCTGAACGGGCTGCGCCGGGGCGACCGGGTACCCCTGCGGATGATGCCCCTCATCTTCATCAGCACGGTGCTCACCCACCTGTGCGGCGGCTCGGCGGGCCGGGAGGGGGCTGCCCTCCAGATCGGCGGCAGCCTGGGAGGCCGGCTGGCCCTCTGGCTGGGCCTTGGCCCCACCAACCAGCGGGCCCTGGCCGCCTGCGGGATGGCGGCAGTGTTCAGCGCCCTCTTCGGCACCCCTCTCACCGCCTCCTTCTTTGTGCTGGAGGTGGCCGAGGTGGGCACCATCCACTACTCGGCCCTGCTGCCCTGCCTCATCTCGGCTCTGGTGGCCTACTGGGTGGCGGGGGCCGCCGGGGTGGCCCCCGAGAGCTTTGAGGTGCAGGCGCCGGCGGCCGAGCCGGCCACTGCCATGCAGGTACTGTTGCTGGGGGCGCTGTGCGCCATGCTCAGCTATTGCTTTTGCTTTGTGCTGCATCTGGCCGACCATCTGGGCCGGGTGGCGGTGAAGAGCGGATATCTGCGGGCGCTGGCCGGGGGCGCGCTGGTGGTGGTGATGACTCTGGTGTGCGCCACCCGGGACTACAACGGCGCCGGCATGGAGATCATCGCCCTGGCGGTGGAGGAGGGAAAACTTCACTTTCCGGCGGCGTTCCTGCTCAAGGCCCTGTTCACCGCCGTCACCCTGGGGGCCGGCTACAAGGGCGGAGAGATCGTGCCCACCTTTTTTGTGGGTGCCACTTTCGGCTGCCTGGTGGGGCCGCTGCTGGGTCTGGAGCCGGGCTTTGCAGCGGCGGCGGGGCTGGTGGCCCTGTTCTGCGGGGTGGTGAACTGCCCCTTTGCCAGTATCGCCCTGGGGCTGGAGCTGTTTGGCCAGGAGGGGCTGCTGCTCTATGCGGTGGCGGCGGCCACCAGTTATATTGTCAGCGGCGGCTGCAGCCTGTATACCAGCCAGAAGCTGGATTATGCCAAGCTGGAGATCGAGCAGGACGCGGACCGGCTGGAATGAGAAAGAAGGAGAAAATCATGGAAAAAATTCATGTGCTGGGCACCGGAAACGCCATGGTGACCCAATGCTTCAATACCTGTTATCTGCTGGAGATGGAAAAAGGCAATCTGCTGGTGGACTGCGGCGGCGGCAACGGGATTCTCCGCCAATTGAAGGCGGCGGGCTTTGACCCGGCCTCGGTGCACCAGATCTTCCTCACCCATGAGCACTGCGACCACCTCACCGGGATCGTGTGGATGGTGCGGGCGGTGGCCACCGCCATGAACAAGGGCCGCTACGAGGGCCAGCTGCACATCTACTGCCACAGCGGGCTGGAACCCATGGTGCGCACCATCTGCGGCTTTATGCTGCAAAAGAAGATGACCGCCCACTTTGACGAGCGGATCCTCTTCCACGTGGTAAAGGATGGCCAGAAAGAGGAGATCTGCGGCCATACCTTCACCTTCTTTGACATCCGCTCCACCAAGGCTCCCCAGTTCGCCTTCCAGGCGGAGCTGGACTGCGGCCCCCTGGCTTTTATGGGGGATGAGCCGGTGAACCCGGCCTGTGAGGAGTATGCCCGGGGCGCCCGGTGGCTGCTCAGCGAGGCTTTCTGCCTGGACGCGGAGGCCGACAAGTTCAAGCCCTACGAAAAGCACCACAGCACTGCGGCGGACGCGGCCAGGCTGGCCCGGCGGCTGGGGGCCCAAAACCTGGTGCTCTGGCACACTGAGGAGAGCGATCTTGCCCACCGCAAGGCCCGCTACACCGCCGAGGCGGCCCGGTATTTTGAGGGCGGCATCTATGTGCCGGACGATCTGGACGTGATCGAGCTGAAATAAGAAAAAACAAAAAGCAGCCCGGAAGGCATTCTCCTTCCGGGCTGCTTTTGTCTGACAAGGCAGAGGAGTTTACTCCTCCGCATCGGCATAGAGGGCCGAGAGCTTCTGGTATTCCTTCCAGTTGGCCTCCACATATTCCCGCTGCTGGGGGGTGAGAGGACCCTTGACCCGGGCGGGAATCCCCATCACCAGGCTGTGGGGCGGGATGAGGGTGTTCTCCGGCACCAGGGCCCCGGCGGCGATCAGGCTGCCCTCGCCCACCTGCACCCCGTTCAGAATGGTGGCGTTCATGCCCACCAGCACCGAGTTTTCCAGCCGGCAGCCGTGGACAATAGCCCCGTGCCCCACCGACACATAGTCCCCCAGGGTGAGGGCGTAGTCCTCATCGGCGTGGAGCACCGCGTTGTCCTGGATGTTGCACAGCCGGCCGATCCGCACCGGGTGGCCATCCCCCCGGACGGCGGCCCCGAACCAGACGCTGGACCCCTCGCCCAGCTGTACATCCCCCGCCACCACCGCGTTGGGGGCGATGTAGGCCGCCCGGGACAGGTCGGGGGCGGGCATCCCCTTCAGTTTGATCTCCATACAAACCCCTCCTTATACCGGGTACTCAAAATCAATGGGCAGGGTGGCCAGCCCGTTCAGCCGCAGTCCGGCGGTGTGGCCGGCCTGCAGCTCGTAGTACCCCTGAGCGGCGATCATGGCCCCGTTGTCCCCGCAAAAGCGCAGATGGGGCAGGCAGAGCTTTATGTGCTGTTTCTGGGCACCCTCGTTCACCAGCTGGCGCAGCCGACCATTGGCCGCCACCCCGCCCGCCAGGCAGAGGGTTTTGGCGCCGGTGTCCTGGGCCGCCAGCAGCAGCTTTTCGGCCAGGATGGAGGCGATTCGCTCCTGAAAACTGGCCGCCATGTCTGGCACCGAGAGGGTCTCGCCCTTCATCTCGGCCTGGTTCACCCGGTTGAGCACCGCGGTTTTCAGGCCGGAAAAACTCACATTGTACTTGCCCTCCACATGGGGCACCGGCAGCCGGTAGGCGTGGGGGTTGCCGGTCACGGCCGCCTTGCTGACGCTGGGGCCGCCGGGATAGGGCAGGCCCAGGGTGCGGGCCACCTTGTCAAAGGCCTCGCCCGCCGCGTCGTCCACCGTGCGGCCCAGCACCCGAAAATGGGTGTAATCTTCCACCTGGACGATATGGCTGTGGCCCCCGCTGGCCACCAGGCAGAGAAAGGGGGGCTCCAGGTCAGGGTGGGTGAGGTAGAGGGCCGCGATGTGCCCCCGCAGATGGTGCACCGGGATGAGGGGCTTTGCGGCCGAGTAGGCCAGCCCCTTGGCGAAGTTCACCCCCACCAGCACCGCCCCGATCAGGCCGGGGGCAAAACTGACGGCGATGCCGTCCAGCTGGCTGGGCTTTAGCTCCGCCTCGTCCAGGGCCCGCTGCACTGTGCCGCTGATGGCCTCGATATGGCGGCGGCTGGCAATCTCGGGCACCACCCCGCCGTACAGGGCCTGTTCGGCGCAGCTGGAGGCCACCACGCTGCTTTTCAGCACCCGGCCGTCCTCCACCACGCTGGCGGCGGTCTCGTCGCAGGTGGATTCAATTCCTAGAATATACATTTTGTAAAAATCACCACATTTTTGTCTATAAGTATCAAAGCTTGCCGGCCGGGGCTCAGCCCGGCAGAGGAAGCTCCATCAGCAGGGCGTCGTCGGGCGGGGACTGGTAAAAGCCCCGGCGACGGCCGGTTTCCTCAAAGCCCAGCCGGCGGTAGAGGCTCAGGGCGGGCTCGTTCTGGCTGCGCACCTCCAGGTAGCAGCGGGCGGCCCCCTGGGCCTTCAAGAGGGCCAGGGATTCCTCCAGCAGCCGGCGGCCCAGCCCAAGGCCCCGGCAGTCCGGCTCCAGGGTCAGGCTCAGGAGGCTGGCCTCATCCAGGATCAGCTGGAATACCGCCGACCCCTCCAGCCGGCCCTCCCGCCACAGGCCGAACAGCCGGCCGCAGGGGCTGGCCAGCTCCTCTTCCAGGGCGGAGAGACTCCAGGCCTCGGGAGCAGTGGCCTGGATTTCGGCGGCCCGGGGCAGATCCTCCGGGGCCAGCGGCCCCACCCTGACCCCGCTCATCCGTGGGCCTCCAGCCAGTTGCTGCCCCGCTGCACATCGGCGGTGAGGGGCACCGAGTACTGGACGGCTCCGCTCATCTCCTCGCCCAGGATCCTGGCGGCGGCGTCGGCCTCCTCCAGGGGGGCCTCCACGATCAGCTCATCGTGGACCTGTAAGATCAGCCGGGCCCGCAGCCCCTCCTTTTTCAGCCGCTGCCACACCCGCACCATGGCCAGCTTGATGATGTCGGCAGCTGTGCCCTGGATGGGGGTGTTCATGGCCATCCGCTCGCCCAGAGCCTGCACGTTCCGATTGGAGCTGGCCAGCTCGGGCAGGGCCCGGCGCCGGCCAAAGAGGGTGGACACATAGCCTTTTTCCCGCCCCTGCGCCACGGTGCGCTCCATGTAATCCCGCACGCCGGGGAAGTGGCCCAGATAGTTCTCGATGAAGGCCTTGGCCTCGGGCACCGAGACCCCGATGTCCTTGGCCAGGCTGAAGGCCCCGATGCCGTACACGATGCCGAAGTTCACTGCCTTGGCGCTGGCCCGCAGCCGGGGCGTGATCTGCTCCGGGGGCAGGTTGTAGATCTTGGCGGCAGTGCTGCGGTGGATGTCCTCCCCGTTGCGGAAGGCCTGCCGCATGGTTTCATCCCCCGAGATGTGGGCCAGCAGCCGCAGCTCGATCTGGCTGTAGTCCGCGTCCAGCAGCACATAGCCCGGGCTGGTGATGAAGTACCGGCGCAGCTGGCTGCCCAGCTCGGTGCGGATGGGGATGTTTTGCAGGTTGGGCTCGCTGGAGGAGAGCCGCCCGGTGCGGGCCTCGGTCTGGTTGAAGGTGGAGTGGAGCCGCCCGTCCGGCGCCAGGGCCTTGAGCAGCCCCTCCGCGTAGGTGCTGTTCAGCTTCTGGTAGGTGCGGTAGCGCAGGATGTCCTCCACCACCGGGCTGTAGGGCCGCAGGCTCTCCAGGGTCTCGGCGTCGGTGCTGTAGCCGCTCTTGGTCTTTTTGCGGCTGGGCAGCCCCATCTTCTCAAACAGGGCTTCTCCCAGCTGCTTAGGACTGTTCAGGTTGAAGGTGTAGCCCACCTCTTTGTAGATCCGCTCCAGGCAGCCCTCCAGCTCGCCCCGCAGGGTGGCGCCAAACTCTTCCAGGCCCTGCCGGTCCACCAGCATGCCGGTGTAGGTCATGGAGGCCAGCACCCGGGCCAGGGGAAACTCGATATTTTCCAACAGGGGCTGCATGCCCTGCTCTTTTACTCCCGCCTCCAGGGTCTCAAAGAGGGCCTCCAGCACGCCGGCGTCCGGCAGACCCTCACAGCGAAAACCGGGCCGGATGCCGTAGCCGGCAGCCAGCTCCTCCACCAGATATCGGTTGGAGGCGGGGTTCAGCAGGTAGGCCGCCAGCTTTTCGTCGGCTTGGATGGCGCTGCCCTCCTGCCCGTGAGAAAGGGCCAGCAGGTAGAGAGGCTGAGAGTCAAAGACCCGCAGGCGCACCCCCGGCGCGTCCAAAAGCCGCAGCAGGTCCGCCTCTTCCAGCCGGTACACCGCCTTGCCGGCCACCGCGTACCAGACCCCCTCCTCCGGCTTGCCTTTCTCTTTGGGCAGGGGCTGGCAGGCCAGGGCATAGTCTCCGGCCAGCGCCTGGGGCAGGGGCTGGGCCGAAACCTGTTCCAGCTCTTCCTCGGCGGCCAGGGGGCCCTCCAGCGCCAGCCGGGGCAGCAGGGATTTCATTTCCAGCTCGTTCAGCAATTGGGCGGCTCCGGCCGGGTCGCCCTCGCCCCGGCGGTAGGCGCCGGGGGACGTTTCCACCGGCGCGTCGGTGCGGATGGTGCCCAGCATATGGCTCAGCTCGGCCTCGGCCTTGTGGCCCTCCAGCTTCTTGCGCATCCCCGGCTTGACGGCCGGGTCGTCCAGATGGGCGTAGACCTCTTCCATGGTGCCGAACCGGCCGATGAGGGCCAGGGCGGTCTTTTCCCCGATGCCCGCTACCCCCGGGATGTTGTCGGAGGCGTCTCCCATCAGGCTCTTCACCTCAATGAGCTGCCGCGGGTCGGACAGGCCGTACTGTTCCTGGATGGCCTGGGGGGTCATCACCTTGGTCTCACTGCGGCCCATCCGGCTGGTGGCCAGCAGCACCGTCACCTTGTCGCTCACCAGCTGCAGGCTGTCCCGGTCGCCGGTGGCCAGAAAGCACTCGTCTCCCCGGGCGCTGCATGCGGCGCTCAGGGTGCCCAGGATGTCGTCGGCCTCCCAGCCCTCCCGGCTCACCCGCACAAAGCCCAGCTTGTCCAGCAGCTCCTTCAGCACCGGCATCTGGCTGGCCAGCTCGTCGGGCATGGCGTGCCGCCCGGCCTTGTAGGCGTCGTAGGCCTTGTGGCGGAAGGTGGGGGCCTTTTCGTCAAAGGCCACGGCCACCTCGTCGGGCTGGTATTCCTTCAAGAGATTCAAGAGGATATTCATAAATCCGTAGATGGCGTTGGTGTAGCGGCCATCCCGGGTGGTGAGCAGTTTGATGCCGTAAAAGGCCCGGTTGACAATGCTGTTTCCGTCCAGAACCAGTAATTTCATAGCGAATTTCTCCTGTATGGGGCGTTTTGCAGATACCTTTTCAGTATACCACAAATCCAAAGAGTATGATACAATAATACGGCATGAATCCAGAGCAAAGGAGGGGGCGCGCCCTGCCAGGGCCGCCCCGGCAAGAGAAGATGAAGATCGGAGAGATTACCCTCAAAACGGGCGCGGCGCTGGCCCCCATGGCCGGCTTTACCGACGCCCCCTGCCGGCGGATGGCTGCCCGGCACGGGGCCAGCTTCACCGTCAGCGAGATGGTGAGCGCCAAGGCCCTCACCTTTGGAGATAAAAAGAGCTTCCGGCTGATGGCCCACGGCCGCAACGAGGCCCCCTGGGGGGTGCAGCTGTTTGGGGCCGAGCCGGAGACCATCGCCCAGGCTGTGCGGATTATCCAGAAGGTGGACTACGACTTTCTGGACCTGAACATGGGCTGCCCCGCCCCCAAGATCACCTCCAGCGGGGCGGGCAGCCGGCTGATGCAGGACCCGGTGCTGGCAGGGCAGATCGTGCGGGCGGCGGTGCAGGCCTCGGACGGGCGGCCGGTGACGGTGAAGATGCGCCTGGGCTGGGACAACCAGCACCTGACCGCCCGGGAGGTGGCCCTGCGCTGCCAGGAGGCGGGAGCGGCCCTGATCACCGTCCATGGACGCAGCCGGGAGGAGATGTACCAGCCGGGCATCCACCCGGAGGCCATCCGCCAGGTAAAGGAGGCGGTGGAGATCCCGGTGCTGGCCAACGGGGATGTGGCCAGCGCCGCCGACGCCCTGAAATTGCTGGAAGAGACCGGCTGCGACGGGGTGATGGTGGGCCGGGCGGCCCTGGGCAACCCCTGGCTTTTTGAGCAGATCGCCGCGGCCCTGGAGGGCCGGACCCTGCCCCCGCCGCCCACCTTGCGCCAGCGCATGGCAGAGATGCGCCGCCAGATCGAGGAGATGTGCGAGGAAAAAGGGGAGTGGGCCGCCATGCCCCAGGCCCGCAGTCAGGCCATGCACTATATGGCAGGGCTGCGGGGGGCGGCGGGTCTGCGGAGAGCCTGCAGCAGCCTGACCCATTTTTCGGATGTGGACGAACTGATCCGGCGGGTGATGGAGGAAAACCCCATCCGATAAGGGACACTCACTCCTCCCCGTGGGTCAGTTCATCCAGGTTTTTGTCATAGCAGGGCAGCATGTGCTCCACAAAATAGTCTGCCTCGGGGCAGTGCATATCCCGCAGGGCCCGGCGCTGCTGGGCCAGGGCCGCCTCAAATTCCCGGTTGCCCGAGCGGGTCTCCTCCAGGCATTTGATGAGGGCCGAGAGCCGGTCGGCGGCCTTCAAAAGGCGCTTTTCCTCTTCGGTGAGCAGGTTGCCGGTGAGGTAGCCCTCCATGGCCCCCTGCATCTGTGCAGGCAGCAAACGCAGCATGTCGGCCAGGCTCTCCTTTTCCAGGTCCTTGTAGGCGCTGCGCATCCGCTCGCTCTTGTATTTCACCGGGGTGGGCATGTCCCCGGTCATGATCTCGGGGGCGTCGTGGTAGAGCGCCGCCACCGCCACGGTTTCCGGCCGCACCGGCGCCCCCCGCTCCCGGGCCAGCACGCAGAGGGCGTGGGCCAGCAGGGCGGTGTCGGCGGTGTGCTCGCTGAGGCTCTCGGGCCGGCTGCACCGCATCAGGCTCCACCGGGTGATGTATTTCATCCGCCAGAGCAAAGCGTGAAAAGGATAGGTTTTCATCAAAAAGCCCTCACTTTTGTGGTAGAATAAAGGTAAGATAGGGAATAGGCTCCCCCGGCTCTTAGTATAGCATATCCGGCCGGGCAGCAACACCGCGGGCAGAAAGGAAACGCCATGACACCGGCCCTGAAACAACAGAACAAGTACAAGCTCACCTTCTGGTTTTGCTTTCTGGCGGCAGCCTGCTTTCTGCTGCCCTGCATGATCGTGGACAAGGGGATCTTCCTCTACGCCGGGGACTTCAACTCCCAGCAGATCCCCTTCTATTACTATACCAACGGCTTTGTGAAGGAGGGGGGCGGCTCCTTCAGCTGGGAGACCGATCTGGGCAGCAGTTTCCTCAACAGCTACTCCTTTTATCTGGCAGGTTCCCCCTTCTGGTGGCTGACCCTGCTGTTGCCCCAGGCTCTGGTGCCCTACGCCATGGCCCCCATGCTCTGCCTCAAGATCGGGCTGGCCGGAGGCGGGGCCTATCTCTGGATGCGCCGCTACCTGCGGGACGGGAATATGGCCGTGGTGGGGGGCGTGCTGTATGCCCTCTCGGGCTTTACGGTGTACAACATCTTCTTCAACCATTTTCTGGATGTGGTGGCCCTCTTCCCCTACATGCTCTGGGCGCTGGACGAGACCCTCCACGAGGGGCGGCGGGGGCTGTTTTTGCCCCTGGTGGCCCTGAATCTGCTGAACAATTACTTCTTTTTCTGGGGCCAGATCCTGTTTTTGTTCATCTACTTTTTCTGCAAACTCAGCGCCCGCCAGTTCCGCCTCAGCAAGGGGCTGTTCGGCACCCTCGCCTTCGAGAGCCTGGCGGGCTGCGGGCTGGGTTGTATCCTGGCCCTGCCGGCGGTCTCATTTTTGCTGGGCAACCCCCGCACGGTGGACCTCTCCAGCGGCTACGGCTTTTTGCTGTACGGCAAGGTGCAGCAGTATGTGGCCATTCTGGCCAGCCTCTTCCTGCCGCCGGACCCGGCCTTTATCTCCAACATCTGCGACGAGGGCATCATCAAGTGGACAAGCCTCACCGCCTGGCTGCCCCTCACCGGGCTGTCGGGGGCGCTGGCCTACTGCCGCACCAGGGGGGGCGCCTTCAAGCGGGTGCTCTGCACCTGCCTGATCTTCGCCTTTGTGCCCATCCTCAACTCGGCCTTTTATGCCCTCAACAGCAGCTACTACGCCCGGTGGTACTACATGCCGGTGCTCATCCTCTGCGCCGCCACCATGATGGCCCTGGAGGACCCCCAGGTGGACATCCCCAAAAAGGGGATCAAGCCGGTGTTCTGGTGCACTCTGGCCTTTGCGGCCTTTGCACTGGTGCCGGTGCTGGATGAGGACACCGAAACCTGGAGTCTGGGCGTGGTGAACATGCAGGGCTGGTTCTGGGCCCGGATGTTCCTGGCGATGGCGGGGCTGGGGGTGTTCTGGTATTTCTGCCGGCATCTGCGCCGCAGCCGGCTGTTTGCCCGTCGGATGCTGGCGGGGGTACTGTTCTTCGGCATCCTCACCGGCCTGGCCCACATCGAGCTGGGCAAGTTCGATCAGTGGTACAACGACTCGGATTACCGCCAGCAGCAGTACCTGGAGGCCCGGAACCTGGAATGGCCCGACGAGGGTTTCTGGCGCATCGACGCCTACGGCTGTTACGACAATGTGGGCCTTTGGACAAACAAGAGCTGCCTGCAATTCTTCAACTCCACCGTGGCCCCCTCCATCATGGAGTTCTACCCCTCGGTGGGGGTCAAGCGGGACGTGAGCAGCAAGCCGGACGCCTCTCTCTATGAATTGCGGGGGCTGCTCAGCGTGAAGTACACCCTCTGCGCGGCAGACAGCTTAGGGGATTTCTACGCCGAGGCCGACGAGGGATGGAAAGAGGTGAGCCGCCAGGGCAGCTTTGTGATCCTGGAAAACGAGAACTACCTGCCCATGGGCTTTACCTATGAGTACTATATCTCAGAGGAAGAGTACGAGGAGATGAGCGAGTCCAACCGGCTGGCGGTGCTGCCCAAGGCCCTGGTGCTCAGCCAGGAGCAGATCGAACAGTACGGCCATCTGCTGGAGCCCCTGCCCGAGACCATGAAGAGCGGCCGCAACTACGACCGCTACCAGCAGGCGGTGGAGGACCGCCGCAAAACCGCCGCCGCCAGCTTTGAGGCGGACAACAACGGCTTTACCGCCCAGATCACCCTGGAAAAAGAGAACCTGGTCTTTTTCAGCGTGCCATACGACGAGGGCTTTACCGCCACCGTCAACGGCCAGCCCGCCGACCTGCTCAAGGTGGACAAGGGGCTGATGGCGGTGGTCTGCCCAGCGGGAGAAAACACCATCCGGTGCGAATACCACACCCCGGGGCTCTCCCTCTCTCTCAAAATCAGCGGCGGCTGCGCTGTGCTGTACCTGGCATATCTGGTCTGGAACCGCCGCCGCAGGGCTGCCGCCCGGCGGATTGAGAAGGCCGGGCCCGGGCAAGAATAAGCCAGAAACGCTTTTATCAGGAGAGGAGTCAGATTCCATGAAAATCGGAAAACGCAAGGTGGCCCTGGTGGGCTGCGGCATGGTGGGCATGAGCTATGCCTATGCGCTGCTCAACCAGAATCTCTGTGACGAACTGGTCCTCATCGACCTGGACAAAAAACGGGCCGAGGGCGAGGCCATGGACCTGAACCACGGCCTGGCCTTCTCGGGGGGCAATATGAAAATTTTTGCCGGCGGGTACGCCGACTGCGGAGACGCGGACATCGTGGTCATCTGCGCCGGCGTGGCCCAGAAGCCGGGGGAGAGCCGGCTGGCCCTCTTGCAGCGCAACCGGGCGGTGTTCAAGAGCATTGTGGAGCCGGTGACGGCCAGCGGCTTCGGCGGGCTGTTCCTGGTGGCCACCAACCCGGTGGACGTGATGACCCGCATCACCTGCCAGCTCTCCGGCTTTGCCCCCCAGCGGGTGATCGGCACCGGCACCGCGCTGGATACGGCCCGGCTGCGCTATCTGCTGGGCGAGTACTTTGATGTGGACCCCCGCAGCATCCACGCCTATGTGCTGGGCGAGCACGGGGATTCGGAGTTTGTGCCCTGGAGCCAGGCCCTGCTGGCCACCCGCCCGGTGCGGCAGCTCTGTGACGACTGGGGCCGCCGCAGCCAGGGCCTGGATCAGATCGAGGAGGAGGTGCGCACCGCCGCCTACAAGATCATCGAGGCCAAAAAGGCCACCTACTACGGCATTGGCATGGCCATGGCCCGCATCACCCGGGCCCTGCTGGGGGATGAGCACAGCGTGCTCACCGTCAGCGCCCGGCTGAACGGCCAGTACGGCCAGCAGGACGTATTTGCCGGGGTGCCCTGCGTGCTCTGCCGGGACGGGGTGAAGCAGGTGGTGGAGCTGGCCCTCACCGAAGCCGAGCAAAAGCGGTTTGCCGATTCCTGCCAGACTTTGCGGGAGAGCTATCAGGGCCTGGAGGACTGAGCCCTGTCTGCGAAGAATCATGTATACCACTGCCCGGGCGCAGCACTTTCGCGGCCGCCCGGGCCCTTATTTTTGGAAAAACAGGAGAAGACATTGGATTTTGCAAAACAGATCGCCGGAGAGCTGAACCTTTCTGAGGCTCACGCGGAGGCGGCCATCCGTCTCATTGACGAGGGCAACACCATCCCCTTCATTGCCCGCTACCGCAAGGAGGCCACCGGCAGCATGGACGACCAGGTGCTGCGCCAGCTGGGCGAGCGGCTGGAGTACCTGCGGGGGCTGGAAAAGCGAAGGGAAGAGGTGCTGGAGGCGGTGCGCCAGCAGGGCAAGGCCACCCCTCAGTGGGAGGAGGACCTGGCCAAAGCCGCCACCCTGGCCGAGGTGGAGGACCTGTACCTGCCCTTCCGCCCCAAGCGCAAGACCCGGGCCAGCATGGCCCGGGCCCGGGGGTTGGAGGGCCTGGCCCAGCTGCTCAAGGCCCAGAAGACCGGCACCGACCCGGAAAAAGAGGCTGCAAGCTACATAAATGAGGAGGTGCCCGACGCCCAGGCGGCCCTGGCCGGCGCCCGGGACATCCTGGCCGAGGAGATCAGCGACGACGCCCGTCTGCGGGCCGAACTGCGCCGGTTTTACCACGCCTTCGGATTCATCACCAGCAAGGCCTCCAAGGAGGAGGATAGCGTCTACGCCCCCTACTACGAATTTTCCCAGCCGGTGCGCCAGGTGGCGGACCACCGGGTGCTGGCCATGGACCGGGGCGAGCGGGAGGGCTTTTTAAAGGTGAGCATCCAGGTGGAGAGCGAGCGGGCCGCCCAGCTCACCGCCCGGTTCTTTGTGCGGGGCCAGAGCCCCAGCACCGCCCAGGTGGAGCTGGCCGCCCGGGACGCCTACACCCGGCTGCTCCACCCGGCCTTGGAGCGGGAGCTGCGGGCCGAACTCACCGAAAAGGCCGACGAGGGAGCCATCCGGGTGTTCGGTGAAAACCTGCGCCAGCTGCTCTTGCAGCCCCCGGTGAAGGGCAAGGTGGCCCTGGGCATGGATCCGGGCTATCGGATGGGCTGCAAGCTGGCGGTGGTGGACCCCACCGGCAAGGTGCTGGACACGGCGGTGGTCTACCCGGTGCCCGAGTTCAAGCGGGTGGAGCAGGCCAAGGCCACTGTGAAGGCGCTGATCCGCAAATATGGGGTGCAGATCATCGCCATCGGCAACGGCACCGCCGGCCGGGAGACCGAGCTCTTCGCGGCCCAGGTCATCCGGGAGCTGGGGGGCGGGGTTCAATATATGGTGGTGAGCGAGGCCGGGGCCTCGGTGTATTCCGCCTCGCCCCTGGCCGCCCGGGAGTTTCCCCAGTTTGACGTGAACCTGCGCAGCGCCGTGAGCATTGCCCGCCGCCTGCAGGACCCCCTGGCCGAACTGGTCAAGATCGACCCCAAGGCGGTGGGTGTGGGCCAGTATCAGCACGACATGCCCCAGAAGCGGCTCAACGAGGCCCTGGACGGGGTGGTGGAGGACTGCGTGAACCAGGTGGGGGTGGACCTGAACACCGCCTCGGCCCCCCTGCTGGCCCGGGTGGCCGGCATCACCGCCTCCACCGCCCAGAACATTGTGACCCGCCGGGAAGAGGAGGGCCCCTTCACCAGCCGGGCCCAGCTGAAAAAGGTCAAGGGGCTGGGGCCCAAGGCCTTCCAGCAGTGCGCAGGCTTTCTGCGACTGCCCGGCGCAAAAGAGCCCCTGGACGCCACCGCCGTTCACCCGGAGAGCTACCCGGCTGCCCGGGCGCTGCTGGGCCTCTGCGGCTTTGAGGAGAGCCAGATCGGCACCGAAGGGATCCGGGAACTGCCTGCCCGGATGAAGCGGGCCGGCTGGGAGGAACTGTGCCGGAAAACCGGCGCCGGTCGCCCCACTCTGGAGGATATCGCCGCCGAGCTGCTGCGCCCCGGCCGGGACATGCGGGACAGCCTGCCCCCGCCCCTTCTGCGCAGCGACGTGATGCGCCTGGAGGACCTTGTGCCCGGCATGGAGTTGGTGGGCACGGTGCGCAATGTGATCGATTTCGGTGCCTTTGTGGACATCGGTGTCCACCAGGACGGATTGGTGCACATCAGCCAGCTGGCAGACCATTTCGTCAAGCGGCCGGGGGATGTGGTAAAGGTGGGAGACGTGGTGAAGGTGAAGGTGCTGGAAGTGGTGCCCGCCAAAAAACGGATCAGCCTGACCATGAAGGGGGTCTCCCAGCCGGGCAGGGTGTAAAACTGCAAAAGGAGCGCAGGGCCGGTTTGCGGCCTGAAACCGCGCCCTAAAAGGTCGGCGCCTGATTTTGCGCCGCACGATCCTAACAAATCTTTTGCAAAAAATGGGAGAATAATCCATTTTGTACGGTCCGGGTTCGTGGTAGAATTTCCTTGACGCCCAAAAAGGCGCCGGTCCGGCGGCCCGGTGGGCCGTGATGCTTTAGAGGAGGAGGGAGCGTTTGTTATGACTACTCGGGAAGTGCGTATATCCAGGCTGGAGCAGGTTCAGGGTGTGGTGCGGGTCGCCTCCGCCAGCCCCCTGGGCGTTTCGGCGGTGGATTCCAACGGCCGCAAGGCGGACGCAGCCAGCATCCTGGGCATGATGGCCCTGGATTACAAGCATCCTGTGGAGCTGCGCAGCAGGGATGAAGAGGCCCTGCAAAAGATTTGCAGCGGCTTGGAACAGAGCCGCAAAGCAAACTGAATCATCCCGGACGGGCGGGCAGAGAGACAGCTCTCTGCCCGCCCTTTTTGTCCCGGGCCGCCGGCCCAGACGAAAGAAAATACCAAATTTTGTTCTAAAAATGTCCTTACACGGAATTTACAAGGGGGAACAAAGTATGCTATGATATGCTTTGATTGAATGCCCATCGACAAAAAAGGAGGGGGAAAGCCATCAAGAGTATCCGCAATGAGTGGAAATATCAGGTGGATGAGGGGATGCTCGTTTTGCTGGAACACCGGCTCCGGGGGCTTTTGCAGCGGGACGCCCACCAGAAGGGGGAGAGCTACCGCATCCGCAGCCTGTACTTTGACGACATGCGTTCCAGCGGGCTGTTCCAGAATGAGGAAGGAGAGGACCACCGGCTCAAGCTGCGGGTCCGTTTTTATGATCTGGACACCAGCTATTTGCTGCTGGAGGTGAAGGAGAAGGTCCACGGCTTCACCGTGAAGGACGGCTGTCCCCTGAGCATGGAGCAGTTCGAGCAGATCATGGCAGGCATCCCGCCCCGCATCCAGCGGGACACTCCCCGCCCGCTGGTGCTGTTGGGGGTGCGCATGCGCACCGAGCAGCTGCGCCCGGTGGTGATCGTGGAGTATTTCCGCTCGGCCTATACATACCCAGGCGGCAACACCCGGGTGACCTTTGACCGAAACATTGCCGGCAGCCTGGAACTGGACCGTTTTCTGGAGCCCCGGCTCTCCCTGCGGCCTATCCTGCCCCCGGGCAAACATCTGATTGAGGTAAAGTTTGACGATCGGATGCCCGGCGAGGCCGCCCAGCTTATGGAGATCGGCAGACTGTACCGCACCGCTTTTTCCAAATACGCACTTTGCCGCCAGGCCCTGTTGGATCAGGGGGCATTCCCGCTGACGCTCGCCTGGCCCGGCACAAAAAAGAAAGAAGGTTTTACTGCTTTATGACGAGTTCCAGCCTGCTGAATGCGCTGCTTGTGGAACTGGGCGACACCGCCTTCAGCACCCTGACTTTGGTGGTCAGCCTGGGGGTGGCGGCTGCGCTCAGCCTTTACCTGTACTTTATCTACGGCCTGGCCTCCCGGGATGTGTTCTATTCTCACAGCTTCCACAAGCTGGTGGCCCTCATCCCCCTCATCACCACCGGCATCATGCTGGCCATGCAGAGCAGCCTCATTGTCTCCATCGGCTCTCTGGGCGCCTTGAGCCTGGTGCGTTTCCGCAATTCGGTGCGGGACCCCATGGATATGCTCTTTCTGCTGTGGGGCGTGGGCCTGGGCGTCATCTGCGGCGCCCGGATGTATGTGATGGCGCTGCTGCTCTGCCTCATCCTCACCGTTCTGCTTTTCGGGCTGGAGCTGGCCCCCGGCGCGGCCTCGGCGCCCCTGCTGCTGGTGGTGAACGGCCGGGCCGATGTGAATTCTGACCGCATCCTGGAGTTGGCCCGTCAGATGGGCAGGGGGGTGCGTGTCAAGAGCCGCACCCTCACCCTGGACAGCCTGGACCTGGTGGTGGAGCTGCGCACCCACAAGGAGTCGGAACTGGTGCAGGCCATCGCCGCGCTGGAGGGAATCCAGAATGTGAGCCTGGTAAGCCACGACGGAGAGATCCGTTCCTGAGAAAAAGCCCCGCCGGGCTGCCCTGAGGGCGGCCCCCGGCGGGGTTTTGCGATTTTAGAGGAGGGAAAGAAAATGGAACTGTATGAGGGGCGCCCCGCCAGCTGCGAGGGCCGGCTGGAAAAGGAAGTCCGCACCTATGATCTTTTGGACAGCCTGGGGATGTGGTACCAGCGCACCGACCACGAGCCGGCCGATACCATGGAGGCCTGCAATCGGATCGACGAGGTGCTGGGGGTGCTGATCTGCAAGAATCTCTTTTTGTGCAACCGGCAAAAAACCAGGTTTTACATGCTGATGATGCCGGGGGACAAGCCCTTCAAGACCAAGGAGCTCTCCGGCCAGCTGGGCATCGCCCGGCTCTCCTTCGGCACTCCCGAGGATATGGAACGGCTCCTGGACCTGACCCCCGGCTCGGTGAGCATCATGGGCCTGGCCAACGACAGGGACAACCAGGTGCAGCTGGTGGTGGACGAGGATGTGCTGAAGGGGGAGTACCTGGGCTGCCATCCCTGCATCAACACCTCCAGCCTCAAGCTCAAGACCCGTGAGGTTTTTGAGACTTTCCTGCCGGCGGTGCATCATCAGCCAGTGATGGTGCACCTCACCGGGGAGGGCTGAGCCAGGTCGACAGAAGGCCTCCTTTTTGGTATACTGAAAAAAACAGGCGGTGCGCAAGGCGCCGCCCCCAAAAAAGGAGGCAGCAACCATGATCATCACCACCACGCCCTCGGTGGAGGGCAGAAAGATCCGGGAATACAGGGGCATCGTATTCGGCGAGGTGATCTCCGGCGTGGACTTCATCAAGGATTTCACGGCTGGGCTCAGCAATTTCTTCGGCGGTCGATCCGGCACCTATGAGGATGAGCTGATCCGGGCCCGGCAGCAGGCTCTGGAGGAGATGTCCCATCGGGCCAGCCAGTCAGGCGCCGACGCCGTGGTGGGCGTGGACATTGACTATGAGGTGCTGGGCACCAACAACGGGATGCTGATGGTCACCGCCTCCGGCACAGCCGTGGTGCTGGAACCCTGAAATTTCGCAGATAAAAAGGCCGGCAGCCGCTGCAAAAGCGGCTGCCGGCCTTTTTTATGCTTTATGGCGGGGAAAAAGACCTTACAGCTTTTCCACGATCTCCTTGGTGTCCCGGGCGATCATCAGCTCCTCATTGGTGCAGATGACCAGCACCTTTACCTTGGCGCCGGGAGCGGTGAGGTCCAGGATGTCCTGACCGCGGACCTGGTTCTTCTCCTCGTCGATCTGGATGCCCAGGAACTCCATGTCCTTGCACACGCCGGCGCGCACGCCCGCGTCGTTCTCGCCGATACCGCCGCAGAAGACCAGGCAGTCCAGCCCGCCCATGGCGGCGGCATAGCCGCCCACATACTTCTTCACCTGGTAGATCAGCATGTCGTTGGCCAGCTTGGCACGCTCGTTGCCGCTCTCGGCCGCGGCGTCCAGGTCGCGCTTGTCGCTGGAAACGCCGGAAACGCCCAAAAAGCCGCTCTTCTTGTTCATCACCGAGTCAAACTCGGCGGGGGTCATGCCGGTGGCGTTCTCGATGAAGCCGGGGATGGAGGGGTCCATGTCGCCGCTGCGGGTGCCCATGATCAGGCCGCTCAGCGGGGTCATGCCCATGGTGGTGTCCAGCACCTTGCCGCCGTCCACCGCGGCGATGGAGGAACCGTTGCCCATATGGCAGGTGACGATCTTCAGCTCTTCCGGCTTCTTGCCCAGGTACTCGGCGGCGGTCTTGCTCACATAGCGATGGCTGGTGCCGTGGAAGCCGTAGCGGCGCACGCCGTACTTCTCATAGTACTCGTAGGGCAGGGCGTACATGTAGCTCTTGGGGGGCATGGTGCTGTGGAAGGCGGTGTCAAAGACGGCCACGTTGGGCACATCGGCGCCAAACACCTTCTTGGCGGCCTCCAGGCCCAGCACGCCGGCGGGGTTGTGGAGGGGAGCCAGAGGAGCCAGCTCGTTGATGGTCTTGACCACGTCGTCGGTGACCAGGCAGCTGGCCTTGAACTTCTCGCCGCCGTGCACCACCCGGTGACCGATGGCGGAGACTTCCTTCATGTCGTTGATGACCTTGCCTTCGCCCTCGGTCATCATCTTCACCACGGCGGCAAAGGCCTCGGTGTGGGTGGGGAAGGGGATGTGCTCTTCCCACTTGTTGCCGCCCACCTTGTGGGTGATCACGCTGCCCTCGATGCCGATGCGCTCGCACAGGCCCTTGCACAGAACCTTTTCCCCGTCCATATCAATGAGCTGATATTTCAGGGAAGAAGAGCCACAGTTGATTACCAAGATTTTCATTGGAAACAATCCTCCTGCATGCTTTCGCACGAAATTTTTTTGGACCGACCCGGCGGGCAGAGCCCGGCAGCTGTATTGCCGGAGCCGCAGGCCCTGCAAAACATTCCCGGGAAGGCCAAAATTTGCAACTATCCTAAAATATTATATAATAGGGAAAAATTCTTTGCAAGGGATAAAAGCGCGGAGCCGGTTTCGCCGGCGGGGCAGGGGAGGTTTGAGGATGAAGACAGCGGGTGTGATCGCGGAGTACGATCCCTTCCACAACGGCCACCGGCACCAGCTGGACCGGCTGCGCCAGATGGGCTTTGAGAGGATCGTGGTGGCCCTGGGCACGGTGTGTGCCCAGCGGGGCGGTTTTTATCTGATGGATGAGCCGGTGCGGGTACGGGCGGCGCTGGAGGCAGGGGCCGATCTGGTCATCAGCCTGCCGCCCCCCTATTCCGGCGCGGGGGCCGAGGCCTTCGGGGCGGCAGGGGTGCATCTGCTGACGGCGGCGGGCTGCGATACCCTGGCCTTTGGAGCCGAGACGCCGGACGCGGACACCCTCCTGGGTCTGGCGGCCCTTCTGGACGAGCCGGAGCTGGACCGGCTGCTGCGGGAGGGGCTGAGCCGGGGAGAGAGCTATGCGGCGGCCCGGCAAAAGGCGGCGGAGCAGCTGCGCCCCGGCTGGGGTAAGGTGCTGGAAAGCCCCAACAACATCCTGGGGGTGGAGTACTGCAAGGCCATCCGGCGCCAGCACAGCCCCCTGCGTCCCCTGCCCCTGCCCCGGGAGGGGGCAGGCCACGGCCAGGCAGAAGCCCAAAACGGCTTTGCCTCCGCCAGCCTGCTGCGGGCCCGCTTTTATCAGGAGGGAGTGGAGGGCTGGCAGGGCCTGGTGCCTCCCTCTGCCCTGGAGCTGTACCGGCAGGCCTTCCGGCAGGGGGCGTTTGTGGACCGGCAGGCCGAGAGCCTGGCGGTGCTGTCCCGGCTGCGGGGGCTGGAGCCGCAGCAGCTGGCGGCGGTTCGGGGCCTCTCCGAGGGGCTGGAGCACCGGCTGGCGGCCTGCCTGCGCCGGGCCCTCAGCCTGGGGGAGCTCTGCGCCCTGCTCTATACCCGCCGCTACCCGGCCCCCCGGCTGCGGCGGCTGGTTACCGATGCGGCCCTGGGGTACGGGGCCGCCCTGCCTGCCCTGCCCCCGTATCTCCATGTGCTGGGGGGGCGGCAGCCGGCTCTCTCCCTGCTGAAACAGTCCGCTCTGCCGGCCTCCACCAGCCTGGCCAGGCTGGCCAAGGCAGGGCCGGAGTGCGCCGCGGCGGCCCGGGCCACGGCGGCAGCCTTTGACCTGCGGGCGCTCTGCCGGCGATCTCCCGGCCCCATGGGGGAGGCCTATACCGGAAAACCGATCCTTTTGCAGAAAGAATAATTCTCTGTCCCCGCCGGCTCACCCCGCCGCGCGGGGCTTTTTGCGCCGCTGAAAAGCAGCGCCGCCTACCGGCCGGCTTACCCTGCCGTGCGGGGCCATTCCTGTACAAAGAATCAAAAAAGACCACATTGTCCTATGTTTTTGGACCAGATGCTTTATTTTCGGCGCAATCTTCGGTATAATACAAAAGAGGATTCAAGACCCTATAGAAGGCAAAAAATATTATTTTTTTGGGAGGGTAATTCATGGAGACCTACGGAATTGAAAAACTGGGCATCATCGGCCCCAAGGCGGTTTACCGCAACCTGACCCCTGCGCAGCTGGTGGAAGCCGCCCTGCGCCGCGGCGAGGGCACCCTGAGCAATACCGGCGCGCTGGTGGTGACCACCGGCAAATATACCGGCCGTTCCCCTGACGACAAGTTCATCGTGGACACCGAGGGCGTGCACAACGACATCGCCTGGGGCAAGGTGAACCGGCCCATCAGCCGGGAAAAGTTCAACGCCATCAAGGCCAAGGTAGCCGCTTACCTGCAAAACCGGGAAATCTTCATCTTCGACGGCATGGCCGGCGCGGACAAGAAATATACCCAGAAGTTCCGCATCATCAACGAGCTGGCCAGCCAGAACCTGTTCATTCATCAGCTGCTCATCCGGCCCACTGCCGAGGAGCTGGCCAACTACGGCGAGCCCGACTACACCATGCTGGTGGCGCCCGGCTTCAAGTGTGACCCGGAGGTGGACGGCGTCCACTCCGAGGCGGCCATCATGATCGACTACGAGGCCCACACCATCGTGATCTGCGGCAGCCAGTATGCGGGTGAGATCAAGAAGAGCGTCTTCTCCACCATGAACTATGTGATGACCAAGATGAACGTGCTGCCCATGCACTGCAGCGCCAACATGGACCCTGTGACCCATGAGACCGCGGTATTCTTTGGTCTGTCCGGCACCGGCAAGACCACCCTCTCCGCCGACCCCAGCCGCAAGCTGATCGGCGACGACGAGCACGGCTGGAGCCCCGACGGCGTCTTCAACTTTGAGGGCGGCTGCTATGCCAAGTGCATCAACCTGTCCGCCGAGAACGAGCCGGACATCTACAACGCCATCAAGTTCGGCAGCCTGGTGGAGAACGTGGTGATGGACCCCGAAACCCGGGAGTTCGATTTCGCCGACGGCAGCCTCACCGAGAACACCCGTGTGGGCTACCCGGTGGACTATATCAACAATGCCCAGATCCCCGGCGAGGGCGGCATTCCCAAGGTGGTCATCTTCCTCACGGCCGACGCTTTCGGCGTGCTGCCTCCCATCAGCCGGCTGAGCAAGGAAGCTGCCATGTACCACTTTGTCACCGGCTTCACCAGCAAGCTGGCGGGCACCGAGCGGGGCGTCACCGAGCCTCAGCCCACCTTCTCCACCCTCTTCGGCGAGCCCTTCATGCCCATGGACCCCAACGTCTACGCCCAGATGCTGGGTGAGAAGCTGGAGAAATACGGCACCCAGGTCTACCTGGTGAACACCGGCTGGGCCGGCGGCAGCGCCGCGGCGGGCGCCAAGCGGATGAAGCTGAGCTATACCCGCGCCATGGTGAGCGCCGCTCTGAACGGTGCCTTTGAGGGCGTGGAGTTCAAGCACCACGACATCTTCAATGTGGATTACCCCACCAGCTGCCCCGGCGTGCCCGCCGAGAAGCTGGACGCCCGTGGCATGTGGGAGGACAAGGCAGCCTATGACGAGCAGGCCAAGAAGCTGGCCGCCATGTTCCAGGCCAACTTTGCCAAGAAGTACCCCAATATGCCTCAGAACATTGTGGACGCCGGCCCCAAGGCCTGAGCAGTCTCCGCCTTCTGAAAAAGCAGGCTCCCTGCGGGGCTGAACTGCCCCCGCCAAAAACGGACCAGCAAAACGCCCCCTGCGCAATTTCCTGCGCAGGGGGCGTTTTTGTGTGTTCAGTACTGGGCGATGGGCAGGTCATTGTCTTCCTGCCCCTTTTCCACCGAGAGGATCTGCACCTCATAGCTGTAATCGGGCCGAACTTCCACCCGGACGGTCTCTCCCGCCCGGTGGCCGAAGAGGGCCTTGCCCAGGGGAGACTGGCGGCTGATGCGGCCCTCCTCCGCGTCCACCCGCAGGGTGGTCACCATCTGCACCTCCATCTCATCCCCGTCCTCGTCCACCAGCCGGATGTGGTCGAACAGGCCGATGCCGCTGCCGCCGCTCTCCGCCTTTACCACCTTGGCGGTGCGGATCATCCGCTGCAAGTATCGGATGCGGCTGTCGTTGCGGTTTTTCTGCCGTTTGGCCTCCTTGTACTCAAAGTTCTCGCTCAGGTCCCCGAAGGCCCGGGCTTCCTGCACGTCGGCGATCAGCTTGGGGCGAAGTTCCAGGGTGCGGTAGTCGATCTCCTCCTGCATTTTCTGGATGTCCAGAGGGGTCAGTTCATCATACATGGGGGGAATCTCCTTTCCCGAAAAACCCGGGGCCAGCGGCCCCGGGCGATGGATTTCAGCGGTTTTCTTCCAGCAGTTTCATGATGGCCTCGGCGCTGGGCGGGCAGCCGGGCACGTTTTGGGAGGCGCCGGCGCAGCAGCGGCCGATGCCGATGCCCTCAATGGTCTGGCCCTCATAGCCCTGGCCGATCCAGATGGTCTTTTTGAAGGGACGGCCCTCCTCCTGCATCCGATACAAGGCGTGCACCAGCGAGCCGAAACAGGCGCTGCATGCGTTCTTCTGCTGCACGTTCCGGGTGAGGGAGGAGACAATGCCCGACCGGGGTGGGAAGCCCCGGGCGTCCTTGGGCTGGTTGAGAAAGACGATGTCCTCCTCCCGCAGCTCCATGCTGCCGCTGCCATATTTTTCGGCCAGGGGGATGTAGTCCACCTCATAGGGGTCGATGCCCATCAGCCGGCAGCCGTAGGTGTCCATCTGCACCGGGTCAAACCCCAGCATCATCCGATTGGTCTGGACCGGGGTGCCCCCCTCCTCAAAATTCAGGTCGCCGCAGATGCTGTCCACCAGGATCAGGTCCGGCTTGAGCACCGTGGACAGGGCCGCGATGGGCTTCATCAGCCCCATGGCGTGGAAATGCCGCTTTTCCCGGTCAGGCAGGCAGCCCTTGGCATTTTTGAGGGCGCAGGTCATCACAGTCTGGCAGTGGCCTTTCAGCACCGGCAGGTTGATGAGATAGTCCGCGTCCAGCGCCCGGCAGCACACATCAAAATTGCCGGCGGGGGTGGGCAGGCTGCGGGTGGCGTCCCCTTTCAGGTCATACAGCCCCACTCCGTACTTTTTGGCCAGTTTGTCATAGCCGGTGACGCTGAAGGCCCGGCGGGTGGAATCTCCCACCCAGCTGCCCTCAATGATGTCGATGTGAGTAAAGCCGTGGTCCTGCAAATAGCGGATGACTCCCTCCAGAATCCCGGTGTGGGTGGTGGCGCCGCTCTCGGGGGGCTTGGCCACCACCAGGTTGGGCTTCATGCAGATGCGGGCGTCCTTTTTGGGGATGCGGGAGGCAATGTCCGCCCTTTCCATCAGGGCCATGGTCATGGCACAGGCATCGGTGCCGTAGATGGTATAGATGGTTCTGTCGGTCATAGATGGGTCCCTCTTTCTTTTCTTTGCCAGAATCGTGCCTTTATAGTACCACAACCCCCAAAAGCTTTCAATGCCCGGTTCCCGGGGCCTTGTCAGAAACCCCAAAACCGTGTAGTATAGAAAAGAACGGCCGCGAAGGGCGGCGGTTTCCCTGGAAAAAGGAACAGATTTCAGATAAAGGAGCGGTAAATATGGAGAGCAGAATCGACCAGGCGCTGGAGCGCCATCACATGGGGTACAACTGTGCCCAGTCGGTGGTTTGCACCTATTGTGACAAGATGGGGGTGGACGAGGACACTGCCTTCAAGATGACCGAGGCCTTTGGCCTGGGCATGGGCGGCATGCAGTCCACCTGCGGCGCCCTCAGCGGCGCGCTGGCGGTGGCCGGCATGCTGAACAGCAAGGGCATGAACCAGTATGTCAGCAAGAAGGACACCTACGCCCTGGCCCGGCAGATGACCGGGGAATTCGGCAGCCGGGTGGGTTCCACCATCTGTAAGGAGATCAAGGGCGTGGACACCGGCACCATCCTGAAGAGCTGCGACGGCTGCGTGGAAGAGGGCTGCCGCCTGGTGGAAAAACTGCTGGAAGAAAAGGGCCTGTAAGGTCCGCCGAGCCAAAGAGAAAAGCCGCCGCACCCCGCAAGGGGGTGCGGCGGCTTTTGTTATCGGATCGCCTTGGGCAGGTTCCATTTAAAGCGGGTGGCCAGCATCCGCAGAAGAAAGGTGATGAGCACCCCGGCCAGCACGGCGGCCTCCTCGCCGGCGTGCAGCCGCCAGCAGGCCCAGTACAGGCCGGCCCCGCACAGGGAGGCCACCGCATAGATCCGCTTTTTCAGCACAAAGGGGATCTCCCGGATCAGAAGGTCCCGCAGCACGCCGCCCCCGATGGCGGTGGTCATGCCCATAAACAGCACCAGGGTGGCATTGAAACCATAGCCCGCCTCGATGGCCACCCGGGCGCCGGTGACCGAGAAGGCCCCCAGCCCCAGGGCGTCAAACACGTTGTTGATCTGCTCAATGAGCACTTCGTTCCGGAGATACCGGCTCTGGAGCATCCTGGCCAAACAGAAGACCACCAGGGAGACGGCCAGGGAGAGCAGCAGGTTGGTGGGGTCCCGGTACATGCGGGGCGGGAAATCCCCCAGGGTGATGTCTCGCACCACGCCCCCGCCCATGGCGGTGACAAAGCCCAGGAACAAAACGCCGAACAGGTCCACCCGCTTTTCGATGGCCACCATGGCCCCGGAGATGGCAAAGGCCACGGTGCCCAGGATCTCAAAGGCTGTAAACAAGGTGAAAAACATGGGACTCTCCCTTCCGCTTCAAGGCTTTGCCCGGGCCGATCGGGCCAAAGGCCGGCAAGACAAACAAGCACTATCATTCTACATGGGGCAAGGGGGATTTACAAGCCTTTTTTGAGGGCGGGCGGTTTTCCCGCCTTTTTGGGGGAAGGATAGAGGGAGAAAGAAACAGGCCGGGAGGAGGAAAAACCATGAAAAAGGGGAGAGCAGCGGCCCTGCTGGCTGCCCTGGCCCTGCTGGCCGGCTGCGGTGCTGCCCACCGGGAAAAGGGCGAAGTCCGCTATCTGAACGGCAGGCCGGAGCAGAAAGAACAGTGGGAGGCCCTGGCCCGGGAGTACACCCGCCAGAGCGGAGTGCCGGTGCAGGTGCGCACCGCGGTGCCCGGCCAGGAGGACCTGTGCGCACAGCTTGCCGGCCCGAACCCGCCCACCCTGTTCTGGGTGGAGGGCCCGGCGGATATGGAGGAGTGGGGGCCCTACTGCTATGATCTGGCGGACAGCCAGGTATACCGGCAGCTGAAAAGCGAGGATTTTGCCCTGAAAAAGGAGGGGCGGGTGACGGCAGTGGCCTACGGGATCGAGACCTACGGCCTCATCTGCAACAAAGAGATCCTGCGCCGGTATTGTCAGCTGGAGGGGGCGGTGATCCGGGATGCCTCCGAGATCCAGAATTTTGAGACCCTGAAGGCGGTGGCCGAAGACATGCAGAGCCGCCGGGAGGAGCTGGGGATCCAGGGGGCCTTTGCCTCGGCGGGCATGGAGAACTCCTCGGCCTGGCGGTTCCAGTCCCATCTGGCCAACCTGCCCCTTTACTATGAATACCGGGACGCGGGGGTGTACAGCGCCCGCCAGGTGCAGGGAAGCTATCTGGACAATTTCCGGCAGATCTGGGATCTGTACCTGCAAAACTCCACGGTGCCCTCGGCCCTGATCGGCTCCAAAACCGGGGACGATGCGGCCCAGGAGTTTGCCGGGGGACAGGCCTGCTTTTATCAGAACGGCACCTGGGCCTATGAGCAGATCGCAGGGGACCAGGTGGCCGATGAGGACATCGGGATGCTGCCCCTCTATATCGGGGTGGAAGGGGAAGAAAACCAGGGCCTTGTCACCGGCAGCGAAAACTACTGGTGCGTGAACCGGCAGGCCGATCCCCGGGAGATCCGGGCCACCCTGGACTTTCTGGAGTGGGTGATCACCAGCGAAGAGGGCCGCCGGAGCTTGGGCCAGCAGCTGGGGCTGGTGACCCCCTTCAGGACCTTTGGGGAGGAATATACCCCCGACAACCCTCTGGTGCAGGCCGCCGAAGAGTCTCTCCGCTCGGGCAGGTACAGCGTGGGATGGTGCTTCACCACCATGCCCTCCGAGCAGTGGCGGGAGGAGCTGGGCAGGGCGATGCTGCGGTATGCCCAGGGCACCGGCAGCTGGCCCCAGGTGGAAGAGGCCTTCCGAAAGGGCTGGCAGTCATCCCGGAGCGGAAAAGAGGAGAAAACGGAATGAGAGAGTACGACATCCGGCTGGAAACGGCCGAAAAAGTAAACCGCCTTGCCGCCCTGATGGGCCGCTGCCCCTGGGAGGCCGACCTGCTGTGCGGCCGGTATGTGGTGAACGCCAAAAGCCTGATGGGGATGTTCAGCCTGGACCTTCGCGGCCCGCTGGTGCTGAGGCTGCACGGCCGGCCCGCCCCCTGGCTGGAAGATGCCCTGCGGGAGTACGGTACGCCCCGGCCGGCTGAGGGGGATTGACAGGAAGAAAAAGATATGATATGCTCAGCCTGCAAGAGGTTAGTTATAACTAACTAAAATTCACGCAGGAAACCCCAAGGGCCAAAAAAGGCCGGGTTTCTCTTTTGCGGCGGACACAGAAAGGAAGCGAGAGGATGCGCAAAATTGCGATTGTATACTGGAGCGGCACCGGCAACACCCAGGACATGGCCCGGCAGGTGGCCCGGGGGGCGCAGGAGGCGGGAAAAGAGCCGGACCTGTTTGAGGCGGCGGATTTTTGCGCCTCCAGGGCCGGGGAATACGAGGCGCTGGGGCTGGGCTGCCCGGCTATGGGGGCCGAACAGCTGGAGGAGACCGAGTTTGAGCCCCTTTACCAGAGCCTGAAGCCGGAGCTGGGCGGCAAGGGGCTGGTGCTGTTCGGCTCTTACGGCTGGGGCGACGGGGAGTGGATGCGCACTTGGCAACAGGATGCCGAGGCCTGCGGCGCCCGGATGCTGGCCGAGCCGCTGATCCTGAACGGGGAGCCGGACGAGGCGGGCCAGGAGGCCTGCCGGCAGCTGGGGGCAGTGTTGGCAAAAGGATGAACAAAAGGGCGCGGGAGAGCTTCTCCCGCGCCCTTTTTTATCCTTCGGCCGAGGCCACCAGGTATTTGTAGATCTGCATTTTGTTTTCCTCGTACAGGCCCATGCTCTCGTACAGCTCCTTGTAATAGGCAAAGAGGGCCATCTTGGTCTCCACCACGCTCTTCACGTTGATCTTGGTGGCGCACAGGCTGCCCGGCGTTTTCATGTAATAGTATACCGGCGTCTCGATGGAGCAGAACCGCTCGGCGTAGCGGATGAATTCCAGGTTGAAGAGAAAATCTTCGCTCCAGTCCAGCTGGGGGTCACAGAAGATGTCGTGGTCGGCCACCACCTGGCGGCGGTAGAGCTTGTTCCAGAGCACCCCGTAGTAGAAGCTGGCGGGCTGGTCCATCAGATGGAGGGCAAAATCCCTTTTGTCATACACCCCCGGCGCCAAAAAGCTGTATACCTCGCAGATCGGAGCCTTTTTGGCGAAAAAGCGCCGGGGCTTTTCCTCCTGAGCCGGGTCCTGGTAGCGCATGCGGTAATAGGGGGCAATCACCATATCGGCCCGGCTGCGCTGGGCGGCCTCCACCATAAGGCGGGTGGCCTCCTCGGCCAGGTAGTCGTCGCTGTCCACAAATTGCAGATAGTCGCCCTTGGCCAGCCGGAGGCCCAGGTTCCGGGTGGCAGACACCCCGCTGTTGTCCTTGTCCACCAGGAGAATGCGGGAATCGATGCCGGCATAGGTTCGGCATACTTCCAGGCTCACATCCTGGCTGCCGTCGTTCAAAAGCAGGATCTCCAGGTTGGAGTAGCTCTGGCGGCGGATGCTCTCCACACAGCGGGCGATCTGGTTTTTGGCGTTGTACACCGGCACGATGATGCTGACCAAGGGTTCTTGCTGAGGCATGGGGGTCCCTCCCTGATTTAAAACTTGTCCCTTTAAGAATATGCGAAAAGTCTACAAATTGCAACCCGGCCCGGCAAAGAGAAGGCCCTGCCGCCAAAGGGCGACAGGGCCGGGGCAAAGGGCGGGGGCAAAGCCGCCCCTGCCTGGACAAAGTCCTCTATGCAAAACCCTCGCGGGGGATGGCAATCAGTAAAAATTCACCTGGGCCAGCATCTCCTGGGCACTCCAGTCCAGCTGATAGGGGCCGGACAGGAACAGGGAGACAGTGGTGATCTCGGCGTACTCTTCCTCCTCCGAAGAGGGGGAGGTGTCCTCCGGGGCCGGGGCCTCAAAATCCACCCAGTCCAGAGGGGCGTCTTCCCCCCGCAGCACATCCAGCACCTGGCGGCAGTCCTCCGTGAAGGCCTCGGCGCTCTCATAGGGGCCCGAAAGAGAAACCGAGACCCCCAGCGTGTCGCCGGGCTCCAGCTGCCGGATGGAGTCGGGCTGGCTGTTGTAGCCCAGGGAGAGCTGCACCGACAGGCTCTGCACCGGGCCGCCCTTCAGCCGCTGGTAGTAGTCCTCCTCCAGCTGGGCGCTGAGGGAGTTTTCCAGGGCCTGGTGCCGGGGACCCAGAAAGTCCCACAGGGAGGGTATGAGGGAGACCATCAGGGTGGCCGCCATCAGAAACAGGCAGAGAAAGACGCTGAGAAAATCATAGCGGCGCTCCTCGGGTCGGAAAGAGGTGAGCAGGATCTCCACCCCCAGAGCCACCAGGATGAGGGGGGAGAGTTTGGCGGCCAGCAGAAAATCAAAGCCGGGCCAAAAGTAGTACAGCAGCATGGCGCCGCCCGCCAGGATCAGGCACAGCCCCAGGGT
>CASFKY010000069.1 GCA_949295465.1 uncultured Oscillospiraceae bacterium
TACCGCAAGAACGCCAAGGTGATTGCCGATATGCTGACCGAGTGCGGCGTCTGGTACTGCGGCGGCCACAACAGCCCCTATATCTGGCTGCGCTGCCCCGGCAACATGGACAGCTGGACCTTCTTTGACTGGCTGCTGGAAAATGCCGGTGTGGTGGGCACCCCCGGTGTGGGCTTCGGCAGCTGCGGCGAGGGCTATTTCCGCCTGACCGCCTTCGGCGATGCGGAAAAGACCCGCGTCGCTGCCCAGCGGATCAAAGAGGCCATCCTCTCCCTGAACAAGTAAGCCAGGGATCTTTTTCAGGCAGGGCTGCTCCCCCGGGGCGGCCCTGCTTTTTGATACCGGATATCGGAAGGCTTTGACGTTGAAACGAGTCGTTTTTTATGCTATACTGGCCCATAGGACGCGCCAGACCGGCGCGCCCGCCAAGGAACGGAGGATACCATGATTTTTGATACCCTGAACAACCTGCCCAATTACCTGGGCATGAGCAGCCATCTGGACGCCGCCATCGAGTACATCATGGCCCGGGACATCACCACCCTGCCCGAGGGCCGCACCCGCATCAGCGGGGATGAGGTGACGGTGGATGTCCGCACCATGACCCCCCAGCCCGGGGAAAAGGTGGACTTTGCCTGCCGGGAGAACTGCCTGACCCTGGTCACCGACCTGGTGGGCAGCGAGATGTTTGAAGTCTCCCTGGGCGAATTTGCCCTGAAGAAGCCGGCAGAGGGCCAGAACCCTGCCTGGGGTAGCGCTCCCACCAGTGCTGCCGGCATGCTGTCGGAGGGCCGGTTTGCCCTGTTCCTGGCCGGTGAGCCCTACAAGGCGGGCATCAAGGCCCAGGGCTGCGGCAAAATCAAACAGGCTGTCTTTCTGATTGCCCTGGAAGAGGAAGACGGCGCCGGCGAATAAGCTTCGCCTGTGACTTGAAAAGGGAGGGGATGTTGGTATGAAGATTGAAAACATCGAGACCCCGCGCCTGTGTCTGCGCGGCTTTGCGCCCGAGGACGCACCCTTTGCCATTGGCCTGTGGAACGACGCTTCCACCGGCCGGTGGCTGTCGGACCCGCGGATCGAAGATATTCCGGATCAGGAAGCGTATCTGAAGACCATCGAAAACCTGGGGGATGCCATGGACCGCTGCTATCTGGTGGCGGTGGACAAGGCCACCGGGGAGCGGATCGGCACCTGCAGCTTTATGCCGGAAAACAACGGCCGCACCTATGACCTGGCCTACGCCGTGGACCCCAGCTGCCAGCGCCATGGATACGGCACCGAGATGGTGGAGGCCCTGATTGATTACGCCCGGGCCCGCCGGGCCGGCGCAGTCACCGTCAAGATCGCCAAGGAAAATGAAGCTTCCAATGCCCTGGCCCGGAAGGTGGGAGCCCAGATCATTGCCACCGGCTCCTTCACCAAAGGCGGCACCGGCGAGGTCATCCCCAATTACCTCTACGAGCTGAAACTGTAACAGAACCAGAAAAGCCCCGCGCTTCCGGTTGGAAGGCGCGGGGCTTTTTGTATTGGAATCTTTACTTGGCAGAGGCGGCGGGATCGGTCAGCAGCTCCTTGATGGAGGGGACCACAGCCCCCAGGTTCTGCAGCTCGGAGGGGATGATGATCTTGGTGGCCTTGCCGTTGGCAACCTTGGCCAGGGCCTCCAGGCTCCGCAGAGCCAGCACCTTGTCCTCGGGCTTGGCCTCGTTCAGCAGCCGGATGGCGTCGGCTTCGGCCTTCTGGATGGCCAGGATGGCCTGGGCCTGACCTTCCGCTTCCAGAATCCGCTGCTGCTTGACGGCGTCGGCCCGCAGGATGGCGGCCTCTTTTTCGCCCTCGGCGGCGGTGATGGCGGCCTGCTTTTCACCTTCGGCCTTCAGGAT
>CASFKY010000070.1 GCA_949295465.1 uncultured Oscillospiraceae bacterium
TAAAACAGCCCCTTAAGGGGCACGCCATGAGTCAGCAATGCAGTTGGCCGACCCATTCGCGGCCCCTTCAGGGGCGTTGTCTGTATTATGCCCTTCCAGGGCTTTCTCAAGCCCCCGGCTTTGCCGGGGGTCCTGACTGTATAGAGGCAAAAGTTATTTCTGGCCGGAGGGGGGCAGCAGCGCCTCGATGACCAGGTGGAAGTTCAGCATCCAGTTTTCCTCGGCGGCGCTCACCGCCCCCTCCAGATCCCGGGCGCGCAGGGCGGCAAGGATCTTTTCATGGCCGGCCAGGGAGCGGCCCCGGAATTCCCGCTTTTTGAAAAACTGGGTCTCGCTGCGGTAGATGTGCAAAGAGAGGTCGTCGATCACCGCGGCCAGATATTTGTTGGCGGCCAGATCGATGAATTCCTGGTGGAACAGCCGGTCCGCCTCCTGGATCTGGGGCAGGGTGCCCTCTTTGAGAAGGCGGTAGAGCACCTGATTGCGCTCCTCCAGCCGGGCCAGCACCTCTTCGTCGATCTTGTCAAAGGCCAGCCGCACCGCGAACCCGTGCAGGTGGGAGAGCAAGGGATAGCTCTGGCGCAGCTCCTCCGGGTCGATGGGGGCCACCCGCGTCCCCCGCCCGGGCAGAATTTCCACCAGCCCTTTTTCGGCCAGCACCTGCAAGGCCTCCCGCACAGGGGTGCGGCTCACCTCAAAATAGCGGGAGAGCTCTTCGTCATACAGCCGTTCCCCCGGCTCCAGGGTTCCGTCCACCAGCCAGGCGGAGAGAGTCTGCAAAATGCGCTCCTTGGCATTGGGACGGGCAAGAGGGGCTGTGTCTTGAGGGATGGGCATGGGTGGTACTCCTTATGATCACGGGCAGTAAATGGGGGAGACTGCGCAAAAAGGCCAGCGCAACAACCCTATTATACGATATCTGCCGCCCTGCCGCAAGGAACTTCTTGGGCAAAAGAACGAAAAAACAACGAAAAACCGACAGAGTGCCAAAAGTAATTCTTTCGCCCAAAATCCGTTGACCCGGCAGGCAGGGGGTGGTATAGTGAGGGCAAGAGATATGCAATATATCGCATATCGCACCTGAGATGAACAAAGTGCCGGCAAACCCGGCAGGATAGAAAGGACGGATTCAGGCCATGAACGAGTGCTTCAAGGCGGTACATTACGAGCGGAGGACAGAAGGGCTGTACCCGGTAGAGCGGTTTGGACCCAAAGGGGCCGAAAAGGCCCGCCGCTTCCATGCCAGTTTCCCGGAGTACCAGGCGACGCCCCTGGCGGACCTGGCAGGATTGGCCCAAAACCTGGGGCTGGGCAAGGTGTATGTGAAGGATGAGAGCTATCGGTTCGGGCTCAACGCCTTCAAGGTGCTGGGGGGCAGCTATGCCATCGGCAACTACATCGCCCGGCGGCTGGGGCGGCAGATCGATCAGCTGCCCTTTGAGGTGATGACCGGCGAGGAGGTGCGCCGCCAGCTGGGGAAGCTGACCTTTGTCACCGCCACCGACGGCAACCACGGCCGGGGCGTGGCCTGGACAGCCAACCGCCTGGGACAGAAAGCGGTGGTGTACATGCCCAAGGGCTCGGCGCCGGAGCGGCTGCGCAACATCCAGGCGCTGGGGGCCGAGGCCTCCATCACCGACCTGAACTACGACGACGCGGTGCGTCTGGCCAATGAGGGGGCCGAAAAATACGGCTGGGTCATGGTGCAGGACACTGCCTGGGAGGGATATGAGGACATCCCCGGCTGGATCATGGAGGGTTACACCACCATGGCCCTGGAGGCAGCCGAGCAGATGAAGGCAGCAGGCACCGAGCGGCCCACCCACATTTTCCTCCAGGCGGGAGTGGGCGCCATGGCCGGCGGGGTGACCGGCTTCTTTGCCGATCTGTACGGAGACCGGGAGCGGCCCATCATCACGGTGGTGGAACCCAACAAGGCCGACTGCATCTACCGCACCGCCCGGGCCCGGGACGGCAAGCTGCACTTTGTGGGCGGCCGGATGGACACCATCATGGCGGGGCTTGCCTGCGGGGAGCCCTGCACCATCGGCTGGAACGTGCTGCGGGACCATGCGGACAACTTTGTATCCTGCCCGGACTATGTGGCGGCCAAGGGGATGCGGGTGCTGGGCAATCCGCTGCCGGGCGATGCGCGGGTGGTGTCGGGCGAGAGCGGCGCCGCTACCCTGGGGTTTGTGGCCGAGGTAATGCAGAACGAGAGCCTGGACTGGCTGCGCCAGCAGCTCTGCCTGGACAAGGACTCCCGGGTGCTGTGCATCTCCACCGAGGGCGACACCGACCGGGAAAACTACCGGCGCATCGTCTGGGACGGGCTCCATCCCAGCTTTTAAAATGGTTTGAGCCGCCGGCTGCGGAGCCGGTGAACCCATAAATTTACCCAGAAGGAGGAACGGATATGTTTGAATGACTCGTGAGCGTGACCGAATTTTTGTGGGGCACGCCGCTGATGATCCTGATGGTGGGTGTGGGGCTCTACCTCACCATCCGCACTGGCTTTTTCCAGATCTTCGGGTTTGGCACCGTGCTGAAAAAGACGGTGGGCGAGGTCTTCAAAAAGGATAGCGACAGCACCCAGGGCGAGGGGCAGCTCAAACCCTATCAGGCCCTGTCCACCGTGCTGGCCGGCACCATCGGCAGCGGCAACATCGCAGGCGTGGCGGCGGCCATCGCCATCGGCGGGCCCGGCGCGGTGTTCTGGATGTGGGTCATCGCCCTGGTGGGCATGATGACCAAGATGGCCGAGGTGACCCTGTCGGTGGCCTATCGGAAGAAGGGGGCCAACGGGGAGTACTACGGCGGCCCCATGCACTATATCCGGGACGGCCTGGGCGGCGCGGCCGGCAAATTCTTCGGCGGGTTTTACGCGGTGGCGCTCTTTGTGCTGGTGGTGACCGACGCCTGCTTTGTGCAGACCAACACCCTGGCCACCTCTGCCCAGGACACCTTCGGGATTCCTCTCTTGGTCAGCGGCATCCTGTTGGTGGCTCTGAGCATCTTCATCATTGTGCGGGGCGGCGTGCAGAGGATCGGCGATTTCTGCGGCAAAGTGGTCCCTCCCTGTACATTGTGGGCTCGCTGGTGGTCATCCTGGCCAACATCACCCAGGTGCCCGCGGCGCTGGGCATGATCTTCAAATACGCCTTTGCCCCCATGCCGACGGTGGGCGGCTTTGCCGGTTCCACCATCACCCTGGCCATGGGCCGGGGCGCCTCCCGGGGCCTTCTCCAATGAGGCCGGCGAGGGCACCGCTGCCACCGTCCATGCCACGGCCCAGACCGATCATCCGGCCCACCAGGGCATGTACGGCGTGCTGGAGGTGTTCATCGACACCATCATCGTCTGCACCCTCACCGCCCTGTCCATCCTGACCAGCGGCGTCTGGAGCAGCGGCGAGACCGGCGCGGTGCTGACCCTGGCGGCTTTCCGCACGGTGTGGGGCCAATGGGGCACCTACATCCTCTGCATTGCCATCATCCTCTTCACCTATTCCAGCTATCTGGGCTTCTTTGTGGAGTACCGCACCAGCACCGAGTACCTGTTTGGGGAGAAGAGCGTGAAATATCTCCAGTGGTTCTTCTTTGTGCCTCCTATCCTGGCGGTGACCCTGCCCATCGAGGCCATCTGGTCCCTGGCGGATATGGCGGTGGGCTTCATCGTCATCCCCAACATGGTGGCCATCCTGTTGCTGAGCAACAAGTTCTTTGCCCTGTTCCGGGAATATACCGGGAAGCTGAAACAACAAAAGACATCCACCCGCTGAGTTTCCCCTCGGCAAGCAAAAGAGCCGCCCGGCTGTTGGCCGGGCGGCTCTTTTAGGTTCAGGTACCGGGAGGTGGTGGGGGATTGTCCAGACTGCGCAGGAAACCCCGCACCAGGGGAATGGCCAGAAAGAAGGAGAGCAGGTCCGAGATGGGCTGGGCCAGGATGACGCCCCACAGTCCTCCCAGCCGGCTGGCAAAGAAGAGCACCGGGATAAAGACGATGCCCTGGCGGGAGATGGCCACCAGGGTGGCCTGGCGGGTCTTGCGGGCGGTCTGGAGGGTCATGTTCACGATGGTGATCCAGCCCAGCAGCGGGAAGGAAAGAGCCTGGCACCGAAGTACCCGGGCCCCGATCCGAATCAGTTCAGGGTCGCTGTCCCGGAAGGCGGTCACCAGAGGCTCGGCGAAAATCAGTCCCACCAGAGCCATGGTGCAGAGCAGCAGGAAAGAGGCCTTCACACAGAACCAGAAGGCCCGCTTCACCCGGCCGTACAGGCCGGCCCCGTAATTGAAGCCGCACACCGGCTGAAAGCCCTGGCCAAAGCCCAGCAGGGCCGAAAAGGCCATGTAGGTGATCCGATTGGACACCGAGAAGGCGGCAATGGCCGAGTCTCCCCACACCCCCGCCGACTGGTTCAGGTAGGCGGCGGCCAGGCTGGCAAGACCCTGCCGCCCCAGGCTGGGCAGCCCGCCGGCGGCGATCTCTTCCAGGGCCCGGAGGCTGGGGGAAAAATCCTTCAGGGCCGGGCGCAGCCCGTCCCCCCAGCCGCTGAGCCAGACCAGCAGGCAGAAGCCCACCAGCTGGGAGAAGGCGGTGGCAATGGCAGCCCCGGCAATGCCCAGCCCGAAGCCGAAGATGAGCAGCGGGTCCAGCAGAATGTTCAGCACCGCCCCGCTCATCACCCCGATCATGCCCCGGCGGGCGTTGCCCTGCAAGCGCATCTGGTTGTTCAGCACAAAGGTGCCCATCATCACCGGACTGGCCAGCAGGATCCAGCGGAAATAGGCCCGGGCCTCGGGCAGGATGGTCTCGGTGGCCCCCAGGGCCCGCAGCAGCGGGTCCATCCCCAAAAATCCCCCGGCCAGCAGCACAAAGCCGCATCCCAGGCAGAGGAAAAAGCCGTTGGAGGCCATGGCGGCGGCTCTGTCCCGCTGGCGCCGGCCCAGCGCCCGGGAGATGTAGTTGCCCGAGCCGTGACCAAAGAAAAAGCCGATGGCCTGGATCAGGGCCATGTAGCTGAACACCACCCCCACCGCGCCGGTGGCCTGGGTGCTGATCTTGCCGATGAAAAAGGTGTCGGCCATGTTGTAAAAGGCGCTGACCATCATGCTGAGGATGGAGGGTACGGCCAGCCGGCAGACCAGCTTTTCCACCGGCTGTTGGGTCATCTGGAGGTATTTTTCCTGGGCGGCATCCATGGGCCATTCTCCTTTCAAAAAGCAAAGGGGACGCGCCGGGGGGCGCGTCCGCCTTTGGGGACAAGAGGGGAGAAAGGCTTATTCGCCGATCTCCTCTTTCAGGATCTTCTGGATGAGGGCCGGGTTGCCCTTGCCTTTTGTGCGCTTCATCATCTGGCCCACCAATGCCTGGAAGGCCTTTTTGTTGCCGCTGCGGTAGTCGGCCAGGATCTTCTCGCTGGAGGCCACCACTTCCTTGGCCATGGAGCGCAGCAGCCCCTCGTCGCTCACCTGCTCAAAGCCGCCCTTGGCGATGAGGGCATCCGGGTCCTGGTCCTCCTTGAAGAGGATGGCCAGAACCTCCTTGCACATGCTGCTGTTCAATTTGCCCTCGCCGGACAGGTCGGCCAGCCGGGCCAGATGGGCCGGAGCCACCGGCACAGTGCCCTCTTCGGGGGTCAGGCGGGCGATCTCGCTGTTCACCAGGTTGGCGGCAATGAGGGGATACTGGGTGAGGGCCGCCGCCTCCTCAAAGTAGTCGGCGATCTCCTTGCGCATCACCAAAAATTCGGCTGCCAGGGGGCTCAGGCCGTACTTTTCCTGGTAGAGGGCCTTGCGCTCGTCCGGCAGGGTGGGGATCTGGCTGGCCAGTTCCTGCCGCTTTTCCTCGCTGATGCAGATGGGGGGCAGGTCCGGGTCGGGGAAGTAGCGGTAATCGTCCGCGTCCTCTTTGGACCGCATGGAGCTGGTCTTGCCGGTGGCCGGGTCAAAGCGGCGGGTCTCCTGTACCACCGCGTCGCCGGCCTCGATCACCGACACCTGGCGGTTAAACTCGTACTCGATGGCCTTGACCACATAGGCAAAGCTGTTCAGGTTCTTCATCTCGGTGCGGGTGCCCAGCTTGTCGCTGCCCTTTTTGCGCACCGACAGGTTCACGTCACACCGCAGGCTGCCCTCGTTCATCCGGCAGTCGGACACGCCGGTGTACAGCAGGATGGCCCGCAGCTTTTGCAGGTAGGCCTTGGCCTCCTCGGCACTGCGGATGTCCGGCTCGGAGACGATCTCAATCAGGGGCACGCCGCAGCGGTTGCAGTCGATGAGGGTGCCGTGACCCTCCACATGCACCAGCTTGCCCGCGTCCTCTTCAATGTGGATGCGGGTGATGCCGATCCGCTTGGAGCCGGCCTCGGTCTCCACATCCAGCCAGCCGTGGCTGCACAGGGGCAGGTCGTACTGGCTGATCTGGTAGGCCTTGGGCAGGTCCGGGTAGAAGTAGTTCTTCCGATCCTCCTTGGAGAAGCTGGCGATGGTGCAGTTGGTGGCCAGGCCCGCCTTGACGGCGAAATCCACCACCTGCAGGTTCAGCACCGGCAGGCTGCCGGGCATGCCGGTGCACACCGGGCAGCACTGGGTGTTGGGCTCGGCCCCGAATTTGGTGGAGCAGCCGCAGAAGATCTTGGTGGCGGTCTTGAGCTCGGCGTGGACCTCCAGGCCGATCACCATTTCAAAATCCTTGTTCATACCAGAGCACCCCCGTTCTGTTCAAAGGCGTAGCCCGCCCGGTAGAGGGCCGCTTCGCCGAAAGGCTTGCCGATCAGCTGCATGCCGATGGGCAGGCCGTCCTTGTCCTTGCCGCAGGGCAGGCTGAGGGCGGGCAGCCCCGCAATGTTCACCGGCACGGTGTACACGTCGCCCATATACACCTCCACCGGGTTCTGGACCTTCTGGCCCAGAGGGTAGGCGGTGGTGGGGGCCACCGGCGCCAGGATGGCGTCGTGGTCCTCAAAAATCTTGTCAAACCGCTGCTTGAGCAGGGTGCGCACCTGCAAGGCCTTCTTGTAATAGGCGTCATAGTAGCCGGCGCTCAGCACAAAGCTGCCCAGCATGATCCGGCGCTTCACTTCGGCGCCGAAACCCTGGCTGCGGGTCTCCCGGTACAGGCTCTCCACGTCGGTGAAGTTCTTGGCCCGGAAGCCGTACTTCACCCCGTCAAACCGGGCCAGATTGGAGGAGGCCTCGGCGCTGGAAATTACATAATAGGCGGGCAGGGCAGCTTCCAGGTCGGGCAGCTCTACCTCTTCCACCCGGGCGCCCAGGCTCTCCAGCTTCTTGGCGGCGGCCTCCACCGCGGCCTTGATCTGGGGGTCCAGCCCCTGGGCAAAGTACTCCTTGGGCAGGGCAAAGCGCATGCCCTGGACCCCCTCCTCAATGCCCTGGGTGAAGTCCTGCGTGGGGCATTCCAGGCTGGTGGCGTCCCGCTTGTCCTGGCCCACCAGGGCGTTCAGCACCATGGCGTTGCTGTACACGTCCCGGGTCAGGGGGCCGATCTGGTCCAGGCTGGAGGCAAAGGCGATCAGCCCGTAGCGGGAGACAAGGCCGTAGGTGGGCTTCATGCCCACCACGCCGCAGAAGGCGGCGGGCTGGCGGATGGAGCCGCCGGTGTCGCTGCCCAGAGTAAAGGCGGCCTCGTTTGCGGCCACCGCGGCGGCGCTGCCGCCGGAGGAGCCGCCGGGGGCCCGGCTCAGGTTCCGGGGGTTGTGGGTGGTGTGGAAATAGGAGGTCTCGGTGGCGCCGCCCATGGCAAACTCGTCCATGTTGGTCTTGCCCAGCATCACAATGCCGGCGGCGTTCAGCTTTTCCATGACGGTGGCGTCATAGGGAGGCAGGAAGTTTTCCAGCATACGGCTGGCGCAGGTGGTGGCCACCCCTTTGGTGCAGATGTTGTCCTTGATGCCGCAGGGCACGCCGGCCAGCGGGTGCAGGCTTTCGCCGGCCGCCCGGGCCTTGTCCACCTGCCCGGCTGCCGCCAGGGCGGCCTCCTCGGTGAGGGTGATATAGGCGCCCACCTGGGGCTCTTTTTCATGAACGGCGTCCAGGTAGGCCCGGGCCGCCTCCACGGCGCTGACCTGACCGTCGGCCAGGGCCCCGGTCAGCTGGCGCAAAGACATTTCGGTGATCTTCATTGGGCTCTTCCTTTCTCATTCCACCACCTGAGGCACGAAGATGTATCCGTCCTCTTTGGCGGGTGTGTTCTCCAGCAGCAGATCCCGGTCAAAGGAGGGAACCGGCACATCCGGGCGCAGAACATTGTAAACCGGCATGATGTGGGCCATGGGCTCCACGCCGGTGGTGTCGATTTTTTCCAGCTGGCCGGCAAATTCCACCATCTGGGCCAGCTCCCGGCGCATGGTCTCCCGCTCGGCGGGGGTGATCTTCAGCTTGGCCAGGGTGGCCACATGGTCCACGTCGATGCCCTCGACGCCGGTGCGGCCCTTGCCTGCCTTGCCAGCCCGCTTCTCCAGCTGGTCGGCGGTGCAGATGGCCAGCTCTTCCAGCTGGATGTCGTCCACCACGTTGGGAGCGTCGGTGAGGGGGCAGGAGGCGTCCTTCAGTTTGGGGAAGGCCAGCACGTCCCGCAGGCTCTCGGCGCCGGTCAGCTCCATCACGAACCGGTCCAGACCGAAGGCAAAGCCGGCATGGGGAGGCGCGCCGTACCGATAGGCGTTCACCATAAAGCCGAACCGGGCCTCGATCTGCTCGTCGTCAAAGCCCAGGGCCTCGAACATCTGCTTCTGCACTTCCCGCTGGTGGATACGCACGCTGCCGCTGCCCAGCTCCACGCCGTTCAGCACCACGTCAAAGGCCTGGGCACGCACCCGGCCCGGGTCGGTGAACAGGTACTGGAGATCCTCGGGATAGGGCATGGTGAAGGGGTGATGGGTGGCCACCCAACGGCCCTCCTCCTCGCTGTACTCAAACTGGGGGAAGTCGATGATGAACAGGATGTTGTACTCATCCCGTCGCAGGTTCAGCATGTCGGCCAGGGCCAGGCGCAGCCCGCCCAGCACCCGGCGCACGGTGGAGAGCTTGTCGGCGCTGAACAGCACAAAGTCGCCGGGCTTGGCGCCGGCGGCGTCCAGCAGGTCGTTCATCTGCTCCTGGGTGAAATACTTGGTGAGGATGGAGTAAATCTCCCCCGAGCTGCGCCAGGCGATCCAGGCCATACCTTTGGCTCCCAGGTGGAGGGCCTGCTGGGTGAGGGTCTCGATCTCGTTGCGGGTGAAGTCGGCCTTGCCGGGCACCGTGATGGCCCGCACTACGCCCCCGGCCTTGAGGGCGTTCTTGAACACCGAGAAGCTGGAGTTCCGGGCCTGCTCGGTCACCTCCACAATGGGCAGCTCAAAGCGCAGGTCCGGCTTGTCGCTGCCGTACACGTCCATGGCCTCGTGCCAGGTCATCCGGCGGAAGGGCTCCTTGAACTCGATGCCCTTCAGGCGGCGGAACATGTATTTGAACATGTCCTCCAGGTGGACCAGCACGTCCTCCTGCTCCACAAAGCTCATTTCCATGTCCACCTGGGTGAACTCGGGCTGCCGGTCGGCCCGCAGGTCCTCATCCCGGAAGCAGCGGGCCACCTGGTAGTACTTGTCGATGCCGCCCACCATCAGCAGCTGCTTGAAGATCTGGGGGCTCTGGGGCAGGGCGTAAAAGGTGCCGTGATGTACCCGGCTGGGCACCAGGTAGTCCCGGGCGCCCTCGGGGGTGCTCTTGGTGAGGATGGGGGTCTCCACGCTCAGAAAGCCGTGGGCATCCAGGTAATCCTCGGCGCATTTCTGCACCTGATGGCGGAACTTCAACCGGCTGAACATCTCCGGGCGGCGAAGGTCCAGATAGCGGTATTTCAGCCGCAGGGCCTCGTTCACGTTGGCGGCGTCCTCCAGGGAGAAGGGCAGGGGGTCCGCTTCCGAGATCACCTCCAGCTTGGTGGCCATCAGCTCCACAGTGCCGGTGGCCAGCTTGGGGTTGTAGGTCTCCTCGTCCCGGTGGCGCACCAAGCCCGCCACCCCGATCACGGTCTCGTTTTTCAGGCCCTCGGCGGCGGCAAAATCCTCTGCCGAGAGATTGCGGGCATCAAACACCACCTGCAGGATCCCTTCCCGGTCCCGCAGGTCGATGAAAATGATGCCGCCCATATCCCGCTTGGTCTGCACCCAGCCGCAGGCGGTGGCCTGGGCGCCGATGTCCTTTTCCCGCAGGGCGCCGCAGTAGACTGTACGCTTGAGCATAGTATCCGTCCTCTCTTTGGTGTGTAAAATCACTCTCTGCCTAAAACCCACAAAACAAAAGCCCTTCGCCCCATACCAGATAAAGGTATGGGACGAAAGGCGAAGTTCCTTCCGCGGTGCCACCCAAATAGGCCCCAGAGGGCCCTCTCAATGCAGTGCCTGCGGCGGCTGTAACGTGCCGCGCACGGCCGCGTCTACTGGGGGGCAGAAGCCCCGGTTCGGGCGGCGGCTCAGGGATGTTCTTTCACGGCGGCGGCTGGCCGGTTTTCAGCTTGTCCGGCTCTCTGTGCAGCCCGCGGGCCGGTACTTTTTCCCGTCCTGGCCTGTAAGTTTTTTGTTTTTGGTAGGGGCCCGCCCCCCGGCAAAGAAAACAGGGGACAGGGCAGTGGGCCCGGCGGGCCCGCTTTGATTTGTACCTTTTATCATATAAGGCCGCAGCGCGTTTGTCAAGCGGCAGAAATTCACAAAAAAACGAGGGAAAAAGCCCCAACTTCTGATTGAATAATCCCTGGCGAAAAGATACAATGTTCTTAAGGAAAAACCGCTGCGGCGGCAAAAAAGGAGAAGGACTATGAAAAAGATTCTGCTGGTGCTCACCGGCGGCACCATCGGCTCGCTGGCCGACGCGAGCGGCCACAACGAGGCCCGCGCCGGGGAGGCCGTGAGTCTTTTGCAAAAGGGTTTCGCCCAGAGCGGTTCGCCGGAGGCCGGCGCGGAGTTTGAGACCGCCATGCCCCTGAACCTGCTCAGCGAAAATATGACGCCTGCGCGCTGGAATCAGCTGATCCGATACTTAAAGACCGTGCGCTGGGAAGAATATGAGGGAGTGATCCTGGCCCACGGCACCGACACCCTGGGCTTTACGGCCAACTTCCTCTCTCTGGTGCTGGCGGGGGTCGAGATCCCGGTTTTCCTGGTTTCCAGCGATTACAACCTGCGGGATGAGCGGGCCAACGGGGGCGAAAATTTCCGGGCCGCAGTGGAGCTTTTGGCCCGGGGCATCGCGCCGGATCTGTATGTGCCCTACCGCAACGGCGACGGGCAGATGTACCTGCACCGGGGCTGTCACCTCTGCCAGAGCGGCGACTATACGGCTGATTTTTTTAGCGCGGATCGGATCCGGCTGCTGGCCCCCGGGGAGGGGGAGAGCCGGGGCCCTGCCGAGCCCCGCTACCGGCTGCCGGCAAAGAGGGGGGCCTGGCCCCGCCCCTGGCCCGGCCGGGGAGATGGCCCCAGGCTGCTGAGACAGTTGGAAACCATGGACCAGAAGGTGCTGTGGGTTCGGCCCTATGTGGGGCTGGACTATGACTGCCTGAACCTGGAGGGGGTCAAGGCAGTGGTGCACGGGCTGTACCACTCCTCCACCGCCTGCGCCGAAGCCGCCCGGGAGGGGGAGAGCTACGGTTCCTGCTCGGTGCTGTGGCTGCTGGAACGCTGCCGGCAAAATCAGATCCCCCTTTACCTGCAACCCTGTGACCCGGAGGCCTATACCTATTCCTCCACCGGCCTTTTGCTGAAGGCGGGGGCCAGGGCCCTGTACGGGATGATCCCGGAGATGGCCTATGTGAAGACCTGGCTGGGGGTGAACCTGGGGCTGGGCGGCCGGCTTCTGGAGGAGTTTTTGGCCGGGGAGCAAAACGGGGAGCGGATCCGCTGAAAAAATCTTGCAAGAATTTTACATAGATTTTCCCAAAAACAGATGGAAATCCCCCTGCTTTTTCCGATACAGTAAAGCTGGGCTTTTTTGCCCGGAGCCGCCGGGAGGGCGGCACAAGAGTTTGAGAAGATCCGGGGCTGGGGCTCCGGGAGGAGAGAGATCATGGAAAAGGAAACAGTGACAACCATGCCGGCGGGCGGGATGCTCTGCTACGAAAACCGGGAGCTGAGCTGGCTGAAATTCAACGAACGGGTTTTGCAGGAGGCCATGGACGAGACGGTGCCTCTGTGCGAGAGGCTGAGCTTTTTGTCCATCTTCCAGAGCAATCTGGACGAATTCTTTATGGTGCGGGTGGGGTCCCTGGTGGACCAGGCCTTGGTGAGCCCCACCCAGCGGGACAACAAGACCGGCATGACGGCGGCCCAGCAGCTGAGCGCGGTGTTTGAGGCCACCCGGGGGCTGGTGCGGGCCCGGGACACCGTCTACACCACCCTCATGGCCCAGCTGCGCCAGAAAGGGGTGGAGGTGATCTCCTACCAGGAGGCGGCCCCCCGGGAGGCGGACTGGCTGATGCGGTATTTCCAGGAGAATCTGCTGCCCCTGCTCTCCCCCCAGGTGATCGGCAAAAAACAGCCTTTCCCCTTTTTGCGCAACAAGGAGATCTATGCGGTGGCGGTGCTGGGCTCGGCCAAGGGCGGAACCAAGCTGGGCATCGTGCCCTGCTCCGGCGGGGCCTTCGGGCGGCTGGTGGCCGTGCCGGATCATCCCGGCCGGTTCATGCTCACCGAGGAGCTGATCCTCCACTTCATGCCCCTCATCTTTAAGAAATACCCCATCCTCTCCAAGAGCCTGATCCGCATTGTGCGCAACGCCGACATTGATGTGGACACCGCCTTCTATGACGAGGACATCGACTACCGGGACAAGATGGAAAAGCTGATCCGTACCCGGCGCAAGCTCTGCCCGGTCAAGCTCACCTGTTCCCGCAGTCTGGACGACACGGCGGTGAAAAAGCTCTGCCGGGCCCTGGACATCAAGAGCGCCCAGGTGTTCTGGAGCCAGTCTCCCCTGGAGGCCTCCTTCCTGTCCCGGCTGTCCGACTATCTGCGGGGGGATCGGAGCCTGTTCTACCAGCGCCGGGTACCCCAGCAGCCGCCCTGGATGGTGAAGGGCAAGGGGATGATGGAGCTGATCGAGGAGAAGGACCGGCTGCTCAGCTATCCTTTCGAGAGCATTCAGCCCTTTATCGACCTGCTGCGCCAGGCCGGTCGGGACGACCGGGTGGTGAGCATCAAGATGACCCTCTACCGGGTGGCCCGCAACAGCCAGATCGTGGAGGCTCTGATAGACGCCGCCGAGAACGGCAAGGAAGTGGTGGTGCTGGTGGAACTGCGGGCCCGCTTTGATGAGGAGAACAACATCGAGTGGAGCCGCCGCATGGAGGAAGCCGGCTGCCGGATCGTCTACGGGCTGGATTTTGTCAAGGTCCACTCCAAGCTCTGCCTCATCACCTACCGGGACGAGGAGGGGCCGGAGGAGGGCCTGGGGGAGAGCGTGCGCTTCATCACCCAGGTGGGCACCGGCAACTACAACGAGAACACCGCCAAGCTCTACACCGACCTGAGCCTGATGACCGCCAACAAGGAGATCGGCCTGGAGGCGGACAAGGTCTTCAAGTCCCTGTGTATGGACCAGTTTGTGGAGGACAGCCACTGGCTGTGGGTGGCCCCCAAGTGCCTGCAAAACCGGGTGCTGGAGAGCATCGACGGGCAGATCCGGCTGGCCCGGGAGGGCAAACCCGCCTATGTGGGGGTCAAGATCAACTCCCTCACCGACAAGGTCATCATGGACAAGATGATCGAAGCCAGCCAGGCCGGGGTCAAGATCGATCTGATCGTGCGGGGCATCTGCTGCCTCATCCCCGGGGTGGAAGGGTACACCGAGAACATCACGGTGATCAGCATTGTGGGCCGGTATCTGGAACACAGCCGCATCTACATCTTCGGCTGCCCCGGGGAGGACTCGGTCTACATCGCCTCGGCCGACTACATGACCCGCAACACCTGCAAGCGGGTGGAGGTGGCCGCGCCCTTGCTGGATGAGGAGATCAAGACCCGGGTGCGGGGGATGTTCGAGACCATGCTGCGGGACAACCAGAAGGCCCGGATGCTCCAGAGCGACAAGAATTACGTCTATCGCCGGGACGAAGGCGAGCCGCTGAACAGCCAGGAATATTTCTTCGAGCAGGCCTATCGGGCCGCCGGCAAGGAATAAGGCCCGGCGGGCGGCTCTGCGGCGAAATTTTACAGGGATTTGCATCGAATCGGATGGAAGGGCAGAGCCGCCGACACTATCATGGAGGTATGGACGCCCCTTTTTGCCGCAAAGGCAGGCTAAAAGGGCGCCGGCCTGAATAGAATAGAAGTGTCAAGGCGGGAAACAGCCTTTTGGCCGGCAGCCTGCCGCCAAACCATCCCGTTTGGGAGAAAGCGAGGAGATCCTATGCTTCCCTGTCAGAAAGAGTGCCCCCTGTATCGGCCCGGCTGCCACAAAACCTGCGCCCGGTGGAAGGTATACCGGGACAAGATGGCCAGGGAGCGAAAGCGCCAGATGGATTTCCTCAAACAGCAGGACGACGTGTGCAAGGTGATTATCCGCCAGTGCCGGGCCATCAGCCTGGGCAGCTGCGGCTGAGCTCCCTGCATAAAAAGAACAGAGAAGCGCCGGACCCTATGGGGCCCGGCGCTTTTGGCCAAAGAGTGAAAAGCACAGGAAAATGAGACAAATGAGCGGTTTTCAAACAGATTGGGATGAGCTATAATAAGGACAGTAAGGCCGGGAGCCGCCGCACCCAAAGCGGCAGGCCAAGCCCAAGAAAACGGAGGTAAGGA
>CASFKY010000071.1 GCA_949295465.1 uncultured Oscillospiraceae bacterium
TGAGCTGCTCACCGGGCTGAACAGCAAAATTTGGGATTTGGCAGAACTGAAATTCTGTGAACACCAGTCTTCCCAGGCGATGGCCGATCTGCTGCGCAGAGAGGGCTTCGATGTGGAGATGGGGCTGGCCGGGATGGAGACCGCGTTCACCGCAAAGGTGGGCGCGGGGCACCCAGTGATCGGGCTGCTGGCCGAGTTCGATGCCCTTTCGGGCCTCAGCCAGCAGGCCGGTGTGGCCCTGCCCTGCCCCCGGGAGGGCACAAACAACGGCCATGGCTGCGGGCACAGCCTGCTGGGCACTGCCTCGGTGGGGGCGGCCCTGATGCTGCGGGACTACCTGAAAGAGAGCGGCCGCCCCGGCACAGTGGTGTTGGTGGGCTGCCCGGCAGAGGAGGGCGGTTCCGGCAAGGCATATCTGGCCCGGGCCGGCGTCTTCGCTCCGCTGGATGTGGCCCTGACCTGGCATCCGGGCGGCGGCAATGCAGTGATGACCGGCTCCATGCAGGCCAACTGCCAGGCGTATTTCCGCTTCAGGGGCAAATCGTCCCATGCGGCGGCGTCTCCTCATCTGGGGCGCAGCGCCCTGGATGCGGTGGAGCTGATGGATGTGGGGGCCAACTATATGCGGGAGCATATTGAGCCCACCGACCGGCTGCATTATGCCATCACCGACACGGGAGGAACCTCTCCCAATGTGGTGCAAAACCATGCGGAGGTGCTTTACCTCATCCGTTCCACCGACACCGAGAAGGTCAAGGCCCTGTACGACCGGGTATGCAAGATTGCCCAGGGCGCGGCCCTGATGACCGAAACACAGGTAGAGATCGTGTTTGACAAGGCCTGTTCCAATGTGCTGTCCAATGCAGTGCTGGAGCAGCTGCTCTACGAGAGCATGTGCGCGGAGCCTTTGCCCCAGTACACCCCGGAAGAGCTGGAATTTGCCCAGAAGATCAAGGACACCTACCAGGATGTGGACCCGGGCAGCGATCTGTCGCTGCTGGGGATCACCGGCCCCAAAAAGCGCCAGCTGACCCAGAAATACCGGGAACTGACTATGGCCGATTTTGTGGTGGAACATCAGCACCAGGATATCAATATTCCCGGATCTTCGGATGTGGGAGATTGCAGCCATGTGGTTCCCACCGCCCAGTTTGTGGGCGCCTGTTTTGCCCCTGGCACCCCTGCCCATTCCTGGCAGATGGTGGCCCAGGGAAAGAGCGGTACCGCCGTAAAGGGGATGTTGTATGCTGCCAGAGTGCTGGCCCGCGCGGGTCGGCAGATCCTGGAGGATCCCCAGATTGCGGCCCGTGCCCGGGAGGAGTTCATTCAAGAAACTGACGGAAAACCTTATGTGTGTCCCATCCCCCCCGAGGTGCTGCCGAACATGAATGCCAAGGGCTGAAAAGGCCCAGTAAAAGGCGCCCTCTGCGGCGCCTTTTACTATTTTGTTGGAAGAAAATTGGGTAAGAAGAAAAATAAGGAGATGCTGAATATGATGATTTTGGAAGCGGCCCAGCAGATACAGCCGCATCTCAGCGAGTTAAGGCGCGCTTTTCATGCCCACCCGGAAGTGTCCGGGCAGGAGAAGGAGACCGCCCGGCGGGTGCTGGAGGAATTGCAGGCCATCGGAGGTTATACCCTGCGCACCGGGGTCAGCGGCAACGGGATCCTGGCGGATCTGGAGGGCGGCCAGCCCGGCCCCAAGGTGGCGCTGCGGGCAGATATGGATGCCTTGCAGATTACCGAGGAGACCGGCCTGCCCTTTGACTCCCAGAACCCGGGAGTTATGCACGCCTGCGGCCATGACAATCACATCACCATGCTGTTGGGGGCAGCCCGGCTGCTGGCGCAGTTCAAGGACCAGCTCCAGGGCAGCGTCCGGCTCATCTTCCAGCCTGCGGAGGAGATGAGCCCGGTGGGCGGCTCCCGGGGAATGATGGCGGCGGGCGCGCTGGAAGGCGTGGACGCGGTGTTTGGGCTGCATGTCTGGCCGGAACTGCCCATGGGGACTTTTGGCACCAAGGCCGGCCCTCTGATGGCCAGTTCGGACCATTTTTCGGTGCAGATCCACGGAAGCTCCAGCCACGGCGCCAAGCCGGATGCGGGCATTGACGCGGTGGTGGCCGGGGCCCAGTTTGTGACGGCGGCCCAGACCATTGTCAGCCGCAATACCGATCCTCTTCAGTCGGCGGTCATCACCATCGGCCGCCTGGAGGCTGGTACCCGCTACAATATTGTGGCAGGGGAGTGCGAGATGGAAGGCACCTGCCGTACCTTCAACCCCAAGGTGCGGGAGATGGCTGAGCGTCGGCTGCAAGAGGTGCTCAACGGCGTGTGCACACTTTCCGGCTGCACCGGCGAGCTGAAGTATGAGCGGGGCTACTGCTCGGTGATGAACGATCCCAAGCAGGCAGATTACCTGCTCCGCACCGCCGAAGAGCTCTTTGGCCCGGACAAGGCGGTAAAGGTGGAAGAGCCCTCCATGTGCGCGGAGGATTTCGCTTTCTATCTCACCGAAAAGCCGGGTACCTTTGCCTGGCTGGGCACTGCGCTGCCCCAGGAGGAGGCCTGGCCTCTCCACAACTGCCATTTCACCGCCCCGGAGGACATTCTGTGGCGGGGCGCGGCCCTGTTGGCCCAGATGGCCCTGAATATGCACAAGGAATAAGCAAATATACATAAAGGTCCCCGGCGCTTTTGGCGTCGGGGACCTTTGTTCTGTTCAGAAAAATTTCGGGGCCAAACCCCAAAGGGGAAAAGGCCGCAAGATTTATTCGTCCGAATCCAACTTGAGAACGGCGGTGAATGCCTCGCTGGGGATCTGTACGTTGCCCAGCTGGCGCATCTTCTTTTTGCCCTCTTTCTGTTTTTCCAGCAGCTTTTTCTTGCGGGTGATGTCGCCGCCGTAGCACTTGGCCAGCACGTCCTTGCGCAGGGCCCGCACGGTTTCCCGGGCGATGACCTTGCCGCCCACAGCCGCCTGCACCGGGATCTCAAAAAGCTGACGAGGAATATTGTCCCGCAGCTTTTCGGCCAGCCGGCGGCCCTTGGCGTAGGCCATGTCCGCGTGGACGATCATGGAGAGCGCGTCCACCAGTTCGCCGTTCAGCAGGATGTCCAGTTTCACCAGCTTGCTCTCCCGGAACCCCTTCATCTCATAGTCGTAACTGGCATATCCCCGGCTGCG
>CASFKY010000072.1 GCA_949295465.1 uncultured Oscillospiraceae bacterium
CATTGATCTTCTTGTAGGGGCGCTTGTACACCAGCACCAGCAGGATGCTGACCAGCGTCATGAACAAGGCGATGGAAAAGAGGGTGGCGTTCATCTTGAAGAGGATGACGCCGGTGACGACGGCCATCGAGATATCCATGACCAGGCTCAGCGCAATGCTGGTGAAGATGGACTTGATGGTGTTTGCGTCGGAGTAGCGGGTGGTGATATCACCGGTTTTGCGGGTGGCGAAGAACTTCATGGGCAGCTTGTAAATGTGCCCGAAGTAGCCAAGCATCATCGGTATATCAATCTTGATGGACAGATGGACCAGAATCCACTGCCGTACAAAGGTGATGATTGCTGAAGTGATGTTGACGACGCTGAATACCAGAATCAGCGTCACCAGCAGGTTCTGCAGCCCGTAGGGAAGCACCTCATCCATCAAAATCTTGTTGAAGAGGGAGGAGGCAATGCCCAGGATGGTCAACAGAATCGAACTGAGGATTGCATAAGCAAAGAGCTTCTTCTGGGGCAGCAGCAGATTGACATACCGCTTGAACATACTGCCCTGTTCAACCTTGCCCGGCTGGAAATCAGCGGTGGGGTTGAGCAGCAGAAGCACGCCGGTGAAGTTCTTGTAGAACTCGTCAAGGGTCATCTTCCGCAGCTCGGTGGCCGGGTCGCCGACGATGACGTATTCCTTGTCCTTGTACTTTTTGCCGGCTTTTTCGGCTTCTTCCTTTTCGCCGGCCACCTTGAGCATATGCTTGCGGCGGGCGGCTTCGTCAGGAATGGTGGTTTTCTTGAATACGACCACAAAGTGGGTCAAGCCCTGGTCGGTAATCTCCTGTGCAATGCAGGGAAGAGAGAAATCACTGAGGAAATTTTCGCGGTCAACCCGTACGGCCGCTGAGGTGAACCCCAGCTCGTTGGCTGCTTTCTGCAGGCCAATCAAATTGGTGCCCTTCAGGTCGGTGCCCATCATATCACGCAGCCGCGTGATGGTGATTTCCTTTCGGTAGTGCAGGCACACCATCGCGAGGCAGGCAGCCGCGCAGTCTGTGGTGTCGTGCTGCCGCACGTAAGTATAACGCATAGATGGTTCCTTTACAAGAGAAGCGTGGAGTGTTTCGTCACGGTCTCTTTACAATGTATTTTTAAATTGTTCATACCGGACTATGGACACATTCTATCATATTCCGGCTCAATTCACAAGAGGAAAATTAGTCCATCCCCTGCAAATCGGGAGCCTGCGCTGAAGAAAATGAACCAGCCTGGCATGATACAAAAGGAGAAAACCCCTATAGCAGCACGCAGTCCTCTGCTTTGCCCTGCCCTGCGGAGAAACAGGACAAAGCAGAGGTCAGCTGCTATCAAAAGAAGGGAGCGCCTACCCTTTGATCAAGGTGCTGCGGCTTTGAGGTGCCTGCCGGCCCTCAAAGCTCATGTGTAGTTTACCACAATGCGACAGTTTCTTCAAGGGCCGATTCTTAAATTCAGGAGAAAAAAGCATGGTGTTTACGCCAAAAATTTCGGCCGGAACTGTGCGGAATGCACAAAAAAGCACAGATCGAACCGATCTGTGCTGACCAAGCGCCTCTTGCCTGACTCGAACAGGCGACACCCTGATTAACAGTCAGGTGCTCTAACCGACTGAGCTAAAGAGGCATCTATGAAGTTTGCGAGAGATATTATAGCGCAACCGGAACCATTTTGCAAGGGGTTTTGTGAAAAAAGATAAACCCCGGCCCCCGGACGGGGACGAAGGGGGGCGGATTTTCTGGTTCGCGCCTTTTCCCGCCGGGGCCGCGGTATGCTGGACAGCAGGGGCGATGCACCGTGAAAGTTCTGTACATAGATGAATTGCTCTTGACGAATTTTGCAGCGTCGGCGGCCTTTCTGCTGGCTGCCGGGCTGCTGGCAGGGGTCCGGGGCCGGGGGGGCCGGGTTGCCGCCGGGGCTGCCCTGGGGGCGGCCAGCTGCCTGGTGCTGCTGGCGCCGCCGCTGCCTTTGGGCCTGGCGCTGCTGTACAAGGCGGCGGCGGGCGCCGGGGCGGTGGCCCTGGCCTACGGCTGGCCGGGCGCCCGGGTGTTTGGGCGGCTGGGGGGCTGGTTCCTGGCCCTCAACCTGCTGCTGACCGGGGCCGCAGCCCTGGTGCCGGGAGGCCGCGCCGCCAATCTCACCGCCTATCTGGATATCACCCCGGGGCGGCTGCTGGCGGGGACGGCGGCGGTGTATCTGGCGGTGCGGGGGCTGATGAGCCTGCTGGGCCGGCCCGGCCGTGCGGCGGTGCCCGCCTGGCTGGAGCTGGGCGGGGCAAAGATCCCGGTGGAGGCCTTTTATGACAGCGGCTTCACCCTGGCCGACCCGGTGGCGGGGCGGCCGGTGGTACTGGTCCAGTATGGGGCGGTGCGGGGCGCCCTGCCCCAGGCCTGGCGGGATGGGCTGGACGCCGCGCTGGAGGGCACCGGCGGGCTGCCCGACCCGGCTTTGGGGCTGCGGTATCTGGTCTGCGGCACCATCGCCGGCCGGACCCTGCTGCCGGCGGTGCCGGCGGATGCCCTGTGCCGCCAGGCCGGAGGCCGCAGCTGGCGGGCCGAGGGCCTGCTGGCCGCCTTTTGCCCCGGGGGCGCCGGGGAGGGGTGGACATTGCTGCTGGGGTCCGACCTGGCGGGCCGGATGGGATTATCCTGAGACAAGGGGGAGATCGGTATGCTGAACTGGATTGTGATGGTATGGCGGAAATGGTGGGCCCGGGCGGGGGCCTGGGGGGCGGTCCACTATCTGACCGGGGGCCCCAGCCTGCCCCCGCCCCTGACCCCTGATCAGGAAAAGGAGCTGCTGGGCCGGATGGCTGCCGGGGACCAGGCCGCCCGGGATGAGCTGATCACCCACAACCTGCGGCTGGTGGTGTACTTATCCAGGAAGTTTGAATCCAGCGGGGTGCCCTCGGAGGA
>CASFKY010000073.1 GCA_949295465.1 uncultured Oscillospiraceae bacterium
GGAGGCTGCCGCCGAGGACGGGGAGGATGTGCCCGGCTACGACGGACCGCTCTGGTCCCCCGACGACCAGAACGGCGTTCCCCTGCCCTCCCCCACGCCCACCCCGGCGCCCCAGGAGCCGGAGGATACCCCCACCCCCCAGCCGGAAGAGCCCCAGCCCACGCCCCCTGAGGGGGCCGGGGCGGTGGCCCGCCAGCACTATGAGCAGGGCAGCGGGGAGGGATATGTGACCCTGCCCGCCGGCAGCATCAAAAACCTCACCAGTCTGTCGGACCAGGAAGTGGCCCGGCTGGCGGGGGCGGGGCTGCCCTTTGATGTGGAACTGGACAGCAGCGAGCCCCAGGTGCTGGTGATGCACACCCATGCCACCGAGACCTATCTGCTCAACGACGGCAGCTGGTACGACCCGGCGGACACCGGCCGCACCACCGACCTGGAGGCCAACACGGTGGCGGTGGGGGCTCAGCTGGCCCAGGTGCTCAACGAGGCGGGCATCAACACCCTCCACGATGAGACTCTCCACGATTACCCCAGCTATGTGGGCAGCTACGAGCGCAGCAACCAGACGGTACGCCAGTATCTGGAGCAGTACCCCAGCATCAAGGTGGTGCTGGATGTGCACCGGGACGCCATTGAAAAGGAGGGCACCCGCATCGCCCCGGTGGCTCAGATCGGCCAGGAGGAGGCGGCCCAGGTGATGATCATCTGCGGCTGCGACAACGGGGGCAACCTGCCCAACTTCCAGCGCAACCTGGCCTTTGCCGCCGCCTGGGAGTCCACCATGGAGGGGATGTTCCCGGGGCTGACCCGGCCGGTGCTCTTTGACTATCGCTACTATAACCAGGACCTGACCACCGGCAGCCTGCTCATTGAGGTGGGGGGCCACGGCAATACCCTCCAGCAAGCCCTGGCCAGCGGCCGGCTGGTGGGCCAGGCGCTGGTGCGGCTGTTCGGGGCGGACTGAGCCTTTCTTGTGGAAAAAGGCGGGGATGTGGTATGATAGACAAAGCGCGCCCCGGCCCTGCCGGGGCATCCAACCCACAGGAGAATACCGCCATGGAACAGAACGAACAAACCGCCGGCTGCCCGCCCCGGGGGCCCATTGCGCCGGCCCTGCTGGCCTGGTTTTACCGCCACCGGCGCAGCCTCCCCTTCCGGGAGGACCCCACCCCCTATCACATCTGGATCAGCGAGATCATGCTGCAGCAGACCCGCATGAGCGCCGCCGTGCCCTACTACCTGCGCTTTATGGAGGCGCTGCCCACGGTGCAGGCCCTGGCCGACTGCCCCGAGGACCAATTGGCCAAGCTCTGGGAGGGGCTGGGCTATTACAGCCGGATGCGGAACCTGCAAAAGGCGGCCCGGGTGATCTGCCGGCAGTACGGCGGCCAGCTGCCCGCCAGCCTGGAGGAGCTGAAAAAGCTGCCCGGCATCGGGGAGTACACCGCCGGAGCCATCGCCTCCATCGGCTTCGGGCTGCCCGCCCCGGCGGTGGACGGCAACGTGCTGCGGGTGTTCAGCCGGCTGTGGCGGGATGAGCGGGACATCTCCACTCCCGCCGCCAAAAAGGAGTGCGCCGCCCGGGTGATGGCCCAGCAGCCTCCCGAGTCGGCGGGAGATTTCAACCAGGCCCTCATGGAGCTGGGGGGCCTGGTCTGCCTGCCCGGCACGCCGGACTGCGCCGCCTGTCCCCTGGCGGGGCTCTGTTCCTCCTTCGGCACTCCCGACGCCGCCCGCCTGCCGGTGAAGGCCCCCCGCCCCCAGCGCCGGGTCTGCCCGGTGACGGTGGTGCTGGCCGAGAGCCGGGGAAAGTTTTTGCTGAGCCGCCGGGGCAAGGGCGGCCTGCTGGCCGGGCTGTGGCAGCCCCTTTTGTGGGAGGAAAAGCTGGACAGCCCCGTGGCCCGGGCCCGGCTGGGGGCCCTGGGCCTTGAGCCGGAGGACTGGCAGCCGCTGCCCTCCGCCCGTCACCTGTTCACCCATGTGGAGTGGCGGATGGAGGGCTGGCAGTGCCGGGTGAAGCCTGCCCCGGCCCCGGAGGGATTTGTCTGGGCGGGGCCGGAGGAGATTCGGCAGGAATACGCCCTGCCCGGGGCCTTCAAGGTGTATCGGGCCAGGATGCTGGGCCGATGAGGGAATTTTTTGGGCCTTTGCCCGGCGGACGTTGTAATCTGAGGGCGGAAAGGGTATAATAAAAAACAAGATAAAAGGCGGCGCTCTGCGGCTCTGCCTGGGGGGCCTGCCCCCTGCCCTTTTCGCGGGACTTGAAAACGGGGCGGCCTTGGCCGCGCCACCATCAAAAGGAGGATATCAACCATGAAGAATACCACCTTTGCCGCCATTCTCATGTTCCTGGCCGCCGCGGTGGGCGCGCTGGTGGCCGGCGCTCTCTATCTGCGCCGCCGGGAGAAAGAGCTGGACGAGTACGAGCAGCTGTTGTTCAGCGAGGATTTCAGCGACGACGAGGAGAGCGGGGACGACGCCTCTGAGCCGGAAGCGGAAGAGGACGAGATGGTGGATGCACCCCAGGAGCCCGACGGGGAATAAATCACACAAAAAAGAGGGGCGGCCCGGCGGGGCCGCCCCTCTTTTGGCTTTTTACCAGGGTTTTGGCTTGCGGGAGGCCAGGATGGGCAGCTGGGCCCGGATGGCCTGGTTGCGGGCAAAATCCAGCTCCACAGTGCACAGGGCCTCTTCCTTGTCCAGCCGGGCCAGCACGGTGCCCCAGGGGTCCACCGCGATAGAGTTGCCGTAGGACACATAGCTCTCCTGCTCGTTGCGGGCGGGGGCCACCCCCACCGTGAAGAGCTGGTTGTCCACCGCCCTCTGGCGGAACATCAGCTCCCAGTGGGCGGGGCCGGTGGTCATGTTGAAGGCGGCGGGCACCAGGATGGCCTGGGCGCCCCGGTCCCCCATGGCCTTGGCCAGCTCCTGGAATCGGAAGTCAAAGCAGATGCACAGCCCCAGCTTGCCGAACTCGGTGTCAAAGACGGTGCACTGATCGCCGGGGGTCAGCACTTCCGACTCGAAAAACCGCTGGCCTCCCGGTACGTCGATGTCAAAGAGATAGGTCTTTCGGTGCTTGGCGATCTGCCGGCCCTGCCGGTCAAAGACATAAGAGGTGTTGTAGATCCTGTCCTCTTCCAGCTCGGGGATGGAGCCCCCCACCAGGTAGATCCCCAGCCGGGCGGCCAGGGCCGAGAGGGCCTGCCAGGCCGGGCCGCCCTCCTCTTCCCCGTAGGCGGCAAAATACTGGTTGTCATAGGGGCAGCAGAACATCTCGGGCAGCACCGCCATATCGATGCCCCCCAGGGCGGCCTGCCCCACAAGCTGACAGGCATGGTCCAGGTTTTTCTGCTTGTCGTGGACCACCGACATCTGAATCATTCCGATCCGCATGATATCCATACCCTTCTTTCTCTGTTTGGCCGCCTTTGGGGGCGGCTCTCTGTCTTTGAAGGTAGCATATGGGGCGGGGCTCTGTCAATCGCCCCTGCCCGGGGAAGGAAGGCGGATAATCCGGCTGGCCGTTACATATGGTGGAACAGGGGGAAATGGTATCATTTCGGGCCGCTTCATGCTATAATACTTTTATCTGTAGGCTCCGGGCGATTTTTCGCCCCGAAAACAAGGAGAAACACACGACGTGAAAAAAGTATTGCTCTGGATCCTGATGGTGATCCTGTTTACCCTCTTGCTGGTGGGCGGCACCATCGGCTTCTTTTACTGGCGCGCCTCCTCGGCCAGCCTGCCCGAGAGCCAGGTGCAGTTCGGCGGGGTGTCCGTGGGCGAGCCGGTGGGCTACCAGTGGGACGTGCCGGTGTTCTGGGGCGCCTATGACCGGCGCTTTGAGGAGTCCCCCAGCCTCAGCGTGGAAAAGCTGGGCACCCTCACCCAGGGGGCTCCGGCCCTCACCCTGCCCGATTGGGTCACCCGCAGCCGTCTGACCCTGCAAAACGAGGCGGGACAGACCGTGTTTGAGGGCAGCGCCGAGGAATACGGGGCCTTTGCCTTCGAGGCCAACGGCCAGTACTCGGCAGTGCTGCAAATCTGGCACGACCTGCCCGACGAGCGGCCGGCCCAGCCCCAGGGCTGGTACCAGTACAGCTTCCGATTCACCCTCAGCGCCACCCCCCAGATCTCCCTGTCCAAGGCCAGCGCATCCCAGGGCAGCGTGGTGGGGGTGAAACTCACCGGGGTGCTGGGCAGCGAGGCCCCTCAGGGCCAGTGTGATCTGGGCAGCATCTGGTTCTGCCGCTCGGGCAGCGACTGGCTGGGCTATCTGCCGGTGGCCTTCAACGCCGAGGCGGGCAGCCACACCCTCACCATCACCAGCGGGGACAGCACCCTCACCCAGGAGATCGAGGTCTACCAGAAGGAGTTTGACCGGGTGGACGTTTCGGGTCAGGAAGAGGAAGAGCCCCTGCCGGCAGGGGCCGGCGAGGAGTACCGCCGGCTGATCTGGCCCTTCTACAGCGAGGGCAGCCTCACCAAACAGTGGCTGGGGGCCTTCAGTCAGCCGGTGAAGGGCAAGACCCTGCGGGATTACGGGGTCTATCTGGTGGATGAGGATTCCACCACCCGCTCCAGCGACCTGACCTTGCAGGTGGAGCCCGGCCAGGAGGTGGTGATGCCCTCGGACGGCACCATCCTGTTTGCGGGGGACCTGCTGCTGGGGGGCACCACGGTGGTCATCGACCACGGCTGTGGCCTCAAGACCTACATATCCGGGCTGGGGGCCCTCTACGTCACCGCCGGCCAGAGCCTGTTGCAGAACGAGGCGGTGGGCGAGACGGGCGAAGAGAACATCGTCATCGAGATGCGCATCGGCAACAAGAGCATCGACCCCTGGGACGCCTGGCGGGGCAACGGCGGGCTGTTCTATCAGTGAGACCTGTTTTGAAAAAACGAGGCCTGCGGGGCCCGTCGTGAGGTGAAGACAAGTGGATCATGAACAAAAAACCGGGGCCGAGGCGCCCCGTCAGGAAGAGACAGGGGCGGTAGCCCTGGAAGAAAATCGGCAGGATCGGCCCGAAGGGGAGGCCGACCCGGGCCAGGAGACCTTGCAGGAGGGCGAAGAGCCCCGGCAGGCCCCGGAGCCCCCGCCCGGCACCGCCCGGGACGAGGCCCCTGCGCCCCAGGACCAGGAGGGCGAAGAGCCGGCCCCCGGCGTCCAAAGCCCAAAAGAAGACCTCCCCCGGGAGGAGGAGCCGGCGCCGGAAGACTGGGAGGAGCCGGAGGAGGCCGAAGAGCTCTCGGCCTTTGAGCGACTCAGCCTGCCCGGCAAGCTGCTGGCCTGGCTGGGGCTCGTGGTGCTGGCCCTGGCCATTCTGCTGGGCTCGGCGCTGGCGCTGCTCTATGTAACCGCCGATATGGAGGATGTGCCCCAGGCTCAGGTGAGCTTTGAGGGCCAGTCCCTGGAGCCGGACAGCTATCGGTGGAGCGTGCCGGTGGCGGGGCCGCTGCACCGCACCTTCCACAAGAGCACCGGGGCCGAGCCCCAGCGTCTGGAAACGGTGGAGACTCCCTCCCCCAGACTGGAGGCAGCCGAGGGCTTTGAACTGGAATTGACTGTCACCGACGAGGCGGGCGAAACGGTGTTTGAGGGCAGCGGCCAGAGCTTCGGGGTCTTCTCCTTCCCCCAGGAGGGAGAGTACACCGCCAGCCTCACGGCCACCCGGACGGCGGGGCCCCAGGTCACCGGCCACATCCCGGAGGGCAGCTATCATTACGATTTCACATTCCAGCTCACCGCCTCGCCTCAGTTGGAGGCCAGCCGGGAATCGGTGCCCCAGGGCAGCGTGTTCTGCCTGCGGCTCACCGGCGTGCTGGGGGACGAACTGCCCCGCCTCTCGGTGCCCTTCTCCCCCGAAGCCATTTTTGTGCATCAGGGCGAGGCCTGGGTGGCCTGCGTGGATGTGCCCTATGACTGCGAGACCGGGGAATATGCCATCCAGGTGGAGGTGGGCTCCAGCACCCTGACCCAGACGGTGAATGTTTACGCCCGCCAGTTGCGGGAGCTGGACACCAGCACCCTGGACGGCACCGCACTCACCCCCTATCTGGGGGCCCTGCCGGAGGTGCTGGAACCCTATATGGAGATCGCCGACCCGGATATCTATTGGACCGACGGGTTCATCCAGCCGGTAAAGGGCACCCTGCTGCGGGATTACTATGTGAATGAGTACACCGATCGGATCACCGACCCCACCCTCATCGCCCTGGTGCCGGATATTGTGGAGCAGCTCAATGCGGCCATCCAGCCCCGGCTGAGCCTGAACGTGACCTTCAGCCTGCCTGCGGGCAGCCAGGTGCTCTGCCCGGCGGACGGCCGGGTGATCTTCGCCGGGGTGGCCGGCGGGGGCGGGCGCACCATTGTGGTGGAACACGGCGGCGGCCTCAAGAGCATCTTTTACCTGATGGGCCGGATGGACGTGCAGGAGGGAGACTTTGTCTGTCAGGGAGACAGCCTGGGCACTTCCAACGACCACATCATCTGCGAGATGCGGCTGAACGGCAGCGCCATCAATCCCTGGGATGTGTGGCGCAACCTGGGCGGGCTGTTCTGAGCCGGCCCCAAAAACTCATATATGACCCCAAACGGCCATGAAAAACAGGATCTTGGTGTGAAAAGAAAGAAGGAAGAAAGATGCGGGATAAGGCCAAAGGGTACGTCTATATTTTCCTCACTACTGTGATTTTCAGCACCATGGAGGTGGCGCTGAAAATGGTCTCGGGGGTGTTTGCCCCCATGCAGATCACAGTTCTCCGCTTTTTCATCGGCGGGGTGTGCATCTTCCCCTTTGCGGTCTGGACCCTCAGGCGCAAGGGGATGAAGCTGGCCAAGCGGGATTTCTGGTATATGGCCTTCACCGGCATGCTCTGCGTGCCCACCAGCATGGTGCTCTACCAGCTGGCAGTGAGCAGCACCCTGGCCTCGGTGGTGGCGGTGGTGTTCAGCGGCAACCCCATCTTTGTGGTGCCTCTGGCCTGGCTGCTCTTCCATGAGGTGATCCACAAAAACAACCTTGTGGCTCTGCTCTTCATCGTGGCGGGCATCCTGGCCATTGCGGACCCCCTCCACAACCAGCTCTCCCCGGTGGGGGTGCTGCTGGCGGTGCTGGCGGCGGTGCTCTTTTCCTTCTATCTGCTTCTCTCCCGGCCCATCACCCGCAAGTACGGGGGAATGGTCACCACCTGCGGCAGCTTTTTGTTCGGCAGCCTGGAACTGTTTGTCCTTTTGCTGATCGGCTGGACGGGCCCCGGCGCCCGGTTCTTCGGCAGCGTGGGGCTGGACCTGTTCTGTCAGGTGCCCTTCCTGGAAGGGATCAACCTCTCTACCCTGCCCTATTTCCTCTACATCTGCATCGTCAACTCGGCCATGGGCTTTGTCTGCCACCAGCTGGCCCTGCTCTACACCGACGCCAAAACGGTGGGGCTGGTCTTCTTTTTCAAGCCGGCTCTGGCGCCCCTTCTGGCCTGGCTGGTGCTGCGGGAGACGGTGGAGCCCAACATGCTGCTGGGCATCGCGTTCTTCCTGATCGGCAGCCTGGTGAGCCTGGTGCCCGACATGATCCGGGAAAGAAAAGAGGCCCGGCAAAACCGGGCCTGAACACAAAAATAAAAAAGAGGCGTCTGCCAACCGGCGGACGCCTCTTTTGATAAACCGCAGAAAAATCTCAGGCTTTGCTGCCCTTGAGCACAACGCCCTTGCCCAGGGCCAGGCTCACTGCCTTGCTGACGGCGGAGGCCAGCAGCCCGCACACCACCAGCTCGATGGTGCCCTGCACCCCCACCATGGCCAGCACCAGAGCGAAGGGATTGGAGACGCCGTAGGTGGCGCAGAAGCCCTGCACATAGTCGGTGCCGTAGTAGAAGAGCATGATGAAGCCCATGAAGAAGAGGGTGTTGAAGAAGGGACAGCTCAGCGCCCCCACCACATAGGCGACGGGACGGCCCTTGGTGATCTTGGCCAGGGCGGCAAACGCCAGCCCGCACAGCAGCCCGCACAGCACCCGGGCCACCACGGTGGTCACAAAGCAGGCCATGGGGTTGAGGGTGAGGAGCATGGCCTTCATGCCGCCGCCGGTGAAGGCCTCGGCAAAACTGGTCAGCCCGAACACCAGCCCCAGGATGGCCCCGGCGGCCGGCCCCAGCAGCATGGCCCCGATGGCCGCCGGCACGGTGAGAAAGCTCAGGTTCAGCACCGGGGTTTTCAGGTAGCCCAGCGGGGTGTAGGCCATCACCAGGGTAATGGCCACCAGCAGGGACAGCTCGGTGAGATAGCGGATATTCTTTTGTCTTTTCATAAGATCCTCCTGCTGCTGTTCCGCCCTTATGTCGGATACAGCGCACTCTATGGTTTCCCGCCCCCAGTGGGCGGGCGGACCCGTCAGAAATCTCCCCCGGCCGGGGAGAAAAGCCCTATCGGTTCAGCCGGTAGAGCAGCGCCAGCCCCTTCATCAGCAGGTGCTCGTCCCGCACCAGGGGGTGGCGGCAGAGGGGCGCGGCCCAGCGGGAAAGCCCGCCGGTGAGCACCAGCCGGGCATCTTCGCCCAGCTCCTCCTCAAAGCGGGCTGCCATCCCGTCGATGAGGGCGGCGGCGCCGCAGACCGTGCCGCTGAGGATGCACTGCTCGGTGTCGGTGCCGATGGCCTGCCGGGGCATATCCGGCTCCAGCAGGGGCAGCTGGGCGGTCTTTTCGTGAAGCGCGCTCAGCCCGGTGAGCAGCCCGGGGGCGATGGCTCCGCCCCGGAACACCCGGTCCCGGTCCACCACATTGAAGGTGGTGGCGGTGCCCATGTCCACCGTGATCACCGGCAAGGGGTAATATTCCGCCGCGGCGGCTGCGTCGGCCAGCCGGTCCATGCCCAGGGTGCCGGTGTGGGAGATGCCCAGCTTCAGCCCGCTGGCAAGGCCCGGGCGGGCCACCAGAGGCGGCGCGGCACAAAAGGCGGCGGCGCAGCGGCTCAGCACCGGGGTGAGGGCGGGCACCACGCTGGTGAGCACGGCCCCCTCAAACCGGGGCGAATCCCCCAGCCCGCAACCCGAAAAAGCGCCCCGCATGCCGGGCAGATACTCGGCGGCGGACCGCTGGGGACAGGTATCCAGATGGGCCTCGAAGCATACACGCCCGCCCTCCAGGCCGCACAGGCCGACGGTGGTGTTGCCGATGTCGATGGCCAGAATCATAGGGAAAAAGCCTCCCTTTCAGGAAGTCCACCCTATTATATACTTACCGGCAGGCCCATGCAAGGGAAAAGGCCCAAAAAAGTCCGCTTTACTTTGTTTTTCAGCCATAGTATACTGAGGAAAACAACTGTGCCCCGCCCCTTTGTCCGGGCAGCGGGGCCAAGGGGAAAGGGAGAATCCTTATGAGCCTTCTGGACGGAAAATGTGTGATCCTGGGGGTCACCGGCGGCATCGCCGCCTACAAGATGGCCAATGTGGCCAGCGCCCTGCGCAAGGCGGGGGCCGAGATCCATGTGCTGATGACCCAAAACGCTACCCAGTTCATCACGCCGCTCACCTTTGAGACCCTCACCGGCAACAAGTGCATTGTGGACACCTTTGACCGGGATTTCAAGTTTGAGGTCACCCATGTGTCCCTGGCCAAGAAGGCGGAGCTGATCCTCATTGCCCCGGCCACCGCCAACGTGATCGCCAAGATGGCCCACGGCATTGCCGACGACATGCTCACCACCACGGTGCTGGCCTCCCGCTGCCCCAAGGTGGTGGCCCCGGCCATGAACACCGCCATGCTGGAAAACCCCATCACCCAGGACAACCTGCGTACCCTGGAGCACTACGGCTTTGAGATCATCCCGCCGGACAGCGGGATGCTGGCCTGCCGGGATGTGGGCAGCGGCAAGCTGCCCGCCGAGGGGGTCCTGCTGGACTACATTTACCGGCACCTGGCCCACGAAAAGGATATGGAGGGGCTGCGGGTCACCGTCACCGCCGGCCCCACCCAGGAGCCCCTGGACCCGGTGCGGTATCTCACCAACCACTCCAGCGGCAAGATGGGCTATGCCCTGGCCCGGGCGGCAGTACGCCGGGGGGCCAAGGTCTGCCTCATCCACGGCCAAACGGCCCTGGAGCCGGTGCGCTTTGTGCGGGATTTGCCGGTGGTCACCGCCCGCCAGATGTACGAGGCGGTGAGCGGGGCCTTTGAGGATACCGACATCCTCATCATGGCCGCCGCCGTGGCCGACTACCGCCCCGCCCAGGTGGCCGACAACAAGATCAAGAAAAAGGACGGGGACCTCTCCATTCCCCTGGCCCGCACCGACGACATCCTGGGCAGCCTGGCCCCCCGCAAGACCAGCCAGTTTGTCTGCGGCTTTTCCATGGAGACCCAGGACATGATCGAGAACAGCCGCAAAAAGCTGGAGAAAAAACACCTGGACATGATCGCCGCCAACAACCTGAAGGTGGAGGGGGCCGGCTTTGGGGTGGACACCAACGTGCTCACCCTCATCACCGCCGGCGAGACCCGCCAGCTGCCCCTGATGAGCAAGGACGAGGCCGCCGACGCCCTGCTGGACGCCATCCTGAAGGAGCGGGCCGGCCGGTAAAACCAGAACAGCGCAAAAAAGAGCCTTCGCCGCGGCGAAGGCTCTTTTTGTGTGCAACCAGGCTGTCTTACTTGGCCCGGCGTTTGAGCCAGCCCTCGGCACAGCCGGCCAGCAGGGCGGCGCCAATGGGCAGGCACTCTTCGTTGAAGACCACCTTGGCATTGTGCTGGATGTAGGGGTAAGGGTGCTCCCGGTCGGGGCCGGCCCCCACAAAGAAGTAGGCGCTGGGCAGCCGGCAGGACATGCTGGCAAAATCGTCCGAGCCCATCTTGCGGATGGGCTTTTCGGCCAGATGGGCCTCCCCTTCGAGGGTCTGGGTCAGGTAGACCTTCATCTCCTCCTCCAGCTCCTCGTCCAGCACCACCGCGTTCATGCTGGCCTCAAAATCCAGCTGGCACTGGCAGCCGAAGGTCTTGGCGGTGTACTCGCACACCTCTTTCAGCCGCCCCAGCAGATAGTCCCGCTGGTCGTTGTTGTAGGTGCGCAGGCTGCCCTTCATCACCACGCTCTCGGGGAAGATGTTGAAGGCCTTGCTGCTGCTCTCGATGGAGCAGACCGTGAGGATGTCGGTCTGGCTGGGGTCCGCTTCCCGGGCGATGAGGGTCTCCAGGGCCAGGATCAGGTGGGCCGAGCAGTTCAGGGCGTCCTTGCCCTGGTGAGGCCGGGCTCCGTGGCAGCTCTGACCCCGCACAGTGAGGGTGAAGATGTCGTTGGAGCAGAAGGTGGGCCCCTGCCCCCAGGCGATCACTCCCAGAGGGCTGCCCGCGTCCACATGCAGACCCAGCGCCGCGTCGGGGGTGGGATCCTCCAGGATGCCGCCCGCCAGCATGTCCAGGCAGCCGTCCCCCGTCTCCTCGCCGGGCTGGAACATCAGCTTGATGCGGCCTTTCAGGGCCTCCTCGTTCTCCTTCAGCATCCGGGCGGCCCCCAGCAGCATGGCGGCGTGGTTGTCGTGGCCGCAGCAGTGGGCCTTGCCGGGGTTCTGGCTGGCAAAGGGCAGGCCGCTCTCCTCCTGCATGGGCAGGGCGTCGATGTCCGCCCGCAGCAGCAGCACAGGGCCCTCGGTGGCTTTGCCGATCAGGGCGGTGAGCCCGCTGCGGCCGCAGGTCTTCACCTCCAGCCCCATCCCCTCCAGCTGGGCGCGGATGTAGGCGCTGGTCTGGGGCAGGTCGCAGCCGGTCTCCGGGTGGGCGTGGAGAGCACGGCGGTCCCGCAGGATGGTCTCGTTCAATTCGTGGGCGCGCTTTAAATAATCCATGATCACATTCTCCTGTTCTGGTGTATGGCGGATTCTACTTCTCCCCTGCCCGGACAGACCAAAAGCCGGCACCGGCCACCGGGCCGGGAGCAGAGCCCCGGTCGGCACGGGCCAGCCCGGCTTTTGGGTCAGGAAGTAGAGAAGAAGTAGAGGCTTCAATCAATAGGGGTGTCAGAAAACGAAGGTGGAGAGGACCACCATCACGCCACCAATGCACAGGTTGGTGACGATGATGCGCCAGATGTATTTCACATACTGGGGATAGGTGATCTCCGCAATGGCAACACCGCCCATGGTGGCTGCCGACATGGGCAGCAGCAGGTTGGTGAGGCCGTCGCCGAAAATAAAGGCGGTGACCACGGTCTGGGGATGCAGGCCCAGCACGTCACCCAGGGGGCCCATGATGGGGATGGTGGCGGCAGCCTGGCCGGAGCCGGAAATGATGAAGGTGTTCATGGCCACCTGGAAGACGTACATGGCCAGGGCGCCGGCAATCTTGGGCAGACCGCTGAGGGCGCTGGAAACCGCGAAGATAATGGTGTCAATGATGCCGGCATTGGTCATGACAATGGCAATGGCCTTGGAGAAGCCCACCACCAGGAAACCGACCAGTACCTTGCGGCAGCCCACCACAAACTCTTCCGCAATCTTGTTGGGGCTGTAGCCGGCAGTGAGGCCGATCACCACGGCCATCACCAGGAAGATGGCGGCCAGTTCGGTGCCGAAGTCCCAGCCGTTCAGGGCGCCGTAAATGACGGTGAGGATGCCCAGCACAAACTCCACCAGGATGAGGATCCGGCGGGGAGAGAGGGTGTCGTCAATCTCTTCCACCGAGATGGTGCTGCCCTCGGCCTTCACCCGAGCCTCCACGTTGGCGCAGATGCTGCGGCTGGGGTCCTTTTTGATCCGCACCGCATACCACACGGTCCAGAACGAGACGCTGCACAGCAGCAGCACATAGCCGATGGCGCGGAACCAGGCGCCGGTGAAGATGGGCTCGATGCCCAGCAGGCTCTGGGCCACGCCAGTGGTGGAGTTGTTGAACAGGCCGCTGGCAAAGCCGCAGTTGCCGGCGGCGATGGTCACCGAGAGGCCCACCATGGCGTCAAAGCCCATGCTGCGGGCAAACAGGATGCCCAGGGGCACAAAGGCCAGCATGGACTCGGCGTTGCCGGTGGCGGCAGGCAGGGCGCTGAAGGCGATGATGACCAGGGGAAGAACGGCGGCGCCCATCTTCTGGGCCTTGCCCTTCAGCACTTTGGCCAGAACAGCCTTGGTGGCGCCGGTGGACTCAATGACCGAAAAGGCGCCGCTGATGATCAGCACAAAGTTGGCGATGTAGGCCACCTGGGTCATGCCGTCGGGGATGGCCACAAAAATATCAAAGGGGGTGGCGGGGTGAGCATCCACATAGTGGAAAGAACCGGGAACAACCACCTGGCGGCCGCCCTCCTCGATCCGATCATAGCTGCCGGCGGGGATAATGTAAGTCAGGATCGCCACAAAGATGATCATGCACAGGATGATGACCAGCGTGTGGGGGAACGCAAACTTTTTCTGCTTCGTTTCGCTCATAAACGAATGTCCTTTCTTTCAGTATTTCCGTACACTTCTCCTCACGAAAGTGGACCGCACAGGGGCCCGGAAAGCTGCCCGGATGCCGGCTGCAAAGCGGTCAAAACATAATAAGCAAAAACCATGCCGAAATCGGGACTTTTTGCTTTAAAGCAGAAAAGCGACAGGAGCTGCCCTCAAAGAAGGACGAAGCATCAAAAATAGCAAGAAAAGTATGACTCTTCCGTCTCTGCCCCGAAGGGAAGACTGAAGAAGAAAAAACGCAAAAACCTTCTCAAAAATGAAAATAAAAAATGGACAAATCCTCATAATTGCAAAACGAATCAAAATGAATTTTGCAAAAGGAGAGATGCGTTTTGAATAAAATAAACCAAATATTTTGATTTTGTAAGAGGTTTCTGGTACAATAGAGGCAAATGAAAAATAGAATCTGTTCTTGCCGAACACTTCCCAAAATTCGCGAAATTAAGAATATTGGCGGGACAGATCTCCGGCACAAGAGCCGGACAGGCAGCGGCTTTGCCCCGCAGAAAGGACATTTTATGAGAACAGACCGTCTTCAGAAAATCGTGGCCGGCATGCGCGAGGCCGGTGTGGACCAGATGATCCTCAGCGATCCCTCTACCATCTTTTATCTGACTGGCAGCTTTGTGGCGCCCGGGCTGCGGATGCTGGTCCTTTTGCTGGACAGCCAGGGCAAGGCCACCTTTTACATCAACGCCCTCCAAAGCGATTACGCGGGCCTGGGGGAGGACATTGTCTGGTATCAGGATTCCCAGGACCCCGTCAAGCTGCTGGCCCAGTCTGTGCGGGAAAACGCCCGGGTGGCGGTGGACAAGAACTGGTCGGCCAACTTCCTGCTGCGGCTGATGGCCGAGAAAAAGGCAGACTATTGCCTCTCCGGCCAGATTGTGGACCGGGTGCGGATGGTGAAGGACGAGGAGGAGATCGCCGCTCTGCAGGAGAGCTGCCTCATCAACGAGAAGGTCATGGATGAGATGATCAGCCTGCTGGGGCCCCAGCGCACCGAGCAGCAGCACCATCGGCTGCTGCATGAGATGTACTGCAAGTACGGCGCCGACGGCTATAACATCATCGGGGTGGTGGCCTACGGCAAATCCTGCGGCTACGCCCATCACAAGGCGGACGACACCCGGCTGGCCCCCGGCGACAGCGTCATCATCGACATCGGCGCCCGCTACAAGGGCTATCGCTCCGACATGACCCGCACCGTGTTCTACAAGAGCGCCTCTGAGGAGATGCGGGAAATCTATAAGATTGTGCTGGAGGCCCAACTCACTGCCATGGACGCGGTGAAAGCGGGAGTGCGCTTCTGCGACATCGACAAGATCGGCCGGGACATCATCACCAAATACGGCTACGGGGAGTATTTCACCCACCGCATCGGCCACAACATCGGCATCGACGGACACGAGTTCCCGGACGTGGGCGGAGCCAACGAGATGGAGATCCTGCCGGGCATGTGCTTCTCGGTGGAGCCGGGCATCTACATCCCCGGCAAGGGCGGCGTGCGCATCGAGGATCTGGTGGTGGCCCGGGAGGGCGGCTACCATTGCTTCTACACCTACCCCAAAAAGGAGCTGCGGGTGGTGGAGTGAAGCCGTTCCCCTGCCCTGCGTCCCAAAAGATAAAAAAGAAGAGGCGGATTTTCCGCCTCTTCTTTTTGTGTCACAAAAAATCAGCGCAGCGGCCCGGGGGCGTTCCGCTTCATGAACTCGATGAAATCCTGCCGGATGCTGCTCTGGGAGGCCTGGCGCCGGTGGTGGAGGAATACGTCCCGCCGGGCGTCCGGGTCCCGGAGCTTGTAAAAGTAGAGCTGGTCGGTGGCGCGCACCGCATGGGTGATGCCGGCCCGCACAAAGGTGGCGCCACGGCCGTCCTGGGCCACGCAGTAGGCGGTGTAGAACTGGTCCAGCACCATCTCCACCCTGGGCTCAAAGCCGGCCCGGCGGCACATCCGCAAGGCCCGCCGGTGGATGTCGTTGCCCTCCCGCAAAAGCAGCAGCGGGACATCTCTGAAATGGCTCAGATCGGTGACGGGGGCCTCCGGCTCCAGATAGAGCCCGCTCTGCACCTGCTCAAAGCGAAGCCGGCAGTCCCGCAGCTCCTCATTGATGGCAAAGGCCGCGGGCACCGCCAGCAGAATGTATTCCCGACAGAGAAATTCCGGCTCCAGGGCAGGGTCTTCCCAGGCCTCGGTGTCCAGGGTCAGGTCCAGCCTTCCCCCCATCAGGGCCTGGTACAGATCATCCACATTGTTTTCGGAAAGCTGCACTTTGCAGCCCGGGTGCAGCGCCTCAAACCGCTGGGCCAGCCCCGGCAGAATATGGGCGCAGAAGAAGGTGCCCGCCCCGATGGTGAGGGTCTCTGAGCAGGCCCGGCGCATCTCGGCAAAGCGGGCGTCCATCTCCTCCTCAATGGCCCGGATCTTGCGCACGCACTGGATGTAATATTCCCCGGCGGGGGTGGCCCGCACCGGGCTGGAGCTGCGGTCAAACAGCTGAAGCCCCAGCTCCTTTTCCACCTTTTTGATGGTGTTGCTGAGGGCCGGCTGGGAAATGTACAGCTTTTCCGCCGCCTTGGAAAAACTCTTTTCCTGGTACACGGCATAGACATAGTCCATCCCCTTGAGCATGGCGCACCCTTCTTTCCTGTGGTTTTGGTTATAAATCCATTATACCATGTTTTGATTATTCAAAAAAGCAGATGACCGCTTGTCTATTCATTTTAATTATGGAAACATACAAAAAGATGTATTGGACGAAAGCGGGATTTTGTGGCAGACTAAGGGCAAGATAAAAACTTAACAAAGGGGCACGGCCCCGGCGCGGCTCTCTTGGGCCGGCAGGAAAGAAAGGAAAAGAGAGAATGGATCTCGTCAGCGAAAAATTTGCAAAACTCGGCTGTGACAATGCGCCCGGCCAGGAGATCAACCAGAAAGAGGAGTCCCTGCCCCTGATCGGCGAGGCCCTGGAAGGCCGCAAAGTGGACTTCTCCCACGGCGATGTGGACGCCCATCCCCCCATCCCCGGCAGCCTGGAGGCCTTCAGCCAGGGCTTTGCCGAGGGCGGCGTACAGGCCTATACCGAGTACAAGGGCCGCAAAGCCATCCGGGAGGACCTGGCCCGGAAGCTCACCGCTTTCACCGGCGCCCCGGTGGATGCCGCCAACCTGATCGTTACCCCGGGCACCCAGTGTGCCCTGTTCCTGGCCATGGGGGCCACGGTGGGCAGAGGCGACAAGGTAGCCATTGTGGAGCCGGACTACTTTGCCAACCGCAAGCTGGTGGAGTTCTTCGACGGCCAGCTGGTGCCCATCTATATGGATTTTGAGAAGGGCGAAAAAGAGGGCAAGGCCGGGCTGGACCTGGCGGCTCTCGAGAAAGGCTTCAAGCAGGGGGTCAAGGTGTTCCTGTTCTCCAACCCCAACAATCCCACCGGCGTGATCTACTCCGCCCAGGAGATCGAGGCCATCGCCTCCCTGGCCAAAAAGTACGGCGTCACGGTCATTGCCGACCAGCTCTACTCTCGCCAGGTCTTTGACGGGCGGGTGTACACCCACCTGCGGGCCCAGAAGGAAGTGCCCGAGAACCTGATCACCATCCTGGGCCCCTCCAAGACCGAGTCCATGAGCGGTTTCCGCCTGGGCGTGGCCTTCGGCAGTCCCCTCATCATCACCCGGATGGAAAAGCTGCAGGCCATCGTCTCCCTGCGGGCCAGCGGTTACAACCAGGCGGTGCTGAAAAACTGGTTTGCCGAGCCCCAGGGCTGGCTGGCCGATCGGATCGCCCAGCATCAGAAGATCCGGGACGATCTGCTGGAGGTGCTGCGGGCCTGCCCCGGCGTGAGCGCCCGCACCACCGAGGCCGGCAGCTATCTGCTCGTCACCATGCCGGAATTGAAGGTGAGCCTGGGAGATTTTGTCAAGATCCTGCGCAAGCAGGCCAACGTGATCGTGACCCCCGGCACCGAGTTCGGGCCCCAGTTCACCCACAGCTTCCGCATCAATTTTTCCCAGGACCACGACGCGGCGGTGGACGCCATGCGCCGGGCGGTCCTGCTGATTGAGAGGTATCGCAAATGAGCAACAAAATCATTCCCCAGGGCAAATACATCCCCGCCTCCCGGGCGGGCAAGCTGATCTACACCGCCGGCATGACCCCCCGGGTAAACGGCCAGCTGATCATGGTGGGACCCATCGAGGCCGACAAGCCCCTGGAAACCTACAAAGAGGCCCTGCGCCAGTCGGCGGAGAATGCCCTGAACGCGGCCCGCAACGCCCTGGAGGAGGGCGAAAACCTGGACAAGATCGTGAACATGCTGGTGTTTTTGAATACCAGTGAGGACTTCACCTCCCACGCCAAGATCGCGGATTTCGCCAGCGAGTACCTGGTGGAACAGCTGGGCCAGGCCGGGGTGGGCAGCCGCACCGCCATCGGGGTCAAGACCCTGCCGGGCAACTGTCCCTGCGAGATCCAGCTCATTGCCCTGGCAAAATAACCGGGATTTTCCTTGGGTTGTATAAAACAGAAGGGGCCGCGCCTTTTGGTGCGGCCCCTTCTGTTATTTGCGGAAAAACCGGCAACAGGATTCAGGAATGAGACTTTTTTTCTACCTGGGAGAGGTAGAAGGCAAGATCTCCCTGAATATGGCGGCGCATGAGCTTCTCGGCCAGATCTCCGTCCCGCTGCTGCAGGGCCCGGACGATGTCCATGTGTTCGGTCAGATAGCTGGCATCCCGCTTATAGGCCGAAAACTCCTGGGTGCGGGCCAAAACCGACAGAGATCGGTTGCGCTCGATCATGGTTTTGAGATAGGTATTGTGACATCCCTCAATGATGCTGTCATGAAAGGCGGTGTTGATCTGCACTACTTTTTCCGAGTCCCCCATATTATGGAAGGACATGGCCTGGTTTACATAGCTTTCCAGCTGGCTCAGATCCTCCTCACTCAGGGTGGCGGCGCTCAGCCGGGCCGCGTAAGACTCCAGCACCATCCGGCATTCATACACATCCTTCATGTTTTCCACATTCAGAGGATTGACAATCAGTCCGTTGGAGGAAGGAACCACCAATTCATCCTGTTCCAGCATCCGCAAGGCTTCCCGCACCGGGCTGCGGCTGATCCCCAAGGACTGAGCCAGTGCGTTTTCGTTGATTTTTTCGCCGCTGGGCAGTTTGCGGTTGAGGATCTGATTCTTTACAATCTCATACACCTGAATGTGATAGGCTTCTCTTTTGATGATACGTTGTTCCATAAGGTACCTCCGACTGATATGTATGAAATAAAAATTTCATGGCAGAAAGTTACAGGCTGCTGGAAAAAGGGCAAAAGGCGAAACTCCATCAGCGGTAAAGTCGGATGTTCTACTCAACAACTTTTACAAAGAGACTTGCCTTACAGGGTCCGGGAAATATATTTGCCGTGACCCTTCTTGCCGACAATTTTGCCGTTTTGATATACGACCTCGCCCCTGCACACGGTCATGACAGGCCAGCCTTTGAAGACCAGACCAAAATAGGGCGACCAGGGGCATTTGGACAGATTGTCCTGCTCAGTATATTCTTTTTCCAGGTCCATGTCCACCACGACGAAATCCGCGTCCGAACCCACCTGGAGAGCGCCCTTCTGCGGGTAAAGCCCGTAGATCCTGGCGGCGTTCAGGCTGGTGAGTTCCACCACCTTTTCCAGAGAGATTTTTCCCTGGCTCACCGCGTTCAGAAGTACCGGGGCCAGAGTCTGTACCCCCGGGATTCCGTTGGGAACGTTCCAGATGTTGTCCGGGCTGGAGAGCTTCTCCTCCGCCGAGAAGGGGCAGTGGTCAGAGGCCACGGTCTGTACATACCCTTTTTCCAACAGCTCCCACAGCTCCTGACGGTTGGTCTTGCCCCGCATGGGCGGAGAGAACTTCAGCCTGGCGCCCAGAGTTTTCATGTCCTCATCTATAAAGGTGAGATAGTGGGGGCAGGTTTCGGCCCATACCTGGACACCCTCCTCCTGGGCTTTGTGGATCATCCGCAGCCCTTCGGCGGTACTCACATGGACGATGACTGCGCGAGCGCCGGTTTTTCGCAGGTACAGGATGGCCCGGCCGATGGCCTCTACCTCCGCGTAATCCGGGTGAGAGGCGTTGTAGGCCATGCCGTCGGTGAGGTTCTGCTCCTTCAGCTCCCGCTCGGTCTTGCGGATCAGCCCGTCGTTCTCGCAGTGGATCAGGGCAAGGCCGCCGTTTTTGGCCAGGATTTCCAGATGAGCGTACATCTCCTCGTCGTTCACGAAGGGAGCGTCATCGGTGGAAAAACACATGAACATTTTGATGGCAGTGGCGCCGGTTTCTCTCCACAGAGAATCTACCGTATTGAGATTGGTGGAAATGGCGGCGCCATGGATAGTATAGTCCACATATCCCCTTCCCTCATAGACCTGCTTGGTGTACTCAAAGGTTTTGGTGTCCACAATGACCGGCACATTCATGGGCATCATCATTCCCGTGGTGATGCCGCCGGCGGCCATGGCGGAGGTGAGATGTTCAAAATCCTCCCGGTGGGTGGTGCCGGGGTCACAGGGGTGGATATGCCCGTCAATAAAACCGGGCAGGATAAACCGACCGCCGCAGTCAATTACTTCCTTGGCGGCAAGGTCAGAAGCATCCTGCGTGATAACGGCGATCTTGCCGTCCTTTACACCAATGGAACCTGGGTATTTACCAATATTTGTCACTATAATACCATTTAAATACAGTTTATCCAACATGTTTTTCCTCCTGTTTCCCAGAAAATCAGGATTTAAAGCGTCTCACAAAGAATTACCCGGCAAGGAGATGGTGCTCGCCGGGTAATCCTTCAGGACAGTCAGCCCATTACTTCTTTATATGCGTTGTTCAAAGCGTCGTGGTAGTAGTTGTAGTCGTTGGCAACACACAGGTGCCGGAACCCGTCTGCCATGCGGATCTTGGCCACCTCGGTGGTGGGGCAGAAGGCGATGCAGATCTTGTTGGCATCGTTGCAGGCTTTCAGGATCCGCTGAAGCGCCGCTTTGAATTCCTTGGAGTCGAACTGAAGGGGGATGCCCATGGCGATGGAAAGATCAAAGGGACCGATGAAGATGCCGTCAATGCCCTCGGTGGCAGTGATCTCCTCGATGTGGTCCAGGGCTCCCTGGGTTTCGCACTGGGGGATCAACAGGCAATTTTTGTTGCAGTAATCCATGTAATAATCCACGCCGTGGTAGCAGTGCTCGGCATAGCCGTAATCGGAGGCCCGGGCGGTGGCGTAGCCGCGCTCGCCGATGGGGGCATATTTGCCGTAGGACACGATCTGGTGGATCTCGTCCATGTTCTTGACGCAGGGGATCACGATCCCCTCGGCGCCCACATCCAGCATTTTCAGGATGGAACTTCTGCTGGGATCCTTGACGCGCACCAGGGGGGTGCCGCCGTGCAGCTTCAGGGCGCGGATCATGCTGGCTGCGCTCTCCACATCAAACAGGCCGTGTTCGGTGTCGATGAGTGCGAAGTCCATGTCGGAGATGCCGGCGATCTCAGCGGTGCTGGCGTTGCCGGTGCAGATGAAAAAGCCCATGGTCTTTTCACCGCGGTCTATTTTTTCTTTCCAGAGATTTTTCATGATGGAACAGTCCCTTCTTTCTCCTCTTTTAGCGGGTGATCTTGTCGCTCAGAGCCTTCCGGTTTACGATGCGCCGGACGGTGCTGTCATCGAAGACCCTGTTCAGAATGTTGCAGGCAGTGAGCGCCACTTTCTGGGTGAGCTCGATCCGGGATTCCGCAGTCAGGAAGGCGGCATGGGGGGTGACCACGATCCGATCCGAGCTGAACAGACGGTAGTTGGGCTCGGTGATGGGCTCAAACTCGGTCACATCCAGGCCGGCGGCAGCCAGCTTGCCGGACTGAATGGCTTCCAGCAGGTCATCCTCGCAGATCAGCGGACCGCGGGAGGTGTTGACGACCATGGCGCCGTCCTTCATCTTTTTGATGGTTTCCTTGTTGATGATATGGTAGGTGTCATCAAACAGAGGAGCATGCAGGGAGATGATGTCCGCCTGGGCCAGCAGGGAATCCAGGTCCATCCCCTCGGCGTTGTTGGCGGCAAAGACCTCCTTATCCAGGAAGGGATCATAGGCGATCAGGCGGCAGCCGAAAGCCGACATATAATGGGCGGCCTTGCGGGCGATGTTGCCAAAACCGATGAAGCCCACGGTCTGGGTGCTCAGACGGTGCATGGTGTAGCCCTTGGCGGGGTACCACTGCCCCTGGCGGGCCAGTTCATGGTAGTACTCGATCTTGCGGCTGATGGCCAGGATCAGGGCCACGGCGTGGGTGGCCACCTCCTCGATGCAGTAGTCAGGAATGTTGCACACAAAGATCCCTTTCTTGGTGGCAGCCTCCACATCGATCTCGTTGTAGCCGATGCCAAAGCGTACCAGGACCTTGCAGTGATCCAGAGATTCGATGACGCGGGGGGTGATCTGCAGGAAGATATCCAGGACAGCGTCGGCGTCCTTGCAGGCCTCGATGATCTCGTCCTCGGTCTTGCAGTTTACGGCCACATACTCGATGCCGTTCTTTTCGCAGATTTCTCTCTGGATTTCCGGGTTGTAGCCGTACAGCGGATCATAGTCGATAAAAACAGCTTTCATGATGAATTACCCCCTTATGGCTCTGGTGTGGCTCAGGCTGCGGAATCGGCCTGAGAGGTGGACTCGGAAGAAGCCTTGTAGGCTGCAATGGAATCGGTGTAAGCTTTGTAGATTTCAGGAGAGACTTCCTCCTCGATCATGTCATACACGCCGGAGGTCAGAGAAGCCATCTCATCCAGAGCCTCAGAAGAGAGCTCGATGATCTCAGTGCCGGAATCCGCCACGGTCTGACGGTTCAGCTCTTCATTCTCGTCCACATAGGCATAGTAGTCGACCAGCGCCTCGGCATAGCCTTCATCCACCACAGAGCGCAGATCGTCGGGCAGAGAGTTGTAGAAGTTCTGGCTGATGACCCATCCCATGGTGTGGCCCAGGTGGTTGGTGAGGATCATGTAATCCTGCTGCTCATAGAATTTCTGGGAGACGATCAGCTCCACAGGATTCTCTTCAGCTTCCACAGTCCCCTGCTGCAGGGCGGTGTACAGCTCGTTGAAAGCCAGCGGGGTGGGGTTGGCGCCCAGGGCCTCCCACATGGCCAGGTGGAACTTGTTCTCCATGGTGCGGATGGTGAGCCCCTTCAGGTCCGCGGCACTGTTGATGGCCCGGTTGCTGGTGGTCACACGGAAATAGGTGTCGGTAAAGCCCATGAAGTGGTAGCCGGCGTTGTCATAGGCCTGGGAGATCAGGTCCACAAAATTCTCATCTGCCAGGGTGTAGCGCATGGCATCCACATCGTGGAAGGCAAAGGGAAGATCCAGGACGAACAGATCCTGCACAAAGTTGGCCTGGGCCGAGGTGGAGGTACCCACCATGGTGATCTCATCGTTCTGGATGGTTTCCAGCACTTCCCGGTCACCGCCCAGCTGGCTGTTGGGGTAAAGGTTGACGGTGATCTGGCCGTCGCTGTTGGTTTCTACATAGTCCTTAAAAGAGGCGGCGAGGACATACTGCCCGGTGGATTCGGCTGCCTGTACCGCCAGGCTGATGGTGTAGGAGCCGGTGGACGAGGTGCCGGAAGCCCCGGAAGCCGCCTGAGAGCTGGTAGAACCGCCGCAGCCGGCAAGCAGGCTGGTGGCAGTGGCAAGGGACAGCAGAGCCGCGATTGCACGATGGGTTCTTTTCATGAGATAGACCTCCTTTTTTATGAATTGGCGGATATCTGGAATGGTTTTACAAGAGAACCAAACTCAACGAGGGAATAAAGGTGATCAACAGCAGGGCCAACAGGAACATGACGATATAGGGTACCGCGTGCCGGGCAACTCTCAGGATGGGCACGTTGGTCATGTTGCTGGCCACATACAGGTTGATGCCCACAGGCGGCGTAACGAAGCCGATGGCAAGGTTGACCACCATGATCACACCGAACTGGATGGGATCCATCCCGATGGCGGTGACCACCGGCAGGAAGATGGGGGTGCAAATGCAGATGGCGGCCATGGTTTCCATGATCATGCCCACAAACAGCAGGAACAGGTTGATGGCCAGCAGCAGGGCAATCTCAGAGGTGAAGGTCTCAGTGAGGATGGTGGCGATGGTCTGAGGCACCTGCATCATGGTGAGAACACGCCCGAAAGCAGTGGCGCCTGCCACCACCAGCATGGTGGGGGCGCAACCGCGGATGGTAGCAGTGGTAACCGGCACCAGGTCTTTGAAGGACATGGTTTTGTATACGCCCAGGCTGATGATCAGTGCATAGACCACAGAGAGAACGGCCGCCTCGGTGGGAGTGACGACGCCGGTGTAGATGCCGCCCAGGATGATCACCGGGGTGAGCAGGGCCCAGAAACTGTCCTTGAAGATGTTCCACAGCCCTCTGCTCTTCAGATCGTCAAAATTGGCCTGGAGTTTTTCCCGGTCCTCACCCTTGCGCTTGCAGTAGCCCCAAGTATAGATACTCATGATCAGGGCAATCAGGATGCCGGGGATGATGCCGGAGATGAACAGATCGCCCACGGATTCCTGAGAGGTGAGGCCGTACATGATGAAGGGCAGCGAGGGAGGGATGATGACGCCGAGACCGCCGGCGGTGGCCACCATGCCCACCACAAAGTTCTTGTCATATCCCAGCCGGGTGAGCATGGGGATGGTCATGGCGCCCACCGCAGCCACGGTGGCAGGGCCGGACCCGGAGATGGCGCCATAGAACAAGCAGGTGACAATGGCCGCGATGGGCAGGCCCGCCCGCTTGTTGCCGATGAAATAGGAAAAGAAGTTGAAAAGCTTTTCGGAGATCTTGCCTTCCGCCATCAGGTTGCCGGACAGGATGAACAGGGGCACCGCCAGCAGAGTGGTGGAATCCAGAGCGGTGACCATACTGCGGAAGATGTATTCAATGGAAAAGGGGAGCGTGGGGTTTAAGACAACGCACATGATCGCGGAAAAAGCCACCGCGATGCCGATGGGGATCCCGATCAGGAGGGTCCCGAAGAAAATCAGGAAAATCGATCCCATTTTTACTTCTCCTTTTTATGCTCCGAGGTGAATTTGACGAACAGAAGAATGTATTTCTGTACGAAACGGATCAAAGTGAGGATCAGCCCCACATAAAAACCCAGATAAACCAGGTACATGGGCACGCCCATGGCGGGGCTCACCTGATTGGACTGAACCAGCTGGCTCACAACGCCCAGACCGGGTTTCAGCATGTAGATGCAGAAAGCAATAAAGCCGGCATCGCAAATCAGGGAAAGCGGGACTTTCAGTTTGGGAATCAGAGTTTCCAGAATATCAATACGGGTGGGACAATCGTAACGGACAGAATAGCTCAGAGCCATGTAAGAGAACCAGATGAACAAATAGCGGTTGAGTTCCTCAGGCCATGCCAGGGAAGAGCGCAGCGCGTACCGCATGATCACCTGCAAAAACGCCACGGCTACGATGATCCACAAGAAAATGAACATGATGAACTCTTCGAAATGTTTGTCTAACCATCTCAAGATTTTCAATATGGTCGCCCTCCTATCTGTTTGCAAATTTCCGGGGAATATATAGCAAGATCTTTCGCCGGGGCAGAGGGTTGGGGGTCAACCTGGCCCGGTAAGGATCAGTTGCTCTGGCAAACGGGATTTTCAATCTCTCCCACCCCATCGATGGAGACCCGGATGCGGTCCCCGGGGGAGACGGGCACGCCGTAACCGGTGGGCGTCCCGGTGAGAATCAGGTCACCGGGCAACAAGGTCATGATATGGGAGATATAGGAAATCAGGTGAGGCACATCCTGGATCATGGAACTGCTGTTGCCGCACCGCTCTTCCCTTTTGTTCACAAAGCAGTGCAGCACCAGGTTGGAAGGATCGATCTCCGAGACGATCAGGGAGGAAAGCGGCAGGAAGGTGTCAAAATTTTTGGCCCTGCCCCACAGCACATCTTCTTTCTGGATGTCGCTGGCAGTTACGTCATTGGCTGTCAGGTACCCCCACACATACTGCGAAGCCCGGGAAACCGAAACCTTTTGGGCGGTTTTCCCAATGACCACGGCCAGTTCCACCTCGGCGGTCAGGGTCTTGCAGACGGAAGGGCAAAAGATAGGGTCCCCTTGGGAGATCATGGATTGGGGGGATTTCAGAAAAATTTTGGGTTTGGCGGGGATAGTACATCCGCTTTGGGGTGAGACGTCTTTATAATTTAGCCCTGTCCCGACGATTTTTCCCGGTGGGGACAGGGGGAGAATCTGAAGAGAGGAAGCGGGCCAGACCGAATCTGTGGGCGAAAAATTTTCGGGGCTGGTGCCGGAAAGCTCCTGTACAAGATCGCCAGAGAGAATCCCATAAAAAACGCGATTTTGAAGGAGAAAACGACCGTAAGTTTTCAAGGTAATCTCCTTATTTTTGAATTTTGTAGAATGAATTCTGTCGACAATATAAATTATACATCGATCTGTGGGTTTGTAAATGCCAAAAAGCAAAAATAAGTAAAATATACGCGAATTCTCTCTTTTCACAAGAAAGTTTGGGGCCCATTAGGTAAAAATGACCAATATAAAAGAAAGCAAACAGGAGTGAAAGGCTGTTTTAAGGCTAGCTTGTTCTTGGGCAGCGCGGCACCCTTGAAAATGTGCCGGCCAGATTGTTAAGCAGTAAAAGGCAAAAAGCGACCGAGTTGAAGTGGCGTGCGGCTTTTGGGGAGCAGGGCAAAGGGGAGAAAGAGATGGAATACGGGTTGCAAAAAAAGACGCGGCATGGTATATTGTTAGTATTCCGAGGTGACAAGTATGAAATTTTCGACCAAAGGGCGCTACGCGCTGCGGCTGATGGCGGCATTGGCCAGCCGGCCTGCGGGGGAGAACGTCTCCCTGCGGGAGATCAGCCAGGAGCAGGAGATCAGCCTGAAATATATGGAACAGATCATCACTCCGCTGGTACGCGCCGGCCTGGTGCGCAGCGGCCGGGGCAGCCAGGGAGGGTATCGGCTGGCCCGGCCTGCCGGTCAGTACACCGTGGGGGAGATCCTGCGGGCGGTGGAGGGAGACCTCTCCCCCATCCAGTGCCTGGAGGACGCCCAGAATCAGTGTCCCCACTATGCTCGCTGTTCCACCATCCGATTCTGGGAGGGGCTGGACCGGGTGATCCAGCAATATGTGGACAGTGTGAGCCTGGAAGAACTGCGCCCGGAGAGCGCCCCGGCCCCGGAGAGTGAGCCTGCCCCCTGAGGGCCCTTTCCAGAAAAAGCAACAAGCAATGCCCGGACCGATTTTGGTCCGGGCATTTTTTTGCAGAACAGCGGCGCAGCGAAGCCACCAAAAGGGGGACACAAGAAAAAACCTGTGAAAACGGAAAAAATCTCTGTTTTTCTTTGTGCGATTTTCGTGCTACACTGGAGAAAACAGAGAGGCCGGGCTGTCCGGCCGGAAGGGAGAGACCCATGGAAGAAAAGGACTGCATGCACTTCAAGGATTACCGCAGCGGCCAGCTCACCAACGGCATCGAGCGGGCGGCCCACCGGGCTCTGCTGTACAGCACCGGGCTGGACACCGAGGACCTGAAAAAGCCTATGGTGGCGGTGGTCAACTCCTTCACCGAGATGGTGCCCGGCCACATCCATCTGCGGGAAATCGCGGATTTTGTCAAGCAGGGCATCATCGAGGCGGGAGGCATCCCCCGGGAGTTCAACACCATCGCCATCTGCGACGGCATCTGCCAGGGCCACAAGGGGATGAGCTATCCCCTGCCCAGCCGGGAGATCATTGCCGACTCCATCGAGTACATGATCGAGGCCCACCAGTTTGACGCCATGGTGATGCTGCCCGGCTGCGACAAGATCGTGCCCGGGATGTTGATGGCGGCCATGCGGCTGAACATCCCCGCCATCCTGGTGCCGGGCGGGCCCATGCTGCCCGGCTGCTACAAGGAGATGGAAGTGCTCACCCTCACCGATATGCGAGAGCTCATCGGCCGTACCCAGACCGGCAAGATGAGGGTGGAGGATCTGCTGGAGGCGGAAAAATGCGCCCTGCCCGGCTACGGCACCTGCTCCATGCTGGGCACCGCCAACACCATGAGCTGCCTGGCCGAGGTGCTGGGCATGTCCCTGCCCGGCTGCGGGCTGGCCCATGCGGTGTCGGCCAAAAAGCGGCGGATCGCCAAGCAGTCGGGCCGGCGAATTGTGGAGATGATCCGGGAGGATCTCACTCCCCGCAGGATCATGACCTGGCAGGCATTGCGCAACGCCATTGCCGCCAGCATGGCCATGGGGGCCTCCACCAACAGCACCCTCCACCTGCCGGCCATCGCCCATGAGGCGGGCATCCCCATCACCCTGCGGGATTTTGATGAGATCAGCCGCCAGGTGCCCTACCTGTGCAACATCAAGCCCTCGGGCAAGTATCCTCTCTCCGTGCTGGAGGAGGCAGGGGGTATCCCGGCAGTGCTCAAGGCCATCGAGCCCAAACTGGACGCCGATGTGCTCACGGTCACCGGCCGTACCCTGAAAGAGGAGCTGGCCGATGTGCCTTTGGTGGAAAACGACGTGATCTATCCCCTCTCGGCCCCCAAGAACCCGGAGGGAGGCCTGGCCATCCTCCACGGCAACCTGGCGCCGGACGGAGCGGTGGTGAAAAAGAGCGGGGTCAAGCCCTCCATGTACCATTTTGAGGGGCGGGCCCGGGTCTTTCACTCCATGGAGGAGGCCAGCGCCGCGGTGTCGGGGGACCAGATCCAGAAGGGGGACATCCTGGTCATCACCTATGAGGGGCCCAAGGGCGGCCCCGGCATGCGGGAGATGCACATGACCACCAGCCTGATCGTGGGCCGGGGGATGGATGAGAGCTGTGCCCTCATCACCGACGGGCGGTTTTCCGGCTCTACCCGGGGGCCCTGCATCGGCCATGTCTCCCCGGAGGCGGCCGCCGGCGGCCCCATCGCCGCGGTGGAGGAGGGGGATAAGATCATCATCGACATCCCCGGCCGTACCCTCACCCTCTGTGTGCCGCAGGAGGAGATAAGCCGCCGGCTGGCCAAGGTGAAGCACATCCGAAAGGACCGCACCCCGGCGCTGGATCGATATTCGGCACTGGTGACCTCGGCAGATAAGGGGGCGGTGCTCAAGACCCCCGAGGAGCTGGCCCGGGAAGCCGGGGCCGAATAAATACGCGGCAGAAAGGGCAGACAAAAAGGCCGGGGCAGCGCGGAAGGGCGCTGCCCCGGCCTTTTGCCGCGGGGAGGAGGAAAAACTTATTCCTCCACCACTCGGATGCTCTGAATCACCTGGGGCTTGCGGGGCCGGTCGGCAAAGCCGGTGGGGGTGGAGGCGATCTCGTCCACCGTGTCCATCCCGCTCACCACCCGGCCGAAAGCGGCATACTGGCCGTCCAGGTAGGGGGCGTCGTCGTGCATGATGAAGAACTGGCTGCCGGCGCTGTCCGGGTCCTGGGCGCGGGCCATGCTGATGACTCCCCGCACATGCTTGATGGGGTTGTTCCAGCCATTGGCGGCAAACTCGCCCTTGATCTCCCAGCCGGGGCCGCCCATGCCGGTGCCCTCGGGGCAGCCGCCCTGGATCATAAAGCCCGGAATGATGCGGTGGAAGGTGAGGCCGTCGTAAAATTTCTCGTTGACCAGTTTGAGAAAGTTGGCCACCGTGATGGGGGCTGCGCTCTCGTCCAGCTCCAGATCGATGGTCTTTCCGTTTTCCATGGTGATGCGGATCATGGCAAAAACTCCTTTGTTATGGTGATGGGGTCTCTGGCTTCAGTATAACATATCCCGCCCCGAAGGGCAAAGCAGCTATACCAGATGCTGCAGCTCGGTCATGTTTTCCCAGTATCGCTTGGGGCAGTTGGTCATGCGGCAGCGAGGATTTTCCCGGGCCTGGATGGTAAGGGTCTCATAAAACCGCTTCCAGGCCTGTTGCAGCCGGGCCTCCCCCTCCTCCACCGGGGGCAGATGGAACTCCCCCTCCATCTCCAGATAGGAGGCAGTGTGGTCCCGGTAGAGCAGCACCGCCCCGTGGGCGGCATCGCAGATCAGGAAGTTCTCCTCGGGAAACCGGGCGCAGAAATGTCCCCGCAGCAGGGGCAGCACATAGTGCTTGGGGGTGATGCGGGCGGCCAGAAGGCCGTCGTATTCCTGAAAGCGGAGAAATCCCTTCAGAAGATGGGCCTCCCCGGTCACCGCCTTTTCCAGCGCCAGCACCGGGGCCACCGCCTCGTGGCCCAAAAACCAGGGGGCCCGCCGTCCCAGGGGGTAGGCAAAGCGCAGAAAGCGCAGCAGGGCCAGCTCCTTGCCCTCGCTGCCGTTCAAAAAGGCCAGGCTCACCAGCTCCCGGGCCCGGGGACCCAGCTTTTCGTCGATGCTCCTGTCCACCCGGTCGGCCTTTTCCGGGTCGGTGTGGATGAGCCGGCTCTCGTAGAGGGTGGGAGAAAACTCTTGGGCGGGGCAGATGGCAAAGGGTTCCTCCCGGCGGAAAAAGGCCTCAAACACACAGCACAAAAAGCCCTGCCAGCTGGAATCGTACAGGTACACTACATCTGCCTGGCGATACATGCCACCGCCTCCTCCCGTATCTGGATTCCGGCCAGCCGGGGCGGCACCCCCTGCCCGGCCAGCTGCCGCACCTGAGGCGCCGCAAACAGGCTCAGCTGCTCACAGCCCTCGTTGAAGACTTCCGGGTCCAGCAGGGCCCGGGCCACCAGCTCCCGGCGAGGACTGCGGCTGCCGGAATAGCCCCGGCAGCACAAAAAGTACTGGGCCCGCTTGAGCACCACTCCGATCCGCTTCAGTTCCGGCAGGCCCAGGGCCCCGTTTTTCCGGGCGATCAGGATCCGGCGGGCGCTGCGGGGCCCGATGCCCGGCACCCGAAGCAGCTCCTCCTCCCCGGCCCGGTTCACATCCACCGGGAATCGGTCAAAATGGCGCAGGGCCCAGTGGCATTTGGGGTCCATATAGGGGTCAAAGTTGGGGCAGTCCTCGTCCAGGATCTCCTCGGCGGAAAAATGGTAGTAGCGGAGCATCCAGTCGGCCTGATAGAGCCGGTGTTCCCGCAAAAGAGGCGGCGGGGTGTACAGGGCCGGCAGCCGGCTGTCCTCCACCACCGGGATATAGGCCGAGAAAAACACCCGCCTGAGGGAGTATTTCCGATACAGTCCCTGGGTCAGGTGAAGGATCTGCCGGTCGCTCTCGGGGGTGGCCCCCACGATCATCTGGGTGCTCTGGCCGGCGGGGGCGAACCGGGGAGCGTGCCGGTAGAGGGCCAGCTCCCGCCGATTCTGGGCAGAGGAGGCAGCGATCTGCCCCATGGGCCGCAGGATGGCCGCGCGGCTCTTGTCCGGGGCCAGCAGGCTCAGGCTGGCCTCGCTGGGCAGCTCAATATTCACGCTGAGCCGGTCAGCCAGCAGGCCCAGCTGGCGCACCAGCTCCGGGCTGGAACCGGGGATGGCCTTGGCGTGGATATACCCCCGGAAACGGTATTCCTCCCGCAGCAGGGTGAGGGCCGAGATCATCTGCTCCATGGTGTAGTCGGGGCTCACCAGAACCGCGCTGGACAAAAACAGTCCCTCGATATAGTTGCGCCGGTAAAACTGGATGGTGAGCTCGGCCAGCTCCCGGGGGGTGAAGGCGGCCCGGGGCAGGTCGTTGGAGCGCCGGTTCACGCAGTATCGGCAGTCGTAGGCACAGATGTTGGTGTAGAGCACCTTCAGCAGGGAGACACACCGCCCGTCCGCCGTGAAGGTGTGGCAGCAGCCCGGCGCCTGACAATTGCCGATGGCCCCGGCCTGGCCGCCCCGATCGCTGCCGCTGGAGGTACAGGCCACGTCGTACTTGGCGCTGTCGGCCAGAATGGCCAGTTTTTCCTCCAGTTCCACCCAAAACCACCCCCTCTGTGGCATTTTCCCCTTTAGGGGAAGATAAAAAAGACGGCCTTTGGGCCCAGAACGGCCCAAAAGCCGCCCAAAGGACAAAAAGTCCGCCTAATGGGACGACTCCCCCGCTATACTTTCAGATAGAGGGCGGGCTTACCACTGGCTGACGGTTTTGACCACCTTGCCCACCACATGCAGGTGCTCCAGTTCCTCGCCGCTGAGCACCAGTTCCTCATATTCCGGGTTGAAGGGCTGCAATACCACGCTGCTGCCCCGCACCAGGTATCGCTTGAGGGTACCCTCTCCTTCCCCGTAGATCAGAACCCCCAGATCGCCGCTGTCCAGGGTGGGCTGCTTGTGCACCAGGGCCAGGTCCCCCTCCCGGATGCGGGGCTCCATGCTGTCCCCCTTCACCACCAGGTAAAAGTAGGATTCCGGGTCCTTGACGCTGGCCAGCTCGGTGCCGTAGTCCTCCTCATAGGCCAGGGCCCCGTAGCCCGCCCGCACAGTGCCCACCACCGGGATGCCGGTCTGGGCATAGGGCAGCTGAAAGGAGGTGAGTGCGGGCGATTTGCCCAGCAAATCGTCGGTGCTCACCCCCAGCAGCCGGGCAAGGGCGGCGAGGGTATCCGGCCCGGGAGAGGATTTCCCGCTCTCCCACTTGCCCACGGCCTGTTGGGAGACCCCCATCCGGGCGCTGAGCTGGGCCTGGCTGAGGCCGGCGGCCTTGCGAAGCTCTTTGAGACGGTCCTTGAACATAATCCATACGCTCCGTTTCTGGCGCCGGGCCCAGGGCCCGGCAGTCCTGATGATTTTATAATACAACAATAGGTGGTAAAAGTAAAGAAGAAATCACAACAAAAAGTTGTTAAAATACCATTGACAACAACTAAATGTTGTAATATACTCAAAATACAACAAAAGGTTGTTGCATTCGACAGAGTTCACTTCTGAGAGTACACAGGAGGGGTTCAGATATGAAAAAAATGGCGGCGGGTCTGGAACGGTTTCTGGCGCTGGGCTGCGCCCTGGCGGCACTCTTGAGCCTGGGCAGCCTGTTTGAGGGGGGCAGCCTGTTTGAGGGGGGCAGCCTGGCGGCCCTGGGGCTGGCGGCGGCTTTGATGGGGGCGGCCCGGGCCCTTTCCCTTCTGGCCGAGCGCAGTGAGCGGGCGGCCCTGCGGGCCCGCCGTCGCCGTCAGCGCAGCG
>CASFKY010000074.1 GCA_949295465.1 uncultured Oscillospiraceae bacterium
TGAAGATCCAGGATTCGGCCCTCATTGCCGCCGCCACCCTCAGCGATCGGTACATCACCGATCGGTTTTTGCCCGACAAGGCCATCGACCTGGTGGATGAGGCCTGTGCCATGATCAAGACCGAGATGGAGAGCATGCCCGCCGAGATGGATGATCTGCGCCACAAGATCATGCAGCACGAGATCGAGGAGGCGGCCCTGAAAAAGGAGACCGACCCCCTGAGCCGTGACCGGCTGGCCGCCATCCAGAAGGAGCTGGCCGAAATGCGGGACAGCTTCAACAAGATGAAGGCCCAGTGGGAGAATGAGAAGGGCAGCATCAACAAGGTGCAGAGCCTGCGGGCCGAGATCGAAAAGACCAACGCGGCCATTGAGAAGGCCGAGCGGGAGTACGACCTGAACAAGGCCGCCGAGCTGAAATACGGCCGCCTGCCCCAGCTGCAAAAAGAGCTGGAAGAGCAGGAGAAGATCGCCGAGAACGCCCCCGAATCCCAGGCCAACCTGCTGCGGGACCGGGTGACCGACGAGGAGATCGCCCGCATCGTGGCCCGGTGGACCGGCATCCCGGTGGAAAAACTGGTGGAAGGCGAGCGGGAGAAGCTGCTGCGCCTGGAGGACATCCTGCACCAGCGGGTCATCGGCCAGAACGAGGCGGTGCGCAAGGTGGCCGAGGCCATTCTGCGCAGCCGGGCCGGCATCGCCAACCCGGGCCGCCCCCTCGGCAGCTTCCTGTTCCTGGGCCCCACCGGCGTGGGCAAAACCGAGCTGGCCAAGGCCCTGGCCGAAGCCCTCTTTGACGACGAGCGCAACCTGATCCGCATCGACATGACCGAGTATATGGAGAAGTTCAGCGTCAGCCGCCTCATCGGCGCCCCTCCGGGATACGTGGGCTACGAGGAGGGCGGCCAGCTCACCGAGGCCGTGCGCCGCAAGCCCTACAGCGTGGTGCTGTTCGATGAGGTGGAAAAGGCCCATCCCGACGTGTTCAACATCCTGCTCCAGATCCTGGACGACGGACGCATCACCGACAGCCAGGGCCGCACCGTGGACTTCAAGAACACCATCCTGATCCTCACCAGCAACCTGGGCAGCCAGATCATCCTGGAGGACCTGGAAAAGGCCCGGGCCAATGGCGGCACCGAGCTCTCCCAGGAGGCCCGGGACCAGATCGACGCCCTGCTCAAGACCAAGTTCCGGCCTGAGTTCCTCAACCGGCTGGACGAGATCGTCTACTACAAGAGCCTCACCAAAGAGGAGATCGGCGGCGTGGTGGATCTGCTGCTGAAAGACCTGGAGAAGCGGGTGGCCACAAAACAGCTCAAGCTGGTGGTCACCGACGCGGCCAAGGACTGGATCGTGGAGAGCGGCTACGACCCCATCTACGGCGCCCGGCCCCTCAAGCGGTTCATCCAGAGCCATGTGGAGACCCCCATTGCCCGGCAGATCCTGGCCGGCACCCACAAGGCGGGGGATACCCTCACCTTCGACGTGCAGAACGGTCAGCCCTCCCTGAGCTGAGGTTCGGCAGGACAACAAAAGGCGGAGACGCAAAACGCGTCCCCGCCTTTTTTGTTTGCTTTTTTAAATAAAATACAGGGGAACCAGGAACACCAGGTTGCACAGGGTGAACACGGTGAGGTACTGGCGCTTGAGGGCCGGGTACCGCCCCGCCACCTGCTTGTAGGAGATGAGGCTGGCCATGGAGGCGATGAGGGTGCCCAGCCCCCCGATGTTGGTGCCCACGATCAATTCCCGCAGGCTGCCGCTGTAGCCCGAGAGCAGCATGGCCGCCGGCACGTTGCTGATGATCTGGCTGGCCAGCACCCCCAGCAGCCGCTCGTGCCCCTGCAAGAGGCTCAGGATGAGGGCGTGCAGCCCCTCCAGCTGCTTTGCGTTGCCCACAAAGATGAAAAAGAACACAAAGGTGAGCAGCAGGGGGTAATCCACCCCGGCCAGGGCCTTGCGGTCCCGCACCAGAAGCACCAGGCCCACAATGGCCAAGAGGGCCAGATGGGGCAGCGCCCCCGCCACCGTGGCCACGCACAGCAAAAACAAAACCAGCAAAAGGGCCACATGGCGCTTGTCGGCCGGCAGGGGCGGGCGCACCCCCGGCGTCTCGCCGCCCCCGGAGCGGCGGTAGCCGAAAAAGATGAGGAGGGCCAGCAGTGCCGCCGCCGCCAGGGTGTAGGGCAGGGTGAGCAGCAGAAAACTGCCCAGGTCCAGCCCCGACAAAGAGAAGAGGTAGAGGTTCTGGGGGTTGCCGATGGGGGTGAACATACTGCCCAGGTTGGCGGCGATGGTCATGAGGGTGACGGTGTAGCACAGCCGCCCCGACAGCCCCGCCATGGACAGCACCAGAATGCCCAGGGGCACAAAGGTGATGAGGGTGACGTCGTTGGTGATGAACATGCTGCTCACAAAGCAGAGGAACACCAGGGTGAACACGATGCCCCGCCGGCTGTGCACCCGGCTCAGCAGCCGCCCGCACACCCAGGGGAACACCCCCTGCAGCCGCAGCCCCTCCATCACCCCCATCAGGCAGAACAGCAGGATGAGGGTGTCGAAATCAATGTAGCCCAGATAGCCCGGGTTGGGCGGGCAGAAAAAACAGGAGATCACCGCCAGCGCCAGCGAGGCCGCCAGCACCGGGTCGGCCCGCAGCTGGCCCGCCGCCCCCTTCAAAAGCGTACCCACAGAAACCTTCAACGCAGAACCCCTTCCCTTTCCGGCAAAACAAGTGTAAAAAACAGGAAAAAACAGCTGTTCAAACGGATTTTATTATAGCACGCGGCCCCAAAAGAGGAAGAGGGAAAACCTCCTTTTGTAAAATTTCGGATTTTTGCCGCAAAAATGCAATATTTGGGCCCCCTTTTTCGTTTTATAAGCAAAAGGGATGCCGGGGCGGGGCCGGGAAGGCAGGCGCAGGGCCGGCCAGGCGGGCCCTGCGCGGAGGCACAGGCCGGGAAGGCGCGGCTGGGCGCAGGGCCGAGGCAAGGCCCCGGGCGGAGGCACAGGCCGGGAAGGACCCGGGCAGCCCCAAAGCCGGGCGGCACACCCCGGCAAAACCACACAGGACAAAGCCGGAAAGGAGAGGGCGGGATGGCACAGAAAAAGCGGGCGAGGCCGGGCGAGG
>CASFKY010000075.1 GCA_949295465.1 uncultured Oscillospiraceae bacterium
CGGCAGCCTGGCGGTGGAGCTGGCCTCGGCCCCCGGCGGCTTTGGGGAAGAAGAGGTGCTGGCGGCGGGCCACACCCTGGTGCGGGGGCCGGCCCTGCCCGCCCGGGTCTGCCCGGAGAGCGCCGGCGAAGCGGTGGGCCGGGCGGCGGCCCAGATACTGAGAGAGAGGGGATTGGAATGAAAAGACCGTTTACCGTTGTATTTGCACTGTGCGGCAGTTTTTGCACCTTTGAAAAGGCCCTGCCCCAGGTGGCGGCCCTGGTGGGCAGAGGGGTGGAGGTGATCCCGCTGATGAGCTTCAACGCCGCCAGCCTGGACACCCGCTTTGGCCGGGCCTCGACCTGGAAAGACCAGCTGCACGCCCTCACCGGCCGGCCGGTGATCGAGACCTTGCAGGGGGCGGAGCCCCTGGGCCCCAAGGATATGGCCGACGCCATGGTGGTGGCCCCCTGCACCGGCTGCACCCTGGCCAAGCTGGACCTGGGCATCAGCGACACCCCGGTGACCCTGGGGGTCAAGAGCATGCTGCGGGCCGAAAAGCCCATCCTGCTGGCCCTTTCCACCAACGACGGGATGGGGGCCAGCGGGCCCCACATCGCGGCCCTTGCCCAGCGGCGGAACTTCTACCTCGTGCCCTTCGGCCAGGACGCCCCGGGCCAAAAGCCCGCCAGCCTGCAAAGCGATTTTACCCTCATCGGCCCCGCCCTGGACGCGGCCCTGGAGGGCAAAAAGCTCCAGCCCCAGATCGTGTTCTAAAGGGGGCCCCGCCGCAAGTGGGGCGAATTGCCGCCCCGCAGGGGCCTTGTACAGAGGCGAAAAATGGCCTATAATCAGGATAAAGAGCTCAAAAGCGAAAAAACGGCCCCCGGCCAAGGCCCGGGGGCGGATGGGAGAATGGCATGGAGACAAAACCGATTCTGGTGGTGATGGCCGCCGGCATGGGCAGCCGGTACGGCGGCCTCAAACAGATCGACCCGGTGGGCCCGGCAGGGGAGGCCATCCTGGATTATTCCCTCTACGACGCGGCCCGGGCCGGTTTTGGCCGGGTGGTGTTCGTCATCAAAAAGGAGATCGAGGCCGAGTTCCGCCGCACCGTGGGGGCCCGGGCCCAAAAGAGCGGGCTGGAGGTGCGCTACGCCTTCCAGAAGCTGGAGGACCTGCCCGAGGGCTATCAGCTGCCCCAGGGGCGGGTAAAACCCTGGGGCACCGCCCAGGCCGTGCTGGCCGCCCGGGATGAGATCGACCGGCCCTTCGCGGTCATCAACGCCGACGACTACTACGGCCCCCGCTGCTTTGAGGAGATGGCCCGCTACCTGGCCGACGCCAAAGACGGGGCACAGTATCAGTATGCCATGGTGGGCTTTCTTTTGAAAAACACCGTCTCCGAAAACGGCTATGTCTCCCGGGGGGTCTGCCGGATGGACGGGGAGGGGTACCTGCGCACCGTCACCGAGCGCACCCGCATCGAGTCGGGCCCCGAGGGCATCCGCTACTCCCCCGACGGGGGCGAGAGCTGGGTGGCCCTGGACCCCGATTCGGTGGTGAGCATGAACCTGTGGGGCTTCACCCCCAGCTTTTTGGCCGAGGCCGGGGCCCGGTTTGCCGCCTTCCTGGATGAGGCCCTCCAGACCGACCCCCTGAAGGCCGAGTATTTCCTGCCCGGGGTGGTGAGCCAGCTCATCGAAGAGGGCAAGGCCCGGGTGAAGGTGCTGCGCAGCCCCGACAAGTGGTACGGGGTGACCTATCAGGCCGACCGGCCCCTGGTGGCCGAGGCACTGGCCCAGAAGACCCGGCAGGGCGAGTACCCCACCCCCCTGTGGAAGTAAAACCGGGAAAAAAGCCCGGACGCAAAACAAAAGGCGGCCGGCCCTCTTTGAAAAGAGGGCCGGCCGCTTTTTGCGCCTTTTACAGCCGCTTTTTAAAGCCCAGCAAAAGGGCCGAGTTCAGGATGACGAACACCGAGCCCGCGTTGTGCACCAGCGCCCCCACCACCGGGTTCAGGATGCCGGTGATGGCCAGCACAATGGCCACAAAGTTCAGGGTCATGGAGAAGGTGAGGTTGCAGCGGATGGTGAGCATCATCCGCCGGGAGAGCGCCAGCAGGTGGGGCAGCTCCTTCACCTCGTCGTCCACCAGGGCGATGTCGGCGGCCTCCACCGCGATGTCGCTGCCCACGCCCCCCATGGCGATGCCCACATGGGCCGTCTTGAGGGCGGGGGCGTCGTTCACCCCGTCCCCGATCATGCACACCGGCTCGCCCGCCGCCTGATACCGGCCAATCTGGGCCAGCTTGTCCTGGGGCAGGCAGCCGGCCCGGAAATCGTCCACCCCCGCCGCCTTGGCCACCGTGCGGGCCGCGTTCTCATTGTCCCCCGTGAGCAGGACCGTGGCCACCCCCAGCCGCCGCAGCCTGCCGATGGTGGCGGGCGTGTCGGGGCGCAGGGTGTCCGCCAGGGCCACAAAGCCCGCCGGCTGCCCGTCCACCGCCAGCCAGATCAGGGTACAGCCCTCGTCCAGCCGGGCCCGGGCCGACTCTTTCAGGGCAGGGGGCAGGCCCACGCCCCGGGCCTCCATCATCGCTTCGCTGCCCGCCGCCACCTGGGCCCCGCCCACCCGGGCCGTCACTCCCCGGCCCGGCAGCATCACAAAATCCTCCGGCTTTTGGGGGGTATGGTCCGTCTCCTTTTTATAGCCGGCCACCACCGCCCGCCCCAGGGGATGCTCGCTGAGCAGCTCCGCCGAGGCCGCCAGGGCCCACAGCGCCTCCTTTTCCATGCCCAGCGGCTCCACCGCCGTCACCCTGGGGGCGCCGAAGGTGAGGGTGCCCGTCTTGTCAAAGGCGATCCGCCGCACCTGGGCCAGCCGCTCCAGCGCGTCCCCCTGGCGCACCAGAAAACCATGCCGGGTGGCGTTGCCGATGGCCGCCATGATGGCCGTGGGGGTGGCCAGCACCAGCGCGCAGGGGCAGAACACCACCAGAATGGTCACCGCCCGGATGATCTGCCCCGTGAACAGCCAGGTGAGGGCCGCCGCCGTCAGCGCGATCACCACGATCCAGGTGGCCCATCGGTCGGCGATGCCCACGATCTTGGCCTTGTTCGCGTCCGCCGACTGCACCAGCCGGATCATCCGCTGGATGGAGCTGTCCTCCCCCACCTTGGCCGCCCGCATCTCAAATGCCCCGAACTGGTTCATGGTGCCGCTGGACACCTCGTCCCCCGGGCCCTTGTCCACCGGCAGGGATTCCCCCGTCATCACCGCCTGGTTGATGGAGGTCTGCCCCGACAGGATCACCCCGTCCACCGGCACCGTCTCCCCCGGCTGCACCCGCAGCACCTGCCCCACCTGCACCTGCTCCGCCGGGATCACCTGCTCGCCGCCCTCCGGCGTCACCACCCGGGCCGTGCGGGGAGTGAGATGCACCAGCTTCTCGATGCCCGCACGGGCACGGGCCACCGTCACTTCTTCCAGAAAGCCCCCCAGCTGCATGATGAAGGCCACTTCCCCCGCCGCAAAGGTCTCCCCGATGCACAGGGACGCCACCAGCGCGATGGACACCAGCACGTCCGCCTTGATGTCAAAGGCTGTCACCAGCCCCACCACCGCCTCCAGAATGATGGGCAGCCCGCAGAAGATCACCGCCAGCCAGGCCGGGTTTACCCAAAACAGATCCGGGCAGAAAATGCTGGCCAGCAGCGAGACGCCGCCCACCACCAGGAAGGCCACGTCCCGCCTGAGGCCGCCCCATTCCAACAGCTTTTCCAGGGTTTTGATCATGATGCGCTCCTTTCCGGGGGCACGCCGCCCGGCGGCCCCATGGGATGAAAATGAAAAACACTCCTTTGGCCAAAGGGCCCGGCAGGGCAGGGGAAACCGGGAAAAAAGCCGGGCGGATCGGCGCGGATCGGTACAGATAGACATAGGGGTATTGGTATATGCCTGCCCTGTGGCCGTATTATACCCATAGGGGTATAGGTTTGTCAAGAGGGGCGCCCGGCGGCAGGCCCGGGAGCAGGAGGGCCGGGGCAGAGAAAAAGCGGGCGGCAGGCCCGGGAGCAGGAGGGCCGGGGCAGGGGAAAGGGGCGCAGGCCGGGAGCAGGAGGGCCGGGGCAGAGAAAAAACGGGCGGCCCGGGCCGGAAAGTCGGCGGCGGGCCGCCCCAAAACCAAAAAAGGCGGGGCAATGCCCCGCCAACACGCTTTTTTGCGGCCTCTCAGCCCATATTGGCAAACCGCTCCACCGCCTTGGTGAAGTCGCTCACCGTCTTGTCCAGGTCGCCGTGCTCGATGCCGTCCCGCACACAGTGGCGGATGTGCCCCTCCAGCACGATCTGGCCGCACTTGTGCAGCGCCGATTTGGCCGCGTTCAGCTGGGCGAGGATGTCCTCACAGGGCACATCCTCGTCGATCATCCGATCAATGGCCTGTACCTGCCCCGCGATCTTTTTCAGCCGCCGGTGCAGATTTTCCGAATCCATACACTGCCGCATGGCAATTCATCTCCTTTAACCTATGGGGGTATGTGTATATTATGGGCCCTGCCTCGCCCCCTGTCAATTGCCCCGGCCGGCCCATCTCCCCCGCGCCCCGCCCCAAAAGAGAAAATGTGGAAATTTTCCCTGCCGCCTTGCGCGGCGGGGGGCCGGGCCGCTATAATAAAACTGATTGTAAAAATACGGAAAAATCGGGGCCCGCCCCCGCCATCCATAGAAAAAATCCCGCCAAAAGCGCGGAGGAACGAAAAGAAAAAGGAGAACCCCTTGAAGCCATTGAGACCTCTTCGCCGCCCCCTGGCCGCCCTGACGGCCCTGGCGGCGGCTTTTGCCCTGGCCCTGCCGGCCCGGGCCGAGGACGTGCACCCTGCCGATCTGCCCGCCGTGAGCTGCGAGGCCTACATCATCCTGGACGCCGACTCGGGCCAGGTGCTTTTGGAGCAGAACGCCGACGAGCGGCTGTATCCGGCCTCCATCACCAAGATCATGACCCTGGGCCTGGCCCTGCAAAAGGCCGACGGGGATTGGAGCGGCCAGCTCACCGTGCCGGACGAGGCGGTCTACTCCCTGGTGGGCACCGACTCCTCCCACATCGCCCTCCAGCCCGGCGAGGTGGTGAACCTGGAGGACATCCTCTACGCCACCCAGCTGGCCTCGGCCAACGACGGGGCCAATCTGCTGGCCTGCTACATCGGGGGCAGCATCCAGGGGGGCGTGGAGGCCATGAACCGCCAGGCCCAGGCCCTGGGGCTGCAAAACACCCACTTCACCAACCCCCACGGCCTGATGGACACCGACCACTACACCAGCGCCCGGGACATGGCCGCCATCACCCGCTGGGCCCTGGAGCAGCCCGGCTTTGAGACTCTCTTCTGCCGCACCGACACCTGGACGATGGGCCCCACCAATTTGCAGCCCGAGACCCGCTATTTCGGCACCGACGACTGGATGCGGGTGGGGCAGGAAAAATACCGGGAGTACGCTCTGGGCAGCAAGAGCGGATACCACATCGACGCGGGGCAGACCTTCGTCACCCTCTGCCAGCAGGACGGCATCCGCCTGATCGGGGTGCTGATGAAGGACGTGAGCAAGGAGACCAAGTTTGCCGACGCCTGCGCCCTCATGGACTACTGCTTTGAAAATTTTGAGCGGGCAGAGGCTCCCTCGGGGGATGCCTCGGCCCTGAGCGTGCCGGTGAAGGGCGGCGGGGATGAGCTGGGCAGCGTCTCGGTGGCGGCGGGCTGGCCCACGGTGCTTTTGCACCGGCAGAACCTGGAGGCGGCCCTCTCCACCCGGTTTGAGTTGCCCCAGTGCTGGGTGCTGGGCACCGAGCCGGGGGGCAGCCGGGTGGTGACGGTGGAGGGCGGAGCCTGGCAGAGCGACGCCGAGGCCCGCTACCCGGTGGAGTACACCGGCCTTGAGAGCGTATTGGAGAGCGCCCGGGGGGTGCGGCTGGAGGCCAGCCAGACGCCTCTGTCCCCCTGGGGCATCGCCGCCGGGGCCGCGGCGGGGCTGGCCGCCCTGGCCGGGCTGTGGAAGCTGGCCAAAACCTGGCGGCGGCGGGCCCGGCCCATGGGCCCCGAGCCCGGCCTCACCTTCATCCGCCGGGAGTGGCTGCCCGGCCCCACCATCCGCCTCAAGGAGAGCGGCGAGGCCCGCGGGCTGGACAGCCGGCCGCTGAATCCCAGGCGGTGAAACGGGCCAAGATAAAGATACAATATGCCGGGCCGGGGCAAGGCGCCCCGGCCCGGCATATTTTTCATCAAAAACAGAAAGGGGAAACAGGATGAAGGGAGTTTACGGCTATATCCGGGTGTCCAGCGCCGACCAGAACGAGGCCCGCCAGCGGCTGGCCCTGCGGGAAAAGGGGGTGGCGCCCGGCTGCATCTACGCCGACCGGCGCTCCGGCAAGGATTTCGAGCGGGAGGGATACCAGAAGCTGGTGCGCCGGCTGCGCCCGGGCGACCTTTTGTATATCGCCAGCATCGACCGGCTGGGCCGCAATTACCAGGAGGTGCAGGAACAGTGGCGGCTGCTCACCAAAGAAAAGGGGGTGGACATCTGCGTGATGGACATGCCCCTGCTGGACACCCGCCAGGGCCGGGACCTGATGGGCACCTTCATTGCCGACCTGGTGCTTCAGATCCTCTCTTTTGTGGCCCAGAGCGAGCGGGAAAACATCAAAAAGCGCCAGGCCGAGGGCATCGCCGCCGCCCGGGCCCGGGGCCAGCGGCTGGGCCGCCCCCCCAAGCCCCTGTCCGAAAACTTCGAGGTCGTGCGGGGCCAGTGGCAGGCCGGCCAGCTCACCGCCACCGCCGCCGCCAAGTGCTGCGGCATGCCCCTCACCAGCTTTTTGAACCGGGCCGCCGGCGCCGGAGAATAAGGGATTTTTTTATGAAAAAAAGCATACTTTCTGGAGAAAAGTGCGCCCTGTAAAGACAAATGAGAGGATTTGCCGAAATTGCCAGAGATTTGTAGAATTTTGTCGGTTCGTATGGTAGAATTTTGGTACTACATATGCCGCAAAGCGCCGTTCAGAAAGTATACATTTTGGAAAATCGCCCTCAGGCGGAGAGGAGATGACCCGGTGGAACTCAGCGAACATTCCGAATCCCGCGTGCAGACCATGCTGGAGATGCTCAGCCGCAGCACCGGGGACATCTATCTGTTTTACGACGCCGGGCGGGACCGGCTGCAATTTTCCCGCAACATTCTGAGGGAGAGGGAGACTTTCCGGGTGTGCCGCCAGCAGTGCACCCTGGAGGAGTGGCGCCGGGGCGTCGACGAGCGGGACCTGCCCCGCCTGAAAGCCAACATGGAGGCGCTGGCCGGGGGCCGGGCCGACACCTACAACCTGAACTACCGGGCGCTGGATGGCCGGGGCCTGCGCCACTGGGTGAACAGCCGGGGCGGCGCCCATCGGGACGGGCCCACCGGCCGGCTGTACCTGCTGGGGCGGCTGGCCCTGGCCGAGCGGCCCCGCACCCGGTCGGACGGGCCGGCCCTGGCCGGAGAGGTGTGCCGGCAGATGGGGGAGGACACCCCCTTTTTGCTGCTGATGGCCGGGGTGGACGAGATGCGAAACATCAACCTCACCAAGGGCCGCGCCTTCGGGGACGGGGTGCTGCGGGACGTGCAGAGCGTGTTGGGGGACGAGAGCGGCCGGCAGGTGTACCGGGTGAACGGGGACTGGTTTGCCCTCTGCCTGCCCGGCGCCGCCGAGGCCCGGGCCCAGGCCCTCTTTGAGAGGGCCGGCCGCCGGCTGTCGGGCCAGTGCAGCCTCTCGGCCGGGTGCGTGGCCTGGCCCCGGTACCGGGCTCCCGACGAGCGCACCCTCTTCCAGTACGCCGAGACCGCCCTCCAGGCCGCCAAGGACGAGGGGAGGGGCCGGCTGCACTTTTTTGCCCCCTGGGACTACGAGGGCCGTCTGCGGGAGCTGGAACTGCGGGCCGAATTGCAGGCCGGCGTGCAGAAGAATTTTGAGGGCTATCAGCTGTTCTATCAGCCCCAGGTGCTCAGCGGCAGCCACAAGCTGTACGGCGCCGAGGCCCTTTTGCGGTTTTGCTCCCCCAGCCGGGGCCAGGTGCTGCCCGAGGAGTTTGTGCCCATCCTGGAAAAGAGCGGTCTCATCCGCCAGGTGGGGCTGTGGGCCCTGGGCCGGGCCTTGGCCGACTGCCGCCGCTGGCGCCGCAAAAACCCCGATCTGCGCGTCAGCGTGAACATGTCCTATGTGCAGCTGGAGGAGGACGCCGTGGAGGACGAGGTGCTGCGCCTGGTGGAGGAGAGCGGCCTGCCCGGCAGCGCCCTCACCATCGAGATCACCGAGAGCCGGCGGCTGTCCGACTATTTCCGCCTCAACCGGTTTTTCCGCCGCTGGAAAAAGGCCGGCATCGAGCTGTCGGTGGACGATTTCGGCACCGGCTACTCCAGCCTGGAGCGTCTGGGCGAGATGGAGGTGGACGAGATCAAGGTGGACCGCCGCTTTGTGAGCGGCCTGCCCCGCAACGCCTACAACTGCCGGCTGCTGGGCAACATCCTGGAGCTGGCCGAGAGCTGCGGCATCCGGGTGTGCTGCGAGGGGGTGGAGACCCCCGAGGAGCTGGAGCTGCTGGAAAAGCTCTCCCCCGACCTGCTCCAGGGCTTCTACTTTGCCCAGCCCTGCCCCGCCGCCCGCTTTGAGGCCGAGTTTGCGGGGGCGGGCCAGCCCTTCAAGCCCTCGCCCCGCCCCGCCCCCGGCCTGCTTTGCCGGGACCCGGGCTCCGAGGACGAGATCGCCGGCCTCATCCTGGAGGCCGAAAACGACGTGGTGTACCTGGCCGACATGGAGACCCACGAGATGTACTACCTGAACCGGGCCGGCCGCAAGCTCTTCGGCGTGAAGGACTGCCATGGCCGCAAGTGCTACCAGGTGCTGCGGGGCCGGGACCGGCCCTGCCCCTTCTGCTCCAACGGGCAGCTGGGCAAAAAGGACTTTTTGGTGTGGGAGAGCCGCAACGACTACTGCCGCCGCCGCTTTCTGGTCAAGACAAAGCAGGTGGAGTTCCGGGGCCGGCCCGCCCGCCTGGAGGTGGCCCTGGACATCACCCGCCGGGAACTCGTCAGCCCCGCCGGACAGGAACGGCTGGCCCTGGCCGAGCGCATCGGCGGCTGCATCGAGGCCCTGGGCCGCTGCGGCAGCTGGCCTCAGGCCGCCGCCCGGGGGCTGGCGCTGCTGGGCGAATTCTACCAGGCCGACCGGGTGAGGCTGTTCTGCGCCGACCCAAAGGTCCCCGGCCGCTGGAACGACGCCTTCGAGTGGCACGCCCCCGCCGTGCCCTCCCTGCAAAAGGAGGAGCGGCTGTTCCGCCCCGACCGGCTGTTCCGCCGCTGGCTGGAGGAATACGGCCGGGAACAGCCGGTGATCCTGCTGGATCTGGACAGCCTGCGGGCCGGTTTCCCCGAGGAGCGGCAGATGCTCAGCCGCCACAATGTGCAGCGGCTGATCATCGTGCCCCTGGAGGATGAGAAGGGGCTGGCCGGCTTTGTGGGGGTGGCCAACCCCCGCTACCGCGTCGGGGACGCCAGCCAGGCCCAGGCCATGGCCGGCCTGCTGCTGCTGCGGCTGCGCCGGGACCAGGCCGAAAACCGCCCCGACGCCCTGCCCGCCGGCCCAAAGCCCTGCTGAGGGCCCCGCGCCCGGCGAAAACGCGCCCCCGCCCGGGGCCCTGCGCCCCGCCCTGCGGGAAGCAGCCCCGCCCGGGCCCCCTCAAAACTCTGCCGAAACGCCTCTGCCCGCCTTGCGGGCAGGGGCGCTTTTTGGCCCGGCGGCGAAAACCTTTGGGCAAAAGGGTTTTTCTGTTGCTTTTGGGGGCGGTATCCGATATAATAATCGTGGTGTGTCCTGCCCGGGCACCCCGCCAGTATATCCAGGGCCCGGCGCTGCCGGGGCCCTTTTTCAAAAAGAGAGGGAGAGCAGTATGGCTAAGTTCAATTTTATCCACACCTCTATCCCCGACGTGATGGTCATTGAGCCCACCGTGTTCGGGGATGCGCGGGGCTATTTTATGGAGACTTACCAGCAGGACGAGTTCGCCGCCGCCGGCATCCGCCAGAATTTCGTGCAGGACAACCAGTCCCGCTCCACCCGGGGCGTACTGCGGGGGGTGCACTTCCAGAAAGAGCACACCCAGGCCAAGCTGGTGCGGGTGACGATGGGCGAGGTGTTCGACGTGGCGGTGGACTGCCGCCCCAAAAGCCCCACCTTCGGCCAGTGGGTGGGGGAGACCCTCAGCGCCGAAAACAAGAAGATGCTCTATATCCCCGAGGGCTTTGCCCACGGCTTCCTGGTTTTGAGCGACGTGGCCGAGTTCACCTACAAGTGCAGCGACATCTATTGGCCCAGCGCCGAGGGGGGCATCCCCTTCGACGACCCCACCGTGAACATCCAGTGGCCCGACTGCGGCGCACCCTGGCTGCTGAGCGAGAAGGACAAAAAGCACACCCCCTTCGCCCGGCAGGCCTTTGAGTATTTTGAAAGGTGGTAAAGCCCCTGTGGCGTCCCTGAAACTCTATTGGAAGGACCTCTGGCGCTATCGGTACCTGCTGCAAAACCTCATCAGCCGGGACTTCAAGCTCAAGTACCGCCGCAGCGTGCTGGGCGTGGCCTGGAGCGTGCTCAACCCCCTGATGATGTGCCTGGTGATGTGGGCCGTCTTTTCCAGCATCTTCAACACCCGGGGCGACGGCATCGAGAACTTTGCCGTCTTTCTGCTCATCGGCCAGCTGCTCTTCAACTTCTTCCGGGAGGCCACCACCATGGCCATGGAGAGCGTGCTCAAAAACGCCCCCCTTTTGCGCAAGGTGTACATCCCCAAGTACATCTTCCCCCTGGAAAAATGCTGCTTTGCCCTGGTGAACTGCCTGTTCTCCTTTGTGGCGCTGGTGCTGGTGATGCTGTTTACCGGCACCGGGGTGGAGTGGACCTTCATCCTCTTCCTCTATCCCCTCATCACCCTCTTCTTCTTCAGCCTGGGGGTGGGGCTGATCCTGGCCACCACCTACGTCTTTTTCCGGGACGTGATGCACATGTGGGAGGTGTTCTGCACCGCCCTCATGTACGGCAGCGCCATCTTCTACGACCCCGTCCAGATGGGGGTGTGGATGCAGAAGATCATCCAGATCAACCCCATCTACTGGTACATCACCGCCTTCCGCAGCTGTGTGCTGTGGGGGCAGGGGCTCTCGGGCGCCATGCTGGCCCTCTGCGGCGGCTGGGCCCTGGTCATGCTGGCCGCGGGGCTCTGGATCTTCAAAAAAAGCCAGGACCGGTTCGTCCTGTACATGTAAGGAGGGCCTTGCGCTATGCCGGCCATGATCGAAGTGGACCGCGTATCCATGCGGTTCAATCTTTCCAAAGAGCGCCACGAGAGCTTCAAGGAGTATTTTTTGGCCCTGGCCAAGGGCAGGCTCCAGTTCGATGAGTTCTACGCCCTCAAAGATGTGAGCCTCACCGTCCAGCCCGGGGACTTCTACGGCCTGGTGGGCCTCAACGGCTCGGGCAAATCCACCCTGCTCAAGGTGATCAGCGGGGTGTACAAGCCCAGCGCCGGCCATGTGACCGTGCGGGGCACCATCGCCCCCCTCATCGAGCTGGGCGCCGGCTTTGACATGGACCTGACCGCACGGGAGAACATCTACCTGAACGGCACCGTGCTGGGCTTTACCCCCAAGTACATCGACTCGAAATTCGACGAGATCGTGGAGTTCAGCGAGCTGAAGGACTTTCTGGACGTGCCCCTCAAAAACTACTCCAGCGGCATGGTGGCCCGCATCGCCTTTGCCATCGCCACCATCACCAAGCCCGACATCCTCATTGCCGACGAGATTTTGTCGGTGGGGGACTTCCTCTTCCAGAAAAAGTGCGAGGAGCGGATGCAGCATCTGCTCAGCGGCGGCACCACCGTGATTCTGGTGAGCCACTCCATCGAGCAGATCGAGCGGATGTGCAACAAGGTGGCCTGGCTGGACCACGGGGTCATCCGCATGGACGGACCGGTGGAGGAGGTCTGCGCCGCCTACAAGGACTTCAACAAGGAATAACCCCCGAAAAGGGGATACCGCCCGGCGGGCCTTTTGCGGGGCCCGCCTTTTTTGTGGGGGAAAGCGGGGGGCAGGGGGCCGCCCGCCCCAAAGCGCCCGGCAGGGAAGGGCCGGAGAAGGAGAGGATACCCATGGCCAAAAAGCAACAGGAACCACTGCCCGCCGACGTGGCCCGGCCCGACAGTCTGGGAGGGATGGCCCGGCGGCTGGCAAACCCGGCCCATCTGGCCTCCCTCTGCCGCTGGGCGGGAGAGACGGTGCGGGACGAGGGCTTTGAGCAGCTGTGGCGGGAGCTGGATTTCCGGCTGAACCTGGCGCTGCACCGGGACAAATGGCAGCACCGGGCCGACCTGCCCACCCGCCGCCGGCTCAAGGCCCAGCGCAAAAACCCCCTGAACGGGCCCAAGATCAGCCTGGTGGTGCCGGTGTACAACACCGACCCCGGCTTTTTTGCCCAGATGGTGGAGAGTGTGCAAAAGCAGACCTACCCAAACTGGCAGCTGGTGCTGGCGGACGCCTCGGACGAGGCCCATCCCCAGCCGGGGCAGCTGGGCCGCCGGGCCGCCGGAAAGGACGAGCGGATCACCTACCTGCGCCTGGAAAAAAACGAGGGGATCTCGGGCAACACCAACCGGGGCTTTGCCCAGGCGGAAGGGGAGTACATCGCCCTGCTGGACCACGACGACCTGATCTACCCCAACGCCCTCTACGAGGTGGTACAGGAGATTCTGGCCACCGGGGCGGACCTTGTGTACAGCGACGAGATCGTGCTGAGCGCCGACCTGAAAGAGCTGGGTGGCTACCACTTCAAGCCCGACTTTGCCCCCGACAACCTGCGGGGCTGCAACTACATCACCCATCTGGCGGTGTTCAGCCGGGCCCTGGCCGAAAAGGCCGGCTTTGAGGAGCGGAGCGAATTTGACGGCGCCCAGGACCACGACCTGCTTTTGCGGCTCACCGAACAGGCCGCCTGCATCCGCCACATCCCCCGGGTGCTGTACGTCTGGCGGGGCCACGCGGGCAGCACCGCCGCCGGCATGGAGGCAAAGCCCTATGCCCTGGAGGCCGGGGCCCGGGCGGTGCAGGCCCAGCTGGACCGGCTGGGGCTTGCGGGCAAGGCGGAATGCCTGGACGGCGCGCCGGGGGCCTTTCGGGTACGGTATGAGCTGACCGCCCGCCCCCTGGTGAGCGTGCTCATCCCCAACAAGGACCACACCGACGATCTGGAGCGGTGCCTTGCCAGCCTCTACGCCAAGGCCGGGTACGACAACTTTGAAGTGCTGGTGCTGGAGAACAACTCTACCGAGGCGGCCACCTTCGCCTATTACGACGCCCTGCCCGCCAAATATCCCCGCTGCCGGGTGGAAAAATACGAGGGGGCCTTCAATTTTTCGGCGGTGAACAATTTTGGGGCAAGACGCGCCGCGGGGGAGCAGCTGCTGCTGCTGAACAACGACATTGAGATCCTCACCGAGGGGTTTCTGGCCGAGATGCTCAGCTACAGCCAGCGCCCCGACGTGGGCTGTGTGGGGGCCAAGCTCTTTTACCCGGACGACACCATCCAGCACGGGGGGGTGATCCTGGGCATCAACCAGACGGCGGGCCACAGCCACAAGGGCCACCCCCGGGACGCGGTGGGGGACCTGTACCGCCTTGTCACCACCCAGGACTTCATGGCGGTGACCGGCGCCTGCCTGCTGGTGAAGCGGGAATTGTACGAAAGCTGCGGCGGGCTGGACGAGGAGAAGTTCGCGGTGGCCTACAACGACATCGACCTCTGCCTCAAGCTGTGGCAGCGGGGCCTGCTGAACGTGTACACCCCCTTTGCCCAGGCCTATCACTACGAGAGCAAGAGCCGGGGGCTGGACGACTCGGGCCCCAACGCCCGGCGGTACGCGGTGGAAAAACAGAACTTTATCGACAAGTACGGCCCCCTCATCCAGGCGGGCGACCCCTATTACAACCCCCATTTCAACAACAAGTTTGAGAATTTCGGGCTGCGGTAAGGGGCCCTGCGGGCGGCGATACAGCCCGGCTAAAGCCGGGCCGGGCGCCTGCTGAGGAGACAAGCCACGGCAGACAAGAGGAGAAACAGCGATGAACCTGCGACTGAAACGAGCAAAGGAACTGGCCGGGTACGCCCTCACCCTCACCCGGCAGGAGGGGCCGGCGGCCATGCTGCGGCGGGCGGCGGGCTTTGCGGTGCGGCGGATGCCCGGCCGGCCCGGCCGCTACCTGCCCGCCAAAGAGGTGCTGGAGGCCCAGCGCCGGGCGGACACCTCGGCCTTCCCCCTCATCAGCGTCTGCACCCCCCTCTACAACACCCCCAAGGAGTATCTGGAGGCTTTTCTGGATAGTCTCCAGGCCCAGACCTGCCCCCGCTGGCAGCTCTGCCTGGCCGACGCCTCGGACGAAGCCCACAGCTATGTGGGCCGGCTGGTGGCCGCCCGGGGGGATGAGCGCATCCGCTACGCCAAGATCGAGAACAAGGGAATCGCCGCCAACACCAACGCCGCCGCGGCCCTGGCCGAGGGCGAGTACCTGGCCCTGGCCGACCACGACGACCTGCTGGCTCCTCACGCCATCTATGCCATGGGCCGGGCCATCTCAAAGACCGGGGCGGACTTCCTCTACAGCGACGAGGCCCTCTTTGAAAAATCCATGGAGCGGGCCCGGGTGGCCCACTTCAAGCCCGATTTTGCCCCCGAGTACCTCCTGGGCTGCAACTACATCTGCCATCTGGCGGCCTTCCGCCGCTCTCTTTTTGAAAAGATCGGGGGCGAGCGGGCCGAGTGCGACGGCGCCCAGGACTACGACCTCTTCTGGCGGCTCATCGACGCGGGGGCGGCGCCTTACCACCTGCCCCAGGTGCTCTACTACTGGCGGGTACACGCCGGGTCCACCAGCGGGGGGGACGGGGCCAAGCCCTATGTGCAGGCCGCCGGCCTGAAAACCCTGGCCGACCACCTGGCCCGCACCGGCCAGAAGGGCACCCCCGAGCCGGGCCTTTGCCCCGGCACCTACCGGGTGCGCTGGCAGCTGGAGGATTCGCCCCTGGTGAGCATCCTCATCCCCAACAAGGACCACATCGAGGACCTGAAAAAGTGCCTGGATTCCATCTATCAAAAGACGGAATATCGGAATTTTGAGGTGCTGGTGCTGGAGAACAACTCCGAACAGGCCGGGACCTTTGAGTTTTACAAAACCCTGCCCGGGGCCTACCCCGGCTGCCGGGTGGAGAAATTCACCGGGGCCTTCAATTTCAGCGCCCTCAACAACTTCGGCCGGGCCCGGGCCAGGGGGGAGTACCTCCTGATGCTGAACAACGACGTGGAGGTGATCAACGGCCAGTGGCTGGGGGAGCTGGTGGCCCAGGCCTCCCGCCCCGGGGTGGCCATCGCCGGGGCTATGCTCTTTTACCCGGACGACACCGTCCAGCACGGGGGAGTCATCACCGGCCTTGGGGGCTATGCGGGCCACAGCCACAAGTACCACCGGCGGGGGGCCAGCGGGTATATGTTCCGGCTTTGCACCGTGCAGGATTTTTCGGCGGTGACCGCCGCCTGCCTGCTGGTGCGCGCCTCGGTGTTTGACCAGGTGGGCGGCATGGACGAGGCCTTCACCGTGGCCTTCAACGACGTGGACTTCTGCCTGCGGGTGCGGAAGGCCGGCTGGCGGGTGGTCTGGACCCCCTACGCCCAGCTCTACCACTACGAGAGCAAGAGCCGGGGGCTGGACGAGAAGGACCCGGCCAAAAAGGCCCGGTTTGAGGGGGAGCGGGCCCGGCTGTACCAGGTGCACGGGCGGGAGAACATCCTCCGCGACCCCTATTACAGCCCCAGCCTCACCCTGGACCGGGAGGATTTCAGTGAGAGCGCCGACCTGCGCAACCTGAAACACCCGGAGGAATAAAAGCAAAAAGCGCCCCGCCCGGTTTTTTCGGGCGGGGCGCTTTTGTGTGTTGAAAAAAGCCTTACTGCGGGCCTTCCGGGGCGGGAGTTTCCGCGGCCTGGGCCGGGGCCTCGGCCTTTTGGGCGGGCACCAGCACCTCCTTCTCCTGCCGGGTGATCAGCCGGGCCATCCGCACCAGGTATTCCAGCTCGGGGAAGGGGCAGGCGCTGATCTGCTGCACCGTGAGGGTGGCCGCCAGGCTCACGTTGCGGGAGAGGACCCGGTTCTGGATGAAGACCTGGAACAGGTTGCCGGTGAGCCCGGCGCAGATCCGCCCCGGGGTGTACTCCTGCAGCAGCTTCAGCTGCTTTAAAAACAGGGCGTCGGGCACCTCGTCGCTGCCCTTGGGCCGGTAGAAATAGTATTTCTGGTCTACCCAGGCCACCCCCACCTGCGCCCGCTCCAGATCGGGGAAGGTGCTGAAATAGGAGCGGCGGGCCAGCTCGTTCAGCACATTCTTTTCGATCAGCCGCCAGTCGCAGCCGGTGAAGGAGGGCAGCTCGATGCGCACCCAGCAGCCGCTGACACAGTAGCCCCGGGCGTGCCGGCCCGATTTGTACTGATAGCAGAAGGTGGCGTCGCACAGCTCTACCGGCAGGTTCTTGCACCGGCCCGTGGTGTGCTCCCGGGTCAGCAGGCACTTGTCCGCCTCGGTCACCGGCACCATCCGCGCCTTGAGAATGTCCTGCCGGGCCACGCCCCCCAGGTGCTGGTGGCGGATCTCCTCCATCTGCCCCTGCATGCCGATCAGGATGTGGTAGTGGTTGAACAGGGCGCTGTACTCCTGCCGCTTGCGGCGCAGGTAGATGAGCTGGTAGCCCAGCGAGAGCACAACCGCCGCCCCGCACAGCCAGAGGTTGATGAAGGCGGCCAGCAGCACCAGGCACACGATGGGGATGTACACATAGTACCGGCGGCTCACCTCCTTGTATTTCTTTTGCAGTTCCATGGAGGATTCCTGAAGCAGTGTCATGATTTTGTCTCCTTTTGGTGAAGGGCGGCCCGGGCGCGCCCGTTTTGCGGCAATATAACCAGTATAGCAAAAACGCCCGGCGCTGACAATAAGACAGTTGGGAATTTTCCGGGGAATATTTTGATAAATAAAACAAAATTTCAGTTTATTGCTTTTCCCCGCCGGAGCCGATATAATGAAAAAAAGCCCACTCGGGGACGGCGGCAAACCCCGCCCGGGGCGGCAGGGCAAACCCCGCCCGGGGCGGCAAACAGAAAAGGGTAAGGAGCAGAGAACTATGAAAAAGTGCATCGTGATCCCGGATTCCTTCAAGGGCACCCTCAGCGCCTTTGAGATCTGCGAGATCGAGAAAAAGGCCATTCTGGGGATGTATCCCGGCTGCCGGGTGGAGGCGGTGCCGGTGGCCGACGGCGGCGAGGGCACGGTGGATTGCTTCCTCTACGCGCTGAAGGACTGCCGGAAGGTGACGGTGGACACCACCGGCCCCTATGGGGAGCCCCAGCAGGCCTACTACGCCCGCCTGGGAGACACCGCCATCATCGAGATGGCCATGTGCGCCGGGCTGCCCCAGGTGGAGGGCCGGCAGAACCCGGCCAAAACCACCACCTACGGGGTGGGCACCGTGATGAAGCGGGCGGTACAGGCCGGCTGCAAAAAGCTGGTGGTGGGGCTGGGCGGCAGCTGCACCACCGACTGCGGCGCCGGCATGGGCGCGGCCCTGGGGGTGGTGTTCCGGGATGAGGCGGGCGAGGCCTTTGTGCCCACCGGCGAGAGCCTGGGCCGGGTGAAGACCATCGACCTGAGCGGGGCCCGCGCCCTGCTGGAAGGGGTGGAAGTGACCGCCATGTGCGACGTGGAAAACCCCATGTACGGCCCCAAGGGGGCGGCCCATGTGTTCGGGCCCCAGAAGGGGGCCGACCGGGAGATGGTGCTGCGGCTGGACGAGGGCGTGAAGCAGATGGCCGACACCATCCGCAGCCAGCTGGGGCTGGACCTGGCCGGGGTGCCGGGCAGCGGGGCGGCGGGCGCCATGGGCGCCGGCATCATGGCCTTTGCGGGGGGCAGGCTCCAGTCCGGCATTTCCACGGTGCTGGAGCTGATCGGCTTTGAGAAGATGCTGGAAGGCACCGACCTGGTCTTTACCGGCGAGGGCCGCATCGACAGCCAGAGCCTGGACGGCAAGGTGATCAGCGGCATTGCCCGGCAGGCCAAAAAGCAGAACGTGCCGGTGGTGTGCGTGGTGGGCAGCGTGGGCGACGGCGTCGAGGGCGCCTACGATCTGGGCGTCACCGCCATTTTCAGCATCAACCAGAAGGCCGAGGCCTTTGAGACCGCCCGCTATAAGAGCGCCAAGAACCTGGCGGCCACCATGGAGAACATCCTGCGGCTGGTGAAGGCCTGCCGCTGAAAGCCCCCGCGGCCCGGCGGGCCCCCCGGAAAACCCGGCGGGCAGAGGGGCCGCAAAACCCAAAAACCAAAACCGGCGGCAAAAGACAAAAGCTCCCGGAGCCCTTGAGGCCCCGGGAGCTTTTTTGACAGGCGCGGCGGTTCAGCCGGCCAGGATGACCTTGATCTTGTCCCAATAGCCCATCACGAAGATGATGAGCATGATGATGGGCAGGATGTATTTCAGGTAGTAGTAGGACCAGCGGGGGAACTTGAGCCCATCGCCGGCGTCGGCCTCTTTGAGGAAGTTCTCCCAGCCCCAGCCCCGCTTGCTGACGCAGAACATCAGGTAGATGAGGCTGCCCAGAGGCAGCAGGTTGTTGGAAACCAGGAAATCCTCGATGCCCTGGATGTCCCCGATGCCGGGGATGGAGACGCCGCTCCACACATTGAAGCCCAGGGCGCAGGGCAGGCTCAGCACCAGCACCGCAATGCCGTTGACCACCACCGCCTTTTTCCGGTCCCAGCCCCAGCGGTCGATGGAGAAGCTGATGATGTTTTCGAACACCGCAATGACCGTGGAGAGGGCCGCGAAGCTCATGAACAGGAAGAAGAGAGAGCCCCACAGCTGGCCGCCCCACATCTGGTTGAAGACGCTGGGCAGGGTGATGAACACCAGGCTGGGCCCCTCGCCCGGGTTGACCCCGAAGGCAAAGCAGGCCGGGAAGATGATGAGGCCGGCCATCAGGGCCACGGTGGTGTCCAGGGTGCCGATGTTCACCGCCTCGCCGGTGAGGGTGCGCTCCTTGCCGATGTAGCTGCCGAAAATGGCCATGGCGCTGATGCCCAGGCTGAGGGTGAAGAAGGACTGGCCCATGGCCGCGTACACCGCCTCGCCCAGGCCGGACTCCACCATCTTGCCGAAATCCGGGATCAGGTAAAAGCGCAGCCCCTCCAGGGCGCCGTCCAGGGTGACGCTGCGGATGCACAGGGCGATCATGATGAGGAACAGGCAGCTCATCATCACCTTGGTGATCCGCTCCACCCCTTTTTGCAGGCCCATGCTGCACACCAGAAAGCCCAGGCAGGTGGACACGATCATCCAGCCGATCAGTTCGCCTGAGTTGGCCAGCATATCGCTGAACACGCCGGCCACCGCCTCGCTGTCCAGCCCCACAAAGGTGCCGGTGGCGTTTTTGGCAATGTAGGAGAGCATCCACCCGCAGATGGTGGTGTAGTACATCATCAGAAGATAGCAGCCGATGTACCCCCACCAGCCGAACCAGCCCCAGTGGCCCCCCTTGGGCTGGAGGATCTCAAAGCTGCGGGCGCAGCTCTTCTGGCTGGCGCGGCCCACCGCAAACTCCATCACCATGATGGGCAGACCCAGAATGACCAGAAAGAGCAGGTAGATCAGCACAAAGGCCGCCCCGCCGTATTTGCCGGTGATGTAGGGGAACCGCCACACGTTGCCCAGCCCGATGGCGCAGCCCGCGCTGATGAGGATGAACCCCAGCCGGGATGAAAATTTTTCTCGTTTCGCGTTCAAACAAACAACCTCCTGTGAACGGAACAGACCGGGCCGCGGTTCCGTTCTGATTTCCGGGCGTACCCCTTGCCCTGCGGCCGGCCACACAAATGAAATCATAGCACATCCGGCCCCCGCCGGCAAGACATCGGGGCCCTTTTGGGGCGAAAAAGCGCAAAAAAGCCCGGCGCGGAAGGATTTCCGCGCCGGGCAGGGGCGTATCGGGCGTATCTTGCCGGGGAATTGCCGCCGGGGCCGTGTCAGGGCCGCCGGGGCCGGGCCGGGTCAGGGCCCCCGGCGGGGCCCGGTCAGATGTTGGTGTAGCCCATCAGGTACCGATCCAGGACGGCGGCGGCGTCCCGGCCCTCCCGCAGGGCCCACACCACCAGGCTCTGGCCCCGGCGCATGTCGCCGGCGGCAAAGACGCCCGGCTGGGTGGTGGAGAAGTCCGGGCTGCCCACGCAGCCCCGGGCGCTCCGCTCCAGCCCGAAGGCCTCGGCGGTGTAGCTCTGGCAGCCGGTGAAGCCGGCCGCAATGAGCACCAGGTCTGCATCCAGCACAAACTCCTCCCCGGTGGGCACCATGCGGGTGCGGCCGGTGGCGGGGTCTTTCTCGGGGGCCAGGCGGCTCACCGTCAGGCCCCGCAACTTGCCCTGGTCGTCCTTGAGGAACTCCTTGACGGTGGTCTGGTACAGGCGCGGGTCGGCGTCAAAGCAGGCAATGGCCTCCTGCTGGCCGTAGTCGGTCTTGAGCACCCGGGGCCACTCGGGCCAGGCGTTGTCCGGCGTGCGCTCGGCCGGGGGTTTGGGCATCATCTCCAGCTGGATGACGTCCTTGCACTCCAGCCGGATGCAGGTGCCCACACAGTCGTTGCCGGTGTCGCCGCCGCCGACCACCACCACTTTCTTGCCCTTCAGATCCGGGCACTGGCCGTCGGCAAAGTTCGAATCCAGCAGGCTCTTGGTGACGCGGCTCAAAAAGTCCACCGCAAACCAGACGCCCTCGGCGTCCCGCCCGGGCGCGTTCAGGTCCCGGGGCTCCTTGGCGCCGCAGCACAGCAGCACCGCGTCGAACTCCTCCCGCAGCTTCTGGGCGCTGATATCGGCGCCCACGTCGGTGTTCAGCCGGAACTCGATCCCCTCCGCCTCCAGGATCTGGATGCGGCGGCGGATCACCGATTTGTCCAGCTTCATGTTGGGGATGCCGTACATCAGCAGCCCGCCGGGCCGGTCGCTGCGCTCAAAAACCGTCACCTGATGGCCCCGGTGGTTGAGCAGGTCGGCGGCAGCCAGCCCGCTGGGGCCGCTGCCCACCACCGCCACCTTCTTGCCGGTGCGCACCGGCGGCACCAGGGGCTTGACCCAGCCCCGGGCGTAGGCCGTCTCGATGATGGCGTGCTCGTTTTCCCGCACGGTCACCGGGTCGTTGGTGACATAGCCGCAGGTGCAGGCCGCCTCACACAGGGCCGGGCAGACCCGGCTGGTGAACTCGGGAAAACGGTTGGTGACCATCAGGTGGCGGAAGGCGAGCTCCCACTTGTCCTGATAGACCAGGTCGTTCCACTCGGGGATCAGGTTGTTCAGCGGGCAGCCGCTGGCCATGCCCCCGATCATCATGCCGCTCTGGCAGAAGGGCACGCCGCAGTCCATGCAGCGGCCCCCCTGGCGGCGCTGCTCTTCCAGAGAGAGCCAAAGGTGAAATTCCTCAAAATTCTGAATCCGCTCCAGGGGTTCGATCTCCCCGCTGGTTTTGCGGTCGATATCCATAAAACCGGTGATGCTTCCCATCGTATCCTGCCTTTCTCACTTTGCGGTTCTCATGGCGTTGAACGCCTCCATCTGTGCCTGCTCGCCGTCCAGACCTTTCTCCTCCATGGAGGCGATCAGGCGCAGCATCCTGTCGTAATCGTGGGGCAGGATCTTTTTGAATTTGGGCAGGTAACCGCTGAAATCATCCAGGATCCGCTGACCCAGGGGACTGCCGGTGGCCGCCACATGCTCCTTGATCAGCTGCTTGAGGGTGGCCACGTCCTGTTTGCGCTCCACCGGCTCCAGGCTGACCATGGCCTTGTTCACCCGGGTGTAGAGATCCCAGTCCTCATCCAGCACATAGGCCACGCCGCCGGACATGCCCGCGGCAAAGTTCTTGCCGGTTTTGCCCAGCACCACCACGGTGCCGCCGGTCATGTACTCACAGCCGTGGTCGCCCACGCCCTCCACCACCGCCGAGGCGCCGGAGTTGCGCACGCAGAACCGCTCGCCGGCCACGCCGCTGATGTAGGCCCGGCCGCTGGTGGCGCCGTACAGGGCCACGTTGCCGATGAGGATGTTCTCCTCCCGCTTGTAGGTGACGCCGGCCGGGGGATAGACCGCGATCTTGCCGCCGGACAGCCCCTTGCCCAGGTAGTCGTTGCTGTCGCCCTCCAGGGTGAGGGTGAGGCCCTTGGGAATGAAGGAGCCGAAACTCTGGCCGCCCGCCCCGTGGCAGTGCACCGTGAAGGTGTCGTCGGGCAGGGAGTTGCCGTAGCGGCGGGTGATCTCGCTGCCGAAGATGGTGCCGAAGGTGCGGTCGGTGTTGTGGACGTTCAGGTCGATGGTCTTGGCCTCGCCCTTTTCCAGCGGCGCCTTGAACCGCTTCATCAGCACCTTCATGTCCAGGGTCTTTTCCAGATGGAAGTCGTACACGTCCCTGGGCTCAAAGTGGACGCAGTTGTTCTGGATGAGGGGGTTGTGCAGCAGCCGGCTCAGGTCCAGCCGGGCGGCACGGCTGCCGGGGGCGGCGGGCTTGACCTTCAGCAGGTCGGTGCGGCCCACCAGCTCGTTCAGGGTGCGCACGCCCAGCTTGGCCATCAGCTCACGCAGGTCCTGGGCCATGAAGCGCATGAAGTTTTCGATGTACTCCGGCTTGCCCTGGAAGTTCCTGCGCAGTTCCGGGTTCTGGGTGCAGATGCCCATGGGGCAGGTGTCCAGGTTGCAAACCCGCATCATCACGCAGCCCAGGCAGATGAGCAGGCTGGTGCCGAAGCCGAACTCCTCGGCGCCCAGCATGGCGGCGATGGCGATGTCCCGCCCGCTCAGCAGCTTGCCGTCGGTCTCGATGCGCACCCGGCTGCGCAGCCCGTTGAGGATCAGGGTCTGGTGGGTCTCGGCCACGCCCAGCTCCCAGGGCAGGCCCGCGTTGGGGATGGAGTTGCGGGGCGCCGCGCCGGTGCCGCCCTCATAGCCGCAGATCAGCACCACCTGGGCGCCGCCCTTGGCCACGCCCGCGGCGATGGTGCCCACCCCCGCCTCGCTGCACAGCTTGACGTTGATGCGGGCGCTGCGGTTGGCGTTTTTCAGGTCGTAGATCAGCTGGGCCAGGTCCTCGATGGAGTAGATGTCGTGATGGGGCGGAGGGCTGATGAGCCCCACGCCGGTGGTGGAGTGGCGGGTCTTGGCAACCCAGGGGTAGACCTTGGAGCCGGGCAGGTGGCCGCCCTCGCCGGGCTTTGCGCCCTGGGCCATCTTGATCTGGATCTCCTTGGCGCTCACCAGGTACTTGCTGGTGACACCGAAGCGGGCCGAGGCCACCTGCTTGACCGCGCTGTTCCGGTCCAGCCCGTCGGGGCCCACCGTGTAACGCTCCTCGTCCTCGCCGCCCTCGCCGCTGCCGCTGGCCGCGCCCAGCCGGTTCATGGCGATGGCAATGGCCTCATGGGCCTCCTTGCTGAGGGCGCCGTAGCTCATGGAGGCCGCCTTGAAGTGCTTGACGATGCTCTCCACCGGCTCCACCTGGTCCACCGGGATGCCGCCGTCCTCGGGGTAGACGAGCTCCATCAGGTCCCGCAGGTGCATCCCGTTGGGGCCCGCCGTCTGTACCTGACGGGTGAACTCCTGGAACATGGCGTAGTCGCCCCGGCGCACCGCCTGCTGCAACAGGTGGATGGTGAGGGGGTTGTACAGGTGCTCCTCCTTGCCGCTGCGGAACTTGTGGCGGCCGCCGTCCTCCAGCTCGCTGGAGGTGTCCAGACCCAGGGGGTCGAAGGCCTGGTCGTGGTTGTACTCCACGTCCTTCTGGATGTCCTCCAGGGTGATGCCGCCCACCCGGTTGACGGTGTTGGTGAAGTACTGGTCCACCACCTGCTGGGACAGCCCGATGGACTCGAAGATCTGGCTGCCCTGGTAGCTCTGGATGGTGGAGATGCCCATCTTGGAGGCCACCCGGACAATGCCGTCCAGAATGGCCCGGTTGTAGTCGGCCACGGCGGCGTAGAAATCCTTGTCCAGCATGCCGTCCGAGATCAGCTGGCCGATGGTCTCCTGGGCCAGGTAGGGGTTGACCGCGCAGGCGCCGTACCCCAGCAGGGTGGCAAAGTGGTGCACCTCCCGGGGCTCGGCGCTCTCCAGGATGAGGGCGATGGCGGTGCGCTTCTTGGTGCGCACCAGGTACTTGGACACCGCCGACACCGCCAGCAGGCTGGGAATGGCCACATGGTACTCATCCACGTCCCGGTCGGAGAGGATGATGATGTTGGCGCCGTCCCGGTAGGCCCGGTCCACCTCCAGGAAAACCCGGTCGATGGCGTCCTTCAGGCTGGTGTGGATGTAGTAGGTGATGGGCACCGTCACCACCTGGAAGCCCGGCCGGTTCAGGGCCTTGATCTTGAGCAGGTCGGTCTCGGTGAGGATGGGGTTATCCACCTTCAGCACCCGGCAGTTCTCGGCCTTCTCCTCCAGCAGGTCGCCCCGGGTGCCGATGTAGACGGCGGTGGAGGTGACCACCTGCTCCCGGATGGCGTCGATGGGAGGGTTGGTGACCTGGGCGAACATCTGCTTGAAATAGCTGAACAGGGGGAAGTGCTGGGTGCTCAGCACCGCCAGGGAGGTGTCCACACCCATGGCCGCGGTGGGCTCGCCCCCGGTGCGGGCCATGGGCAGCACCTGGGTGTACACGTCCTCGTATTTGTAGCCGAAGGCCTTTTGCAGCCGCAGCAGCTCCTGGGGGCTGTAGCTGGGGATCTTGCCGTTGGGGATCTTCAGGTTGTTCAGGGAGAGCAGGTTGCGGTCGATCCACTCGCCGTAGGGCTGGCGGGAGGCGTACTCCTCCTTCAGGGCGTCGTCGTCGGTCACCTGGCCCTTCACCGTGTCCACCAGCAGCATCTTGCCCGGGCGCAGGCGGTCCTTCTTGAGGATGGCCTCGGGGGGCACGTCCAGCACGCCCACCTCGCTGGAAAGGATGATCCGCCCGTCCTTCAGGATGTAGTACCGGCTGGGACGCAGGCCGTTGCGGTCCAGCACCGCGCCCACCACGTCGCCGTCGCTGAAAAACACCGAGGCGGGGCCGTCCCAGGGTTCCAGCATGGTGGCGTAGTACTGGTAGAAATCCCGCTTGCGCTGGTTCATGGTCTTGTTGTTGGCCCAGGGCTCCGGGATGGTGATCATCACCGCCAGGGGCAGCTCCATCCCGTTCATCATCAGAAATTCCAGCGCGTTGTCCAGCTGGGCGCTGTCGCTGCCGTCCTGATCGATCACCGGCAGCACTTTGAGCAGATCGTCCTTCAGGTATTCGCTGGAGAGGGACTCCTCCCGGGCCAGCATCAGGTCCACATTGCCCCGGATGGTGTTGATCTCCCCGTTGTGCAGGATGTACCGGTTGGGATGGGCACGGTTCCAGCTGGGGCTGGTGTTGGTGGAAAACCGGCTGTGCACCATGCCGATGGCGCTCTCATAGTCCGGGTCCTGAAGGTCCAGATAAAACTGGCGCAGCTCCTTTACCAGGAACATGCCCTTGTATACGATGGTGCGGCTGGAAAGACTGGCCACATAGGTGGATTTGCTGCTCTGCTCGTACACCCGGCGCAGCACATAGAGCTTGCGGTCGAAATCCAGGCCGCGGGCGGTGTGCAGGGGCTTCTTGATGAAGCACTGCCAGATGCTGGGCATGCAGTCCCGGGCTTTCTGGCCCAGGATCTCCGGCGCCACCGGCACCTGCCGCCAGCCCAGGAATTCCATCCCCTCTTTTTTGGTGATCATCTCCAGCAATTTCATGGACTGGGTGCGCAGGTGCTCGTCCTGGGGCAGAAAAATCATGCCCACGCCGTAATCCCGGTCGTTGCCCAGGCTGATGCCCGCCTCACCGCATACCTTGGAGAAGAATTTGTGGCTGATCTGCAGCAGGATACCCACGCCGTCGCCGGTCTTGCCCTCGGCGTCCTTGCCGGCTCGGTGCTCCAGATTCTCTACGATGCGCAGCGCATCGTCCACAGTCTGGTGGCTCTTGCGGCCCTGGATATCCACCACGGCCCCAATGCCGCAGTTGTCGTGCTCGAAACGGGGGTCATACAGCCCGGCGGGCACTCTTTGCTGGTTGTAGTCTTCCATAGTTTTCCCTTTCCTCTTTTTATTGGATGGCCGGCAGGTCCCGGCCCCGGATAAAAAACAAAGGCGCTTTTGCACAGAGAGACAGATTGTCTCTTGTACAAAAACGCCTTTGTCTTTGTGAAAATATTATAATTCAGAACGGGAAGTTGTGCAATATGTTGTATGGCCGCAAAAAGATGAAAATCAAAATGATTTTTTTTGAAGTTTTATGTAGTTTACACAATGGCCTGCGGGCGGAGGTTGTCCTCTGGTAAAGAACATTTGGCCCGCCGCATGCCTTTGTGAGGCTTTGACCCGGCGGGGATGAAAGAAAATAAAGAGCTTTGCAGAAATTGGTGAAATATATATAGTTTTGGGGAAAAGCCCGCCGCCGGGGGCGAAGAATATAAATTTTTTGGGGGGGAGAGGGCGGTTTTGGGGGGGAGGGTGGAGCCGGGAGCGGCAGGCAGGGCGGGGCGGCAGGGCAGAACAGGGCCGGGGCAGCCCCAAAAACAAAAATCCCCCCGCCGCCGGGGCGGCAGGGGGGGAACGCCGGGGAAAACCTTATTTCAGCATGGCGGCAATGGCGGAGGCAGCCGGGGCCAGCGCGTCGCCCTGCCAGCTCTCGATGGCGCCGCTGTCGGCGGCCTGGGCCAGCTTGGGGTCGATGGGCATCTGGGCCAGAAGGGGCAGGTGGTACTCGGCGGCGATCCGGGCGGTGTGGCTCTCGCCGAACACCGGGATCTTCTTGCCGCAGTCCGGGCAGACCACATAGCTCATGTTTTCCACCAGGCCCAGAATGGGGATGTTCATCATGTTGGCCATCTTCACCGCCTTGGAGACGATGAGGCTCACCAGTTCCTGGGGGCTGGTGACCACCACGATCCCGTCCACCGGCAGGGTCTGGAAGACGGTGAGGGGCACGTCGCCGGTGCCCGGAGGCATGTCCACAAAGAGGAAATCCACGTCCTGCCAGATCACGTCCTGCCAGAACTGCTTGACCGCGCCGGCGATCACCGGCCCGCGCCACACCACCGGGTCGGTCTCATGCTCCAACAGCAGGTTGATGCTCATCACGTCCACGCCGGTCTGGCTCTTGATGGGCCAGATGCCCTCGCTGTCCCCCACGGCCCGGCCATGGATGCCGAACAGCTTGGGGATGGAGGGGCCGGTGATGTCGGCGTCCAGCACGCCGCAGTGGTAGCCCATCCGCTGGAGAGTCACCGCCAGCAGGGCGCTGGTCATGCTTTTGCCCACGCCCCCCTTGCCGCTGACAACGCCGATCACCTTTTTGATGTGGCTCTTGGCGTGGGGAGGCTCGTGCAGGTCCTGGGGAGCCTGCCGGCTGGAACAGTTTTGACCGCAGGTGCTGCAGTCATGGGTACATTCGCTCATGGGTACGATCGCTCCTTCATCGGGCGGGCCCGGCCCGCAGGGCGGCCCGGCGCCGTTTCATTTGTACCCTATAGTATACCATAAAACCCCCGGGGTTACAATCCGTCAGGCATGCCCGGGGGGCCCGGCGCATATCCTGTGGCAGAGGAGGCGGGGCCGGTGAAAAAGAGAAGCTATCTGGAAAACGCCGCGCTGCTCACCCTCACCGGGCTGGCGCTGCGGGCCGCCGGGATGTTTCTGCGGGTGTACATCGCGGGCAGCATGGGCAGCGCCGGGGTGGGGCTGTACCAGCTGATCTTCACCGCCTATGGGGTGTTCATCGCCCTGGCCAATTCGGGCGTCTCGGTGGCGGCGACCCGGCTCACCGCCGAGGAGATGGGCCGGGGCGACCCGGCCGGGATGCTGGGGGCCGAGCGCCGGATGGTGGCGGTGTCCCTGGGGATGGGGCTGCTGGCCGGGGCCGCCCAGATGGCCGCCGCCGACTGGATGGCCCGCTGCTGGCTGGGGGACGGGCGGGCCGCCCTGCCCCTGAAGATCCTGGCCCCCAGCCTGCCCTTCATGGCGGTGGGGGCGGCCTACCGGGGCTGTTTTCTGGCCCTGCGCCGGGTGGGGCCCAACATCCGGGCCCAGCTGCTGGAGCAGACGGTGCGGATCGGGCTGGTGGTCTTGCTTTTGCCGGACGCCATGTCCATCAGCCTGCGCTTTGGCTGCGCCGCCGTGGCCCTGGGCAGCCTGTGCAGCGAGGCGGTGTCCTGCCTGTGCATGGCGCTGGCCTGGGCAGGGCAGCGGCGGGCCTGGAAAGGGGTGCGCGCCGCCCCGCCGCCCCGGCTGGCAAGACGGATCGGGGCCATCCTGCTGCCTGTGGGGGGCGGCCGCCTGACCGAGAGCCTGCTGCGGGCCGCCGAGAACGCCCTGGTGCCCGCCTGCCTGCTGGGGCTGCTGGGGCGGGAGGGGGCCATGGCCTCCTACGGGGCCCTGAAGGGGATGGCCCTGCCCCTGCTGCTGTTCCCCTTCTCTTTTTTGGGGGCGCTGGCCACCCTGCTGATGCCCGAGATCACCGAGGCCCATGTGCGGGGCGACAGCCTCCGGCTTCAGGGCCTCATCGACCGAATGATGCTGCTCACCGGCTCCATCTCGGTGTGCACCGGGGGGATGTTCTTCCTCTTCGGCCCGGACCTGGCGCAGCTGCTGTACCAGGACCCGGAGGCCGGGCTGTACATCCGGGTGCTGGGCCCGGTGATGCCCTTCATGTACCTGGAGAGCATGGTGGACGGGGTGCTGAAAGGGCTGGGGGACCAGCTGGCCGGGTTCCGCTACAGCCTGTGGGACAGCACCCTGCGGATCGGGGCCATCCTGCTGGTGCTGCCCCGGTGGGGGATGCCGGGGCTGCTGGGGATCATGGTGTGCTCCAACATCTTCCTCTGCGCCCTCACCACCCGCCGGATGCTGCGGGTGAGCGGGATGCGGGCCCGGTGGGGCCGCTGGGCCCTGGAGCCGGTGCTGCTGTTTGTGCCGGCGGGGCTGGCCGGCTGGGCCGCGGCGGCCGGCGCGGGCGAGGGGACGGCGCGGCTGTTGGCG
>CASFKY010000076.1 GCA_949295465.1 uncultured Oscillospiraceae bacterium
GAACTGTCATGCCGGAAAAGCAGAGAAAATCAGGTTGAAAATGCACCAAGTTACTACACCAATTACTACACCATTTGCCCGTGAATTTGCGTAGATTTACAAAGAAGAGCGTGAATTTAAGGCAAAACACAAAAATTGAATTGAAAAGAGCGCCGGAAAGCCCGTAATATCAAGGTTTGAAGGCTTTTGAAGGGATATAAGAGATATGATAAAAATACTATTCGTGTGCCACGGCAACATCTGCCGCAGCCCCATGGCCGAGAGTCTGATGACCCACCTGGTGCGTCAAAAGCACCTGGAATCGGATTTTCGCATCGCCTCGGCCGCCACCAGCCGGGAGGAGATCGGCAATCCCATTCACCCGGGCACCCTGGAACGGCTGCGCCGGGCCGGGGTAGAGCCGGTGCCCCACCATGCGGTGCAGATGTGCCGGGAGGACTATGAACGGTACGACCTTTTGCTGGGGATGGACCGCTGGAATCTGCGGAACATGCTGGCCATCCTGGGCAGCGATCCCCAGGGAAAGGTGCGCCGCCTGCTGGATTTCACCCCCACCCCCCGGGACATCGCCGACCCCTGGTACACCGGGGATTTCGAGGCCACCTACCAGGATATCCTGGAGGGCTGCACCGCCCTGCTGGAGGCCTGCCTGACCAAAAAGTTCTGATTATATAGAACAGCCCGCCCGGCCTTGTTTGGCCGGGCGGGCTGTTTTGTATCTCGCTTATTCTTCCAGGATCCGGGCCTTTTGGGCCAGCTGGGCGGCTTCCTCGGCCATTTTGGCCCGCAGCCCATCGCTGAACAGGGGGTAAGGCCCCAGCTGGAGGGCGTTGTAGTCTGCGGCCACATTGGCAAAGGCGGCGATGCGGGCCGGCTCAAAGCCCTCCGCCATGCCCACCATGGCCGCGGCGGTGCTGCAATTGCCGCAGCCGGTGGGATCCACCGTCCGTTCCAGCCCGATGCTGGGCACAAAGGTGGCCGGCTGCCCGGGCAGGATGGCACAGGAGCCCTCCACCCCGAACCGCAGAAAACAGCTTTTGCCGGTGGCACGGATGGCCCGCAGCACCTCTTTTTCCTCCCGGACCCCGAACAGCTCCCGGGCCTCCCGAAAGTTCACCGAGAAGAGGTCCACCTGCTTCAGGGCCGGCCAGATGAGGGGCTTTTGAAGAGGATTGAAGGTGTTGTAGTGGGGCACCTCCCACATGATCTTGGCGTGAGGGGCCGCCGCCCGCACCGCGGCCACCTCCCCGGGGTCCCAGAACAGCTCCTCCGAGCCGCTCTCGGTGTATACCGCTTTGGTGTCCTCCCCGCACATCCGGGCCACCCAATCTCCATGGACCATGGTGTTGCAGGCATTGTCCGCCTCGTACTGGGTGCCGTACACCGACACCTCCTGCCAGCTGCCGTCCGGCAGATAGGTGACAGTGGTGTAGTGGGTGTGGGGCAGGGTGCGGTGCACCCCCTCGGTACCCAGACCGTTGCGGCGGAAGAATTCCCCGTGATAGTCCTCAAAATCCGATCCGGCCGCGGTGACAAAGCCCACGTCGGCGGTGTAGGACAACACCCCGCCCAGCATGAACAGCCCGCCGCCGGTGACATTCTGCACCTGCCGTCCGTCGGCGTAGTGCAGGTCGTTCACAATGCTCATGGCCGCGACCACATATCTTTTTCCGTTCAAGGTTTTTTCCTTTCCTTTCAGTCCAGTGCCTCTACCAGTTCCTCACAGTTCAGGATTCCCTCAAGCCCCAGATCCAGCGCCAGCTGGGCCAGCTGAGGCCGGCGGATACGGGCCTCTTCCACCACCTGATTGTTGCCGAAAATCTCGGCGGCAGTGCCGTCGGCCAGGATGTTCCGATGGGCCATGGCCACCACCCGGTCAAAGTTGCGGGCCACAAACTCCATGTCGTGGGTGATGGTGACCACCGCGATCCCCTCTTTTTGCAGCTCGTCCATCATGTTTTCCAGGATTTTGGTGCCCCGCCGGTCCTGTCCGGCGGTGGGCTCGTCGAAGATCACATATTTGGGCTCGGTGGCCAGCACCGCCGCAATGGTGACGAACTTGCGGATGGGATAGGGGATGTCAAAGGGGTTTTTGCCCATGTAGTCCTCCAGCCCGGCCAGGGCCACCGCTCTTTCCACCCGGCGGCGGGTCTCCTGGGGGGAGAACTTGAAATAGCGGGGCATGTACTCGATCTCGGCCCGCACCGACTGGTTGAAGATCTGGTCGTCCGGGTTCTGGAACACATATCCCACAGTGCGGGCGATCTGGGCGGTGGTGAATTCCTTGGTGTTCTTGCCGTCCACCAGCACGTCCCCCGCCGTGGGTTTGTGCAGCCCGTTCATCATCTTGACGGCGGTGGTCTTGCCGGCGCCGTTCTGGCCCACAATGGCCACCCGCTCGCCGGGCTGGATCACCAGGTTCAGGTTCTCATTGGCCAGAAAGCCGCCGGGATAGGAAAAACTGGCGTTGATCAGTTCAATGGACATGGCTCAAACCTCCCCTCTGCGGCGGCGCACCAGCCGCAGCGCCTGCTCCAGTGTGATGGGTATCTCCTCCAGCGGCTTGCCGGCGTCGGCCATGGCATGGCCGAACATGGCCACCTGGGGCTGCAATGCCCCCAGCTGGGGCAGCTCCTTGTCGGCCAGCACCTGGGCGGTGGGCCCCTTGCGGACGATCTGCCCGCCCTGCATCACCAGCACCTCGTCGCAGTACTCGGCGATCAGGTCCACCTTGTGCTCCACCAGAAGGATGGTCTTGCCGGTGCCCCGCAGGGTGTGGATGATCTCAAAGACGTCCTGGGTGCCCTGAGGGTCCAGCTGGCTGGTGGGCTCGTCGATCACCAGGATGTCCGCGTCCATGGCCAGGATGGAGGCGAAGGCCACCCGCTGGCGCTGGCCGCCTGAGAGGGCGTTGGGGCTCTTTTCCATCAGGTTTTCGATGTCCAGCAGCTTGCACACCCGCAGCACCTCGTCCACCATCTCTTTTTTGGGGCGGCCCAGGTTTTCCAGCCCCATGGCCACCTCCTCAAAGACGGTGGCCTTGATGCCGCTGATCTGGGTGAAAGGGTTCTGGAACACATAGCCGATCCGGGCCGAGAGGCGGCCGGTGTCCCAGTCCTGCACGTCGGTGCCGTCGATGGTGACCCGCCCCTCCAGCTTGCCCCGGTAAAAATGGGGGATCAGCCCCCGCAGCAGGTTGCACAGGCTGGTTTTGCCGCCGCCGTTTTCCCCGACAATGCCGTAGAACTTGCCCTTTTCAAAGGTACAGCTGATCTGCCGGAGCGCCGGCTCCTTGGAGAACGGATAGTGATAAGTGACATTTTCCAGTTCGATCAAAGACATGGGCTTTTCCCTCCCTTACAGCACAAAAATGGTGAGTACCCGCCAGACGCAGAAGGCCACAAAGGCCAGATCTGCCGTCAGGTTCAGGGCTTTTTCCCAGCCGGGCACCGGCCGCAGCTCCCGCAAAAAGGTGTGGGGGGTGTCGATGGAAAAGGCCCGGGCGTCCATGGCGATGCTCTTCTCTTCCGCCGAGGAGATGGCCCCCAGCATCAGGGGGCTGATCACCGGGAAAAACGCCTTGGCCCGGGTGAGCAGGCTGCCCTCCACCTCGATGCCCCGGGCTTTCTGGCTCTCAAAGATGGTCTGCACGCTGGCCTTCAGGTCCACAATGGTCTGGAACGAGGCCAGGATGATGTAGCTGGTGGTGTGGGGCACGCCCTTCTGTTCCAGGGTGTACATCAGGTCCCGCATTTCGGTGGAGGCGTAGAACAGGATGATGGCCCCCGAAAAGCCCAGGATGATGCCGCCCACCTTCAGGCCGTTGAGAAGGCCCTCCAGGGTCCAGTTCCAGCCGAACAAATCAAAGAGCACCGTCTCGCCCTTTACGGTGAACTGGCGCAGGATCACCATGAACAGGCCCACCGTGATGAGCAGCTTGGAAAAGATGCCGCTGAAATATTTGAACTCGCCGATCAGAAAGGCCAGCAGGTAGTAAAATACGCAGAGCCCCAGCGCACAGGGGATGCTTTGGGCCACCAGCGCGGTGAAGGCCAGCACCAGAAGCAGGTTGAGCTTGGTGAGGGGGTTCAGGTCCTTGAACCAGTTGCCGGTGGTTTGGGGAGAGAAAAATTTCTGTACAAATTCGCTGTACATCGGGCAAATCCTCCTTCAAACGGATGCGCCCCCTGCCAGAGGGCCCTGTAACAAAAAACAAAGCGAGAGCACACCCCAAAAAGGTGCGCTCTCGGTTCAGCGGCCGGCGGCCGCCGCGAAAGGCTCAGTACTCCTCTTTTACATAGATCTCGCCCAGAGGCAGCTTGGCCAAAAAGCGGGTGGGCATGGATTTGAGGATAAAGAACACCAGCACCAGGGAAACCGACTTGTCCAGCAGGTCCATGGTGAACTCAGAGATGAACTGCGCCCAGAATTTGGGGATCCCGAACACCTCATAGAGAGGGATGGCAAACATGGACGCGGTGATGGTGCCGAAATCAAAGCTGAACAGCAGCCAGGTGATGCAGGCACCGATGCCGCCGCCCACAAAGGCAAACCAGATGGAGACAATCACCGTCTTGGGCAGGCTCAAGAAGATCTTATGCCGGCTGCAGAAGGCAGCAGACAGGGCAAAAATGATGCTGAGCACCGCGTAGAACAGGGTCACCGGGCTGGTGATGGAGTTCAGCACATTGGAGATGACGCCCACGATCACACCGGGGATGCCGCCGCAAAGCGCACCCACCACGATGGTGCCGATGGAGTCCAGATAGAGGGGCAGCCGCAGCAGGATGGCGATCTGGCCGCCGATGAAGTTTACCGCAACGCCGATGGGGATGAGGAACAAAGTGAGTTTGTCCATTCCTTTGCTGTTCATGATTTTCCTTTTAACCTCCACACAAGATAAAGTTCCGCCAAAAATTGTGTAAAATAAATGAATATTCCATAAACGAAACTACCATAGCAGCGCCCGAAAGTCAACGGCAGAAAAGCCTGGAAAAGGGCTCTTTGCAAATTTTTGACATTTTCACCGTTTTTGTCTTAAAAATCCACTCTTTTTTTGCCCGAAACACAGATTTTTGAGTAGGGAAAATATGGTATACTGGTAAGAAATACAATTAGAAAATCTCGAAGGCAGGTAAATTAGTATGACTTTTCCCCGCACACAGGCCGCCCAGGAGCTGGCCCGCACCGCCCTGGCCCGCACCGCCGCCCGGCTTCGGCCCGGGCTCAGCGAGGCCTGCATCGCCCGCATGGCCCAGCGGGAGATGGAGGAGCTGGGGGCAGAGGGGTGGTGGTATCACGGGGTGGGTGCTCTGGTGCTGGTGGGGCCGGGCCGCAGCCTGGAGTCGGTGAGCGGGCGGGACTACCGCCCCCGGGAAGATCTCCTTTTGGGCGAAAACGACCTGGTCACCCTGGACCTGAGCCCCATCCTGCAAGGAGCCTGGGGGGATTACGCCCGCACCATCTTTATGGAGGAGGGCAAGCCCCGGTTGGAGCCCCTGCCCCCCGTCTCCGCCCCTTTTGTGGCGGGGTACCAGATGGAGCAGCGGCTGCACCAGGCCCTGGCGGACTGGGCCACCCCCCAAACCAGCTACGAGGAGGTGTGGCGGAAAATGAACGGGATGCTGGCCGCAGAGGGCTGGCAGAACCTGGATTTTCACGGCAACCTGGGCCATTCCATTGAGGAGCGGGCCGGGGATCGGATCTATCTGGAAAAGGGCTGTGCCGCCACTCTGGGCGGGTACGGCAAGCCCTTCACCTTTGAGCCCCACATCTGCCGGCCGGGCGAGGCCTGGGGCTTCAAGCGGGAGCAGATCTATGTTTTCGGGCCGGAGGGCCGGCTGACGGCGCTGTAAAGCGGCCGCCCGCTTTTTTGCAAAAGTACAGGGAGAGAGGTTCCCCCGGCGGGAACCCCTCTCCCTTTTTCTATCATTTTTCTGTCGTTCACCGGCGCAGGCCCCGGGCCAGAAGCACCAGCAGGATCAGCGCCGCCAGCCCCACCAGGCCGCCCGCTGCCCAGAGCAGATACTCCGGGTGGGTCTGGAGCAGCCCGTCCAGCCCCTCCCCGGCCACGCTCTCTTCCTGGGGCGGCTGGCTCTGGGCCGGCGTCTCCGAGACCTGGGGCAGAGGAGCCACCTGTTCGCCGCCCAGGGCATCGCCCAGGTATTCCGCCAGCAGGGTGCAGGCGGTTTTCAGAGGCGCCTCCATCTCACTGTTCAGCCGGGGGTCCTCCTCACCCCGGCTCATGTCCCCTTCCAGGGTCAGCATCAGGCAGACCCCGTCATCCTGCCGGAAGGTGTCCCACACCTGGCCGGCAAACCCGCTGCTGCCGGTGTCGCCGCCCCCAAACTGAAGGGCCACAAACCGGCGGCACCGCTCCCGGTCATCGATCTGGGCATAGTAGCTGTCCAGGGCCTGGGCCAGGTCCGCGTCCTGTGTCAGCTCTGCCCCCAGGTTCACCCCGTCCAGATCGGCCAGCAGATCGCTCAGGGGAAAAAGGCTGCTGCCGTCCCCCACCCCGAACAGAGGCTCCAGGCTCTGGCGGCTGGCCGCCTCGTCCTGTCCCCGGGCGGTCTGGGCCAGCTGGATGCAGTCACCGCCCCAGGTGCAGATCACCGGCATTCCCTGCCGGGCTCCCGCCGCCCCCGCCAGCAGGTGGAGAAAGTCGATCTCCTCCCCGCCGGGAGTGGTCATCTCCTGAATCTGCTGCAAGCCGGCCAGCTGGGGGTCCCGGCTCTCCACCAGGGCCGCAAATCCCTCATCCGCCGGGCCCAGGATCAGATCCCAGGAAAAATCCGAGTACCGCCGGGCCCGCAGATAGTTGAGGGTGAGAAGCAGGCTGTCCTGGGCGGGCTCCTCCTGGCTGTCTACATATTCCCGGGCCAGCTGCTGAAGCCGGGAGATCTCCTCCAGCGTCCCGGCCCAATCCTCCTGGGCCGAGGCGGGCATTGCCAGCACCCCGGCCAGCGCCGCCAGCCCCGCCAGCGCCCCGGCCAGCTTGCGGGCCAAAGTTTTTGTTTTGTTCATCTCTCTTCTCCCCCTTTTGGCCCCGAGTGTACCACGAAACGCCCCGCGCCGCAAGAGTGAAAAAATCCTTGACTTTCCCAAAATCGCCCCTATAATATGAGAGTAACTCTCAAATTCAGAGGTGGAACCATGGCACACTATCAAACCGCCCAGAAAAAACTGCTGCTGGACTTTTTAAGCGCCCATGCCCGGCAGGCTTTCACCATTGAGGAGCTGGCCCAGGCTCTGGAGGGCCGGGAGCACGCCCCCGGCAAGAGCACCCTCTACCGGCTGATGCCTCTGCTGGTGCAGGAGGGCCGGGTCAAGCGGTTTGTGCGGGGCACCAGCCGGCAGTTTCTGTACCAGGTGATGGGAGAGAGCTGCCGCACTCATCTGCACCTGAAGTGTTCGGTGTGCGGGCAGATGGTGCACATGGGCCAGGAGGAAAGCCTGTCGCTCCTCCGCCTCATCGACCAGAAATACCACTTTGCGGTGGATGAGGGGGACACCGTCCTGTTCGGGCGGTGCGAGGCCTGCCGCCGCAGCTCGGTATGAGAGTTCCGGGCCCCTTCGCCGCCCCCCATCTTACGCAAGGAGACTTCCATGAGAAAAATTTTTGCCCCGCTCCGCCGCTTTTTCTGTGCGGCGCTCCCGGCGCTTGTGCTGGGGGCCTCCCTGGCCGGCTGCGGTGCCGGCTCCTCTTTTTCCGCCTCTTCCGGCCCTGCATCGGCCCAGGGTCAGGCAGAGCCCCTGCGCATCGTCTGCACCACCTTCCCTCTCTACGACTGGGCCCGCCAGCTCACCCAGGGGGCCTCTGTCCAGCTGGAACTGCTCCAGCAGGGGGGCACCGACCTGCACAGCTACCAGCCCACCGCCCGGGACATTCTGTCCCTCACCGAGGCCGACCTGTTCTTTTATGTGGGGGGCGAGTCGGACGGCTGGGTGGAACAGGCCCTGGCCCAAGCCCCCAGTGAGACCCGCCGGGACCTCTCGGCCATGGAACTGCTGGCGGACCGGCTGCTGCCGGTGCCCCAGCTGGAGGGCATGGAGGAGGAAGAGCACCACGAAGAAGAGGAGGAGGAGGACGAACATGTCTGGCTCTCCCTGAAAAACGCCCGGGCGGCCTGCCAGGGGCTTTGCCAGGCTCTCCAGGAGGCGGACGAAAGCCAGGCCGAACTCTTCCAGGCCAACGGCCGGCAGTATGACCAGGCCCTGGAGGAGCTGGACGACCGCTATACCCAAACCCTCGCTTCGGCCAGTCGCCGGACCCTTCTGGTGGGGGACCGTTTCCCCTTCTGCTACCTGGCCGCCGACTACGGGCTGCACTGCTACGCGGCCTTTTCGGGGTGCAGCGCCGACAGCGAGGCCAGTTTTGAGACGGTGGCCTATCTGGCCGACCGGCTGGAGGCTGAGGCCCTGCCCGCGGTGCTGATCCTGGAGGGGTCCGACACCGATCTTGCCTCCACCATCATCCAGAACACCTCCTCCCGGGACCAGGAGATCCTGGTGCTGGACTCCATGCAGTCGGTCTCCCCCGCTGAAATCGAGGAGGGAGCCAGCTATCTGGGCCTGATGGAACAGAACCTGACCGTATTGCAAACCGCGCTGGCCTGAGCCGGCCCACCGAAAGGAACCTGCCCATGACACAGCTGCTCTGTGAAGACCTTACCCTGGGCTACGAGGGCCAGGCCGTGGTGACGGACCTGAGCTTTCGGGTGAAACAGGGGGATTACCTCTTTATCCTGGGGGAAAACGGCTCCGGCAAGAGCACCCTCATCAAGACCCTGCTGCGGCTGATCCCTCCCCTGTCGGGCCGGGTGGAATTCTGCGGCGGGCTGCGGGCGGACGAGATCGGCTACCTGCCCCAGCAGACCCCCGCCCAGCGGGATTTTCCCGCCTCGGTGGAGGAGATCGTCCTCTCGGGCTGTCTGAACCGGATGGGGCGGCGGCCCTTTTACGGCCGGGCCCACCGGGAACAGGCCCGTGCCAATCTGGAACGGCTGGGCATCGGCGGTCTGGCCCGGCGCTGCTACCGGGAGCTTTCGGGCGGACAGCAGCAGCGGGTACTCTTGGCCCGGGCCCTGTGCGCGGCCCGGCGGGTCCTGCTGCTGGACGAGCCCACCGCCGGGCTGGACCCGGCAGCCGCCCGGGAGATGTACGAGCTGATCGCCCGGCTGAACCGGGAGGGGCTCACCGTCCTCACCGTGAGCCACGACCTGCCCGCCGCCGCCCGCTATGCCGGCCAGATCCTGCATATGGGGCGCCGTCCCCTCTTTTTCGGCCCCCGGGAGGCTTATCTGGGCAGCCCGGTGGGCCGGGCCTGCCTGGCCATGGCGAAAGGAGAACAAGATGCTTGAGACCCTGGCCCTGTATTTCAGCTATCCCTTTGTCCGCTATGCCCTGGTGGTGGGCCTGCTCATCGCCCTTTCCTCCTCCCTATTGGGGGTAAGCCTGGTGCTCAAGCGGTTCTCCTTCATCGGGGACGGGCTCTCCCATGTGGCCTTCGGTGCTCTGGCCGCCGCCACCGTGCTGGACCTGGCCAGCGACATGGTGCTGGTGCTGCCGGTGACGGTGCTCACCGCGGTGCTGCTGCTCCGCTCGGGGCAGAACGCCCGGCTGAAGGGGGACGCGGCCATCGCCATGCTGTCGGTGGGGGCGCTGGCGGTGGGCTACCTGCTGCTGAACGTTTTTTCCAAGTCCTCCAACCTGTCGGGAGATGTGTGCACCACCCTCTTCGGGGCCACCTCCATCCTCACCCTCACCCCCGCCGACGTGTGGGCCTGCCTGGGGCTCTCGGTGCTGGTGATCCTCTTTTTCCTTCTGTTTTACCACCGCATCTTCGCCGTGACCTTTGACGAGACCTTTGCCCGGGCCGCCGGGCTGGGGGCAGGCCGGCTGAACCTGCTCATCGCCTGCGTGGCCGCGGCGGTCATCGTACTGGCCATGAATCTGGTGGGCTCTTTGCTGGTGTCGGCCCTCATCGTCTTCCCCGCCCTCACCGCCATGCGACTGTTCAAGAGCTTTCGCTCGGTGACCCTGGCCGCCTGCCTGATCTCGGTGTGCTGCGCAGGGGCAGGGCTGCTGCTCTCCATCCTGGCCTCCACCCCAGTGGGCGCCTCCATCGTCTGTGTGTACATCCTGGTGTTCGGGGTGGCCTGCGGGCTGGACGGGCTGAGGAGGCGGGCATGAAACAGAAACTTTTGGGCCTGGTCCTGGCCTCCTGCCTGGCTCTGGCCGGCTGCGGCACCCCCGCCGGGAGCGCGCCGGCGCAGTCCCTCCCCTCTCCCGCCCCACAGAGCACACCGGCCCCGGAAAACACCCCCACCCCACAGAGCGCACCGGCAACGGAGGAGGAATCCGGCCCGGCAAGCGCCGATGGCCAGCCCCAGGTGGACCTGACCCAGATGGGTGCCAACATGGTCTATGCGGTGGTGTACCAGATGACCCTGGACCCGGCCGCCTACGAGGGGCAGAGGATCCGGGTGGCGGGGGAGTACTACTCGGCCCCCGGCCCCAAAAAGACCTATTTCTTTATATATGTGAGCGACGCCGCCGCCTGCTGCAGCCAGGGGCTGGAATTTGTGCTGGAGGGCGCCCCTCTCTACCCGGAGGATTACCCGGAAGAGGGCGCCCAGGTGGTGCTCACCGGCACCCTGGAGACCTACACCGAGGAGGGGGATCCCTCCCTCTATTTCCGGCTGCGGGCCGACCCCCAGGACCTGGCCCCGCTCTGAGTGCATTTTGCCGGCCCCGCCCTTTGGCGGGGCCTTTTGTGCCGCCGAAAGAAAAATTCACAAACCGGCCAAGAACCCGGCGCTGAGATGTGGTATACTGTTCAATAAGCAAAATTTCCGCGCCCCAAAGGGGCGCATTCGCAAAAGAGGATGAAAAGGATGGAACAGGAAAACCGGCAGCTGATGGCGCTGCTGAAGGAAGTCTATGAGGAGTGGTGCGCCGAGACAGGCAACCCGGGCAGTGTGCGGCTGGCAGAACTGGAAAGCGCCGCCGCCATGATGGGAGACCTGCACCAGGGCGGCAAGCTGGTTCTGCCGCCCCAGGAGAGCCGCCAGGTGGTGCACCAGCTGCTGGAGGACCTGAACGAGAAGTCCCTCTATGTGCAGAGCCGCTCCTTTTTGCCCAACGCCGCCAAGGGTCTGCCCGGCTGGGCCAAGTGGGCCCTTCTTGCCTTAGGCGTGGCGGCTCTGGCCCTGGTGGTCTACTTTGCCGAGGGGGTCACCGCCCGCACCCAGGCCGAGGAGGGGGTCACCAGCGCCGCGGTCTACTCCATCGCCTGAATCTGACCCAAGGAAAGGGGGCATCTGCCATGGCCAAAAAGCGCACCCGCAACACCCGGGGCCGGATCATCGCCGCCGCCTGGAAGCTGTTTTACGAGCAGGGCTACGAGAACACCACGGTGGAGGAGATCATTGAGGCCAGCTCCACCAGCAAGGGCAGCTTTTACCACTATTTCGAGGGAAAAGACACCCTGCTGTCCAGCCTTTCCTATCTGTTTGACGAAAAATACCAGGAGCTGGAGGCCCAGCTGGACCCGGAAGAGGACCGCTTTGAGAGCCTTTTGTTTCTGAACCGGCAGCTGTTCGGCTATATTGAGAACTCGGTGAGCCTGGAGCTGCTGGGCCGGCTGCTCTCCAGCCAGCTCATCACCCGGGGCGACAAGCACCTGCTGGACCACAACCGGGTCTATTACCGGCTGCTGCGCCGGCTCTGCCTGGAGGGCCAGCAGCGGGGCGAAATCCGCCAGGACATCACCGCCAACGAATTTGTGAAAGCCTACGCCCTGGCCGAGCGGGCTTTGATGTACGACTGGTGCTTGTGCAGCGGCGAATATTCCCTGGCCGACTACGGCAGCGGCATGATGCGCCGCTTTTTGAAGGATTATCAGCAGGGCCCCAAGCGGCTGGTGTCCTCCGAAAATATTTTGTCCCTATGATATCCAAGGTATCGTACATTTTTTGTATAATACAAAAGCATCGTTTTTATGTTTAAAACGATGCTTTTTGTGTTTTTATTTGTGGCATTGTATCGTTTTTCGTCTAAACTTCATTCTGTATTTTAGTCTGTTTTTGGTTGTGGTATAATGGCCCCACTTGCTTTTGGGCAAAAAATTTGTCGGGCCGCTCTTTTTGCGGCAAACCAAGGGGCCGGCCCGCCGAGGGGGACTTTTTTACAGCATGAACGCCAACGCACTGTATATGATCGCCACCATCGCCGTTTACCTGGTGGCCATGATTCTGGTGGGGGTTTTTCTCTCCAAGAAAAACGAGACCACCGCTGATTTCTACCTGGGGGGCCGCAAGATGGGGCCCTTTGTCACCGCCATGAGCGCCGAGGCCTCGGACATGTCCAGCTATCTGCTCATGGGGCTGCCGGGCCTAGCCTACCTGGCCGGCTGCTGTGAGGTGGGCTGGACCGCCATCGGCCTGGCCGTGGGCACCTACCTGAACTGGCTCATCGTGGCCCGCCGGCTGCGGCGGTACTCCAGCAACCTGGGGGCCATCACTCTGCCGGATTTCTTTTCCCGCCGGTTCCATGACCGCTCCAACCTGCTCAACGCCATCTCGGCGCTTCTCATCCTGGTCTTTTTCGTGCCCTACACCGCTTCGGGCTTTGCGGCCTGCGGCAAGCTGTTCCACAGCATGTTCGGCGCCGACTACATGGCTGCCATGCTGCTCAGCGCCCTGGTCATCGTGGGTTATACCATCACCGGCGGCTTTTTCGCCGTCTCCACCACCGACCTGATCCAATCCATCGTTATGACCATCGCCCTGGTGAGCGTGCTGGGCTTTGGGGTGGTGTCGGCCGGCGGCTGGACCGCGGTGGCAGAAAACGCCGCCTCTCTGCCCGGCTACCTCTCCCTGACCTCTTCCTACGACGCCACCACCGGCACCGCTCAGCCCTACAGTTTTCTGTCCATCGTCTCCACCCTGGCCTGGGGCCTTGGCTATTTCGGCATGCCCCATATCCTGCTGCGCTTTATGGCCATCCGGGATGAGAAGGAACTGGTGCTCAGCCGCCGCATCGCCACCGTCTGGGTGGTGATTGCCATGGGCGTAGCGGTGCTCATCGGCATCGTGGGCCTGGGCATGACCGCCGCCGGCCGGGTGGAATTCCTGGCAGGCTCCGACAGCGAGACCATCATTGTGCGGATCGCCGACCTGATCAGCCAGCACGGGGTGGCTGCCGCCCTGCTGGCCGGCCTGGTACTGTCCGGCATTCTGGCCGCCACCATGTCCACCGCCGACAGCCAGATGCTGGCCGCGGCCTCCAGCGTATCCCAGAACATTTTGCAGGATTTCGCCGGCCTGAAGCTCTTCCCCGCCCAGAGCCTGCGGGTGGCCCGGCTCACCATCGTGGGCATTGCCCTCATCGGCATCCTGCTGGCCCGGGACCCGGAGTCCAGCGTCTTCGGCATCGTCAGCTTTGCCTGGGCGGGCTTTGGCGGCGCCTTCGGCGCGGTGATGCTCTGCGCCCTGTTCTGGAAGCGGGCCACCAGCCAGGGAGCCCTGGCCGGCATGATCGTGGGCGGCGTGATGATCTTTGTCTGGAAATATGCCGTGCGGCCTCTGGGCGGCGTGTGGGATATCTACGAGCTGCTGCCCGCTTTCCTGCTTAGCTTGCTGACCGTGGTGGTGGTGAGCCTTTTGAGCCCCGCCCCCGACCAGACCATGACCGAGGAGTTTGAGGCTGCCTCCAAGGCTTGAGTTTCTGTTCTCTCTTTCCATACGAAAGCGCCCCTGCCGGGGAATCCCCGGCAGGGGCGCTTTCTTGCTGTATCGGGTTCAGGGCCCGGTGGCCGGGTCCATATGGCCGGCGGTAAGCTTGATGAATTTCTGCATGGCCAGGCTCACATACCGATTTTTGCGGTGGGAGATGTACACCTTGCGCTTGGTCATCTCCCCTGCCAGCTTGTAAAAGACCAGTCCTTCCCCGCTGGCCAGGGTCTTGACGCTGGTATCCGACACAAAGGTGAGGCCCCGGTTCTGGCGGGTCAGGTCCAGGGCAGTGACCAGCTGGTTGAGATGCAGATAGCTTTTGGGCTCAAAGCCGCAGGCCCGGCAGAGGGCCAGCGCCCGGGAGTGCATGTCCTGCCCTTTGCGCTGCATGAGGAACCGCTCCTCCCGGAAGCTCTCCAGGGGCACGGGGGCAAACCGATCCTCCAAAAAGCGGCCGGTCTGCACCTCCTCTAGGGATAGGGCGTAGGGGGCCAGCTTTCGGTTCAGCCGGTTGGCCGCCGGTGCCGCCAGCAGGATGGTCTCATCCAGCACCTTGTACTGCACCATCAGCTCCGGCTCATACTCGGTGGTGTCCAGGATCAGGTCGATCTCATCCTCCAGCAGCATCTCTCTCAGCTGCACCGTATCGCCCTCCAGCAGGGAAAAATCCACCTGGCTGTAGTTCTCACTGAACTGGCCGATGATCCCCGGCAGGAGGTGGACAATGAACAGGTGGGGCGCCCCCACGGTGAGGCGGCCGGTGTGCAGCCGGCGCCGGTCGTCCATATAGCTTTCCAGCTGCTCGCTCAGCCGCAGGATGTGCTGGGCCGTCTCGATGTACACCTTGCCCTCGGTGGTGAGGGAGACGGGCGTGGTGCTGCGGTCAAAGATTTGCAGCCCCAGCCGGTCCTCCAGCTTGCGGATGGCCAGGCTCAGGGCCGGCTGGGACACATACAGGTTTTTGGCGGCCTGGGAAAAGCTCTTTTCCTTATACACCTCATAGGCATACCGCATGGCTTTGTCCACCATTTTTGCCCCCTTGTTTTTGGTCTTTTTGCGGAATTTGTATAATAGTATACTATAAATTCCCGCTTATATAGTATACTATAAATTCCCGCTTATATAGAAGCCTTTTTCATTTATATTCTGTATTTGCCCCCCTGTAAAAAGCGTGTTAAGATAAAAGCGAACCAAGGCAAAGGCGCCGATACTCTTACCCGTATCGGCGCCTTTTTTCTAAAAACTGTCCGCAAAGGAGGCATTTGTCCATGTCTATGGATCTGAGCGGCAAGACCCCCGCCGAACTTCGGGCCTTGTTCCGAACCGGGGAGCTTTGCATTCCCACCGCCGGGCTCTGCCCCGGTCATCTCCAGGGCAACCTGGTGATCCTGCCTCGGCGCTACGCCGACGACTTCCTCACCTTCATGAAGCAGAACCCCAAGCCCTGCCCCATCCTGGAGGTATTCGATCAGGGCAGCCCGGTGAGCGTGAAGATGGCCCCGGGGGCCGACATCACCACCGACATCCCCCTGTACCGCATCTACCGCAAGGGAGAGCTGGTGGAGGAAGTGAAGGACGTGAGCCAGATGTGGAACCCGGACATGGTGGGATTTCTCATCGGATGCAGCCTGACCTTTGAGGATAAGCTGGTGGCCGCCGGCATCCGCCTGAAGCACTACGAGCAGCAGACCCGGGTGCCCATGTTCGACACCAACATTCCCTGCAAGCCGGCGGGCATCTTCCACGGCAACTATGTGGTGAGCATGCGGCCGGTGAAAAAAGACAAAGTGGACCTGGCCGTCTCCATCACCGGGGCCATGGAATACGCTCACGGCGCGCCGGTACAGATCGGCGACCCCGCCGCCATTGGCATCAAGGACGTGATGCACCCGGACTACGGCGACCCGCTGGACATCGAGCCGGATGAGGTGCCGGTATTCTGGGCCTGCGGTGTGACCCCCCAGGCTGTGGCCATGCAGGCAAAACCCGACCTGATGATCTCCCATTCCCCGGGCTATATGCTCATCTGTGATGTGAAGTCCAGCGATCTGTAAGGACGCGGACCAGACTATAAAAGAAAGGATCAATGACTATGAGCGAAGAAAAGAACCTGACCAAGCCCTCTTGGGTCCAGTACTTAAAGGCCATCGGCCCCGCCATCGTGATCTCGGCGGTGGTGGTGGGCCCTGGCAGCGTCACCACTGCTTCCCAGATGGGTGCCAACTACGGCTATCAGCTGCTGTGGGTGGTGGTGCTGGCCGCCCTGGCCGCCTTCTTCTACCAGCTGCCCGCTTTGCGGATGGCCATCTCCAAGGAGTGCACCATCCTGGAAGCCGTTCGCCTGCGCTTCGGCAAGGTGTGGGCCCTGATCCTGTATTTCTGCATCATGTTCGGCGCCCTGATCTTCCAGGCCGGCAACTTTACCGGCGCTGCCATGGCCATGAACTACTTCGTGCCCCAGATTCCTCTGGTTGCCTGGTGCGCCATCATGATCCTCATCGCCTTTGTGCTGGTCTGGATCGGCAAGTACAGCATCCTGGAGGACTTCACCAAGGTACTGGTCATCCTGATGGTGGTGGCCTTTGTGATCACCGCCTTCGGCTCCGGCCCCGACCCCGCCGCCATCGTGGAGGAGGGCTTCACCTTCAAGATCCCCAACGGCGACTACTTCCTGGTCTTGGCCATGCTGGCCACCACCATGGTGCCGGACATCCCGGTCTCTCTGTCGGCCCTGCACAAACAGCGTTACTTCAAGAAGGACTCCTTTGAGGCCAGCCTCCCCAAGGAAAACAAGCTGAAGCTGGCCCGTTTTGATCTGGTCTTCGGCAGTGCAGTCACCGCCCTCATCACCAGCGCCATCGTGATCTGCTCCGCCACCAACCTGTTCCCTCTGGGCATCACCGTGAGCAGCGCCTCCGACATGGCCCAGCAGCTCACCCCCATCCTGGGCCGCTACGCCGGCATCCTGTTCAGCCTGGGCCTGTGGGCTGCCGCCTTCTCCTCCGGCCTGTTCCGCATTGAGCTGCTGCCCATGCTCTACAACCAGGCCACCGGCCAGGAAGAGGACATGAAGGCTCCCCGCAGCCGCCTGTTCATGATCCTGGGCGCGGGCGTTCCCCTGATCTTCGTGCTTCTGTTCGGCTCTTCTCCCGCCGAGCTGGTGATCATGGCCCAGGCCCTCAACGGCCTGCTGCTGCCCATCATCTGCGCCATCATCTGGCGTATCACCGCGGACAAAAAGTTCATGGGTGAGGACGCCAACAAGATGTGGCTGAACGTGATCTTCGCCGTGGTGCAGGTGGTCACCATTCTGCTGGCCGTGCGCGTGTTCATCAATCTGATCGGCTAAAGCCCCTGTTGCAAAAAGCGGCCCGGCAGCGCCTTGCGGCGCTGCCGGACCGTTTTGAGCAGCTTTACAGGCCGGCCCGATCGGATGTATTGTAGATACAGGAGGATGTCATGCCCAAGATCAAGCCGGTGGGGGACTGCGCCCTCACGGTGGAATTTGAAAACGAGATCAGCATCCCGGTGAACCAGAAGGTCCATGCGCTGGACGCCCGGCTCAGAGCCCTGGGCCTGCCCGGCGTGGTGGAGACGGTGCCCACCTACCGCACCCTGCTGGTCTATTATAAGCCCGAGCTGCTGAGCTATGGGGCCCTGGCCGCCCGGATGGAGCAGCTCTGCCAGGCGCCCTTTGAGAGCCGGGAGGATGCCGCCACCGTGGTGGAACTGCCGGTGCTGTACGGAGGCGCAGCCGAGCCGGACGACCCCACCGTCCACTACGACGGTTGGGACGGCCGGGAGACCGCCCCCGACATGGGGGATGTGACCGCCTTTGAGCACCTGAGCCGGGAAGAGGTGATCCGGCGGCACACCTCCCACCTGAGCTATGTGTATTTCCAGACCTTCGCGCTGGGCCATTCCCAGCTGGGCTGCCCGGAAAAGACCTTTTCCATCTCCCGGCGGGCCACCCCCCGCACCCTGATTCCCCAGGGCTCCATCGCCATCTGGGCCAGCCAGACCGTGCTGAACGGCTTTGATCTGCCCTGTGGCTGGCAGGTGATCGGCCGCACCCCGGTACTGCTGTACGACCGGCGCCTGGCCGAGCCCGCCTACTGCCACCCCGGCCAGTGGATCCGCTTTGTGTCCATCACGCCGGAGGAGTACAAGGAGATTCACCGGCAGGCCCTGGCGGGCAACTACCGGCCGGTGAGCTATCCCAAAGGGCAGAAAGGAGGCGCCTGATGGCTGGATTTGAGGTTCTGGCCCCGGGCCTGCTCACCAGCGTGCAGGACCAGGGCCGCTACGGCCGCCAGCGGGTGGGCATGTCCCCCGCCGGCGCCATGGACGGCTACTCCCTGGCCCTGGCCAATCTGCTGGCGGGCAACCCGGTGGGAGCAGGCGGGCTGGAGTGCACTTTCCTGGGCCCCACCCTTCGCTTTGAGGAGGCCAACACCATCGCCCTCACCGGCGCGGACATGTCCCCCACCCTGGACGGCGCGCCCCTGCCCATGGGGCAGGCGGTGGCAGTGGCGGCAGGCAGCGTTTTGCAGCTGCGGGGAACCAAAAACGGCTGCCGCAGCTACATCGCCTTTCACGGCGGGCTGGACCTGCCCCTTTTGGACGGCAGCCAGTCCACCCTGCTGCGCAGCGGCATTGGAGGCTTTGAGGGCCGCAAGCTGGCGGCAGGAGATCGGATCGGTTTTTCGGCCCCGGACCCCTGCCTGCCCAACCTGCCCCTGCGCCGGCTGGGCAAGCCCCAGCATTTTGACAAGGAGATCACGGTGCGGGTGGTGCCCGGGCCCCAGGACGACCGATTCACCCAGGCGGGGCTGGATACCTTTTTCGGCAGCGCCTTCAAGGTGAGCGCCCGGTGCGATCGAATGGCCTCCCGGCTGGAGGGGCCGAAGGTGGAACACCTCACCGACGCCAACATTCCCTCGGACGGCATCCCCCTGGGGGCGGTGCAGATCCCCGGGGACGGCCAGCCCATCATCATGATGAGTGAGCACCAGGGCTCGGGGGGCTACACCAAGATTGCCACCCTGGTGAGCACCGACATCCCCCTGGTGGCCCAGTGCCCTCCGGGCGGCACCATCCGCTTTGCCGCGGTGAGCGTGGAGCAGGCTCAGGCCCTGTACTTGGCCCGGCAGCAGGAGTACCGGCGGATGGAAGAGGCTTTCCGGCTGGAGTACCAGGCCATCTACCGCATCACCGTAAACGGACAGACCATGTCGGTGGGCGTGGCGGAGCGCGCCGCGCCCTGACACATCTCAAACGGAACAGACAGGAGGAACGGACTTATGTATCGAGTGGATCTGAACAGCGATCTGGGCGAGAGCTTCGGCAACTACACGCTGGCCGCCAACGACGAGGTGCTCAAGCACGTCTCTTCGGCCAATGTGGCCTGCGGGCTGCATGCGGGCGACCCGGTGGTGATGCGCCACACCGTGGCTCTGGCCAAGCAGTACGGGGTGGGCGTGGGCGTACATCCCAGCTACCCGGACCTGCAGGGCTTTGGCCGCCGCAAGATGATCATGAAAAAGGACGAACTGCGGGACTTCATCACCTATCAGATCGGCGCGCTGTACGGCTTTGCCAAAGCGGCCGGCCTGCCCCTGCGGCACATCAGCGCCCACGGAGCCCTGGGCAATGTGGCCCAGGTGGATATGGACACAGCCCGGGCCATGTGCGAGGCGGTGGCCCAGTTTGACCCCTCCATCCGCATCCTCTACTACGGCGGGGGCTCCTGCCTCAAGAAGGTGGCCGACGAGATGGGTCTGCCCACCGTCTCCATGGTCTTTGCGGACCGGGGCTACACCGAGGACGGCAATCTGGTGCCCCGGGGCACCCCCGGCGACATGATCACCGACCCGGCCGAGGCGGTGGCCCGGGTGGTGTGGATGATCAAGGAGGGCAAGGTGGCCGCCAACACCGGCAAGGAGATCGATGTGAAGGCGGACACGGTGCTGGTGCACGGCGACGGCGCCCACGCAGTGGAGTTTGTGCTGGCGCTGGAAAAGGCCTTTGCCGAAAACGGCATCCAGATCCAGGCCTTTGACTGAATCTTTTCCACAAAAGGGCCCGGGGCGGGTGGAAAACCTGCCCCGGGCCCTACTTTTGCGCCGCCGGGCTTTTCTTTTGGGGCGGCGCTGTGGTACAATATACTGTACCTGTAAGGAATACGGAATCGGCGGCCCGCCGCCCCTTTGCCAGCAAAAGAAAGGAACCTGTCCCATGAACTGCATCAAGACCCCCACCAAGGGCATGAACGATTATCTCCCCGCCGACATGCGGCTGCGGGAATATGTGCTGAACCTGATCAAGACCACCTATGCCGGCTACGGCTTCTGCCAGATCGAGACCCCCTGCGTGGAGCATATCGAAAACCTCACCAGCAAGCAGGGGGGCGAAAACGAAAAGCTGATCTTCAAGATCCTCAAGCGGGGCGAAAAGCTGGCGGAGGCCCACACCCCCGACGAGATGTGCGACAGCGGCCTGCGGTACGACCTGACCCTGCCCCTCTCCCGCTATTACGCCAACAACATGGCCCTGCTGCCCAGCCCTTTCAAGGCTCTGCAGATCGGCAACGTGTGGCGGGCCGACCGGCCCCAGAAGGGGCGGTTCCGCCAGTTCACCCAGTGCGACATCGACATCCTGGGGGATGCCACCAACCTGGCCGAGATCGAGCTGATCAACGCCACCACCAGCGTGCTGTGCAAGCTGGGGTTTGAGAACTTCAAGGTGCGCATCAACGACCGGCGGATCCTCAAGGCCATGGCCTCGGCGGCCGGCTTTGCCGAGGAGAGCTACGGCGAGGTGTTCATCATTCTGGACAAGATGGACAAGATCGGCCTGGAAGGCGTGGAAAAGGAGCTGCTGGAGAGCGGCTATCCCCAGGCGGCGGTGGAGGCCTATGTGGCCTTCTTCCGCAAGGCAGGCCAGGGGCTGGGCTGCGCCGAGTTCTGCGGCGAGGAGCTGGCCGGCACCCTGGAGGACGGGGTGGTCCAGAACCTGGACACCATCCTGGACTGTGTGCGGGCCACTGCCGCCGGCCCCTTTGAGCTGGTATTCGACCCCACCCTGGTGCGGGGCATGGGTTACTACACCGGCACCATCTTTGAGGTGGAACTGCCCGAGTTCGGCTCCTCGGTGGCCGGCGGCGGCCGGTACGACGAGATGGTGGGCCGCTTCTGCGGCCAGAAGGTGCCCGCCTGCGGCTTCTCCATCGGCTTCGAGCGGATCATCACCCTGCTGAAGGACCGGGGCTTCACCCCGCCCCAGGAGGGCAGCCGGGTGGCGTTCCTGGCGGACAAGGCCCTCAGCGGCCCCCAGCTGGTGGATCTCTTCCGCCAGGCGGCCCAGCTGCGGGCCCAGGGAGTCCAGGTGATGGTCACCACCCGCAAAAAGAACGCCAAGAACCAGAAGGAGGTCCTCAAGGCCGAGGGCTACACCGACTTCCGGGAGTTTTTCGCCTGATCTGCCCTTTGCGGGCTGCAAAAGAGCCCCGCGGCGCCTGCCGCGGGGCTCTTTTCTTTCATCATGGCCTGTGTTTTTTCCTGCCGTTCAGTCTTTCAGCAGCGCCGCCAGCTTTTCCAGCCGGCGCAGCGCCTCGGCCAGGGTCTCCTCACTGCGGGCAAAGTGCAGCCGGATCAGGTGGTTCACATCCTCTTTGAAGAAGCTGGAACCGGGCACCGCCGCCACCCCGATCTGCTCGATCATCCACTCGCAGAACTGAAGATCGCTCCAGCCCCGGAACTGCTCCATCTCCAAAAAGCGGCTGATGTCCACCAGCACAAAGTAGCTGCCCTGGGGCCGGTTGCAGTCCAGGCCGATCCGCTCCAGCCCGTCGCAGAAGAAGTTCCGCTTGCGGGTGTACAGCTCCTTGAGCTCCCGGTAATAGTCCTCCCCGAAATTCACCCCCACACAGGCGGCCTCCTGCAAAGGCGCGGGCGCCCCCACCGTGAGGAAATCGTGCACCTTTTTGGCCCCCTCCATCACCTCGGCCGGCCCGATGAGGTATCCCAGCCGCCAGCCGGTGATGGAATAGGTCTTGGACAGGGAGCTGCAGGTGATGACCCGGTCAAACAGGCCCGGCAGCCCCGCCATGGGGATGTGCACATAGGGGTCAAAGACGATGTGCTCATACACCTCATCGGTGATCACGAACACGTCGTACCGGCAGGCCAATTCTCCGATGTAGGTGAGCTCCTCCCGGGTGAACACCTTGCCGGTGGGGTTGGAGGGATTGCACAGGATCATGGCCTTGGGGTGCTGGCGGAAGGCGTCCTCCAGCTCCTGCCGGTCGAAATCGAAGGCGGGGGGCTTGAGGGGCACATAGATGGGCTCGGCCCCCGAGAGGATGGCGTCCGCCCCGTAGTTCTCATAGAAGGGGCTGAACACCACCACCTTGTCGCCGGGGTCGCACACCGTCATCACCGCACTCATCATGGCCTCGGTGCCGCCGCAGGTCACCACCACCTGGGTGTCCGGGTCAATTTCGCGGCCGATGGCCCGGCCGTGCTTGCGGGCCAGGGCCTGGCGCAGGTTGGGCGCGCCAAAGGTCACCGCATACTGGTGGGGCCCCTCGTAGGCCACCCGGGCCAGGGCGTCCAGCAGGGGCTTGGGCGGGTCAAAATCCGGGAACCCCTGGGAAAGATTGATGGCATTGTGGGCATCGCTGATGCGGGTCATCCGGCGGATGACCGAATCGGTAAACCGGGAAACCCGGTGGCTGAGCTGAGGCATAGGGCTGTTCTCTCCTGTTCGTCGTTCTGTCAAAACCGGGCCCGCGGCCCGGATGTTCTTTTTATATACTATAGTATCCCCTTGGGGTATAGTCAACGGCCCCTGCCCCAAGCTCTCTTTTTCTTGTGCCGGGCCCTTCTGCCCGCTATAATAGGAGAAACACCCTGACCATCATCTTCCGGGAGGCAAACACCATGAGAACATCCTGCCCGCCGGGCATACGCCCCGCCGACTTCGCCCGCCTTTGCGGCACCAACAAGCGCACTCTTCTCCACTACGACGAGATCGGGCTGTTTTGCCCCGCCCTGCGGGATGAGCGGGGATTCCGCTACTACGCCGAGAGCCAATGCGACCTGTTCATGGTCATCCGCGGCCTGCGGGATCTGGGCATGTCCCTGGCCGAGATCCAGGGATATCTGGATGAGCGCAGCCCCGAAAAGCTGGAAGAGCTGCTCTGCCGCCAGCAGCAGCGGGTCGACCAGGAGCGGGCGCGGCTGGATCGGATTCAGCGGATGCTAAACACCAAACAGAATCTTCTGAGCGAGGGCAGCCGGGCCCGGACCGGCCAGGTGCTTTTTCTGCCCCAGGAGGAGGAATGGCTGGTGCTGAGCCGCCCCATCGACAGCAGCGACCCGGCCGTGGCCCGCCGGGCCCTGTACGCCCATCTGGCCGACTGCTACGGCCGAGGGCTGGATGACGGCTACCCCTTCGGCGCCATGATGCACTCGGCGGACCTGGTGCGGGGCCGATTTGACCGCTATGCCTACTATTTCACCAAGCTGCTCCGCCGCCCGGACGGCCCGGACGCTTTCTGCAAACCTGCCGGGCTGTACGGCGTGATCTACCTGCAAGGCGATTACCATCAGGCCGGGGAGGCGTTCCGGGCCCTCCTAAAGGCGGCGGAGCAGCAGGGCCGGCAGGTGTGCGGCTATGCCTACAAAGAGGGCATCCTGGACGAAATTGCCGAAAAGGACCAGGCCCGCTACCTCACCAAGATCTCGGTGGCCGTGAAATAATGGAAAACTCCTGATTTTCCCTCTTGCGTATACCGTAGGGGTATACTGTATATTTATGTAAAATCATTGGATAAAAATACATGGCGTCCCGGCCTTTGCGGCAAAAGAGGGCGGGGCCGCCTTTGCAGGAGGGAACACAATGGAAAAGAAAAAGAGATGGCAGGTGCCCCACACCTATGTCATCGTGATGGCTTTTGTGATTTTTATGGCGCTGCTCACCTATGTGGTGCCGGGGGGCGAGTACGCCCGGGTCTATGACCCGGCGGCGGACCGGGAGCTGGTGGACCCCAACAGCTTTACCTATGTGGAAAACCAGCCGGTCACCCTCATGCAGTTTCTGGTCTCCATCACCCAGGGCATGCAGCAGGCGGGGGACGTGATCTTCTTCGTCTTCATCATCGGCGGCGCCATGGAAATCCTCAACGCCACCGGGGCCATCAATCGGACCGTGGCCTCCCTTTCGGGCAAGAGCATTATCCAGAAAGCCTTTGTGCCCATCTTTGCGCTTATCTTTGCCATCGGCGGCGCCACCTTCGGCGTGTCGGACGAGCTGGTGATCTTTGCCCCCATCGGCATCACCATTGCCCATGCCCTGGGCTACGACGCCCTGGTGGGGCTGGCTACCATCGCCCTGGGGGCGGCGGTGGGCTTCAACGCCGGGTTCTTCAACCCCTTCTCCACCAGCATTGCCCAGACCATTGCCGAGCTGCCCATCTACTCCGGCCTGGAATACCGGCTCATCATCTTCGTGGCCATGTTTTTGGTGACGGTGTGGTACATTGAGCGTTATGCCCGGCGCATCAAATCCAAGCCCTCGGACAGCTTTGTGGCCCAGTGCCCCTGCGAAACCGAAAAGGGCGACTTCAATGTGGCTGAGATCGGCCACGCCACCGGCCGGGACAAACTGATTCTTCTGATCCTGTTCGGCGGCATCGGCGTGATGGTATACGGGGTCTTCAACCTGGGCTGGTATATCGACGAGATGTCCGGCGTATTCATCGCCGTGGGCATCCTGGCCGGCTTTGTGGGAGGCATGGGCCCCAGCAAGATCGCCAAGGTCTTTGTGGACGGCGCCGCTTCCCTCACCTTCGGGGCTCTGGTCACCGGCTTTGCCAAGGCCATTGTCATCGTGATGGAAGATGGCATGATCATGGACACCATCATCCATGCCCTGGGCGGCGTCGTCACTGCCCTGCCCACCTCTCTGGCGGTGCTGGGCATGTATATGATCCAGATCATCATCAACTTCTTCATCCCCTCCTCCACCGGCCAGGCCGCGGTGGTCATGCCCATCATGATCCCCCTGGCCGACATCGCCAATATCACCCGCCAGACCGCCGTGCTGGCATTCCAGTTCGGGGACGGATTCTCCAACTCCATCATCCCCACCTCCTCGGTGCTCATGTCCTATCTGGCGGTCTCCCGCATCCCCTACGAAAAGTGGGTCAAATTCATTTGGCCCCTCATGCTGATCTGGATCGGGATGGGCGCGGTCTTCCTGATCATCGCCAATCTCATGCACTACGGGCCGTTCTGAGTTCTGCCAAGGCCCTTTGTTCCATACCAAACAGGCGGCCTGCCTCCGGGCGGGCCGCCTGTTTTTGTTTTTTGCAAAAAATCAGACCTCTCTGAAAAATTCCGCCCTTTTCGGGGATATTCCCGTTGAAAAGCTTTTCAGCAAGGAGATGAGAACCCATGAATCAGGACGAGTTTCTTGCCCTGGCCTGCGCCCATATGGACGAGGTGTTCCGGCTGGCTTTCAGCTGCCTGAAAAGCCGTGCGGACGCGGAAGACGTGACCCAGACGGTGCTGCTGCGGCTGTACGAGCGGAACAACCCCTTTGAGGGGGAGGACCACCCCAGGCACTGGCTGATCCGGGTCACCCTCAATGAGTGCAAAAAATACTGGCGCTCCCCCTGGCGGCACACCGAGGATTTTTCTGACTACGCCAACACCCTGGTCTTTGAGCAGCCCCAAAACGGCGAGCTCTTTGAGGCGGTGATGGGGCTGGACGCCAAATACCGGGTGGTCGTCTTTTTGTATTACTACGAGGGATATACCCTGCAAGAGATCGCCTCGGCCCTGAAGCTTCCCCGGGCCACCGTGGGCACCCGGCTGAGCCGGGCCAGGCAACAGCTGCGCAAGATCTTATCAGAGGAGGTTGTTCCATGAATCGCTCTTTTCAGGATGCTTTTGCTCCCCTTCACGCCCCCCGGGACCTGCCCCAGAGGGTGCTGGCCGGCGCCCCGGTCCGGCGTCCCGCCCGCCTTTTGCGCACCGGGCTGCTGGCGGCCGCCCTGGCCGTGGCCCTCACCGCCACCGCCTGCGCCGCCGACTACTTCCTCAACCAGAGGGAGGTGTTCTTCTTTGACACCCTCCAGGCGCTGGCCCAAAAGCAGGCCGACGATGTGCCGGAAAATACCGCCATCGGGGTGGCCATGCCCTGCCCCGCCGAGGAAATCCCGGAGATGGAAACAGCCGCCCAGTATGTGGCCCGGGCCATGGAAAGGGGACTTCTGGGGGAGGAGACCTTCCTCTCCCAGACCGCCAGCAGCGACCCCCGTCAGGACGGCTGGGAAGAACAGGTGGTGCGGGAATGTGAGGACGACTATTACGGCCCCATGACCGTCACCTACCAGACCGCCGATTTTTACGCCGAGGAGATGCCCCTGGCCGAGCCGGGCCCCTGGGACCTGCGGGCCCTGGCCCAGTGGATGACTCCCCAGGAGGGGGCCCAGATCCTGGTGGAAGGCCGCCGGCCGAAGGATGACGGGCTGGCCTGGGTACAGGCCCATCTGGGCTATGCCCTGCCCGAAGGCGGGTTCTTCAACCTGTCCTACTCCTTTGACCCCAACACCAATTACGGCAGCCAGCCGGAATATGTGCTGAGCAGCGCCTATGACCAGAGCGAGGTGTACACCACCCGGGATGACCGGCAGGCGCTGGTGCTGGCCTATGACGGCCAGGTCTGGGCCACAGCCGCCTATGGCAGCGGGATGGTCTCGATCTACACCAACGGCTGCACCCTGGAACAGGTGGAAGAGATCCTGGACGAGCTGAACCTGGCCCTCCTGTTCCCCCTGTAAATCCAACACCGCAAAAAGGCCTGCCCGGCCGGGGAAAATCCCCGGCCGGGCAGGCCTCCCTTTGTCACAATAAAGAAAAAAGCACAACACAGCGGCATTGAACGCTGTGTTGTGCTTTGGCGGAGTAAGAGAGATTTGAACTCTCGCGGCCATTGCTGACCCTACGCCCTTAGCAGGGGCGCCTCTTCGACCTCTTGAGTATTACTCCAGAGCAAAGTGCTGTTCACCTATGCAATTGTACACCTGCAACGCGGCAAAAAATGGCGGAGAGAGCGGGATTCGAACCCGCGGCTCATTGCTGAGTCACTGGTTTTCAAGACCAGCTCCATAAACCACTCGGACATCTCTCCTTAGTGGCCGCCGGGACGCCTCGCCCGTGATGCGTAATATATTATACTGGATTTAAGGGGTACTGTCAAGCATTTTCCCGCGCCTTTTCTGGCCGGCAGGCCGGCCGGGAGCGGTTTTCAGCTCTCCGGCCGCAGCTGCCGGCGTCTCCGCCGCTGGGCGGAAGAGGGGATCTCCAGTTCCTGCCGGTATTTGGCCACGGTGCGCCGGCTGATCTCCATCCCTTTTTGGGCCAGCACCTGGGCCAGCGCCTCGTCAGAGAGGGGCTTTTGGGGGTCCTCCGCCTCCACCAGGGCCCGCAGCTGCAATTTGACGCTGGCGGGGGTCAGCCCGCTGCCGGCGCTGCCGGGCAGCGCCACGCTGAACAGGCTGCGCAGCGGCAGCACTCCGCCGCCGAAGCTGAGATATTTGCCCTGCACGGCCCGGCTCACGGTGGACACATTCATCCCCAGCCGCTCGGCCACCTGCTCCATGGTGAGGGGGGCCAGCGGCGCCGCCGAGAGGAAGTACTCCTTCTGCCCTTCCAGCACGCAGTTCAGGATTCTTTGCAGGGTGCTCTTGCGGTTTTCCAGCCCCTGGATCAGATCCCCCGCCGCAGCCAGATGGCTCTTGAGATAGGCGGCAGAGCCCGGGTCCCGGGATTCCCGCAGCAGCCGGCAGTTTTCCTCGTCCAGCCGGGCCCGGGGCTCCAGGGCGCTGTTCAGCTCGGCCGTCAGCCCTGTCCGGGTGCGCCGCACCGTGGCGTCGGGCAGGATGTAGTGGGTGGGGCCGGAGGCGCCGTACCCCCGTGCGGGCAGGGGTTCCAGGGCGGCCACCGCCGCGGCCGCCGCTCGCACCCGGGCGGGGGAGGCCTTGAGCAATTTTTCCAGCCCGGCCATGTCGTGCCTCGCCAGCAGGGGCAGCCCCTCCTTCACCAGGGTGAGGGTGTCGGCGTTAAAATCCTTGCCCCGGGCCAGCTGCAAAATCAGACACTCCTGCAAACTGCGGGCTCCCACCCCCGCCGGCTGGAGGGACTGCAAAAAATACAGCGCCTGCTCGGCGGCAAATACGGTGCAGCCCATCTCCCGGGCCAATTCTTCCAGGGGAAAATCCAGGTAGCCGTCCCCGTTGAGGCAGTCGATGAGATAGCGGCAGATCTCCTCGGTCTGGCGGGGCAGCCCCAGGCCCAGCAGCTGCTCATTGAGCACGTCGGACAGCTTTTCCTCCCGGGCAGAGCGGTCGGCCAGCTCGCCCGCGTCCAGCGGCTGCTCCTCATCGGCGCGGCGCTGGGAGCCGCCGGTCTGCCAGTGCCCCGCCCAGGGCTCGGCCGAACCAAAGAAGTCCTCGGGATTGTGAGGGTTGTCCGGCTCAAAGCCCTCCTCCCGCTCGGGCACCAGGGCTACCTCCCCCTCCGGGCAGTCCACCTCCAGCAGCGGATTTTCCGCTGCCGCCTCGGTGACATACTCCCGCAGTTCCAACAGGGGCAGTTGCAGGATGTGCAGGCTCTGCCGCATGGCCTGGGTCAGCATCAGCTGCTGGGTCTGTTTCTGGCTCTGGCGGATCTCCACCCTGTCTGCCCCCTTATCACACAAAATTTCGCGGAAGTTCGCATTCTGATGTATTATACCATGGGAGGCAGGCTTTGGTAAAGCCGACAAAACGCCCGATTTCGTCCCTTCCGAAGAAGGCAAAACACCGATTTTCTCCTCTTTTGAGGCGGACTCTTTTGGAAATGACGACGATTTGCGGGACAAAGAGGGCTTTTTCTGCCTTCTTTGAGAATTTTTTCTGTAAAGGCAGCGGCCGCCCTGGCTTTTTACAAATGGGGGTAAAGTTTATTTTCGTTTTGTTGTCCTGATTTTTGTTCAATTTTTAATGAATATTTTAAAGTTTTTGGCGTATTTTATATTACTTGACAAACTTTTTTGGCCCTGTTATAGTTTTTGTGCTGCCTGTTAAATTCCAGACAGGCAGCACCATATATATTAAGAGAAATAGGAAGTGTGTGTGCATGAAGATCTCCAGCCGTATCCGCAATATCACCCCTTCTGCCACCGTGGCCATCACCGGCCGCGTGGCCGCCCTGAAAAAAGAGGGCGTGAACGTCATCAATTTCGGTGTGGGCGAGCCTGATTTTGCCACACCCGACCATGTGGGCGAGGCCGGCAAGGCCGCCATTGACCAGCACAAAACCCATTACACCGCGGTGGCCGGCATCCTGGAGCTGCGCCAGGCCATCTGCAAGAAGCTCAAGGAGGACAACGGGGTGGAGTACACCCCCGACCAGATCAGCGTGGGCACCGGCGCCAAGCAGCCCCTCTTCAACGCCCTGCTGGCCCTGTGCGAAAAGGGAGACGAGGTGATCCTGCCCACCCCCTGCTGGGTCAGCTATATCGAGATGATCAAGCTCACCGAGGCCACCCCCGTTCTGGTACCCACCCGGGAAGAGGAGGGCTTTGCCCTAGATGTGGACGCCATTGAGAAGGCTCTCACCCCCAACACCCGGGTGGTGCTGATCAACACCCCCAACAACCCCACCGGCGCGGTGTACAGCGAGGAGAGCCTGCGCCGGCTGGCGGCCCTGGCGGTGGAGCGGGACTTTGTGATCCTGGCCGACGAGATCTACGAAAAGCTGATCTACGGCCAGGCCAAGCACTTCAGCGTGGCCTCCATCTCCGAGGAAGTCAAAGAGCACACCGTCATCATCAACGGCGTGTCCAAGGCCTACGCCATGACCGGCTGGCGGCTGGGCTACGCGGCGGGCAGCACCCAGCTCATCAAGGGGATGAACGCCCTGCAAAGCCATGCCACCCACGCCCCCTGTTCCATTGCCCAGTATGCGTCCCTGGAGGCCTACACCGGCCCGCAGGACAGCGTGGAGGCCATGCGCCAGGAGTTTGAGCGCCGCCGGGACTATCTGTTCGGCCGGCTGAACGCCATGCCCGGCGTGCGCTGCCCCCATGCGGACGGCGCCTTCTACCTGATGCCCACCATCAGCGGGCTCTTTGGCAAAAAGACCCCCTCTGGCCAGGTGCTTCAGAACAGCGACGACGTGGCCGGCTACCTGCTGGACGAGGCCCGCATTGCCGTGGCCCCCGGTGCGGCTTTTGAGGCGCCGGAGAGCATCCGCATCTCCTATGCCAACAGCATGGAGGAGCTGGTCCGGGGTATGGACCAGATGGAGGCCGCCCTGGGCAAGCTGGGCTGAGCCTTTCACCTCTGTGCCGGATTCCCCTGCAAGACAAAAAGAGGCGGCCGGAATGGCCGCCTCTTTTTGTTCTTGTTTTTCCGGGGAAAAAATTCGGGCGTTCCCGGCGGATCTTTCCGATCCATTTTAACCCTTTTCTTTTTTCCTTTTTTACTATACAATAAAAAGTATCATGCGTAAAGCGAGGCTTTTTCATTGTCTGTGTGACAAAGTCTCAATTACAGGGCAAAGGAGCAAATGCGATGGACGCGGCAAAATGCGAAATCTTTCTGCGGGCGCTGGACCGGGGCAGCCTGTCCCGGGCGGCGGAAGAGCTGGGGTATACTCCCTCCGGCATCAGCCGCAGCATCGCGGCCCTGGAGGATGAGCTGGGCTTTTCCCTGCTGGTGCGCAGCCGGGCCGGAGTGGTGCCCACCGAAAACGGCCAGCGGATGGTGCCCCTCTTCCGCCAGTTTTTGTACTGGAACGAGCAGTGCCAGCAGGTGAGCGCCGAGATCCGGGGCATTGACAGGGGAACCATCACCATCGGGGCCAACTACAGCCTCTCCTACCACTGGCTGCCCGGCATCCTGGCCCGTTTTGAGGAAGAACACCCCAACATCCATGTACAGATCCTGGAGGGCTGCGGCCGGGACCTGCACAATTTTCTGGAAGAGCGGCGGGTAGATTTCTGCATCTCCGCCTATCAGAAGGGCCCCTGGGACTGGCTGCCTCTCCAGGACGACGAACTGGCGGCCTGGCTGCCGGAGGACCATCCCCTGGCCAGCCTCAAGGCCTTTCCCCTGTCGGCCTTCAACGACCAGCCCTTCATCCTGACGCTGCCGGGCCGCAACACCGACACCGAGCAGCTGCTGGTGCGCAACGGGCTCAAGCCCCACATCAAGTACACCACGGTGGACAGCTTTGCTGCCTATTCCATGGTGGAGGCGGGGCTGGGGCTCTCCATCAACAACGTGCTGATGGCCAAGAGCTGGGGCGGCCGGGTCAAAATTCTCCCGCTGGACCCGCCTCAGGTGCTCCATCTGGGGATTCTGGTGCCCAACCTGCGGGACGCCAGCCCCGCCGCCCGCAAGTGCATCGAGTGCGTGCGGCAGGTCATCTCCTCTCTGTAAGCCCCAAAGGGCCGGGGCCTTCGGAAAGATCCGAGGGCTCCGGTCCTTTGTATGTTCAGCTCTTCTTTTCTTTCTTCTTGTCTTTCTCGGGAGGCTTGTCGGTCATGAGGAACCAGAAGACGGTGCCCTTGCCCTGGGTGCTCTCCACCCCGAAGCGGAACCCGTGGCTCTGGAAAATGGCCTTGGTGATGGAAAGCCCCAGCCCGGTGCCGATCTTGCCGGAATCGCTGCGGCTGCGGTAGTACCGCTCAAAGATGTGGGGCAGGTCCTCCTTGCGGATGCCGGGGCCGTGGTCTGCCACTTCCACCCGGCAGCCCCCCTCCTTCTGGGGGATCACCCGCAAGGCAAAATATCCGTCCGGCCCCATGTGGTGGGTGGCGTTGCCCAGCAGGTTGTGGAGCACCCGCTCCATCATGGCCGGATCGGCGTACACCTGGGCGGGCTCCAATTCCAGATGGAGCTGCCAGCCGTTTTTGGCGCACAGGTCTTCATACCGCTCGGCCACCTCCTCGCAGAGCTGGCTCATGTCAAAGCGGACTTTTTCCGGCTTTTCGGTGCCGCTGCTCACCTTGGTATACTCCATCACGCTGTTCACCAGCCCCGAGAGCCGGTCGGTCTCGTCCATGATGATGTTCAGCTGCTCATCCCGCTTGAGTTTGTCCTCGCCGGTGATGTCCCGCAGGGTCTCGGCATAGCCCTTGATGAGGGTGAGGGGGGTGCGCAGGTCGTGGCTCACATTGGCCAGCAGTTCCCGCTGGAGCTGGCTGGACTGCTTGACCTCCTGGGCCATGTGGTTGAATTCCCGGGCCAGCAGGGTCATCTCGTCGTCTCCCTGCTCCTCCACATGGACGTCATAGTCTCCCTGGGCCACCTTGCGGGCCGCCACCGACAGACGCACCAGAGGCTGGGACAGCCAGCTGCTGAGCAACCAGCTCACCACCACCGAGATGATGACGAGCACCAGGATCATGGTGGGCTGGAGCATGTTCAGCACCACGCCCGCCTCGTCGATGCGGGCCAGCCCGGTGGAGACGATGATGGCATAGCTGCCCCCCGCCGCCAGCCGGCCCACCACCATCTGCCGCACCCCGGAGGGGGACTCGCAGATGCGGTAGAGCTTGCCGGTCTCAAACACCTCCTGCCGCAGCTCGATGATGGCGGCGGTGTCCCGGTCGGCAGCGCCGTCGCTGGCCCCGAACCGGCTGGAAGAATTCTCGTGCAGCAGGCAGGGCTGCACGTTTTCCACATAGTTCACACTGCGCAGGGTGGTGTCCGAGATGTCCACGCAGCAGTCGCTCACCTGGATCTCTCCGTCCGAGAGAGCCTGGTTCACCCCGCTCCAGAATTCGCTGTTCAGCTGGAGCCCGAACAGGTTCCGGCTGCTGATCTCCTGGCCCTTCTGGTAGGCATCGTCAAAGAGAACGGTGAAGGAGTCCAGTCGCTGCATCAGGGATTTGTAGATGAAATGGTTGTAGGTGGGCTGCAAAAGGCTGGTGGTGGCAAAGCGCAGTACCCCCAGCACCAGAAAGGAGATGCCGCACATGGCCAGCATCAGCTTTTCCCGCATGCCAAACCCGGCCCGCTTCTTTTTCCTTGTCCCTTCTCTCATGGACTCCTTCGCTTCCTTTTAGTTCTTGTGGCCGCCGTCCGGGTCAAACTTGTAGCCGATGCCCCACACGGTGGCGATATAGCCCCGGCAGGGCCCCAGGTGGCTGCGCAGCATCTTTACATGGGTATCCACGGTGCGGTCCTCACCGAAATAGTTGTAGTTCCACACCTTTTGCAGGATCTTTTCCCGGCTGAGGGCCATCCCCCGGTTGCTGGCCAGAAAGACCAGCAGATCGAACTCCTTGGGGGTGAGGGTGACTTCCTTGCCGTCCACCTTGACGCTGTGGCTGGCGGTGTCGATCACCAGCCGGTCGAAGGTGAGCAGGCTGTCCTCCCCTTTGGGGTGGGGCATGGTGCGGCTGAGCACTGCCTTCACCCGGGCCACCAGCTCCCGGGGGCTGAAGGGCTTGACCACATAGTCGTCGGCCCCCCCTTCCAGCCCGGCCAGTTTGTCGTATTCCTCGCTGCGGGCGGTGAGCATGATCACCGGCATGTTCATCTTCCGGGCCCGCATCTCCCGCAGGCAGGTCATCCCGTCCACAAAGGGCATCATGATGTCCAGGATCACCAGATCGATGCCGCCGCCGGCCAGCACCGCCAGGGCGGCGCTGCCGTCGGTGGCCTCCTCGCAGGTGTAGCCGGCATGCTGCAGGTGCTCCCGGATCAGTTCCCGGATGCGGGGTTCATCGTCCACAATCAAAATCTTTGCCATAGCTTTACTCCCTCTCTTGATCTGTCTATCACAGCACAAAGCCCCTGCCGCCGCAGCGGGCCGTTTTCCTCTTTCGGGCCCCTAAAGGGCCTTTTCACTTTATTGTAAAAGGGGGCTATGATTTTTTTGTGAAAGTTTTCAAAAAGGTCTGTTAAACTGCAAGCGACGGCATTCTTTCCCTGGCTCCATTATAAACGCCGGGGCCCGCCCATGCAAGAATCTGTGCTGAACCGGGCGGTGGGCGGCATATACATGGAAAAAAAGCGGACGGTCCAGAAGGCCGCCCCAGAAAGGGAGGAAACAGATCTATGTTCATGCTTACCCTGGGCCGCACCGGTGCCAAGCGGCTGGGTGCCGCCCTGCTCTGCGCGGCGGTGCTGTCCGGCGCTCTCTTTGCGGCCAGCCGCATCACCCAAAACCGCTCGGAGGCCGCGGCCGTCTCTGCCGACACCGGCACCACCATCAAGACCACCCAGGACATCGCCTCGTATTTCCAGGGCTACGGGCTGGAGGTGGACCTGACCAGCGCCGCCATCGACGAGGTGAAGATCCCCAAAAAATGGGACGCGGATTTTGAGGCCTTCCACCAGGCCGTGCAGGAGAGCGGCGGAGACCTGACCAAGTACAAGGGCAAGACGGTGGAAAAATGGACCATCCTCTGCCCCGGCCGCTCTTCCGGCGCCGACCAGGTGTACGGGGTGCTGCTGGTCTACAAGAAATCCCCCATCGGGGCCTATCTGCTGACCCAGCCCTCCGGGCAGGTCACCGGCCTTGCCAGCGCGGCCCAGACGGCCGCCCCCCTGACCCAGGAGGAGAGCGCCGCCTCGGATGAGTTTGGCCAGAGCGCCGAGACCGCCGCCCCTGTTCAGGAGGATAGCCTGGAGGCCGGGGCCGAGGTGAGCCTGGAAGATGCGGGCGCCATGCCGGTGGACTGAGCGCCATCTTGACCGCTTTTCCTTTCTTTTCAGGCCTGAGTGTGCTATAATGATTCCGGCCCGAAACATTCCGTTTGGGGCTGAAACGGGGCCGATTCTGCGCCCTTTGGGAAAGGTTGCACACTATGACCGACTATATCTTTTTCACCGATTCCACCACAGACCTCTCGCCGGCGCTGGTCCAGGAGATGGACGCGGTGGTCATCCCCCTCACCTTTACGCTGGACGGCCAGGATTACCTGAACTACCCGGATGACCGGGCCATGTCCTCCGACGTCTTCTACGATCGGCTCCGGCAGGGCAGCAGCTGCACCACCGCCCAGATCAACACCGCCACCTTCATCGATTCCTTCACCCCTTATCTGGAACAGGGGCGGGATATTCTGTATATCGCCTTCTCCAGCGGGCTCTCGGGCACCTACCAGGCCAGCCTTCTGGCCGCCCGGGAGCTGAAGGAGAAGTACCCCGAGCGCACCATCGAGTGCGTGGACAGCCTGCAGGCCAGCATGGGCGAGGGGCTGGTGGCCTACACCGCCGCCATGCTGCGCAAGGAGGGCCAGAGCCTCCAGGAGGTGGCCGCCTGGGTGCGGGAAAACGCCCAGAGCTTCTGTGCCTGGTTCACCGTGAGCGATCTGATGTTCCTCAAGCGGGGCGGCCGGTTGAGCGGCACCGCCGCGGTGGCAGGCACCCTGCTGGGCATCAAGCCGGTGCTCCATGTGGACAGCGAGGGGCACCTGGTGGCCATGGAAAAGGTGCGGGGCCGCAAGGCCAGCCTGGACGCCCTGGTGAAGCATTACCGGGAGGGCGCCTTTGATCATGAGAACCAGACCGTCTTTGTCAGCCACGGCGGCTGCTATGAGGACGCCAAGTATGTGGCCGACAAGGTGGCGGCCATCGGGGCCAAGCGCATCGAGATCAACAGCATCGGCCCTGTGATCGGCGCCCACTCCGGCCCGGGCACCGTGGCCCTCTTCTTCACCGGCAGCGGCCGCTGACCGGCGATGGTGGTTTTGCCTATATTTTCACGTTTTTGCGCAGGCTTTTTTGGGGGCCTGCGCTTTTTTATTCCTTTTCTTGACAGGGACTTCTTTTGGGGGTAGCATGGTTTTATGCTGCCTGCGCGGGCAGCATATCCTTTGTACCAAAGGAGGAACCATGAAATTCATTCGTCAATTCGGCATCATCCTGGCCTTCATCTTTGCGGGAGAAGGCTTGAGGGCGGTGCTGCCTTTCTCGGTGCCGGCCAGCATCTACGGGCTGGCGCTGCTTTTCCTGGGTCTCTTCACGGGGCTGATCCGGCTGGATTGGGTGGAGGATGCGGCCGACTGGCTGGTGGCCATCATGCCCATCACCTTTGTGCCCGCCTCGGTGGCCCTCATCGACGACTGGGAGATCCTGCGGCCCTTTCTTTGGCCGCTGCTGCTGATCTGCACCGTGAGCACCGTGGTGGTCTTCGGTGCTTCCGGCCTGGCCATCCAGGCCCTGATCCGGCTGGAAAAGAAGCCCTCCCGGCCCGAAAAAGAAAAGGAGGAACCGCCCCATGCGTGAATTTCTGACCTCTTCCTCCTATTTTGGGCTGGTGATCACCATTTTTGCCTTTGAGATCGGGCTGTGGGTGCGCCGCAAACTCAAGCACAGCGTCTTCAACCCCATGCTCATCGCCATCGCCCTGCTCATTCCTCTCCTGCTGGCGCTGGACATCGAGCCGGCCAGCTACTCGGCCGCCGGGGCCGACCACCTGAACCACCTGCTCACCCCCTGCACCGTCTGCCTGGCGGTGCCCCTCTACCGCCAGCTGGAGGCCCTGAAGCGGAACCTGCGGGCCATTCTGGGGGGCATTTGCAGCGGCGTCATCGCCTGCATGGTCTGCGTGCCGGTGATGTCCCTGCTCATGGGCCTGAGCCATGAGCAGTATGTCTCCCTGCTGCCCAAGAGCATCACCACCGCCATCGGCATCGGCATGACTGAGGAGATGGGAGGCTATGTTTCCATCACCATCGTGGCCATCTACTTCACCGGCACCCTGGGCAATGTGATCGCGGACGGGCTGTGCAAGCTGTTCCGCCTCACCGACCCGGTGGCCCGGGGCGTGGCCATCGGCACCGCCTCCCACGCCATGGGCACGGTGCGGGCTTTGGAGATGGGCGAGACCGAAGGGGCCATGAGCGGCCTCTCCATCGCCATCACCGGCCTGCTCACCGCCCTGGTTGCCCCCTTCTTTGCCGGTATCCTGTGATTTTGACGCTGTGAAAATCCGCGGCAAAAAGGCCGCCGCCCTTCGGGGCGGCGGCCTTTTTTGGCGCCTTTATAAAAAGTTCAAAATCCTTTGGCTTTTTGTTCACGATCTCCACAAGGGTTTTTCAAACTTCCGGGGTATCCTTAAAACAAGCTCAAAGAAGCCCACAGAACCGAGGGCTGCTGCCCCCTTTTTCCTACCGCCCGGCTCCGGGGCGCGATGACGATCGCCTCCGCCCGTGCGGACAACCAATTCCTCCCTATTGGGGAGTTCAGATAAAAAGAACCGGGAAGGCCGCCCTCTCCATGGGAGGGGCGTCTTCCCGGCTCTGTGCATCTTTGTGCTCTGCTTTACCGGGCCGCTTTCAGCCGGCGCTCCAGGTTTTCCGGGTGAGCGCAGTAGGTGAGGGCTGTCTCGGCGCTGATCCGCCCTTCCCGGTACAGGGCCAAAAGGCTGTCGTCCATGCTGCGCATCCCCTCGGCGGCCCCCGCCTGGATGGCCGCGTCGATCTGGTGGGTCTTGGCCTCCCGGATGAGATTGCGCACCGCCATGTTGGCAAAGAGGATCTCAAAGGCGGGCACCAGCCCGCCGTCCAACGTGGGCACCAGCTGCTGGCTCACCACCGCCCGCAGCACCATGGCCAGCTGGATGCGCACCTGGGCCTGCTGGGTGCCGGGGAAGGAGTCCACGATCCGATCCACCGTGCTGGCCGCGCCGGTGGTGTGCAGGGTGCTGAAGAGCAGCTGGCCGGTCTCGGCGGCGGTCATGGCCACCTCGATGGTCTCCCGGTCCCGCATTTCCCCCAGCAGCAGCACGTCCGGGCTCTCCCGCAGGGCACTGCGCATGGCGCTGATGTAGGAGGCACAGTCGGTGTAGATCTCCCGCTGGGTCACGATGCACCGATCATGGCGGTGCACATATTCCACCGGGTCCTCCATGGTGATGATGTGGCCCTCCCGGCTGTGGTTGATGCTGTCGATCAGGCAGGCCAGGGTGGTGGATTTGCCGCTGCCCGCCTGGCCGGTGACCAGCACCATCCCGTTTTTGAAGCCGGCGGTGCGCATCACCTGGGGCGGAATCCCCAGGCTGGCCGCGTCGGGCAGCCCGAAGCGGATGACCCGGATCACCGCCCCCAGGCTGCCCCTCTGGTGCAGCACGTTGACCCGGAACCGGCCCAACCCGCTGAGGGAAAAGGAAAAGTCATCGTCGGCGTCCGGCCGCTGCACCCTGCCCGGGTCCCGGCCGGCCATCTCATAGATCTGACCGATCAGCCGGGCCGTGTCGTCGGGCATGAGGCGGCCCTCTTCCTCCTGCCGCCGCTGGGCGCCCCGCACCTTGAAGGTCACCGGGAGGCCCGCAATCAGGAACAGGTCGGAGGCCTTGGTCTCCAGCGCCTGCCTGAGGATCTCCATCATCTCCATCTTCTCGCTCCTTTACGAGGCCGGCCCCTGCCAGAGCTGGCCCATCTGGGTGTCCTGCGTCCAGTTCACCGTCATTTCCCAGCGGGTGATCTGCCAGCCCGCCTCGCCCTGGCTCAGGGCCACGTTCAGCAGGCAGCCGTCCTCCCATTCAAAACGGGCAGTCACTTCCCCGCCCTCTCTTCGGGCAGGCTCGGGCAGTTCGCCGCCCCCGGCCAGCGCCTCGTCCAGCCGGGCCAGCCAGGCCTGGGCCTCGGCCTCATGGGCATACTGGCTCTCCAGCCGCTGGGCATATTTTTGGGTCATGAGCCAGTCGGCCCGGGCGGTCATCCCCCCCAGCAGCACCAGCAGGGCGGTACAGGCCAGGATCACCGCAAACAGCAGGCTCACCGACCCCAGCCGCAGAGGTTTGTGTCTCACAGGCCTCCTCCTTCCCCGCCGGGCCGGTACCGGGCGGTGGTCAGCTCATACAGCTCCTGGCCGTCTCCGGCCCCGCAGACCCGGATCTGGCAGTTCCAGAGCGCCCCCGCCCCGGTGGCCTGAGGCTGCTGCTCCATCTCCAGCCGGTAGGCCGCCTTCCCGGGAGGGCAGTTTTCTCCCTCCCCGTCAAAAAAGGCCAGCACCCGGTTCTCTTGCTCCACTTCGCCCCCCAAAAGGAGGGCCGCCTGGCTCAGATCCTCGCTGCCGGCAAACACCTCGGCGGCATTGCGGGCCAGACCTGCCGCCTGGTTGAGCTGCCGGGCCTTCCGGGAGAGGAGGGCCGACTGGCCGAAGGCCTGGGCCAGCAGGGCCAGCGCCCCCAGAAAGGCCAGAAGCAGCGCCAGAAGCTGGATCTGGAAGCTGCCGGGCAATTTTCGCTCAGCCAAGGCTCACCCCTCCTTCACAGCGCAGCGCCACCCAGGCGGTGCCCTCGCCGGTGGTCAGGCGGATCATCCCCGCCTGCTGCTCGGCCTCAAAGCGATCGGTGCGGGCCAGCAGCTGGGCGCTCTCCGTCTCAAAGGGGGCGTCCTCCGGGCAGAGCTGCTGATACAGCCCGCCCTCATACAGATAGATCCGGCTCTCATAGCCGGTATCCCCCTGGCGCAGGCAGAGGGCCGTGCCCTCGGGCCCCTCTTTCAGGCTCACCCCGCCGGCCGAATCCCCCGCCCGCAGGGCGGTGACCAGGGTGGACAGGCTGGCCCGGAGCGCCTCATTCTGCTGCCGGCTGGACGTGAGGGACGCATACAGCCGGCTGCTGGCCGCCGCCAGCGCCAGCAGCGCCAGGATCATCATGGCGTACAGCGCCAGGGTCATCACCGCGCCCCTGCCCCGTTTCGGGTCCATCCGCTTCCCCCTTTCAGCCCTTTTCCAGCACTTCCACCGTGGGGGGAAGATTGGAGGAAAAGGCCTCGTAGACAATGTAGTATCGGTCGTGGTTCAGCACCAGGCCGTAGTTTTTTTCCAGATATTCCAGGCTGGAGGGATAGGCACCCTCCACCGCATAGCACTGGGCGGCGCTGCGGCTCACTGCCTCCCGGATGGAGCGGACGGTCTGCCGGGAGAGATCCCGCCCCCACCATCGGTCGGCGCCCAGCCAGAGGGCTGCCGCCAGCAGCGCCGCCCCGGCCAGCCGCAGCAGCCAGTGCTTCTTTTTGCCCTCCTGATACACGGGGCTCCCTCCCTTCTCATCCCATGGCCGTCAGGATGCCCGCCAGAGGCAGCATCACCGAGAGGAGCACTGCCCCCACCGACAGGGTCAGAAAACCGGTGAGCAGGGGCTCGGCCCCATCCACCAGGGCGTAGATCTTCTCCTCCGCGTCCCGGGCCGACACCTCTGCCAGCCGGCCGAGGGTCTCCTCCAGCCGGCCGGCCCGGCTGCCGCTGAGCAGCATCCGGCCATACAGGGGCGAAAGCACCCGGTGGGCATAAAAGGTCTGGGCCAGGCTCTCCCCCTCGTCCATCTCCTGCTGACAGACTTCCAGGGTTTTGGCCAGGGCGCTGTGGCCGCACAGCGGGCGGGCCTGCCGCAGGGCGTCATCCTCCCGCAGGCCGCTGGCCAGAAGGGCGCGCAGGGCCCCCACACACCGGGCCAGGGCCAGCTGGCGCAGGGCCGGGCCGGTGCCGGGCAGTTTTTCCAGCAGGCGGCCCAGACCAGGGCGCAGAGCCTCCACCCGAGACGCCCCCGCCCCGGCCAGCAGAGCCAGACAGAACAGCCCCACCAGGACAAGGGCCGCCCAGCCCACCCCGCCGGCAACGGTGATATACCCATAGGAGGAGGCCGCCAGGCTGCCGGACAGGCTGTCGTAGACTCCCTCGAACACCGGCAGCACTCCCCGCACCAGCACCAGCAGGATCAGGCACATGAAGAGCAGCAGCGCCACCGGGTAGATCAGCGCGTTTTTCAGCCGGACGGCCAGGGCGTCCTGCTTGTCGTAGTATTCGGCCAGGGCCTCCAGGGTCTCCTGGGTGCGGCCGGCGCCCTGGCCCGCCTCCAGCAGCCGGCAGGCATAGTCGGGCAGGGCACCCGTATCGGCCAGGGCACCCGCCAGGTCCCGCCCCTCGTCCGCCGCCTTTGCGGCCCGGCTCAGCACCTGGCCCATCAGGCCGCCGGCGTCCCGGGACAGCAGGTCCAGGGCCTCGGCGCCCCCCGCGCCCCCGGCCAGCAGCATGGCCAGCTCCTCGCAGAGGAGGCTCACCCCCCGGGCCTTCAGTTTTGTTTGTGCCATGATCTCTCTCCTTGCCGCCGGGCGGCCTTGCTAGTAAACATACCGATCGGTGTAGTTGGCGTCGTCGGCCAGATATTGGGCGGAGGCGCCGCTGGCCGCAAAGGTGATGTCCACCCGCTGCCATTGGCCCGGGTTTGCCCGGATCTCCACCGTGATCCACCCCTCGTCCCGGATATAGATCTGGTTCCAGGCGTGGTAGATCCCGTCCGGCGCCACATAGCCGGTGATCAGCCGGGTGGGCACCCCCTGGCTTCGGAGCATGGCCGCCGCCAGGGCCGCATAGTCAAAACAGATCCCCTTGCCGGCGGCCAGGGTCTCGTCCGGGTCGGGCAGGTAGCCGCTCTGCACCGTATCGGCCTTGGGCTGGTCGTAGGAGATGTGGTCCACCAGATACCCGTACACCGCCGCCGCCAGCTGGGTGGAATCCCCGCAGTCCCGGGCCAGCTGCCCGGCCAGGGCCACACAGGCCGAATCCCGGGTATAGGCCACCATCTGGCTGGGCCGCAGGTAGGGCTGGAACTCATCCGCCAGCTCCACCGGCACTTCCTGGGCCCAGGTCTCGGCATAGGTGCTGCCGGAGATGTTCTCCATCACCCGCAGCTGGTAGCTGCCGTCCCCCATGTTCAGGGGCACCGATACCGGCGAGCCGTCCTGGGGCAGCCAGTACTTGTACTGGCTCTCTCCCATGCTCACCAGCAGCACCACCGCCTGGTTGCTCTGGCTCTCGGCGGCAAGGTAGCCCTGGGCCGTGTGGCTCAGATCCAGCCGGGCGGCCCCGCAGTCCTGAGCGGCCCCCTCCTCAAAGGGGCTGTCCGCAAAGGGGGGCGCCTGGTAGGGGGCCGTTTCCGCCTCCTCCCCGCTCTGGGCCGGAGCCGACGCCCCGACCGATCCCCCCGGCCCGGCCGAGGAGGCGCAGCCCGCCAGCAATGCGAATGCCGCGCAAAGGCACAGGGCCCGCAGCTTTTTGTGCCCGGGCCTTTGCTTTTGCCGCATAGAACGCCTCCTTTGCCGATACATATGGTATTGCCCCGAGACCTCAGCGCCGCCGCCCGGTGGACAGTTTTTCCGGGTGGTGCAGGTCGGCCTTGAGCAGATGCTTTTTCACATCCATCAGGCACTGGGAGGCCATGGACAGACGGTCCACCCCCAGCCGCAGATAGTGCTCGGCCATGCGGGGCTGGCCCGCGGCCAGCCCGCAGACGCAGACCGGGATCTTGGCCTCCCGGGCGGCGTCCACCGTCATCTGGACCAGACGGTCCACCCCCAGGCTGTCGGTGCGGAAATATTTCTCCACCGCCGGGTCCATCCGATCGGCGGCGCAGGTGTACTGGGCCAGGTCGTTGGTGCCGATGCTGAAGAACTGGCATCCATGGGCGGCCAGCTCCCGGGCGGTGAGGGCCGCCCCCGGCACCTCGATCATGCAGCCGAAGGTCAGGTCCTCCTTAAAGGCCACCGACCGCTTGCGCAGGTTTTCCCGGGCGGCGTCCACCAGTTCCATGGCCTCGTCCCACTCGCTCACGTCCCCCACCATGGGGAACATCACCCGCAATTCTCCCCGGGCCCCCGCCCGCAAAAGGGCATAGATCTGGGGCATAAAAATGTCCTGCCGCTGGAGGCAGAGCCGCAGCCCCCGCAGCCCCAGGGCCGGGTTGGGCCCGGGCTTGAGGCTGACCCCATCCGAAAACTTGTCGGCCCCGATGTCATAGGTGCGGATGGTCACCGGCCTGCCCCCCGCGGCGGCCAGGCAGCTCACATAGAAATAGAACTGCTCCTCTTCGGGGGGAATGCGGCTGCCCGCCAGGGCAAACTCGGTGCGCAGCAGCCCCACCTCCTGGGCGCCGCAGGCCACCGCCGCCTCAATATCGTCGGGGCCGCTGCAATTGCCCAGCAGCCGGAAGGGCACCCCGTCCGCAGTGCGGCAGGGGGCATGCAGCAGGGCCTCCCAGTCGGCGGTGTGGCGGCTGCTGGCGTTCTTCTGCTCCAGAATGCGGGCCTGACAGGCCTCGTCCGGCTCCAGGATCAGCTCCCCCTGCACCCCGTCCAGGGCCGCCTGCATCCCGTCGCAGTTTTCCAGAAAATCGCTGTCCACCTTGATGAGGGCCGGGATACCCAGAGTCTGGGCCACCAGGGCCGCATGGCTCTGGGCGCTGCCCTCCACGGTCACAATGCCCAGGATCATCCCGCTGCCCGCCGAGAAGATGTCGGTGGGGTAGAGGGTCTCGCTGGCCAGGATCATGGGCTCGGTGAGATGCAGCCGCTCCCGGGGCTTGCCGTCCAGGATGGAGACCACCCGGCGGCAGACATCCAGCACATCGGTGGCCCGGTCGGCGATATAGCTGTCGTCCACCTGCTGGAGCCGGCGGGCAAAGATCTCGCTGGCCCGCTCCACCGCCTCGGCGCTGCCGGTGCCCGAGAGGATAAAGTCGCCCACCGCCTTTACCAGTACCTCGTCGTCCAGCAGCACCCGCTGGAACAGCAGGATGTCCTTTTCCTCGCCGGTGGCCCGCTCTTCCAGTTCTTCCAGCTCGTTTTTGGCGATGACCACCGCCGCATCAAAGAGCGCCCGCTCCCGCAGAGGGCCCTGCACGGTGCGGCTCACATTGCCGATGCCGTGGTCAATCCGCTTGATCTTGCCCAGCGCATACCCGCCGGACACTGCCTGCCCCTTAAAAACCCGCATAGGAACGCTCCTTTCTATCGCCGGGGCGGAGTTTGTCTCCCTTTGGCCCGGCATTTTTCCTTGTCTGTATTATAGACGAACTGACCCGAATTCGCAACGCAAAGCCGCGCTTTTGCCTTTTCTGCCAGGAGATGATATACTTGTCGTGGACCGACTCTTTTGGGAAAGGATTGTCTAAAATGGAAACATTTCTCACATTCTTGTACACCAACGGCACCAATTTTGGCCTCAAGCTCCTCTATGCCCTCCTCGTGCTGGTGGTGGGGCTGCGGCTGATCCGCTGGCTGATGCGCCGGCTGGAGAAGGGTTCCTCCTTCCACAAGCTGGACGCAGGGCTTCAGTCCTTTTTGCGCAGTTTTCTGCGCATCGTCCTGTACATCCTGCTGGCGCTGTGCCTGGTGGGGATTCTGGATATTCCCACCACCGGCTTTGTCACCATGCTGGCCAGCTGCAGCGTGGCCCTGGGCCTCGCCTTGCAGGGGGCGCTGGGCAACTTTGCCGGCGGGCTGATGCTGCTCTTCTTCAAGCCCTTCAAGGTGGGGGACTATGTGGAGGCCAGCGGCTACTCCGGCACGGTCAAGGCCATCACGGTTTTTTACACCGTCCTCTCCACTGTGGACAACAAGACCATCACCCTGCCCAACGGCAACCTCACCAACGCGGCAGTGGTGAACTACTCCTCCGAGGGGATCCGCCGGGTGGATATGACCTTCTCCGCCTCCTACGACAGCGACATCGACCAGGTCAAGCAGATCATTCTGGACGTGGTGGCGGCCCACCCCATGGCTCTCACCGGCCCCGAGGCGCCGGACGCTCCCCTGGCCCGGATGAGCGCCCAGAAGGACAGCTGCCTGGAGTTCACCCTGCGGGTGTGGTGCCGGGCCGAAAACTACTGGACCCTCTTCTACGACCTGAACGAGGGGGTCAAAAAGGCCTTTGACGCCCATCACATCGAGATCCCCTTCCCCCAGCTGGACATTCACACCCGATAAGTCAGGACCCCCGGCAAAGCCGGGGGCTTGAGAAAGCCCTGGAAGGGCATAATACAGACAACGCCCCTGAAGGGGCCGCGAATGGGTCGGCCAACTGCATTGCTGACTCATGGCGTGCCCCTTAAGGGGCTGTTTTATG
>CASFKY010000077.1 GCA_949295465.1 uncultured Oscillospiraceae bacterium
TTTCTGCTGGGCCCCAGCCTGAAGATTTATTTCAGCTTTCTGGTGGTCTCCCTGGGCTGTATGTGCTACGGCCCCCTGGTGGGCATGATGGCCGGGGCGGTCATCGACTCGGTGGGGTTCCTCATCTCCAGCTTCGGGGAACCCTATTTTCCCGGGTACCTTCTCACCGCCATTCTGTCGGGACTGCTCTACGGGATGATGCTCTACCGCCGCAAGCCCACCCTGTGGCGGATCATCCTGCTGCGGCTCATCATCAACTACGGCAGCAACGTGCTGCTGGGCAGTGTCTGGAAGGCCATGCTCTACGGCAAGGGGTATTTCTATTACCTCACCAGCGGCCTGGTGAAAAACACCGTCATGCTGCCCATCGAGGTCTTTCTTACCTGGGTGGTGCTGGGGGCCGCGGTGCGCTACGGCCTGGACCGAAAATACATCCACGGGGTCACCGTGCGGTAACAACAAACCATTGACAGACGGCCGGGATTTCCCGGCCGTTTTCGTTTACCCCAAACTGTACGCCATATAAATACACTTGACTTTATTCCAAAAGCATAGTATAGTTAGTACGTTGTCTGCCGGGCGGCCGGCAGGGGAAAAGTTTTGGATTGTAAGAAATTTGAGGGGGAAATTATGGAATTTTTTACTGCGCTGGTGGAGCAGGCCAGCAACATTCTGTGGAATTATCTGCTGCTGTTTCTGCTGGTAGGCACCGGCATTTTTTTCACCATCCGGCTGCGGGGCGTACAGCTGCGCCGCTTTGGCGAGGGCTTCCGCCGGGTGTTCGGCGGCTTTACCCTGCGGGGCAAAAAGGCCGGCCATGACGGCATGAGCTCCTTCCAGGCACTGACCACCGCCATCGCCGCCCAGGTGGGCACCGGCAACATCACCGGCTGCGCCACCGCCGTGGTCAGCGGCGGCCCCGGCGCCCTGTTCTGGGTGTGGGTGTCGGCCTTCTTCGGCATGGCCACCATCTACGCCGAGGCCGTGCTGGCCCAGCACTATAAAACGGTGGAAAACGGCCATGTCACCGGCGGCCCGGCCTACTACATCCGGGCGGCCTTCAAGGGACGGTTCGGCCGCATCCTGGCCACCATCTTCTCGGTACTTATCATTCTGGCCCTGGGCTTTATGGGCAACATGGTCCAGTCCAACTCCATCGGCGATGCCTTCGCCAACGCCTTCGGCCTCAACCGGCTGCTGGTGGGCGTCATCGTGGCGGCCATCGCCGCCTTCATCTTCCTGGGCGGCGTCCAGCGGATCGCTTCGGTCACCGAAAAGATGGTCCCCATCATGGCGGCTTTCTACATCGTGGGCTGTGTGGCCATCCTCATCATGAACGCCAAAGCCCTGCCCGGTACCTTTGCCCAGATCTTTGTTCTGGCCTTTGACCCCCAGGCCATGGCCGGCGGTGTGGCGGGCGTCACGGTCCAGCAGGCCATGCGGTTCGGCGTGGCCCGGGGCCTCTTCTCCAACGAGGCGGGCCTGGGCTCCACCCCCCATGCCCATGCCCTGGCCAAGGTCAAGCAGCCCCAGGATCAGGGCGCCGTGGCCATTCTGGGCGTCTTTATCGACACCTTTGTGGTCCTGACCCTCACTGGTCTGGTGCTCATCTCCTCTGGCCTGGTGCCC
>CASFKY010000078.1 GCA_949295465.1 uncultured Oscillospiraceae bacterium
CACAATATCCACAATCACATCCGACAGCCCCAGGATGGGGGCCAGCTCGATGGAGCCGTTGAGCTTGATGATCTCAATGTCCCGGCCCAGGGACGCATAGTATTCTTTGGCAATCCGGGGGAACTTGGTGGCCACCCGCAAAGGGCGGCCGGGGTCATCCTGGTACCCTGCCGGGGCGGCCACGCACATCCGGCACCGGCCCAGGCCGGTATCCAGCAGCTCATAGACGTCGGCCTCGGCCTCCGAGAGAATATCCTTGCCCACAATCCCCACATCGGCGGCGCCGTGTTCCACATAGATGGCCACATCGCTGGGCTTCACCAGGAAGCACCGGACCCCGGCGGCTTTGTCCTCCACCACCAGTTTCCGGGAGGCGTTGTAGTCCTCGGGGGTGATGCAGCCTCCCTCGGCCAGCAGGTTGTAGACCTTGTCGCCCAGACGGCCCTTGGGCAGGGCCACATTCAGCAGCCCGGAGCCGGTGGTCTGGACCGGGGGCGGCGGGGCCGTCAGCCGGTCCAGCTCATCCAGGTAGACCGCAAAGCCGATGGCCCCGGCACCGGGGGTAAACTTTTGGGCCAGCAGGTCGTACCGGCCTCCCTTCAGCACCGGCCGGGGCGCCCCCCGCAGGTAGCCCTGGAAGATCAGGCCGTTGTAGTACTCCATCTCTCCCGACAGGCTCAGGTCAATCTGAACCCCCTGGCCCTCTGCGGCCAGCTGGGCTTCCAGGGCCCGCAGCTGGGCCACCGCCTCTTCCATGGCCTGGTTCCGGCAGCCGGCTTCGGCCCGGTCCAGCACATCCGGCGCCGGGCCTGACAGGGCCAGCAGTTCGTCCAGTGCCTCGGCTCCCTTGTCCCCCAGGCCGGCGGCCAGGGCGGCGGTCCGCAGCTCGTGGCGGTTTTTGGCCCGGAGCCGGGCCAGAATCCCCTGCCGGGCGCTGGCCGGCACCTTCAGATCGTCCAGCAGCCCCGACAGGTATCCCATGTGACCCAGCTCCATCTGCCAGGCCTGGCCCATGGTCTCGGCCAGCAGGGTCAGGGACCGGGCCGCCAGCCCCACCGCCTCGCCGGTCTCGGGCTGGCCCACCCGTCCGATGTATTCCAGGCCCATCTGGGCGATCTCTTTAAAGGTATGGCTCTCGGCCGAGGGCCGGTAGACATTTTCGCTGTAATAATACCGCCGGGTCTCGCCGGGGCCCGGCTGGGCGCTCTTGGCAATGGAGAGGGTCACGTCCGGCTTGAGGGCCAGCAGACGCCCGTCCAGGTCGGTGAAGGTGATCACCTGCCGGGAAGCCAGGAAGTTCTGGTTTTCCTGATACAGGGCGTATTCCTCAAACTGGCCCATGTGGTACTTGCGGCAGCCCGCCGCTTCGTAGAGGGCACGCAGCCCAAAGGAGGCCCGTTCCTTGGGCTGCAACAGGGAAAGTTCAAATTCCATGGCAGCAGTTCCCTTTCTTCTCGTTCTCTGATTCTTTCCTAGCGTATGGGCCTATTATACTTTATCACGCTAGAGTTGTAAAGTAGCAATGTGGCCGCTTTCTGCCCGGTTTTTCCTCCCGATTCCCGGCGATCTGCACAGCCCGGACAGCGAAAAGGGGCGCACCGGTTTCCCGGTGCGCCCCATGGCGTTAATTTTCTTCTTCCTCTTCTGCACCAGCAGCAGGCTCCTGGTCAGGTTCCGGCCCCGGCTGTTCGGTTTCGGCATCCTGTGCCTCATCGGCAGCAGCCTCGGCGGCTTCGGCCTCGGCAGCCTTCTTGATGGCCTCGGCATGGGCCTTGCCGGCTGCCACGCCGGCCTCGTAGGCAGCGGCGGTCTTGGCAGCGGTTTCCTTGTCGGTTTCAGCGTCCTCTGCCAGATCCACCGTCACCTGGACCGGGCTCTTTTTGGCAGCCTTCTTGGCCAGAACAACGGCGCTGACGCCTGCTACAGCCACCGCAGCGGCTGCGCCCAACAGTTGAAACAATACTCTCATCTGCAAACCCTCCTATGCATTGGCATTGAGTCTCGGGGGCCTGGGCCCCGCTGACATCTATCGTTCACCGGCCGGGGCCGGAAAAACA
>CASFKY010000079.1 GCA_949295465.1 uncultured Oscillospiraceae bacterium
CGTTACAATTGTGATCGTTCAATCAGCCGGATGGCAATTTGGTTCTTTTGGTGCAGTATGTATCGCCAGAAAATAACAATTGTTCGACCAATCGGAACGCAAAATCAAAAAGATCAAGGAGGAGTATATGGCATTCTGCGCTCTTGCGGCGGACATTTCGGTCCATCAGGGCCGCATCGACTGGCCCGCCCTCAAAACTGCCGGCCTGTACGGGGTGATCCTGCGGGCAGGCTATGGCCGGCTGACCAGCCAGAAAGACAAAAACTTCGAGGAAAACTACGTCGGGGCCGCCTCCATCGGGCTGCCGGCGGGGGCCTACTGGTACAGCTACGCCGCCACCCCCGCCGACGCCGAGGCCGAGGCCCGGGCCTGCCTGGAGGTGCTGGCCGGGCGGGAGCTGGCCCTGCCCCTCTACTTTGACCAGGAGGATAACAGCATCCCGGCGGCCCAGCGCACCCCCTGCGCCCTGGCCTTTCTGGGCTACCTCCGGGCCCACAGCGGCTACAAAACCGGCTACTACAGCTACACCGCCTGGTTTGCCGGGGTGGATTTGGACGCCATCCGGGCCGCCTGCGACAGCATCTGGCTGGCCGACTACCGGGCCAATTGCGACACCGCCATCCCCCGGGACATCCACCAGTATACCAGCAGCGGCAGCCTGCCGGGCATCGGGGGCCGGGTGGACCTCAACCATGTGTACCGGGACTTTGTTTCGGAAGTGAAAGGAGAAAGCGAGATGGACCTGAGTTTTGATACCTACAAGATCGGCCCGGTGAGCCAGGGCGACCGAAACACCCTGGCCGCCCTGGCCGGGAGCCTGGGCCTTGGCTATACCCACCAGGGGGATTGCATCCTGATCGGGCCGGCGAGCCTGGGCGACCGCAAGCAGGTGGTGGCCCGGGCCGAGGCCCTGGGCCTGGGGGTGGAGGGGGTGGCCCCCGAAGCCCCCGAAGAGGACGGCACCGGCGAGGACAAGCCCGAAACCGGCGGCGAGGGCGAGGCCGCGCAGCCGGCAAAATCCATCACCATCGAAGGGGCCAGCCCGGCCCAGGCGGCTTTTCTGAAGGCGCTGGCCGGGCTGTGGGGCCTTGAGGCAAAAGGAGGGGAATGAGATGGAAGATACGTTGCGGAATATCAAGCTGGCCCTGACGGGCCTCGCGGGGGCGATCTCGGCGGTGTTCGGCTGGATGGGCTGGCTGGTGATCCTGTGGGTGGGCTGCATGGGGGCCGACTATCTCACCGGCACCCTGGCGGCGGCCAAGGCCGGCCAGTGGAGCAGCGGCAAGGCCCGGGAGGGGCTGTGGCACAAGGGCGGCATGCTGTTTGTGGTGTTCGCGGCCCTGGTGTTGGACGCCCTGCTGGGGCTGGTGACGGCCCATCTGCCGGGGGTGAGCCTGCCCTTTGCCTATCACTTTTTGCTGGCGCCCCTGGTGCTGTGCTGGTATGTGGTCACCGAGCTGGGCAGCATCGCCGAAAACGCGGTGACCATGGGGGCCCCCTGCCCGGCCTTTTTGCAGAAGGCCCTGGAGGTAGCCCAGGCCGGGCTGGAAGCGGCCGGCGACGGGGCAGCCGACGACGGGAAAGGAGAATGAGCCATGGCAAACACCAGTCTGAAACCCATCACCACCAGCGACGACATCATGAACGAGATGCAGAAGCTGAACAAGTTCCCCAACCGGGGCAATGCCGCCAACCTGCACACCCTGGAGGACACCATGAACGAGCTGCCCGAAGCCCGGGCCGTCACGGCCCAGTCCCTGGGGCTGAGCGGCTCCTCCAAAAAGTCCTCTTCCTCCTCCTCGGGGGGCGGCGGGGGCGGATATGCGGCCCCCGACTACAGCGGCATCATTTCCAGCCTCAAGAGCGCCCTCCAGCAGAGCCTAAACGAGAGCCTGGCCGCCCGCCAGGCCGCCTATGACAACACCCAGAAGCTCTACGCCCAGAACCGGGACTCCCAGCTGGACAGCCTGCTGGAAGCCTACAACTTCGGCAAGGGCCAGGTGAACCAGGACGCCGACCGCAGCCTTCAGGAGGCGTATCTGGCCCGGATGCAGGCCCAGCGCACCCTGCCCCAGCTGCTCAGCGCCCAGGGCATCACCGGGGGCCTCAGTGAGACCACCGCCGCCGGCCTGCTGAACAACTACGGCAACAGCCGCAACAACATCGAGACCGGCCGGGCCCAGAACCTGGCCAGCCTGCTGAACACCTACCAGACCGGCAAGGCCGAGGCCGAGCGGGAGTACAACACCCTGCTGGCCCAGGCCTACGACCAGCTTCAGCAGGACCAGGCCGCCGACCGCAAGGCCTACAACAGCAGCCTGGCCAGCCTGATGGCCTATCTGGGGTGAAAAAGGAGGAACAGCGGATGGACCGGAACATCGGGATGCAGCGCCAGCAGGCGGAAAAAATTGTGAGCCAGGCCAAACAAAAGCTGAAGTCGGACCTGCTGGAGGGCAGGGTGGGGCTGGATGCGGCGTACAGCCTGGTAAACAGCATGAAGATGGTGGAGAGCCAGTGGCGCACAATGGCGCAGGAGGACGCCAAACCGGATCGCACCTATGCGCCTGAGCTGTCTGCGGCCCAAAGCCGGCCGGCAGGGCAGCGGGCGGCGCAGCAAGCCGGGCAGACGGCCCAAAGCCAGGCAGCCCGCCCCAAGACGGCTCTCACCGCTCATCCTCAGCAGAACGGCGAAGGGTTCCTGAATGTGGTGGGGAATGCCGTCAAACAGCTGGGCAGCAATATTATGGATATAAATCGGGAAAGCCGAATATCATCCGTGCGCCTCAACTCTTTTTGGAAGGGAAAAAGTTGGCAGGAGGCCGAGCAGGACGCCCAGGCGTTCCGGGCCAAGCTGGAAGAACAGGACCGGGAGCAAGAGCAGAAAAAGCAGGCAAAGCAGACGCTGAAAGAAAACTGGCAGAAAGATTACGGCGCCATGCTGGATGACCTTTCCCCCGAGGATCGACAGGTTATCAAGAATCTGAGCCGGGTGGAGTATGAGCTGGACCACACGCTGGAGGCGGACAATGAGGACATCTTTCAGAACCAGCTGCTGCGCAGCAGCTACCGCAAGTCGCTCGGCGTCCACGGAATCCGGGGGAAGGACCTGGAAGAGATGATCCGATATCTTCAGATGCAGGAAAATGAACGAAGGGATCTGCAAGCCCAACAGGAACGGCGGGACTTTGCCGACGATGGCCTTTTACAAGGGATAGGGGCCAGCGTGCTGAGTGTGCCGGAAACCATTGCGGGCGGGATCCTGGGCACGATCGACACGGGCTTGCAATACGCGGAACGCGGTATGAACCACAGCTATGCTCCCCTGGATAT
>CASFKY010000080.1 GCA_949295465.1 uncultured Oscillospiraceae bacterium
CGACACTTCGCACTCGCATAGCCATTTCCACCCCACCCTCCCCACCCGGGTTCCGACGCAGCCCCTAGGCAGAGCGGCGTCGTAGACCATATTTCAACCCACGCTCCCCTCGCGGGGAGCGACAGCTCTGCTTTTGACCGACAAGGAGGTGACCCATATATTTCAACCCACGCTCCCCTCGCGGGGAGCGACAAAAGCGTTTCTGCCTCTGCTTTCATTCGTCTTGTTATTTCAACCCACGCTCCCCTCGCGGGGAGCGACAGTTTACACCAACCCCACCCAGCTTGACCTGGAGATTTCAACCCACGCTCCCCTCGCGGGGAGCGACAGCAAAAGCGCACAAAAATATCTGTACATTTTTGCTCAATCATACAAAATCTATATCTCTGTTTTTTATAATATGCCTTTTAGCCGGCACCTCCTCTCCTTTGCGCAAATCTCATTCTTTCTTTACTCTTTCCTGCTACGCGCGAATCCCCCCTGTTTTTTCTGCTTGCTCAGGATTCGCCTGACTCACCATCACTTTCTTACAAAATCATCGGCTCCTCAGGCAGGTATGCCGCCTTACATCCGAAATGCTCTATTTTGCTTTCGTAGCGACTGCCCAGATAGTAAAATCGCAGGCTGTCCTTTTCTGGATCCATCAACTGCCGCAATTTTGCCTGTAACATCTTGCACTGCGCCGGGCTCAAAAGACATTCAAAGACAGAGCATTGCACCCGCTGTCCATAATTGACACACTCCTTGGCGATTTTTCGCAGTCTTTTTCGGCCAGCTACATCTTCTGTGTTCACATCATAGGTGATCAACACCAGCATTTGCCTCACCTCCACAAAAAAGGCGGGTATTCCTCCAACTCGCCCCGAAGATAGCGGGACAACAACAAAGCCTGGATATAAGGAATCAGCCCCCATGCCATCTTTTCCTGCAAATAAGGATGTACCAGTGCTTCCCGCTTTTTCTCCTGCCAGTGCTGCAAAAAGGTTCTTCTCCCCTTCTCATTTAAAAACACCGCACCGCCGGGCCGAAATTCAAATTGCTGCTGTGTCAAAATCCGCTTATTGACCATGGTCAGCACAAAGCGGTCTACCATGCAGGGACGCAGCTCCTCCATCAAATCCAGAGCCAGAGAAGTCCTGCCCGGCCGGTCCCGATGGAGAAATCCCACATAAGAATCCAGTCCCACGCTTTCCAAAGCGGCTGCGCAGTCGTTGGCCAGCAGGCTATAGCCGAAAGAGAGCATTGCATTGACCGGGTCCAAGGGAGGCCGACGATTTCGACCTTCAAATCGAAAGAACTCCCGGTCCGTCAGGATCAACTCCTCAAAGACTCCGAAGTATACGGTGGCCATGGCGCCCTCGATTCCCCGCAAGCTGTCCAGATCCGTTTCCCCTTCCACCTGGGGCAACGCCTCTTTCAATTGGCCGGCAGCCCGCTGCAGGCGCTGGATATCCAGCCGAAGGCCATGATCCCGCCGGGCCCTGTCCAGACTTTGGCGGGCATTGTACAGCTTGCCGAATACCATTTGCCGGGCAATCCGGCAGCTTTGGAGCGGATCATCCGCTGCCCGGTACTGGGCCCGGCGCAGCAGCACATTTCCGCCCCCTTCGCCGCAGATGCGAGCTTGAAATCTGCCGCCTGGAGTGCAGAATGCCAGGGATATGCTCTTTCGGGCACAGGCGCCCATCAGCCCCACCGAAGCCCCGGAATAGGAAAAGGAGAGAATTCCTTCCAGCGTGTGCAAAGGGTAGCGGGCCACCTGCTGCCCGCCCCGGCTGGCCACTACGTTTTCTCCGTCCAGAGAAAGATAGATGTCCTCGCTGGTTACAAAGAGGGTATTCAGCAGTTGCCTCATGGTTCTTCCTCCATGGCCGCGGCCAGATATTCCTTTACGCTGCGTTTGCCCGGCAGCCCGGGCAGACACACCTCTTTCAGGGAACAGGCATTGCAGGCCCTGCTTCTTCGGACTACCGGGGTATATCCCCGCCGGTACAGCCGGTGCATCTCTGCCAGCATGCGGCGCACCTGATTTCGCAGTTCCTCCGTAAAGACTACCGGCGTGCGGCGGCGGGGCTCGCCGTAAAACAGAGCTCCTTCCTCTATGTGACAGCAGAGCATTTCCTCCAGACAGAGGGCCTGGGCACAAAGCTGGAGCAAATCCGCGTCGTGAGCTTTGGGCATTCCCCTTTTGTATTCCACCGGGAAAGGGTGCCACAGCCCTTCTTCTCCCTGCAAGCGGACGCCCGCCGGGTCTGCCCGGAACTCCACCACATCACACTGGCCTGAGATGCCGAGAGTGCGGGAAACAACCGGCAAGCCCCGCAGAATGAGAAGGTCTCCCCGCTTTTCCCGCAGGGCTTCATCGTGGGCCCGGGTGTGGAGCAAACTGCCCTCCACCGTGCGCAGATTCTCTCTCCACTGATTTTCAATGTGGATGAGGGCCCACTGCCTCCGGCAAAATGCGAAATGCTGCAGGCCGGAAAGCGCCAGCAGCTCCTCTTCCCGGAACATCACCCCATCTGCCGGCAGGTAACCCCTGCGGGCAGGCTGTCTGTATCCACCGTGACCGCATACTCCTCAAACGAGCGGGCGGGCAGATTGGATTCCGAGTCCTTTCGGGCGATCTTGACCGCCTCAAAGAGTTTCCAGGCCGGAGCGCACCCCAGCTCGCTGTCGTGGCGGAACACAATGAGCCGGCGCACCGCCATCTTGCCCCGGGCAGCAGAACGGTCATTTTCAAACATGTTCAGGATGGCCTGCCACAGCAGTTCCAGGTCTTCCTGAGAAAAGCCGGTGGTTTTCCGGGCCAGGTTGGCCGACACAAATCCCTCGCAGCGATACAGCCCGTAGGGAATGATGTATTTGCGGCCCATCTCGGTGCCCTTTTTCTCCGCGTCCGCCTCGGTGGTGATGGCCACACGGGTGATGGTGACCTCCTGGGGCATTACCGGCTCCACACTGCGGGCAAAGTCCAGCTGGACCGGCCCCCGCACCTGCCCGCAGTTCAATGCCGCCTTGACAAAGGTAGTCATCACTGCGCCAAACGTGCGAATGTCGTAAAAATTGGCGCACATCCAATCCCGAATGCGTCTGTCCAGGCCCGGGTCCGTCTTCTTTTTTTCCTTGACGGTTTTTTCATCCACCTCCAGAGCCTTGTAGGCCTCGGCATCGCTGCGGTTCAGGGGCACGCCGTCCTTCACATAGATGCGGTATCCGGGGGCGTCTTCCTTGACCATCTCCACATAGTTGCGGATCTTGCGCTTGAGGCAGACATCGGTGACGATGCCAAGGCCGGTTTCCGGGTCTACCCGGGGCATGTTGCCGGCATCCGGGTCACCGTTGGGATTGCCGTTTTCCACATCGAACAGAATCACAAATTCGTAGCGGTTTTGAATGGGCTCACGCATGATTTTTCTCCTCCTTTTTCTGATACCGTACCAAATTCTGCTGATAATAGCCCAGCTGGAAGGCCCCCTGCTGGGGCAGGCTGAGCCGGTCCGGGAACTGCTGCCCCATCCCGGCCAGCAGCCCGGTGAGCTGGCGGTCAAAATAGGCCTGCAAGCCGCCGTCTATTTTTTTCAGGTGTTTCTGGGCCAGCTTGATGAGAGTGGGGAAAACCAGTGCCGGCGTGGCACAGGCGGAATTGAAATATCGGTCCCGGATGGTGGCGTTGATGCCAGGGTTTGCGCTGGCCTGTATGGCTTCCAGCACTGAGAACAGACGCCCCAGCGTATAGGGGATCTGCTCGCTTTGGGGATTGAGAGACACAGTGAGCACCTCCTTTGGAATATCGGGCATTTCCTGCCCGCGCTGTTCGGTGAGTTTGGTGTAATAGGCTTTCAGGATGGCAGCCCGGCCCCGGGTGATCTGCCGCTCGGCCCGGATGCGCAGCTCGGCGCCGTTTAACAGAGTTGCCGGGTAGGGGGTGTTTTCCAGAATGGCCCGCATCAATTCTCCCGCCAGATCGGGAGAGGGGGCTTTTTCCCGGCTGTTCTGATTGACCGTTTCGTTGAGAAGGGACCAGACGTTCAGGTTCTCCCGTTTGTCCCAGGAGGGACGGGCGATCTCCAGTCTGGCCTGGTGAGCCTGAAGATTTTGCAAGAACCGACCGAAGGTGTTGTGCAGGAAAAACCGCACTGACAGCCGCGCCGAGTTGGGAGAAATGCCCAGCACATAAAAATCCGTATCCGGGTCCAGCAGGGCCTGATCAAACTCCACCGATTCGCCCCGGCACAGCGCCAGCGCCATCCGCTGCAATTCCGCCTCGGTATAGGGAGTGTCGGTGCCGCACAGCATCCCCTCAAAGAGAGCGGTGTACCCGATCTCGCCGCCCCGGGCCCAGCACACCACCGAGGAATCGCCCAGGCGCGCCACATGCTCCCGATCGGCCAGAAGATGATTTAAGGCCGAGGTATAGGCAAAGGCCCCGTATTTGCCGGTGGGGGCGTTCAGGTTCTGCTCCTTGCCATAGGAACAGAACGCCGGAGCGTTGAAGGACACCAGCGCCGCGCCGCTGGGCTGGGCGCCCGCCACATTCTTTACAGCAGGATGCACGCTTTGGATCGGCCCTCTGCGGCCGGTGATCAGGCAGACCCCCTCGGGGCCCTGGTCCTCTTCCCGGCCGGACCAGGCCTGTTCCCAGGCCTCCTGGAGAGAGGGGTCCTCCTGCAAATACTCCTGATCTTCCAACCGAAACACCAGATTTGCGCCGATGAGAAGCTCTTCTTCCTCCTGACCGAGGGCCGGATGTTCCCGCGCCCTGTCCGGGTCCCAGGTTTCAAAAAAAGCCAGCAGCGCCCGGGCGGCCGAAGAATCCACATCTTGCAGCAGGCGGCGGTGGAAATCCCCGCATGCCTCAAAACAGTCCCTGGCCCGCCGGGCATCCCCCTTGCCGCCTATCCCCAGCAGATAGGCGGCATTGTCCCACAGAAAGTTGGGAGAAATTCCGCTGGACCGCTTGACAGGGGCCGGCAGGCGGATCAGCTGAGGGGCCAGTACCGTCTTTTTTCCCCGGGGCTGCGGGGTGCGCAGATCGATGACCTGCAACAGGCGGCCCTGTCCGTCTATGCGCAGCCCGCAGCTCACCTTTACCTGGGCCCAGCCCGGAGGATCGATCTTGCCTTGTGCCCGGAGGCTCTCATAATACTCGGCCAGCGCCTGCAGTATCATCCGATCACCTCCCCGCTGAAGCGGCCCGGCACGGTAAGGACCCCGTCTTGCAGCCGGGCACGGAAAAAGAGCGGCCGGATATTGTCCGGGTCGCTGTAATCCAGATCATACAGCATCCAGCCCAGATCCCGCTCCCCTGCCAGCTCAGGAGGGCAGGGCGGCGGCGCCTGGCAGAGCGCAAACCGGGCGGGAAATTCCCGGCACCCAAAACAGGGCTGGTGGTAAAACTGCCCCTTTTTCAGTCTTCTGAGCATGATGTCCTGGAATTTGCCCGGGTTATCCCCCGGGGCGGCCCGATCGGTGAGTTCAAAATGGGCCTCGATCACATAGCGCACATCCCGCAAAAGCAGAGTGGCCCGCTGCTGGATCTCCTGGGGCGCAGACAAATACAGTTCTCCCCTGCCCCGCTCCATCACAGTACGGGCTGCCCGGGCGTTGACTGTGGCCTTTACCTCGTTGCGCCGCAGATTGGAAAAGCGGATGGGGGCGCAGACCCGGATGCGATCGATGACCCACCGCAGGCCCGGATGCCAATAAATGGCCTCGATCAGCCCCCGGGCGGCCGAGGGAGTCATCACATCATAGCTCACCCGCTCCACCTTCATCTCCGGGCGGGTGAAACAGGCCATATCGCCCCACACTTCCACCTGAATCGACATAGAAGCACTCCTTTCTGTTCAAAATTTGATCTTTTGATTTCAGATTAGCATGGCATAACGTCCATGTCAATAGATTTTATTTTATTTTTACTCATGAATATTATTTTTCATTCTTGCCAAAGCATCGGATCTCTTTTATAATAGACACGTCACGGTTTGGCCGTGTGGATTGAAATATGAGAAAAAACAAAATGGCGTTTGGCGGGGACGAAGGTTTTTCCTTCGTCCCCGCGCCCTTTTTACAAAAACAGCGCCTGGCCGGATTCCGCCTCCAGGGCAAGGCCGGTCTCGGGGGAATAGAGGGAGAGATCCCGCAGCAGGGCGCTTTGGTCCTCCAGCAATTCCAGTGCTCCCGCCCTTTCCAGGACATCAAAATGGTTCTGGTACACCGATACCCCGTACCGGCCCAAACGGCGGAACAGCTCCCGGCTGCGCTCCCCCGCCCGCAGCCTCTCTGCCAGCTCCTCTCCCTCCGCCTGGGGGATATAGACGGTGCGGGCAGTGCTGTCGATCATGTGAAATTTCCGGGCCGTCTCGGCAAACGGGAAAAGCTCCCGCTGCATCCGGGGCAGGATCCCCGCCTGATCCAGGGCTTCCTGGCCTTTCAGGCTCAGCAGTTCCCGGAAATAGGCCTGCACCGCCTGGGGAGAAGTGAAATCCTCGTACTTTGCCATCACTGCCTGACCGGCGGCGATGGGCATGGCCAGCAGGGGCAAGGTCGGCTCCTGCCCCCGGAAAAGGGTGACCAGACTCTCTTCGGTCGGGCGGCGGCCCTCCCGGTTGCAGCGGCCTGCCGCTTGCAGTATGGAATCCAGCCCGGCTTCCTCCCGGAAAATCGCCGGGAAGTCCAGGTCCACCCCGGCCTCAATCAGAGAGGTGGAGATCACCCGGCAGGTCAGGCCTTTTTGCAGCCGTTCTCGGATCTCAGCCAAGAGGGCCTGGCGATGGGCCGGGTACAAGAGCGTGGAAAGATGAAACAGCCCCTCGCCCCGGGGGTCAGCCTCCCGCAGGCTCTCATACGTCTGCCGGGCAGCCCGGCGGCTGTTGACGATACAGAGCACCTGCGGCAGCCGGGCCAAGCGGGCGGCCAGCTCCTCCCTGCTCAGCGCCCCGGCCCGGCAGAAGCGGACCCGCTGGAACTCCGGGGCCCGGAACAGACCCTCGGGGCAAAGTTCCCGGGCAGGATGGCCGGGCAGGAATTCCTCCAGCAGGGGGCCCAGAGCCGGCTGGGTGGCGGTACACAGCACCGCGCTGACCCGATAATGGGCCACCAGCTGGGCAATGGCCCAGACACAGGGGCGCAGACTGGGAACCGGCAAAGTCTGGGCCTCATCAAAAATCACCGCGCTGGAGGCAATATTGTGCAGCTTGCGGCATTGGGAGGGCCGGTTGGAATAGAGAGATTCAAAGAACTGAACCGCAGTGGTCACCACCACCGGCGCATCCCAGGTTTCGGTGGCCCGGGCCAGACGCATTTGTTCCGGGTCCGCTTCCCCCTCCAGGTCGTACAAGACGCCGGAATGGTGTTCCAGCACCGCCCCGCTGCCCAGAATCTCCCGAAAGACCCGGGCCGTCTGCTCGATGACTGAGGTGTAGGGGATCACATAGATCACCCTTTTCAGCCCCCAGGCCCGGGCCTGGGCCAGCGCAAAGGCCAGGGAGGCCACCGTCTTGCCGCCGCCGGTGGGCAGGGTGAGGGTAAACAGCCCTGGGCTTTGGGTCCGGCCTACCCGGTGGCAGGCGTCCAGGGCCTGGCACCGCAGGCGGTTCAGGTTGCCTTTTGGGGGAAACCAGTCCCGGGTATACTTTTCCAGCTTTGCCTCCAGCGCCTCAATCTCCTCGCTGCCTCCCCGGGGCAGAGCGTCCGGGTCCATAAACGATTCGGTGTCCTGATAATCCGCATCCACCAGGCAGGAATAGAGCATCCGGGTGTAGAACATCCCTGCCCCCTGTTCTCTGGCAAAGTCCGGGACGGGCGGATCGGGAAGCCGGATCTCCTCTTTCCAGGCGCCGCAGTCCGGCAGTTTCCCCGCCTTGGCCCGGCGCAGGCGCGCCATCAGAGTACCGGCTTCTTCCCCATCGCCCCGGCCGCCTCCGTCCGGCAGTCCCCCGTGGTGGCCTGCCACCGCAAAGGCCGCCAGGGGCTGATGCCGGCTGAAGCACTCAAAAGCTCCCGCGGTGGAGTGGTCCACCTTCTGGGGCGAGCCCGCCAACCGCCGCTGAAATTCCCGGGAATATTTGCCCAGATCATGGCTCAGGGCAGCCAGCTCCGCCTGACCTTCCCCCCCAAAAGAGGAGGCAAACCGGGCGGCCAACCGAGCCGTGTTTTCCAGGTGCTCCCGGACGGTCTGCTGCCGCCCATCCCCGGCTTTGTGGGCCAGCCAAATCTTCTCTTCCACCTTTTCTCCTTTCTTTTTTCTCTCAAAACAGCCAGATCATCGCCGATATTTTTTCTGTTTTCAGGATATCACACAACTTGTCCCATTTAAAGGACTCTTTTTCCCTTCTTTTTCTCCCTCCCCCCGTTTGACAGCCCCCGCCGGGCATGGTAGAATAGCAGCGAAAAAAGAGACCCGATGTCTTGCGCCAGCGCCGGCCATCGGGTTTTGTTTTGGGCGCGGCAAAGGCCGCCGCTTTGTAACCCTTTTGATTCCCCTTTTGGGCCCGATTTGCGGTATAACCAGAGAGGGGCCGCTGCCCCCGGAGAATGTGTATGAAATATAAGCTCAATTCCCTGCAAATCCTGTCCGCCGGGTTCGCGCTGGTGATCCTGGCGGGGGCGCTGCTGCTCTGCCTGCCCTTTGCCACCCGGCAGGGCATCTCCTTTTTTGACGCCCTCTTCATCTCCACCTCGGCCACCTGCGTCACCGGGCTGGTGGTGTGCGACACCTTCACCACCTTCACCCTCTTCGGGCAGGGGGTGATCCTGGCCCTCATCCAGGTGGGCGGTCTGGGGTTCATGATGGTGGCCATCCTGTTCTGGATGGCCCTGGGACGCCGCATCGGGCTGGCCCAGCGGGCCCTGCTGATGGAATCGGTGGGGGTGTGGCAGCTGGGCGGCATCGTCCGCTTCACCCGCCGGGTGCTCATCGGCACCGCCCTCATCGAGGGGGCCGGGGCCCTGCTGCTGGCCAGCCGGTTCTGCCCCCGGTTCGGGCTTGCCACCGGGCTGTGGTACGGGGTGTTCCACTCGGTATCCGCCTTCTGCAACGCCGGTTTTGATCTGATGGGCCGGCAGAGCCCCTACTCCTCCCTCACCGCCTTTGGGGAGGACTGGGTGGTGAACCTGACCGTGATGGGGCTGATCCTGGCGGGGGGCATCGGCTTTTTTGTCTGGAACGACCTGGCCGAAAAGGGGCTGCACTGGCGGCGCTGGCGGCTGCACACCCGCATCATGCTCTCGGCCACCCTGGCCCTCACCCTGGGCGGGGCGGCGGCCTTTTATTTCCTGGAAAAGGACGGGGCCTTTGCCCACCTCTCCCCTGCCGGGCAGGTGCTGGCGGCCCTGTTCCAGTCGGTGACTCCCCGCACCGCCGGCTTCAACACGGTAGACCTGGGGGCCCTGAGCGAGGCGGGCAGCCTGCTCACCATCCTGCTCATGTTCATCGGGGCGGGGCCGGGCTCCACCGGCGGCGGCCTCAAGGTGACCACCTTTGTGGTGCTGGCGTTGTCGGTGCTGGTGCGGGTGCGCCGCAGCCGGGAGATGGAGATCTGCGGCCGGAGGCTGGAGGAGGACGTGCTCAAGGCCGCCTGCCCCGCCGCCGCCCTCCACGGGGCGCTGTTTTTGCTGGGGGCCTTCGTGCTCTGCTGCCAGGGGGTGGAGCTGAAAGCCGCCCTCTTTGAGTCGGTGTCCGCCATCAGCACAGTGGGGCTCTCCCTGAGCCTCACCCCCACCCTGCCGGCCCTCTCCCGGCTGGTGCTGATATTCTTAATGTACGCGGGGCGGGTGGGCAGCCTGTCGGTGGCCATGGCGGTTACCCGCCGAGGCAGCCGGGCCAAGCTGCGCAACGTCACCGAGAAGATCATCCTGGGCTGAAGGGCCCCAAACAGGAGGAACTGCCATGAAATCTTTTCTCATCATCGGGCTGGGCAGCTTCGGGCGGCATCTGGCCCGGAAGCTCAGCGAGCTGGGCAACGAGGTGATGGTCATCGACAAGGACGAGGAGAAGGTGGACGACCTGGCCGACGTGGTCACCGCCGCCAAGGTGGGCGACTGCCAGGACGAGGAGGTGCTGCGGGCGCTGGGGGTGCGCAACTTCGACGTCTGCTTTGTCTGCGTGCGGGATGACTTCCAGACTTCGCTGGAGGTGACTTGCAGCCTGAAAGAGCTGGGGGCCCGGTATGTGGTGGCCCACGCCGAGCGGGAGCGGCAGATGAAGTTTCTGAAAATGATCGGGGCCGACGAGGTGATCCACTCGGAGCTGGACATGGCCACCCGGGCGGCGGTGCGGTTCAGCGCCCGGGGCGCCTTTGAGTATGTGGAACTGACCCCCGAGTACGCGGTGGTGGAGATCGCCGCCCCCGAGGAGTGGGTGGGCCGCACCGTGGCCCAGGTGGGGGTGCGCCAGAAGTACGGGCTGAACATCATCGGGTTCCGGGTGGGCAGCGGGGTGCAGCCCATGACCCAGCCGGACCACCGCTTTGCCGAGGGCGAACACCTGGTGATCGCCGGCAGCAAAAAGGACGCCCTGGGCCTGATGAAGGCGGGCAGATAAGACAAAAAAGAGGACCCTTGCCTTCTGGCAAAGGTCCTCTTGTGTTGTATGGGTATTTTGTATGATTCCGGGCCCGGGGTTACACTTCCTGCAATTCGCCCCGGCTGGCGGCCTTCAGGTAGGCGAAGATGAACCCGTCCAGATCGCCGTCCATCACGGCCTGGACGTTGCCGCTCTCGTAGCCGGTGCGGTGGTCCTTCACCAGGGTGTAGGGCATGAACACATAGCTGCGGATCTGGTGGCCCCAGGCGATCTCGTTCTGCACGCCCTTGATGTCGCTGATCTTGTCCATGTGCTGCTGCTGGGCGATCTGGAACAGCTTGGCCTCCAGCATCTTCATGGCAGTGTCCCGGTTCTGGAACTGGCTGCGCTCGGTCTGGCAGCTCACCACGATGCCGGTGGGCTTGTGGATCAGGCGCACCGCCGAGGAGGTCTTGTTGATGTGCTGGCCGCCCGCGCCCGAGGAGCGGTACACCTGCATCTCAATGTCCTCGGGGCGGATGTCCACATGGATGGAATCGTCCAGCTCGGGCATCACTTCCAGGCTGGCAAAGCTGGTCTGCCGGCGGCTGTTGGCGTCAAAGGGGCTGATGCGCACCAACCGGTGCACCCCGTTCTCGCTCTTGAGCATGCCGTAGGCGTTGGGGCCCTCCACCATGATGGAGGCGCTCTTCAGGCCGGCCTCGTCCCCGTCCAGATAATCCAGGGTGGACACCTTGTAGCCGTGGGCCTCCCCCCAGCGGGTGTACATCCGGAAGAGCATCTGGGCCCAGTCCTGGGCTTCGGTGCCGCCGGTGCCCGCGTGGAAGGTGAGGATGGCGTTGTTGTGGTCGTACTCCCCCGAGAGCATGGTGATGAGCTGCAGCTCCTCCACCAGCTTCTCCACCTGAGCCACGGCCTCCTCCCCCTCGCCCAGCAGCTCGGGGTCGTTCTCCTCCTCCAGCATCTGCAGCAGGGTCTCGGCGTCCTCGTAGGACTGGCGCAGCTTTTCGAACCGCTCCAGCTTGCCCTTCAGATCGCTCATCTCCGCAAAAACCTTCTGGCTGGCCTCGGCGTCGTCGTAAAAGCCGGGCAGAGTCATCTTGTGCTCCAGCTCCATCACCCGCTTCTGGCTGGCCTCGATGGCCAGGGCATCCTTCAGGTCATCCACGGCGACCTTATAGCCGCCCAGCTTGGATTTCAACTCGTCGATCGTGATCATACAAAACTTACCTTTCTAAACATCCGTAAAGGATAGACACATATTGTTATTATACCGTCTTTTAAGGGGATTGTAAATATCTTTTGGCGCGGCAGGTCGGCAAATCGCCCCTTCCGGCGCGCCCCGGCCGCTCTCGGGCCGGCAGGCGGGCCTTCGGCTGCGGGCAGGGCAGCGGATTTTGGGAGGAAAATCGCCCCAAAATGTAAAGATTTTATGGACAAATGGGGCGGATTGCTTTCTTTTTGTTTCACAGTGCGGTATAATATGGTTGTTTTACTATCGAGATTTCGGAGGACGAAATGTTCAGTTTTATCGGTTATAAATGCCCGGTGTGCGGCAAGCCCTTTGCCGAGGGGGACGACATTGTGGTCTGCCCCGAGTGCGGCGCGCCCTATCACCGGGAGTGCTACCAGAAGGCGGGGCACTGCCAGTTCGAGGCGCTACACAGCCCGGACTTTGTCTGGGAACCCACCCCCGAGGAGGAGCAGAGCGCCCAGGCGGCCCGCACCTTCCCCTGCCCGGTGTGCGGGGCCCAGTGCCCGGGAAACAGCAACTTCTGCCCCACCTGCGGCACCCCCCTGGCCGGGGAGGGACGCCCCCCCGAACAGGCCGACCCCCGCCAGGCCTACCGGGACAGCTACGGGCGCCAGAGTGCCTCCCAGGCTTACCGGGAGGCCTTCGGCACCGCCACCCTGGACGACATCCCCATCCCGGACTGGGAGGCTTTTCTGGGCCGGTCCTCGGCCATCTACCTGACGGTGTTCGGCCGCATGAAGCAGACCGGCCGGCGCATCGCCATGAACCTGAGCGCCTTCTTTTTCGGGCCCATCTACTTTTTCTACCGCAAGATGTGGCGGTGGGGCCTGATTTTTTCGGCCATCTTCTTTGCGCTGAACGCCCCCTTCCTGCTTTTGATGCTGCAGGTCACCGGCAGCCCGGTGGCGGCGGCCCTCAACCCGGACGCCCTCTACTCGGCGGCCAGCCTGTGCAGCTGGCTCACCTGGGCGGTGATGTTTGTGCGGGGCTTTTTTGCCCACTACCTCTACCGGCAGGACGCCGCCCGCAAGATCCGCCAGATCAGCGCGGCGCTGCCCCAGGGCCAGGGCCGCGCCGAGGCGCTGCGCCGCAGCGGCGGGGTGAGCTGGAAGGGCGTTGTCCTCTTCATCCTGCTGGTGGTGGGGCTGGACGGGCTGGTGGCCCTGCTGCTGGGACCCAACCTCACCGCCCTGTATGCCCTGATGGGGGTCTGACACAAGGCAGAACCTGCGGCTTTGCCGCCGCCGAACCATGAGAAAAAGGGATCAAACCCTGCGAAAGGAAGTCAATCAGATATGAAAGTGACCAAAGCCGTCATCCCCGCCGCCGGGCTGGGCACCCGTGTGCTGCCCGCCACCAAGGCCATGCCCAAAGAGATGCTGCCCATCGTGGACAAGCCCGCCATCCAGTATATCGTGGAGGAGGCGGTGCGCTCGGGCATCACCGAGATCCTGATCATCCTGGGCCGGGGCAAGAGCATCATTGAGGACCACTTTGACCGGGCCCCCGAGCTGGAGGCCGCCCTGGCCAAGCCCGGCAAGGAAAAGGCCCTGGAGGAGTGTCTGGGCATTGCGGGTCTGGCCAATATTTTCTTTGTGCGCCAGAAGCAGACCCTGGGCCTGGGCCACGCGGTGCTGATGGCCCGCCCCTTCACCGGCAACGACCCCTTTGTGGTGATGTACGGGGATGACGTGATCATGGGTGAGGACCCCTGCGCCGCCCAGCTCTGCCGTGCCTATGAGCAGTATGGCCGGCCCTGCGTGGGCATCAAGGAGGTGAGCCGGGAGGCCATCGTGAAGTATTCCTCCATGAAGACCACCCACATTGCCGACAACCACTATCTCATCGACGACATGATCGAGAAGCCGGCCCCCGGCCAGGAGTTCAGCCTGTTCAGCATCCTGGGCCGCTGCCTGCTCACCCCCGAGATCTATCCCCTTTTGGAAAAGACCAAGCCCGGCGCCGGCGGGGAGATCCAGCTCACCGACGCCATGGCCGAATATGCCCGCACCAAGGGCATCACCGGGGTGGATTTCACCGGCAAGCGGTACGACATGGGCAACAAGCTGGGCGTGATGCAGGCCCAGGTGGAGACCGCCCTGCGCCACCCGGAGATCGGCCGGGAGTTCCGGGCCTATCTGAAAGAGCTGGCCGCCACCCTGTAAGGGCAGGCCCGCAAAGGCGGGGCAGAGCTGACCGGCCATGCCGCCCGGCGGGCGGCCGACCCAAAAGACCTTCGGCGCGGCCTTTGAAAAGGGGGACAAACCCTTGACAAAGGCCGCGCCGATTGGTATAATAAGTTGTCTTTCGTCCCGAAAGATATCCTTGCCCCGTAACAGGGGCCATATGTCCAAAAGGAGGTGTACAGAGAATGGCTAAATACGAAACCATGCTGATTACCACAGCTACCCTGGATGAGGAGGCTTCTGCCGCTCTGATCGGCAAGTTCAAGTCCCTGATCGAGGCCAATGGTACCATCGATTCTGTCGACGAGTGGGGCAAGCGCCGTCTTGCTTATCCCATCAACGACGAGGCCGAGGGCATTTACACTGTGATCAAGTTCCAGTCCGCTCCCGACTTCCCCGCTGAGCTGGATCGTGTGTACAAGATCACCGACGGCGTTCTGCGCTCTTTGATCGTGGCCGAGGCTGAATAAGCTTTTGGCACCGCACACGGGCCCCTTTGGGGGCCATGAGCTTGGAAAGAGGGATTTTTTATGCTGAATGTTGTTGCCATCATGGGCCGGCTGGTGGCCGACCCGGAACTTCGCACCACGCCTCAGGGCACCAGCGTGACCACCTTCCGCATCGCCTGCGACCGCAACTTCGTCCGCCAGGGCGAACAGCGCCAGGCCGATTTCCTGGATGTGGTGGCCTGGCGTCAGCAGGCCGAGTTTGTCTGCCGGTATTTCCAGAAAGGCTCCCTGATCGCCATCAGCGGCAGCATCCAGACCCGGCAGTACCAGGACAAGAACGGCAACAACCGCACCGCCGTGGAGATCGTGGCCGACAACGTGAACTTTGCCGGCTCCAAGTCTTCCAACAACGGCGAGGGCGGCGGCGCTTCTTATCAGGCTCACTCTGGCCAGGGCTATTCCTCCCGCGGGGCCGCTGCCCAGCAGCCTGCCCCCAGTTTCTCCAGCGGGTCCAATGAGGATTTCGCTGTGATCGACGACAACGAGGATCTGCCCTTCTGACAAAATCGAACAAGGAGGTAACTATCAGTCATGGCTTTTGACAGAACTGAAGGCGGCCGTCCCGGCCGTCCCATGCACCGCGGCCGCCGCAAGGTTTGCAGCTTCTGCATGGATCATATCGAGCACATCGATTACAAGGACGTGCCCCGTCTGCGCAAGTATGTGAGCGAGCGGGCCAAGATCATTCCCCGCCGCGTCACCGGCACCTGCGCTTTCCATCAGCGCGAGCTGACCGTGGCCATCAAGCGCGCCCGTCACGTGGCCCTGATGCCCTACGTGAGCGACTAATCTCTGCCCTAAAAGCCCGGAGCTTCTGGCTCCGGGCTTTTTCTGTGCCTGTTTCCCGGGTGGTCCTGGCCTGTCCTGCCCCAGGCAAAAAACAGCGCCCCCTTGCCTTGCGGGCAAAGGGGCGCTGCCTTGTATTCGGAATCTCATTCTTCGGGGGTGGGGGTGGGCTGGTTGCCGATGATCTCCTGGTTGCGGTCGTCGGCGATATACACGTTGACGATCACCTTGCCCACGTCGATCTCGGTGCCGGCGGCCACGTCCACGTCGGCCACACAGCCGGACACATAGCTGCCGTCGTTGGCCAGGGTGAGCATGCTGAATGCGATGCCCCGGCTGTTCAGCTCGGCCTCGGCGTTCTCCTTGGTGAAGCCCAGGATATAGGGCATCTCCACCAGGTGGGGGCCCTGGCTGATCACCAGGCTGATGAGGGCGTTCTCGTTCACCGGCTGGCCCGCCGCCGGGTTCTGCTCCAGGATATCCCCCGGCTGGGTGTCCGAGTCGTACCGATGTTCCACCACATAAAAGCGGAAATGGGAGGCGATCTCCGGGTCGCTGTTCACTTCCTCATAGCTGCGGCCCACCAGGTTGGGCACATACACCTCGCTCTGGACGGTGCTGCTGGCCGGGCCGCCGCCGGAGGGCTGCTCCTGGCTGACGCCGCCCCGCTGCAAAAAGATCCAGCACAGCACCATCAACAGGATGCAGATGAGCACCAGCACCGTCATGAGCAGGGCGTACTGGGGCTGTCCCCTGCCCTTGCGGCGGGGGCCGGTCTCGGCCCGCTCCTCCCGGTCCAGCATCACATTGGCGGCGTTCTGGGAGGCAAGCACCCCCATCAGCTCGGGCACGTTCTGCACCCGCTCGGCGGGAGCCAGCCGCATGGCCCGGCTCAGCACCGCCGACAGGTACCCGGGCACATCCCGCTCCATCTCCCGGGCGGTGGGCATGCTGTCCCGCACCAACCGCTGGGGCGCCGGAAGGGGCGCCGTGCCGGTGAGGATGCGGTAGAACACCGCCGCCAGGGCGTACACGTCGGTATACCGCCCCGCAAACTGCTCGGGAGCGTACTGCTCGGGGGCCGAATAGCCCTCAAAGAGTTTTTCCTTCAACTCGCTGCCCCGGGTGCGCAGCCCCAGGGTGGCGTAGCCCCCCAGGCAGGCCTTGCCCCCCTGGAGGATGAAGATGGTCTCGGGGGAGATGCCCCGGTGCACCAGCCCCTCCTTGTGGAGGGCGGCCACCCCCTCCAGCACCGGCTGCATCAGGCTGCGGGCCTCGGCCGGGCTTAAGGGGCTCTTGCGGCTTTCCAGGTATCGCTCCAGGGTCTGGCCCTTGCACACCTCGGTGACGGCGTAGACCGTGTCGTTCTCCTCCACCACGTCCAGCACCGTCACCAGGCCGGTGGCCGGAGTGATGCGGGCCAGGGTGCGGTAGAGATCGGCGAAATCCATCCGATTGGTCTTGAACAGTACCTCCCGGCCGGGCTTGGGCTCCAGCCGGCCCTCCACCCGGCCCTGGGCCAGGGTGACGGGCAGGTATTCCCGGATCATCACCCGCTGGCCGGTGGTGTTGTCGGCCCCCTCATAGGTCACGCCCTCCCCGTCCGCCTGCACAAAGCGGCCCAGGATATACCGCCCCCCCAGCAGGCTGGCAAAGGCCAGGGTGCCCGCCGGGTTGCGGTTCGCCAGGCTCTTGCCGCAGAACGGGCAGTGGTCCCGCTGGCCCTCCAGCGGGGATAAACAGTGGGGACAAAGCTTCATCATGACCTCTTGTGCTGCCGGCTGGGATGGTTACCGATCCAGATCTTCCTCGTTCTCCAGGTTGTGCCAGACGTTCTGCACGTCGTCGTCCTCGTCCATGGCGTCCAGCAGCTTGGCCATCTGGGCCATCTGGTCCGGGTCGGTGAGGGGGCTGGTGGTGGAGGGCACCATCTCCACCTCGGCGGAAATGAAGTCGTAGCCCTTGTCCTCCAGGGCCTGGCGCACGGCGCTGAAATCCTCGGGGGCGGTGGTCACGCGGGCCACGTCGTCCCCCACCTCAAAGTCCTCGGCGCCCGCGTCCAGGCAGTCCTCCATCATCTGGTCCGGGTCCTTGTCCTCGGCGTCCAGCAGGATGATGCCCTTCTGGGTGAAGAGGAAGCCCACGCAGCCCATGTTGCCCAGGTTGCCGCCGAACTTGTCAAAGTAGTGGCGGAGGTTGGCCGCGGTGCGGTTGCGGTTGTCGGTGAGGGTCTCCACCATCATGGCGATGCCGCCGGGGCCGTAGCCCTCGTAGGTGATGGACTCATAGTCCTCTTTCTCGCCGCCCTCGGCCCGCTTGATGATCCGCTGGATGTTGTCGTTGGGCACGTTCAGGCTCTTGGCCTTGGCGATCAGGTCCCGCAGTTTGCCGTTGGAGTTGGGGTCGCCGCCGCCTTCCCGCACGGCCACGCTGATCTCACGGCCCACCTTGGTGAAGATCTTGGCCTTCTGGCCGTCGGTCTTTTCCTTCTTCCGCTTGATGTTGTTCCATTTGCTGTGTCCAGACATGAGATTACTCCTCCTATTAAAATACCCGGAATCGGGCTGTGTTATACGCTCGGTGCCCAAGGCACGCTTAACTTTATAATTTTAGCACACTTCGGGCGTTATTTCAAATTTCGCAGGGCCTTGGGCAGGTGATTTTTCACCTTTCCCCCGCTCACCTTGCCAAAACCCAGGGCAAAGCCATCCACCAGCACCCCGCAGTAGCCGGCCGCGGCGGTTTTGGCCTCGATCTCCTCCCCCCGCAAAAAGGCGGCGGTGCGCTCGTCGTCCAGGGTCAGCTCCTCCCGGTTCTGGCACCGGGCCCCCCACACCATAAAGAGGTGGTGGTCCGGCTCAAAGCGGCCCTTGGACAGGCTGCCCGCCAGCACCCCCGCCCGGATCACATGCAGCCCGCCGGCCAGCGCCTCGGCGGGCAGGGCCGGGGGCAGGATGTAGAGCCGGCCGCCGGCCTCCAGCACCCGGGCCTTTTCGAGGAAGGGAAAATACCGCCCGGCAAACTCGGCCCAGAGGGGCGGGGTCCTGGCTGGCTTTTCCCGCTTGGGGCGGCCCTTGCCGGGCCGCGCCCCGGCGGGGGCGTCGGGGCTTTTGGAGAGGCAGGCCATGAAGTGGCCCTCGCCCCCCTGCCCCGGCCAGATCCGCCGCATGAGAGAAGCATCGGCCTCATAGCCGCACAGGCGGTTTTGCTCCCCCGGGCTGCCGAAGGAAACGCCACAGTCCTCCAGCCGGAACTCCGGGTGGAGGCTGAGGAAGCGGCCGATCTGGCCCTCGTCCTCCTCGGGGGCGAAGGTGCAGGTGGAATAGACCAGCCTGCTCCCCGGGGCCAGACACCGGGCCGCCGCCTCCAATATCTCGGCCCCCCGCCGGGCGCACTGGGCCACCAGGCCGGGGTTGTGCTGGGCCATGGCCTGGGGCTCCTTGCGGAACATCCCCTCGCCGGAACAGGGGGCGTCCACCAATACCCGGTCAAAAAATCCGGGCAGGGCGCGGGCAATATGGTCGGGGGTTTCGTTCAGCACCAGGGCGTTGGGCACGCCCATCCGCTCCAGATTGCCCCGCAGCACCGCCGCCCGGGCCGGGTCGTACTCGTTGCTCACCAAGAGGCCCTGGCCCGCGAGGGCCGAGGCCAGCTGGCTGCTCTTGCCCCCCGGCGCGGCGCACAAATCCAGCACCCGGCAGCCGGGCTCCACCCCAAGCAGCGGGGCGGGGGCGCTGGCCGAGGGTTCTTGCAGGTAGTAGACCCCCGCCTTGTGGTAGGGGTGCAGGCCTGGGCGCTGGGAGGGGTCGGTGAGGCGATAGCCCTCCCGGCAGAAAGGCGAGGGGGCCAGGGCCAGGCCGCAGCCCTCCACCGCCGCCCTTGCCCCCGGCCGCAGCCCGTTGAGGGTGAGGCCCCGGGCCGGGGCCTCGGTGAGGGGGGTGTGCAGGGCCTCGTACCGCTCCCCCAGAAGAGCCTTTTCCCGGCTTGTGAAATACTCCAGTTCCATGGCGCAATTTTCCTTTGCGGTTTGAATATTTCTCTCTCCCCCGGCAAAGACTATGGGTAACAGCCCACCGCGGGCTGTGGAAGGAGAGAATCGATCATGAAGAACAATACCCAGAATTCCCAGAACAGCTCTTCCAGCAAGAAGGGCACCCAGTCTACCCAGTCCACCCAGTCTACTCAGGGCACCCAGTCCACCCAGCAGGGCTCTCAGAGCTCCAGCAACAGCTCCAACAGCTCCAACAAGAAGAGCACCAACTGCAAATAAGGGCCCGAGAAAGAGCCGTGCCGTACAGCGCAAGCTGGCGGCACGGCTCTTTTTTTGGTTCAGGGCTCAGGGGCGGCGGGGTCGAAGTTTTCCCAGATAAAGTCGAACAGCTCCTGCACCCGGTCGGTCTGGCCGGTGAGGTAGAGCCAGCCCAGCAGGGCCTCAAAGCCGGTGGAACAGCGGTACTCCTCGGGGGTGGCGTGCTTGGCCACCGTGGCCTTGCTGGCATTTTTGCCCCGGCGCAGCTGGTCCTTCTCGGCGTCGGTGAGCTTTTCTTCCAGCAGGGCTACCGCCCGGAACTGCCCCACCGCCGACACATACCGCACCGCCGCCGCGTGCAGCCGGCCCGGGGCCAGCCGGTGATACTTCACCAGCCGCGCCCGCACCAGCAGCTCGTAGACGCTGTCCCCCACAAAGGCCAGGCTCAGGGGGCTCTGTTCCCGGATATCCACCGGCGTCTCATTGGTTTGCAAAGGCAAGGCTCCTTTCGTTTAGAAGATATAGTCGAACTCGTACTCCCCGATGCGGATGGTGTCCTCTTCCTCCACGCCCTGGCGCACCAGCTCGTCCAGGATGCCGCTCTCCCCCAGCTGCCGCTGGAAGTACTGGAGGCTCTCGTAGTCCTCCACGTCGCTGCCGGCCAGGATCCGCTCCAGCCAGGGAGCCTCCACCACAAAGACGTGGGGCTCGGGATGGGTGACCGTGAAGGCCCGGCCCTCCCCGGCCTGGGGCTCGGGGGGCAGGAACTCGGGCTGGAAGAGGGGCACCGGGGGCAGCTGCTGAAGCCGGTTCCAGATGAGGCCGGGCAATTCGTCCAGCCCCTGGCGGGTGGCCGCCGAGATGGGGCGGAACAGGTACCCCTGCCCCTCCACAAAGGCCCGGAACTCCTCGATCTGCTCGGGGGTGGCCGCGTCGCACTTGTTGGCCAGCACGATCTGGGGCCGGGCGGCCAGGTCGGCGCTGAATTTTTCCAGCTCCCGGTTGATCTTTTCAAAATCCTCCTTGGGGTCCCGCCCTTCGCTGCCGGACACGTCCACCAGGTGCAGCAGCAGGCGGCACCGCTCCACATGGCGCAGGAAATCGTGGCCCAGGCCGATGCCCTCGCTGGCCCCCTCGATGAGGCCGGGGATGTCGGCGGCCACAAAGCTCTGCTCAGGGCCCACCTTCACCACGCCCAGCACCGGGGTGAGGGTGGTGAAGTGGTAGTTGGCGATCTTGGGCTTGGCGGCGCTGAGGGCGCTGATGAGGGTGGATTTGCCCACGTTGGGGAACCCGATGAGCCCCACGTCCGCGATGAGCTTGAGCTCCAGCCAGACCCACCGGCTCTCGCCGGGCAGGCCGGGCTTGGCGAACTTGGGGATCTGGCGGGTGGGGCTGGCAAAGTGCACGTTGCCCCAGCCCCCCTTGCCGCCCCGGGCCAGCACCACCGGCTCGTCGCCGGAGATGTCGGCCATCACCAGGCCGGTGTCGCAGTCCTTCACCAGGGTGCCCCGGGGCACCCGGATGATCAGGTCGGGGGCGTTTTTGCCGGTGCAGCGGGCGGCGCCGCCCTTCTCCCCGTCCCTGGCCACATACTTGTGCTTGTAGCGGAAGTCCAGCAGGGTGGACAGGTTGTCGTCGGCCACAAAGACCACGCTGCCGCCCCGGCCGCCGTCGCCCCCGTCGGGGCCGCCCGCCGCCACGAATTTTTCCCGGTGGAAGCTGACGCTGCCGTCGCCGCCCTTGCCGCCCTGGATATAGATCTTGACGATGTCTACAAAATTGCCTGCCATCTGTTTTCTCCTTATGCGGGGAGCTCCCCGGCCTACGCAAAAAGCCGAGCCCGTGGGGGCCCGGCTTTTCAGCTTCTCGAAGAGGGATTACTGCTTGATGCTGACCTGCTTGCGGTCGCGGCCAACCCGCTCGAAATGGACCTTGCCGTCCACCAGAGCAAAGAGGGTGTCGTCGCTGCCCTTGCCCACGTTCTCACCGGGGTGGATGTGGGTGCCCCGCTGACGGACCAGAATGTTGCCGGCCAGAACGAACTGACCGTCGGCCCGCTTCACACCGAGACGCTTAGACTCGGAGTCACGGCCGTTTTTGGTAGAACCTACGCCTTTTTTATGTGCCATTGTGCTGTACCTCCCTTAAGCGTTGATCGCGGTGATTTCCACCTTGGTGTAGGGCTGACGGTGACCCATGCGGCGGGCGCTGCCCTTCTTGGGACGGTAGGTGATGATGTTGAGCTTCTTGCCCTTGCCGTTCTTGACGACTTTGCCCGAAACCACGGCGCCCTCAACCTTGGGGGTGCCCACCTTCACGCTGCCTTCTTCGCCCACAGCCAGAACGGTGTCGAAGCTCACTTCGGCGCCCTCCTCGGCCTCCAGCTTTTCGATGTAGACCACATCGCCCTGCTGGACGCGGTACTGCTTGCCACCGGTAACGATAATTGCGTACATTGTGATACTCTCTCTTTCAATAAGACTCGCTGGATCATAAGGCGGAGGGCCTCGCCCCCACTTTGGCGCCCAAACCATGCGGCTATACTACTATAGCATAAAAAAAGCAAGAAATCAAGCCGTTTTTGCCCACTTTTTGGGGGGCGGCGGCGGGATTTTGCCGCTCTGTGTCAGGGGCGGTCGGGGTTTTGGGGGTCGGGCCGGGCGCCGGGGGCG
>CASFKY010000081.1 GCA_949295465.1 uncultured Oscillospiraceae bacterium
GGGCAGGGGAAGAAGAGGGCCGGGCAGCCTGACGGCGGGCCGGCGAGGCAGAAGTCTGCCGGGCCGCCCGGGGAGAGGCTGGCGGTGCAGAAGTCTGCCGGGCTGCCCGGGAAGAGGCCGGCGGGGAAGAAGGCCGATGGGCTGCCCGGGGGGACTCTGGCGTCGGCGGCGGGGGCTGCCGACGGGCGGGGGCCCGGTAGACGGTCCGCTCCGGGGCAGGCCGGGCCTGCCGGGCACCGGCGGGGGCGTGATAAACCCTCCTGGCTGGTTCGTCTCGCCATGCCCGCTGGGTGGAGAGGGGCCGGCGGCCGGGGGAAGGTTCCGATTTATTTGGCACGGTAGATCCTCCTGTTGTCGGGCTTTGGCCGGCGGCGCCGGCAGAAGAAAAAGGCCGCCGCCAAAACGGCGATCAGCCCGCCCGCCGCCCAGGGCCAGGGGCTGCTGCCCGGCGGGGCGGGGGCCTGAGGCGGCACAGAGGGCAGGGGAGAGGGAGACGGCGAAGGGGAAGGGGAGGGCGAGGGGGAAGGGCTGGGCTGCTGGCTGGGAATGGCCAGATTCTCAAAGAAATCATTCCCTTCCCGGTCCGGGCCCACTCGGGTACGGGCCAGCCCGAACAGCCGGCAGTCATACCAGCCGCCGGCCCCGGTCACATGGAACACCCCCTGTTGGCTCTGGTGGCAGGCAAAGCCCTCCCGGGCCACCTCCAGGGCGCTCTTGCCCCCGAAACTGTCCAAAAAGAGGTTTTCCCAGTCCATCACGATGGGATTTTGGGGGTAGAGATGCAGATAGAGCTTGGGCAGGTCCCAGGTGCCGTACCGGCGGGCGCTCTCGGCAAAGCGGTCTGCGTCGGCCGCCGCATCGGCGGCCTGCAACAGGCAGCGGGCGTTCAGGCAGTGGGCCCCGTGGCCGTACTCTCCGTTCAGGTCGTGGCCCACCACCACCGCAGGCCGGAACCGGCGCAGCTGCTCCACCTGCCAGGCCAGCACTTCCTCTTCCTCATAAAAGGCCAGGGCAGCCTCCAGGTTCTCGGCATAGTAGTCGGCAAAATCCCCGATCACCGGGTAGCGGGTCACCCCCACCGTCCACAGCCCGTCCAGCAGCTCGTGGGGGCGGGGCGGCTGATTCTGATGGTTGACCAGGTATGCCACCTGCACCTCCAGACCCCGCTCGGCGGCATAGTAGGGCATGGCCCCGCCAAACCAGAGATGCTCGTCGTCAGCGTGGGTGGGCATCAGCAGCAGGTCGGCCTGATCGCAGGGAGGCTGCCAGAGCTGGACCCAGTCCGGCAGCTCACCCTCCCCAAAGCCGTAAACCTCACAGAGCTGCCCGCCTTCCGGCAGCAGCAGGGCAAATTCCCGCAGGCCTTCCAGTTCCAGGTAGTCGTGGAGAAAGCCGGTGTCATGGGCCCGGCGGCTCCCGTCCGGCAGCACCAGGGTGCAGACCGCCGGCTCTTCCCAGATGAGATAAAGCCCCTGCAAAGGCGTTTCGCTGGAAAACTCCAGCCGCTGGCCCGCCTCCAGGGTCATCCGGGTGGAGCGGGAGCCGTCGGTGAGCGCAGAGAGTGCCTGCCCTTCTCCGCTGACCTCCAGGGGCAGGGCAGCGGCCGGTTCCTGGGCAAGCACCCGGGGCGGGGCCGCGCACAACAGGCAGAGCAGCAAAAGAGGCAGGCATCGTTTCATGGCAGTCTCCCCCGGACAAAAAAGACAGGATATAAGAATATACGATTCAGGACGGGAAAATATTGAGATTTCCCCCAAAAAACTTTTCAATTTGAGCATACGGGGAAGAGGCCGGGATGTCAAGCCGGCCTTCCCCCAAAAAAAGCGTTTTGGGAAGAAAAAACGCCTTTGAGGCCCTCAGGCCCCAAAGGCGCTCAAAAAGCGGGGTTCAGCCCTGGCAGGAGTGCTCGCCGCAGCCATGTTCGCCGCAGTGGTGGCCCTCCCCGTGGCCCTCTCCATGGTGGTCACAGAGCTCGTCCGGGTTGAAAATCAGCCGCCCGGCCAAAAAATCGCTCACCGCCATGTCCGCCCGGCCCTGTACGCCGCCGTAGACCTGGATGCCCGCCTGGGCCAGGGCCTGCCGGGCGCCGCCTCCGATGCCGCCGCAGAGGAGGGTGTCCACCCCCAGCCCCTGCAAAAATCCGGCCAGGGCCCCGTGGCCGCTGCCCAGGGTGTCCACCACCCGGCTGCCGGTGATCTGGCCGTTTTCCACCGTGTAGAGCTTGAACTGCTGGGTGTGGCCAAAATGCTGGAAAATTTCGCCGTTTTCATAGGTGACTGCAATCTTCATGGTTTGCTTCCTTTCTGTGGGGGGTGTATGAGCGGGAGGCGCAAAGGTGCCGGGATGGGGGCAGCGGGAGGCCCGGCAGCCGGGCAGACCGCCCCCGCACAGGCAGTAATGCCCGCCCTCGATGCGCAATTCTCTGCCGTGCACCAGGCAGTTCGCCAGCTTGCGGCGGGCACTGTTGTAGATGGCCTGGGCGGTGGTGCGGGCCACCCCCATCCGGCCGGCGCACTCCTCCTGGGAGAGCGCCTCCAGGTCAATGAGGCGCAGGGCTTCGTATTCATCCAGAGTCATCACCAGGCTGCCGGCATCGGAGGCCGGCTCCCGGGGCCCAAAGCGCCGGCAGCCGGGCAGGGCGCAGATCCTTCGCTGTTTACAGGGGCGGGGCATGGGTTCTCCTTTCGTTATTGGCATATGCCATAATCCCATTGTAGCACCGATGCCGGTTCTGTCAAGCCCCGCGTTGACAAGCCGGGGCGGCCCACCGTACAATGACCTTGAAGAAGAACGGCAGAGAGCCGCCCCTTGCGGCCCTCGGAAAGGAGCAAAAGATGGAATGGGTGCCGCTGAGAGATTGCCTGCCCCTGCTCAGGACCCGGGGCCGGGTGCTCTGGCAGGAGGATGCAGGCCGGCTCTACCTGAACTGGACCTGCTGCCAGGTGGAGATGCGTTTTCGGGGCAGCTGTCTGGTGGCCTGCCTGCGGGCGGAGAGCGGCCTTTCCGGCCAGCCGGACGGGCCTTTGGGGGAGCATCGGGTGCTCTGGCCCTGGGCAGCCGTATTGGAGGGGGAGGATCAGGAATTCAGCCGCCGGTTTCAGGTGGATGACAAGAGCCGGTCCATGCTGCTGTATTTCAGCCCCCGGCCTGAGACCCGGCGGCTGAGGCTGGTGAAGCTCACCGAGAATATGCGCACTGCCCTGGCGCTGGAGGGGTTCTGGATGGAGGGGGAGCTGCTGCCCCCCGAGCCCGAGGCGCCCCGGGGCCGGATCGAGTTTGTGGGGGATTCCATCACCTGCGGCTACGGCAACGAGGGGCTGGGGCGGCCCCAGGGGTACTATCCGGCCGAGGAGAACGGCTGGCTCACCTACGGGGCGCTGGCTGCCCGCAGCATGGGGCTGGAGGCGAGTATGGTCTCCATCTCGGGCATCTGCCTGGCCCAGCGCAAGGGCAAGCCGGAGCGGTACGCAATGCGGGAGCTGTACCCCTACACCGATCGGGTGGAGGAGGACAACCAGGGCCGCGCCCCTCTCACCCGATGGGATTTCGAGGCCCATCCCCTGGATTATCTGGTGATGAACCTGGGGGCCAACGACGCCATGGGGGTGGACAACGCCCCCGACCCGGAGGCCGAGCGGCAGGCCTTTGAGGGGGATTACGAGAATTTTTTGGCCCGGCTGCGGCAACTGAACGGCCCCCGGCCCTGGATCGTCTGCGCTCTGGGGCCCATCGGGTTCGGGCTGCTGCCCGAGATTCAAAAAGCGGTGGAGCGGTACAAGGCCGCTTCGGGGGATGGCCGGGTCTCCCTGCTGCGTCTGCCGGGCATCGAGCGGCTGGACCCGGTGGGCCCCTGGGGTCATCCCCACTGGGTGACCCACCAAAAAATGGCCCGGGCCCTGGAGGAGTACCTGCAAGGGCTGCCCCGCTGAGACAAAAGGGAAGAAAAAACGGCAGATTGCGGCAAAAAAGGGCCGGTTTCATTGACTTTTGCGGCCTGTAGACTATAATCAAAGCTATAATCCCAGCAAAATTTCTGAACTACGCAGGATAGAGGCGCGGCGCGTCAAGAGTAACCTTTCCCCCTATGGCAGGCGCCAGGGAAAGGCCAAAGGGGCCGCCGCCGAGGCACTCGGGCCGCCGCCTGGCGGCAGAGGAGCCGGACCCGGGGAGAAGATCCCCCGGTCTGTCACAGGGTCTTGCGGCCCTGTGGAGAGCTGTCGCGAAACCGGAAGGGGCCCTGCAAGCCCCGGCAAGGGTCATGGCGGCGGGCCATGGCCCTTTTGCGTTTTCGGGGGTTCTGCCGGGGGAAAAGGGAACATCAAAAGGTCCGGGGCAAAACCGCCCCGGCAAGGAGGAAATCATGAAAACAAACCATACCCTGCGCCGGGCGGCCCGGGTGCTGGCAGTGCTGGCCCTCACGGCCTGTCTGCTGACGGTGGGGGCCTTTGCGGAGGAGGAGGCTGCCGCCGAATATGTCAGCCCCTTCTTTTGCAGCTTCTGGGCGCTGGTGCCCCCCATCATCGCCATTGTGCTGGCCCTCATCACCAAGGAGGTCTATTCCTCGCTGTTCATCGGCATTCTGGCCGGGGGCCTGCTCTATTCCGGCTTCAGTTTTACCGGCACCATCCAGCACGTCTTTATTGACGGCATGGTGAACACCGCCCTGGCCGACCCCTACAATGTGGGCATCCTGCTGTTTTTGGTGCTGCTGGGCGGCATGGTCTGCCTGATGAACAAGGCGGGCGGCTCGGCTGCCTTCGGCCGCTGGGCCCAAGGCCACATCAAGAGCCGGGTGGGCGCTCAGCTGGCCACCGTGGCCCTGGGAGTGCTGATCTTTATCGACGACTATTTCAACTGCCTCACCGTGGGCAGCGTCATGCGGCCGGTCACCGACGGGCACCGGGTGAGCCGGGCCAAGCTGGCCTATATCATCGACGCCACCGCCGCGCCGGTCTGCATCATCGCCCCCATCTCGTCCTGGGCGGCGGCGGTCACCGGCTTTGTGGACGGGGCCAACGGGCTGGACCTGTTTGTGCGGGCCATCCCCTACAACTTCTACGCCTTCCTCACCCTCACCATGCTGGTGACCCTCTCCTTGGGCAACTTCGACTTCGGCCCCATGGGTCTGCATGAGGCCAACGCCCGGCTGAACGGGGACCTGTTCACCACCGCCGGCCGCCCCTATGGGGACGGCACCGGCGAAACGCCCAACCCCAAGGGCCGGGTCATCGACCTGGTGGCTCCCATCCTGGTGCTCATCGTCTGTTGCGTCATCGGCATGATCTACACCGGCGGCTTCTTTGACGGGGTGAATTTTGTGGATTCCTTTGCCGGCTCCGACGCTTCTGTGGGCCTGGTGTACGGCTCGGCCTTTGCCTTCCTGTTCACGGTGGTGTTCTACCTCTGCCGCCGGGTCCTGAACTTCAAGGCCTGCATGGATTGCCTGCCCGAGGGCTTCAAGAGCATGGTGCCTGCCATCATGATCCTCACCTTTGCCTGGACCCTGAAGGCCATGACCGACTCCCTGGGTGCCCGGGAATATGTGGGCGCCATCGTGAAGGCCAGCGCCAGCGGGTACCTGCACCTTCTGCCCGCCATCGTCTTTGTGATCGCGGTGTTCCTCAGCTTCTCCACCGGCACTTCCTGGGGCACCTTCGGCATCCTCATCCCCATCGTGGTCTATGCCTTCCAGGGCAATCTGG
>CASFKY010000082.1 GCA_949295465.1 uncultured Oscillospiraceae bacterium
ATGCCCTGGCGGGTCTGGTGAGCGAGGAGGAGCTGTGCGCCGACTACATCCTGCCCAAGGCCTTTGATCCCCGTGTGAAGGACGCGGTGGCCAAGGCTGCCGCCGAGGCCGCCATCAAGGACGGCGTGGCCCGCATCTGAGGGGCCGGAAATTCTGCATAGATTATGACATTCTCCGAGACATGACACTCTCTATTCTTACCCTTCAAAAGCCCCTCGCAGCGCCCTGCGCTTCGAGGGGCTTTTGAGGATACAAAGGAGGAAAAAGGATGCTGCAAAACAGTTTGGGCCGGGAACTTCCCGAATACATCGAAGGATATGGCCGGGTGCGCCCCTTTGCGGGGGCCTTTGCCCAGGCCAGCAAGGCGGGTCACCGGGCTGAGGCCCGGATTCCCCGGGCGGCCAGGCGTGGAGAGAGCAAGGTGGTGAGCCTGGAGGAGGCGTTCCAGAAAATCGGCCTGCGGGACGGGATGACCGCCTCCTTCCATCACCATCTGCGCAACGGAGACAAGGTGACCAATCTGGTGATGGAGGCCATTGCCCGGGCCGGAGTAAAGAATATTCACCTGGCGCCCTCGGGGCTGTTTGCCTGCCATGCTCCTCTGGTGCCCCTGATGGAGGACGGCATCATCACCCAGATCTCGGTGAGTACCTTCGGGGCGGGGCCGGTGGCACAGGCCATCTCGGCGGGCAAATTGCAGAAGCCGGCCATCCTGCGCACCCACGGCGGCCGGCCCCGCGCCATCGAAAACGGGGAACTGCACATTGACATCGCCTTTGTGGCGGCCCCCAGCTGCGACGCCCAGGGCAACATGAACGGCAGCCACGGGCCCAACGCCTGCGGGTGTCTCTCCTATAGCTATGCGGACGTGCGCCATGCGGACTGGGTGGTGGCCGTCACCGACAACCTGGTGGAGTATCCCTGCTGCCCGGTGGAGATCAGCGAGGATTTGGTGGACTATGTGGTCCAGGTGGATTCCATCGGAGATCCGGCCGGGATTGTAAGCGGCGCCATGAAGGTGACCACCGACCCGGCCCGTCTGGCGGTGGCTCAGAGGGCGACCGACCTGCTGGACCGGGCCGGCTATGTGCGGGAAGGGGTGAGCTTCCAGACCGGGGCCGGCGGCATCAGCCTGGCGGTGGCCGCCAAGCTGCGGGATAAGATGCTAGAAAAGGGAATCCGGGGCAGCTTTGGAGTGGGAGGCATCCACGGCTATTTTGTAAAGATGCTGGAGGAAGGGCTGCTGCGCACCCTTTGGGATGTGCAGTGCTTTGATGCCGAGGCCATCCAGAACCTGGCCAGGGACCCCCGTCACATGATTATGAGCGCCAGCCAGTACGCCAACCCGGAAAACAAGGGCTGTGTGGTGAATCAGCTGGACATCATGATCCTGGGCGGATTCGAGGTGGACACCGACTTCAACCTGAACGTGATCACCGGCTCCAATGGGGTGATCATGAGCGCCTCCGGGGGCAACGCCGACACGGCGGCAGGCAGCAGGATCTCGGTGGTGGTGAGCGACCTGATGAAAAAAGGCCCCCGCTGTCTCATCAAAAAGGCGGTTACCACCGTGACCACTCCCGGCGAGACGGTGGATGTGGTGGTCACCGACCGGGGTATCGCCATCAATCCCCGCCGCACCGACCTGATCCAGGCGCTGGAGGGCAGCGGGCTGCCTCTGGTGGATATCCGGGATCTGCAAAAGCTGGGCGAAGAACTGGGCGGCATCGAGGACCATCCCCATTTTGGAGATCGGATCGTGGCCGTGGCCGAATACCGGGATGGCACCGTCACCGATGTGGTGCGCCAGGTGCTGGAACCATAAATATGAATCACAAAAAGGGAGCTGCTGTGTTTTCAACAGCGGCTCCCTTTTTGGGTGGAAAACCTGCGCTCAGTCCTCCCGAATGGAAAACCCGTACTCGTGGGGCTCAGGGGGAAGGGATTTGCTCTCAAAATTTTCAATCTGCACATATCGGCCGGCCTCGATTTGCAGGATCATCCGATCAATATCCTGCTCCAGGCCCTGCACCTGCATCAGTACGCTGCCGTCGGACAGGTTCTGCACCCAGCCGGTGAGGCCCAGCCCCTGGGCTGCCCAGCGAGCCCGATACCGAAAACCTACTCCCTGCACCGCTCCCCAGAACCGCAGCTGGCGGCGCAGGATCGGCTCAGGCCCCGGCAAAGCGGAACACCACGCCCACCACGCCGGCCACCGCGATAAAGGCGATGGGGTGGATCTTTTTCAGTTTGGGCAGATTGGTGGCGGCCAGCAGGACCGCAAAGAGCAGAATGCTCTTTGCGTCAAAGAAGGCGGCCAGCCCCTGGCCCCACTGGTCGATGTGCACCAGGGTCACCTCGGCCACCGAGATGCCGGCGGCGGTGATCAGGGCCGCGCTGGCAGCCCGCAGCCCGAACATGGCGGCTTTGACAAAGCGGTTTTCGCTGAAACGGCGCAAGAACCGGGCCACAATGAGGATCACAATGATGGAGGGGGCCACCAGCCCCAGGGTGGCCACGATGCAGCCGGGCACGCCCCGCACCTCGTAGCCCACATAGGTGGCCATGTTCACCCCGATGGCGCCGGGGGTGCTCTCGCTGACCGCGATCATGTTCAGCAGGTCCACATGATCAAACCAGCCGGTGCGGTCGGCCAGATCGCTCAAAAAGGGGATGGTGGCCAGCCCGCCGCCGATGGCAAAGAGGCCGGTTTTGAAGAACTCGAAAAAGAGCTGAAGATAGATCATCATTTCAGTTCACCCCGCGCAGCGAAAACCGCCACTCCGGCCAGGCCGGCCGCCACCACCAGGATGATGGGGGAGAGCCCGAAAAATACGCTGGCGGCCAGCACCACCAGATAGATGATGATGGCGGGGGCGCTCTTTACGGCCCCTTTCATCAGCTTCACCACCGCGTTTAGGATCAGCACACAGACGCAGGCCTGGATGCCTGCAAAGGCGTTGCGCACCACCGCCAGCTCGGCAAAGTTGGACAGAAAAGCCGCAATGAGGGAGATGATAATGATGGAAGGGAACACAAAGCCCAGAGTGGAGACAATGCCCCCCACAATGCCCCGGCGCTTTTCCCCGATGAAGGTGGAGGTGTTCACCGCGATGATGCCGGGGGTGCACTGGCCCACCGCATAGTAGTCGGCCAGCTCTTCATTGGTGGCCCAGCCCCGCTTTTCCACCAGTTCCCGCTGCAAGATCGGCAGCATGGCGTACCCGCCGCCGAAGGTGACGCTGCCCATTTTGGCAAACAGCCAGAACAGCTCCCATAGTTCTTTCATGTTGGTCCCTTTCTTTTCTCTTTTTATTTGCGCTTATATTTTTCCTCCGGGGTGAACTGCGCCTTTTCCCCCAGATCAAAAAAGGAAAGCCGGGCCGTGGCCAGCAGTTCCTCTTTTTCGTTTCGGATCTGGCAGTCCACCACACTCACATGGCTGCCGTGCTTGATCACCCGGGCCTCGGCAAAGAGCTCCTGGCAGCCGATGCCCGGTTTCAGGTAGTCGATATTCCCGTTCAGGGTGGTGGCCTTGTGGCCGTAGGTGAGCACCGCGGCGCCGCAGGCCGAGTCGGCCAGGGTGTACAGCAGCCCCCCGTGAAGGCTGCCGATCCGATTCACATATCCCTCCAGCACCTTCATGCTCACCTTCACATATCCTTCCGCCTGCGACACCAGCTCGATGTTCAGCGCGTGGCGGAAATCCACACAGCTTGTATCCATTTCTTCTTTCCTTTCCCTCCTGGGCTGTTTGCCGGCGCCCGGCAAAAGATCCCGGGCGCTTCGGTCCCGGGTAAAAAAACGGCGGTAGGGGTTTTCGCTCCGATCCAGGGGCGTACCCTGCCTCTCCTGGCTCATGACTCTTTCCTCCCGGCAGCCTCGGCGGCCATCTCCTCTACCTGGCGGCGCACCATCTCCTCCAGCTGGGCCGGCAGGGCTTTCAGCTCCTCCCGACTCAGGGAGGAAGTCTCCACAGGGGGCAGGATGCGGATGCTCACCCGCCCCGGCTTCATGGTGAAATGGCCGTCCCCTTCCAGGATGGCCCGGCTGCCACAGATGGCCACCGGCACCAGCGGAGCGCCGGCCCGGGTGGCAATGCGGAAAGCGCCGCCCTTGAATTCGCCCATGCCGCCCTCCGGTCCCTTGTAGCGGGTGCCCTCGGGGAAAATCACCACCGAATGGCCCGATTTCACCCGGTCGGTGGCCTCGGCCAGGCACCGCAGAGACTGGCGGGCATCCTCCCGGTCCACAAACACGCAGTGCAGCAGTTCCATCCAGCGGCGCACCAGGGGCAGGCGCGCCACTTCCTTTTTGCTCACCAGGGCGTGGGGGCCGTCCAGCTGGGTCAGCATCAGGGGAATATCATAGTAGCTGCGGTGGTTGGCCACAAAGACACAGGGCCGGCCTTTGGGGATGTTCTCCCGGCCGGTAACCGTCACCTGTACACCGGCCAGCTCCAGCAGCCGGCCGGCCCACCGGGGCACATGCCGGTTTACCAGAGCTTCCACCGTGGCCTCATCTCCCCGGCGCAGGGCCTTGAGCCCCCGGTGCATCGCCGGCCAGGCAAAGAGCATATATCCCCAGAAATAAACAAACCAGACAAATGTGCGCATGGTGCGCCTCCCTCCAGAAAAGTATGGGCGGAGTGGGTGCCGGTCATCCGCAGCAGCCCGGATGCCGTCCTTATTATATAGGCAGCCGGTGCCCAATGCAAGGGCGAAAACCCCTTTGCCTTGCATTGGGCCGGTTTCTTGGATATACTGAAAACCAGAACATCCCTCTTTCCAAAAAACGGGCCGCCCGGCGGCCCTGTGCCGGGAGGATACAGATATGGCGAGCGAAAAAACGATCCTGATCCAGGGCACCGAAGAGTTGGCCCGGGGCGAGATGGACAACGTGACCCTGGACGGGGGCGCGGTGGTGCTGGAGGAATCCGAGGGCCGGTATGTGCTGTACGGCTGTTACACCACCCCCGTCTTTTCGGTGCCGGCAGGCGGGGAAGTGCTGGTGAGCTGGAACGCGGATACCCCTGAGGGTACAGTGGTGGAGATCCAGGCCCGGGTCATGACCCGGGAGGTCTGGAGCCGCTGGCTGGGCTTTGGCAAATGGAGCCCCTATCTGGGGCGCCAGGGAGTCTGGCAGGAACCCTCCGCCCAGCCCTATGTGCAGGGAGGGCGGCTGGTGGTGCCCACCCAGGACACGGTCAGCATCCAGCTGCGGGCCTATCTGTACACCAACAACGAGGCGCTCACCCCGGCGCTGCGGTTGCTGGCGGCCAGCGTGCGGCCCAAAGCCTGGCAAAAGCAGGAGGGCAAACCCCTGAACCGGGAGATTCGCATGCCCTCCTACAGCCAGCTGAACCGGGCCCCGGTGTTTGGGGGACATCTCAGCGGCCCCACCACCCTGGCGGCCCTCATGAACCGATTCGGCCAGGATATTCTGCCCGAAGAGCTGGCCCTGGTCTGCCAGGACGAGGCCCCCGAGGCAAAGGGGGAGAACGCCGCCTTTGATGCGGCTGCCGCCGGCTGCTATGGCTACCCCGCTTGGCAGGCCTGGCTGGATCTGGCCGGCCTGAAGGAGGAGATCCGCCAGGGCAACCCGGTGATGGCCCGGGTGGACTATGCGGGCAGCCCCGAGGAGGAGACCCCCGCCCTGCCCTGGATCGAGGGCGTCACCGGCACCGCCCAAAACCACTGGCTGGCGGTGCGGGGGTTTGAGCACGACGAGGACAAAAAAGAGGAGTATGTGCTGGTGTGCGATCCTCTCTCGGGCACCGACTACGGGGCCGAGCGCCGGTACCGGCTGGAGGGGTTCCTCAAGGCCTTTTCCGGGGCCTGCCTGCTCACCCGCCGACGCCCCCGGGACAGCGGCAAGAGCGCCCCGGAGCGGCTGTGCTGCGAGCTGCGCAGCAGCGGGGAGGAGGGCTGCTACTTCTTTTACCGGGAGGCCACGCCCCTGCCCCTGCCGCCCCGGCAGCCGGAAGCGCCCGCCCCGCAGGAGGGCCAGCCCTCTGCCCGCCGGCCGGTGCGGGAGATCCTGGCCTGTACGCTGCTGGAAGAAAAGGCCTATGCCACCACCGCCCACAAGCGATTCCGCTTTGACCTCACCGCTACCCCCGAGGGAGCCGTCCGGCTGCCGGAGGCAGTGCGGGAAAAGGGCAAGCGGGTCACGGTGTACGCCATCGACGAGTGCGGCCGCATGAAGGTGGCCGAGCGCACCCTGTGACCGGCAATACATCACAAAAAGGGCCGCCCCCGGGGGCGGCCCTTTTGTTTGCCGAAAAAGAAAAGCGGCCGATTTAAAGAAAAGCGAAACTCAGAGCGCGTCCGGGTCCAGGGTGACGGTGCCGTCCTCCCGCACAAAAGCGGGGATGCCGATGCCGCCGGCGGCCTTCACGCCCGCAAAGGCGTCGCTGCTGTCCCGCAGATTCAGAAAAGCCTTCAGGTTGTCCAGGCTGGCGGTGATCTCCACAAAATTGTGGGGCGTGCCCTTTTGATGCAGCTGAGCCAGAGCGGCCCGGCAGTCCGGGCAGAGATTGGAACCATAGAATGTGATCATGATGCGACCTCCTTGGCCGGGGCAAAAACCGCCCCGCAGAATCCCGGCAGCCCGGGGGGCGGCCGGCGCTTTCAGTATACCACAAAGGGGGAGCGTCTGTCTGCCCTTACAGGATCTGCTGGGCCAGGCTCATCACCAGGGGCAGGCTCAGGGGCAGCAGGAGGTTTGTCTGCAAGAGGGCCTGGCTGGCAAAGGCGGGGGCCCGATTGTACCGATTGGCCACGATGGAGACGGTGCTGGCAATGCTGCACCCCATCATCAAGACCAGGCACAGGTCCAGATCCCGGCTCCAGCCCAGGGCCCGCAGCAGGCAGGCCAGGGTGAGGGGGGTGAGGAAGTTCCGAAACAGGGTGATGAGGTAGAGAGAGGGGCGCTTGAGGGTTTCCAGCAGGGGGCTGGAGGCCAGCAGGTTGCCCACCACCATCATGGCCAGGGGCGTGGTGCAGTCGCCCATGGAGTCGCAGAAAGCCTTGGGAAAGGCGGGAAGCTTCCAGCCGGTGAACATCATGCCCAGCATCAGCACCGAGGAGATGTTCAGCGGAGTGACGAGAGAGAGCAGATGGCTCTTCCAGTCTCCCTTTTCTCCCGCCTGGGGCCGGCTGAAGGACTGGAGCACCATGGTGAAGAGGTAGATGTTGCCGGCCAGCATGGTGAAGGCGCACCAGACGGTGCCCTGGGTGCCGAAGAGGGCAGTGGCCAGGGGCAGCCCCATGAAGCCGTTGTTGGGGTAGCTGGCGCTGCGGCTGAACACCAGGGCCTCATCGGGGGGCAGTTTCAAAAGTTTGCCCAGCAGGCTGCAAAAGAAGGTGAAAAAGAACATCACCCCCAAGAACAGCGCCACCACCGCCGCCGCGCTGGAAAGCCCGCCCTCGCCCAGGTCGGTACTGCCGGCGGAGAGGATCATGGCGGGGATGCACAGATCCAGCAGCAGGCGGCTGAGAAAGGCGGAGTGCTGGGCAGTGAAATAGCCGGTCTTGCTGAGCACATACCCCAGCAGGATCATGGAGGAGAGAAGCGCGGTCTGGTAAAATACGGCGCCGACAGACATGATAAAACCTCGTTGTCACAAAAGGAATCCGCAGATGCGGCCGGAACAAAGGCACGGCGGCCCGGGCTTTACCCCCGGCGGCCGCCGTGCTATACTGGAAAAAAACAGGGCATATGCCCCGCTGACCCAACCCAAAAAGGAAGAGGAATGTCTATATGAAGCTTATCACATATCGCTACGCAGGGGAAGAGGCTCCCGGGATTCTTTCGGTGGATGAAAAGCGGGTTTTCCCCTTTTCGGTGTTCGGGCTGACCTTTGAGGACATGAACGGAGTGATCCAGGGCCTTGGCGACAAACTGCGGGACGAGATCGCCCGCAAGCTGCCCCACACCGACCCGGCCCAGGGGATCCGGCTGGAAGAGGTGGAGATCCAGGCTCCCGTGCCCTGCCCCCGGCAGGACCTGATCTGCCTGGGCATCAACTATATGGCCCACGCCGCCGAGGCCGAAAAGTTCTCCAGCGAGGCCTTTGCCACCCGGCACACCGACGCCATCTATTTTGCCAAGCGGGTCAACCGGGCGGTGGCGGACGGGGAGCCCATCCAGAGCCACCCGGACCTGGTGGAGAAGCTGGACTATGAGAGCGAATTGGCGGTGATCCTGAAAAAGGATGCCAAGGATGTTCCCCGGGAAAAGGCGGGGGAGTATGTGTTCGGCTACACCATCGTCAACGACGTGAGCGCCCGCGACGTGCAGACCGCCCACAAGCAGTGGTATTTCGGCAAGAGCCTGGACGGCTTCACCCCCATGGGCCCCTGCATCCTCACCGCCGATGAGGTGGAGAGCTTCCCGCCCCAGCTGGAGATCGGCTGCTGGGTAAACGGGGAGGAACGCCAGCACAGCAACACCCGGCTGCAAATCTTCAAGCCGGATGTGGTCATCGCCGAGCTGAGCCGGGGCATGACCCTCCAGGCCGGTACCATCATCATCACCGGCACCCCCGCCGGCGTGGGCATGGGGATGGATCCCCCCACCTTCCTCAAAAAGGGCGACCGGGTGGAGTGCTGGATCGAGAAGATCGGCAGCCTCACAAACCCGGTGGAGTAAATCCGGGCTGCACTTGGGCGCGTTGCCCCGGTGCGCAGACAGAAAAAACGGCTTTCACAGGGCCCCGGCGCCGGAACTTCGTTTTGAAGTTCCGGCGCTTTTTCATGCTTTTTGACGGGCAGAAAAAATTTTAAAGAACAAGGGCAAAATCCCTTGACAGGGCAGAGAAGCGGGAGTATAATCCAAACAAATGAACAAGTGTTCATGTGTTTGCCGGAAGAGGTGAGGAGATGCCCCAGTGGAAAGACTGTGAGGAGTGCGAGGAGATGCAGGTGCATCCCGGCCTGGTGGAAAAGGCCGCCAGCCAACTGCCCCCGGAGGAGGAGCTCTACGATTTGGCCGAGCTGTTCAAGGTATTCGGCGATTCCACCCGGGTCAAGATCCTGTACGCCCTTTTGGAGAGCGAGATGTGCGTGTGCGACATCGCCCAGCTGCTGGGGCTGACCCAGTCGGCAGTGAGCCATCAGCTGCGGCTGCTGAAGGTAAACAAGCTGGTGCGCAACCGGCGGGAGGGCAAGACGGTGTACTATTCGCTGGATGACGACCATGTGCGCAGCATCCTGGAGATGGGGATGGAACACCTGGAAGAAATGTAAACCATTTGTATATTCAAAATAGATTTTACAAAAAGGAGAGACTTATCATGAAAAAGACCTTCAAACTCATCGACCTGGATTGCGCCAACTGCGCCGCCAAGATGGAGACTGCCGTCAAGAAGATCCCTGGCGTGAAGGATGCCACTGTCAGCTTCATGACCCAGAAGATGACCATTGAGGCCGAGGATGCCCAGTTTGACCAGGTGGTCAAGGAGGCCGTGGCCGCCTGCAAAAAGGTGGAGCCCGACTGCGAGGTCGTTGTAAAGTAAGGTCCGGCGCGCTGCGGGGCAGAGGGACGCCGGCCGCCCGGCCCGGGGAAATTCCAGCGGGCGGGGCGGCCTTTTTTGCCCCCACAATCGGCAAGGAGAGATTGTCATGACCAAACGGCAGAAGAAAAACCTCTACCGCATCCTCATTGCGGCGGTGTTGATGGTGGTCCTGCACTTTGTGCCCCTGGAGGGGGTGGCAAAGGGCGTTTTGTATCTCATCCCCTATCTGGTGGTGGGGGGCGATATCCTGAAAAAGGCGGTCCAGGGCATCGGCAACGGCCAGCTGATGGATGAGAATTTCCTGATGGCGGTGGCCACAGTGGGCGCCATGATCCTGGGGGAGTACTCCGAGGGCGTGGCTGTCATGCTCTTCTATCAGGTGGGTGAATTGTTCCAGAGCTATGCGGTGGGCAAGAGCCGCCAGAGCATCAGCGCCCTGATGGACATCCGCCCCGATTCCGCCAACCTGGAAAAAGAGGACGGAAGCCTGGAAGTGGTGGACCCGGAGGATGTGCCGGTGGGCAGCGTCATTGTGATCAAGCCCGGCGAGAAGGTCCCCCTGGACGGTCAGATCCTGGAAGGGGACAGCTTTTTGGACACCAGCGCCCTCACCGGCGAGAGTGTGCCCCGCCGGGCCTCGGCGGGGGATGAGGTGATCAGCGGCTGCATCAACCAGAGCGGTCTGCTGCGGGTGCGCACCACCAAGGAGTTCGGTGAATCCACCGTGGCCAAGATTCTGGACCTGGTGGAAAACTCCAGCATGAAGAAGGCCAAGGCCGAGAACTTCATCACCCGGTTTGCCCGGTGGTACACCCCGGCGGTCTGCATCGGCGCTCTGGTGCTGGCCATCCTGCCTCCCTTGGTGCTGGGCGGCGGCTTTGGTACCTGGATCTTCCGGGCCCTCACCTTCCTGGTCATCAGCTGCCCCTGCGCCCTGGTGATCAGCATCCCTCTTAGTTTCTTCGGCGGTATCGGCGGGGCTTCCCGCTGCGGCATCCTGGTGAAGGGGGCCAACTACCTGGAGGCGCTGGCCTCCACCGGCGTGGTGGTCTTTGACAAGACCGGCACCCTCACCCGGGGCGTGTTCCAGGTGAGCCGGGTACATCCCTCCCAGTTCGCCGAGGAGGAGCTGCTGGAGTGCGCGGCCCTGGCCGAAAGCTATTCCAGCCATCCCATCTCCCAGTCCCTGCGCAGCGCCGCCAAGAAGAACCTGGACAAGAGCCGGGTCAGCGAGGTGCAGGAGCTGGCCGGCCGGGGCGTCAAGGCCCTGGTGGACGGCCGGCCCGTGGCAGCCGGCAACCTGAAGCTGATGGAAGAGCTGGGCCTGCAGGTGACCCCCTGTGAGGAATGCCAGGGCGGCACAGTGGTACATGTGGCGGTGGACGGCGTCTATGCCGGCCATATCCTCATCAGCGACCAGGTCAAGCCCGGTGCCAAGGAGGCCATTGCCGGCCTGAAGGCTGCCGGCGTGAAAAAGACGGTGATGCTCACCGGCGACGCCAAGGACGTGGCCGACCGGGTAGCTGCCCAGCTGGGGCTGGACGAGGTACACAGCGAGCTGCTGCCCGCCGACAAGGTGGAATGGGTGGAAAAGCTGCTGGAGCAGAAGCCCAAGGACCAGAAACTGGCCTTTGTGGGAGACGGCATCAACGACGCCCCGGTGCTGAGCCGGGCCGACCTGGGTATCGCCATGGGCGCCCTGGGCTCGGATGCCGCCATTGAGGCGGCCGACGTGGTGCTGATGGACGACGACCCGGCCAAGATCGCCCTGGCTATGCGGATTTCCCGCAAGTGCCGGCGGATCGTGCACCAGAACATCGTCTTTGCCCTGGCGGTGAAGGCGGCCTGCCTGATCCTGGGGGCCATCGGCATCGCCAACATGTGGGCGGCCATCTTTGCGGATGTGGGCGTGATGGTGCTGGCGGTGCTCAACGCCACCCGGATGCTCAGCAAAAAGGTGTAAGAGATTCCCTGATATCCAGATAAAATAGAAAAAGCGGGCGGGCGCCCGGCCCTTGGGCCGGGCCCCCGCCCGATTTGCTGTCTCGTCCAGATTTCCGGTGAGGGTCATCACCGCGGCCAGTGCCGCGGCGGGGGCGGTCTCGCAGCGGAGAATCCGGGGCCCCAGGCCGATCACCCGGGCGCCCGCCTGCCGGAGCAATTCGGCCTCCTCAGGGGCAAAGCCCCCCTCGCTGCCGGTGATGAGGGCGATTTTTTTGGCGTCCCCCAGCTCCCGGCGCAGGGACTGGCCCCCGCACTCATAGCAGAAGAGGGCCCGGTCAAACTCCCCCAGACGGCCGGGCAGGTCCCGCAGGTTCAGGGGCATTTCCACCCGGGGCAGAATGCCCCGGCCGCACTGGCCGGCAGCCTCGGCGGCCACCCGGTTGTAGCGGGCGTTCTTCTCCTCCTCTTTTTTGGGGGCGACCACGCAGTAGCGGCTGAAAAAGGGAACCACTGCCACGGCCCCCAGCTCCACCGCTTTCTGGACGATGGTCTCCAGCTTGCCCTGCTTGGGATAGCCCACAAAGAGGGTCACCTGGACGGAGGGCTCGGCCACGCTGGGATAGCCCGGGCTCACCGAAAAGAGGACGCAGTCCTTCTCAAAGCCAGTGATCCGCCCGGTATATTCCAGGGCGTTGCCGTCGCAGAGGATCACCTCATCCCCCAGCCGGGCCCGCATCACATGGGCCAGATGGTGGGCGTCCTGCCCCCAGAGCCGGGCCTGGCCCTGGCCGATGTCGGTGGTGAAATAGCGGTGCGGCATACCTTCCTCCTTTTAAGCCTTGCGGCAGACCAGGCAGGCCCAGCCCCGCAAAAGGTGCTGTTCGGCAATCTCCAGCCCGGCAGCCCGCAGCCCGGCGCAGACCTCCTCCACCCGGCTGTCGATGATGCCGCTGGCGATGAACAGGGCCCCCGGCGCCATCAGGGCGGGCACCGCCGGCGCCAGGGAGAGGATGGCCGCCGCCACAATGTTGGCGGTGATCAGGTCGTACTGGCCGCTGGCCTTGTCCGACAAGTCTCCCACCAGGACCCGGAACCGATCTTCCACACCGTTGCGCCGGGCGTTCTCCCCGGCGGTGCGCACGCACATGGGGTCGATGTCGATCCCCTCGGCCTCCCTGGCCCCCAGCAGCAGGGCCGCGATGGCCAGGATGCCGCTGCCGGTGCCGATGTCCAGGACCCGCTCGCCGCCCCGGATCTTTTCGTCCAGCACTTGCAGACAGAGGTTGGTGGTCTCGTGGGTGCCGGTGCCGAAGGCAAGGCCCGGGTCCATCTTCAGCTGGACCCGGTCGGTGGGGTATTCCTGCCAGCTGGGCACAATGGCCAGCCGCTTGCCCACATCCAGGGGATGGTAGTACTTGCGCCAGGCGTTCTCCCAGTCCTCCTGTTCCACCCCGGCGGTGGCCAGGGTGTACTCGGCCCCGCTGGAGGTCAGCCGGCTGTGAAGGGTCTCCAGGATCTGGGCGGGGTTTTCGTCGGGGGAGAGGTAGAGGTGCACGATCACCCGGTCCCGGGGTTTGTCCAGCAATTCCTGCTCGATCAGGTCCACATGGGCGATCTGCTGCACCTGGTCCTCCAGGTCGCTGTAATCCTCCACATAAATGCCCCCGTTGGCAATGCTGGTGGCCACCGCCTCGGCGGTCTCCGCGTCCTTCTGGGGGACGGTGATGGTAATATCGGTCCATTCCATGGGCAAAATTCTCCTTTTTGTGGGTTCGGGTTCCTTACTGGTGCGGGGCGGCGGGGGAGGATTCTCCCCGATGAGCCAGGCAGTAGCTCAGCATCTGCCCCAGGGTCTTCATGGCGAGAAACTCCCGGTCCGGGATGGTGAGGCCCCACTGGTCCTCCATCAGGGCCGCCAGACTGGCCCGGCCAAAGCTGTCCGCGCCCAGGTCCTCTTCCAGCCGGGCCTCGGGGGTGGCCAGCTCTTCGGGGCAGCCCAGTGCCGCACGGCACAGCTGCCGGGCCAGAGCCAGGGTATCCGGGTCAAAATGAGCGGTCCGGGCCATATTCTGCCTCCTTTGCCCCCACGGGGGCCATCTTTCTAATTGGTATTGTAGCACAACCGGCCGGTTCTGTCAGCGCCCGGAAAGCCTTCCCCCAAAACAGCAAATAAAACGTAAAGAGAAGCGCCTCAAATGTGAAATCCCGGAAAAGGGACGGCAAAACTTTCATAAAAATCGATTAAACGATGAAATTTTTACAAAACCCGGATGGTGGATTTTACAAAGCGGTTTTATACTGGGAAAGGCTCAAGCAAAGGAGGCAGAAGTTTGGAAAAGCTGTACTATTCATCTACCCTCATGTGGGGCGCATCGCCCCAGCAGATCCTGTTCCGGGCGGCCCGGGCCGGGGTGGCGGGGCTGGAGATCTGGGCCCAGCAGGCGGAGACCTTCGGCTGGCAGCCCGAGGCCCTGGGCGAGATGGCCCGGCGGGCGGGCCTCAAGCTGCTGGTTCACGCCAAGAGCTGGGATCTGAATTTCGCCGCCCTGAACGAGGGGGTGCGCCGGGCCTCGGTGCGGGAGCTGCGCGGTTCCCTGGAGTTTGCCCGCCGCTGCGGCGCCGGCGAGATGACCTTGCATCCGCCCCGCTTCACCCTGCCCGGGCTGCGGGCTCAGGCCATGGAGGCGGGCGCCCGGGGGCTGGAAGAGCTGCTGGACACCGCTGAGGAGCTGGGGGTGGAGATCTCCCTGGAAGTGATGGAAAAGCTGCCCAAGGAGCTGGTGACCACCCCGGAGGAATACCGGGCCTTCACCGGCAAGCTGCTGCCCCGGCTGAGCTGCACGCTGGATCTGGCCCACTGCCAGAATGAGGGGGAATTCTGGGATTATCTTTCCCGGCTGCCCCGCGTCTCCAAGCTGCACATCAGCAACAAGCAGGGCAAAAAGCTCCACACCCCCCTGGCACAGGGAGATTTCAACTTCCTGTGGCTGATGCCGAGACTGCAAAAACTGGGCCTTCCCCTGGTCATCGAGGGGTTCGACGGGGACGGCCGGTTTGAAATATTGAAGAGCGATCTGGAATTGTGCCAGATCCAGGAGGAAAAAGATGCGTAAAAATGTAAAATCGTCCCTGGCGGCCCTGACGGCCGCCCTCACCGCCCTCTCTCTGGCAGGCTGCCAGAGCGGGGCCTCTTCCTCGGCGGCGGCCTCTTCCGGGGCTGCCGGCGACAGCGCCCCGGCCTCTTCTCAGGCCGAGACGACCCCCGAGGGCACCCTCACCCTGTACACCTCCCAGCCCGAGGCGGACGCCCAGGCCCTGATCGAGGCCTTCAACGAGCAGTACCCCGACGTGACCGTGAATGTTTTCCGCAGCGGCACCGAGGAGGTCATCAGCAAGGTGCTGGCCGAGAAGGAGACCGGCTCCATCCAGGCAGACGTGCTGCTGGTGAGCGACGCGGCCACCTTTGAGGGCCTCAAGGACGAGGATCTGCTGCTCAGCTATGAGAGCCCCGAGCTGGAGGGCATCGACCCCAGCTACTACGATGCGGATCACACCTACACCGGCACCAAGATCATCTCCACCGGCATCATTGTGAACACCGACCTGATCCAGGATATCCCCACCAGCCTGGCCGATCTCACCAAGCCCGAGTACGCCGACGAACTGGCCATGCCCAGCCCCCTTTACTCCGGCGCGGCCGCCTACAACCTGAGCGTGCTGGTGCGCACCGAGGGGATGGGCTGGGATTTCTACGAGGGCCTGAAAGCCAACAATGTGCAGGTGGGCCAGGGCAACGGCGGCGTTCAGACCGCTGTGGTCAACGGCGAGAAGGGCCTGGGCCTGCTGGTGGACTACATGGCCCTGCGTTCTAAGGCTGAGGGCGCCCCGGTGGAATTTGTCTACCCGGAGGAGGGCTCTCTCTGCGTCACCGAGCCGGTGGGCATCCTGAAGGAGTCCAAGAACCAGGAACTGGCCAAGCTGTTTGTGGACTTTATCCTCTCGGATGAGGGCCAGAAGACCACCGCCGAAATCGGCTATACCCCCATCAAGAAGGGCGTGGAGCCTCCCGAGGGCTTCCGCAGCGCCGACGAGATCCAGAACCTGACCTATGATATGGCCACTCTGGTCTCGGAGCGGGAGGCCGACAAGGAGGCCTTTGCCCAGATGTTCGGGGCGTAACGCTCTTCCCAAACCGAAAGATCGAACCCCCACGGGCCGCAGCCATGCCGCGGCCCGTTTGGGCAGAAATGGGAGGAACGAATGTCCAGACAGCGACTGAAACAGAATATCGGATACCTGGCGGGGGGCGCCGTGGCCCTCTTCTTTTTCCTGGCGCCCCTGTGCCGGCTGGTGCTCATGAGCCTGACCACCGACCAGGGCTTCGGCTTTGAAAATTACGGGGCTCTGCTGGCCGAGAGCCGCACCCTGCGGGCCATCGGCAACACCGTGATCATCGCGGTGGCCTCCACCCTCATCGCGGTGGTGCTGGGCAGTGTGATGGCCTTTCTGGTGGCCTACACCGACGTGGCCCACAAAAAATGGATGGAGATCCTCACCCTGGCCCCCTTTGTGATCCCCTCCTACATCATCACCCTTTCCTGGAGCACCCTGCTCTCGGCTCGGGGCAGCCTGAACCAGTTTCTGGATTCGGTCCTGGGCTTCAAGGTGAATATCTACTCCCTGGGGGGCATCATCCTGGTATTGGGCATCTGCAACGCCCCGGTGGTGTACCTGAACGTGCTGCCCTTCTTGCGCAAGATCCCCCGGGATCTGGAGTGGGCGGCCCGGGTCTGCGGCCGCAGCCTGTGGCAGACGGTGCGCTGCATCGACCTGACCCAGGCGGCCCCGGCGGTGGCCAGCGGCGGGATGCTGGCCTTCCTGGCCGCCATCGACAACTTCTCGGTGCCCGCCTTTCTGGGTATCCCGGCGGGCATCCCGGTGCTGAGCACCTACATCTATGAAAACGTGATCGGCTTCGGCCCCTCGGCCTTCCGCTCGGCGGCGGCCCTGTCGGTGCTGCTCTCGGCCATCGCCCTTGGGGGCACCGCCCTCCAGGGCCTGCTGGTAAAGCGCAGCAGCGGCATGGAGAGCATCCGGGAGGATTTCTCGGTGCGGGTGCCCCTGGGCCGGGGGCGGAGGCCGGTGCAGTGGGCGGCCCTGGGCTTTCTGGCCCTGGTGAACATCTTCCCCCTCCTCACCACCATCACCTCCAGCTTTTTCCCCGCCTACGGCACCAAGACCCTGGCCAACTTCACTCTGGAAAATTACCAGTTCGTCTTTACCAACCGGGGCATCCGCCAGGCCTTCCTGAACAGCGCCCTTCTGGCGGCGGCCACCTGCTGCATCTGCATCCTGGCGGGCACGGCCTTGGCCTACCGCAAGGTGCGCCGGCGCTGCCCGGCCAGCCGGCTGGTGGAACAGAGCGCCAGCCTCACCTATGCCATCCCGGGCATCGTGCTGGCCCTGGCCATGATCTTCCACTGGACCATGGTGCCCGGCGTCTACGGCACCATCTGGATCCTGCTCATCGCCTACATCACCCGGTATCTGGTGCTCCAGATCAAGAGCAGCACCAACGCCCTGCTGGCTCTGGATGTGTCGCTGGAGGAGGCGGCTGCCCTCTTCGGCAGCGGCCGGCTGCGGGCCTGGCGGCAGATCATACTGCCCCTCACCCTGAAGCCCATTCTCTCGGGCACCTTTTTGATCTTCATGCAGTCCCTCACTGAATTGACCCTCTCCTCCATGCTGGCGGCCGCCGGCACCAAGACCATCGGCCTGAGCATTTTCAGCCTCCAGCAGGGGGGCGATTACCAGCGGGCCGCCGCGGTGAGCGCGGTGGTCATCGGGGCGGTGGCCCTGGTATACGGGCTGTCGGCCCTGATCCCCCTGGTGAAAAAGCTCAAAAAACGCGCCCCCAAATCTGACCCGGCCCAGCCGGACCCCCACCTGGCCCCGGCCCTGTAAAAGAAAGGAATCAGAGATGTCTGTAACCATCAAGAACGTGACCAAAGCCTACGGGGACACCCGGGCGCTGGACAATGTGTCGGTGGAGATCGCCGACGGGGAGTTCATCGCCATCCTGGGCCCCTCCGGCTGCGGCAAAACCACCCTGCTGCGCACCATCTGCGGCTTTGTGCAGCCCACCAGCGGCACCGTGGAGGTGGACGGAAAACTGTTCAGCTCCGACAAGGTGCAGGTGCCGGTGGAGCAGCGGGGCCTGGGCATGGTGTTCCAGTCCTTTGCGCTCTGGCCCCACATGACCGTGCGCCAGAACATTGAGTTCCCCCTCAAGAGCCGCCGCAACCGGGCCCTCCACCCCCAGCAGCGCCGCCAGGCGGTGGATGCCGCCATGGCCAGCACCGGGCTGGAAAAGCTCCAGGACCGGCTGCCCGGCGAGCTGTCCGGCGGGCAGCGCCAGCGGGTGGCCCTGGCCCGGGCCATTGTGGAAAAACCCGCCCTGCTGCTGATGGATGAGCCCCTCAGCGCCCTGGACGCTGAGCTGAAGATCAGCATGCGCAAGGAGATTCAGGACATCCACAAGCTCACCGGGGCCTCCATCGTCTATGTGACCCACGACCAGAGCGAGGCCCTGGCCATGGCCGATCGGATCATCATCATGAAGGAGGGCCGCATCGAGCAGGTGGGCACCCCGGAGGAGATCTACTACCGGCCAAAAACCCTCTTTGCGGCCACCTTTGTGAGCAAGTGCAACCTGGTGCGGGGCCGCTGGGAGGGAGACTGCTTCTGGGCCGATGCCGCCGGCCAGAACCAGCCCTTTGCCCGGGGCCCGGTGGAGGGCTGCTTCCGGGAGGCGGGGGTCTGCCCTGTGCGCCCGGAGGAATTCACCATGACCCGCATCGGCATGGGCCTGGAGGGCCGGGTGGTCAACCGCCAGTGGGGCGGCCGGGAGATTCATTACAAAGTGGAATGCGGCGGGGAACTGTTCACCGTCTACGCCGGGCTCTTTGACAACTACTCCGAGGGCGACCGGGTGGTTTTGCAGCGCAGGGAGGCAGCCCGTGAAATTGCTATTTGATCTGCACACCCACACCATGGCCAGCGGCCACGCCTACAGCACTTTGCAGGAGAACATCGCCGCGGCAGCCCGGGCCGGGCTCAAGGCCTACGGCTTCTCGGACCACACCAGCGGCCTGCCGGGGGCGCCCCATAACATCTGGTTCGACAACTTCAAGGTGATCCCCCGGGAGATTGAGGGGCTGCGCATCCTGCGGGGAGCCGAGGTGAATGTGCTGGATTTTGAGGGCCACTACGACCTGGAGGATTCCATCGCCAAAAAGCTGGACTACCTCATTGCCAGCCTGCACTCCCACACCTATATATCCGGCACCCGCCGGCAGAACACCACAGCCCTCCTCAAGGCCATGGAGAGCCCCTATATCAAGATCATCGGCCACCCGGACGACGACCGCTACCCGGTGGACACCGACGAGCTGGCCCGGGCAGCCGCCCAGGCCGGGGTGCTTTTGGAGCTGAACAACTCCTCCCTGCGGCCGGGCTGCACCCGGATCAACGGCCCTGCCAACGCCCGGCAGATGCTGCTGGACTGCATGCGCCGGGGTACCCGGGTGGTGGTGGACACCGACAGCCACATCAGCTATGACGTGGGCCGGTTTGCCGAGGCCGTCCGCCTGCTGGAGGAGGTGCACTTCCCCCAGGAGCTGCTGGCCAACCTGGACCTGGCCAGGCTGGACTGGATCACCAGCCCCCGCACCTGAGTCAACAACAAAAAAGAGCCCTCTCCCCGCGGGGAGAGGGCTCTTGCGGCTTTTACAGGGCCATCTTGTAGATGGCGGCCATGTCGGCCTCTTTCAGCACCTTGGCGGAACCGATCTGCCCGCCGGTGGCGGCGGCGCACATCCTGGCCAGGGTCTCGATCTGCTGGGGGGTGGGGGCCAGGCCCAGCTCCTTGAAGGAGGTGGGCATCTTGATGGAGCGGTAGAACTCCTCCATGGCCTCGATACCCTTGAGGGCGGTGGCCTCGGCGCTCTCGCCGGGCTCTACGCCCATCACGTTCAGGGCAAACTTCTCAAACCGGGGCAGGCAGTCCTTATAGACATACCGGGCCCAGCTGCCCCACACGGCGGCAAGCCCCGCCCCGTGGGCCACGTCGAACATGCCGCCGATCTCGTGCTCCAGCATATGGGTGGCCCAGTCGCCGCCGTCGTTGCCGCAGCCGGTGAGCCCGTTGTGGGACAGGCTGCCCGCCCACATCACCTCGGCCCGGGCGTCGTAGTTCTTGGGCTCGTCCCGCAGGATCACCGCATTTTTCAGCACGGTGCGCATCAGCCCCTCGGCGATGCTGTCGGTGATCTCCATGTTGCCGCCGCTGGTGAAGTACCGCTCCATGGTGTGCATCAGGATGTCGGTGCAGCCGCAGGCGGTCTGGTAGTCGGGCAGGGTCATGGTGAGCTCCGGGTCCATCACTGCAAAGCGGGGCCGGGACAGGTCGTCGTCATAGGACCGCTTGACGCCGCCCTCCTCCTTGGTGATCACCGAGGAGTTGCTCATCTCGCTGCCGGCGGCGGCGATGGTGAGCACGGTGCCGATGGGCAGGCAGCCGGTGGCCGTCTTCACATGCTCGTACAGATCCCACACGTCCCCGGGGGTGGCCATGCCGTAGCCGATGGCCTTGGAGGAGTCGATGACGCTGCCGCCGCCCACGGCCAGGATGAAGTCCACCCCTTCCTGCTTGCACAGCTCAATGCCCTTGTACACCAGGGACAGGTGGGGGTTGGGCACCACGCCGCCCAGCTCCACATACTGGATCCCCTCCGATTCCAGGGAGGCCTTGATCCGGTCCAGAAGGCCCGAGCGCTTGACGCTGCCGCTGCCGTAGTGGAGCAGAACCTTTTTGCAGTTCTGCGCCTTTACCAGCTGGCCCACCTTGTCGGCGGCACCCTTGCCGAAAACCACGCGGGTGGGGGTATAATATTCGAAATTGAACATAAACTGCACCTCACTTCTGGCCGGAAAACCGGCGGTATTTGAAAAATGTCAAAAAACGTCCCGCCAAGAGGCCGTTTTTCGCTGTCGGTTCCATTTTAACACCATACGCTCGCCGGCACAAGAAAAGAAAGAAAATACGGCAAAAAACAGCGGGGCCCCAAACTTTACACCCCATTTCTTTTGTATTATAATTATCTTGTGTTTTTATGCCCCGCCCCTGTCAGGGCCGGATGCCCGCGCGGCAAGAGGGGAAGGGGGACCGGGCCGGCCAACGCCGGGAAAGGAACGACCATGGTCACTTTCAACATTCCTCCCTTTACGGGCAAGGAACTGGAATACATTCAAAAGGCCGTGCAGAATCAGAAGATCTGCGGCGACGGCGAGTTCACCAAAAAGTGCAGCGCCTGGATGGAGGAGCGGTTCGGGGTCAAAAAGGTCCTGCTTACCACCAGCGGCACCACCGCCCTGGAGATGGCGGCCTTTTTGTGCGGGGTGAAACCGGGGGATGAGGTCATTCTGCCCAGCTACACTTTTTCCAGCACCGCCAACGCCTTTGTGCTGGCCGGGGCCCGGCTGGTCTTTGTGGACGTGCGCCCCGACACCATGAATATTGATGAGAAGAAGATCGAGGCGGCCATCACCCCCAAAACCAAGGTGATCTGCGTGATGCACTATGCCGGGGTGGCCTGCGAGATGGACACCATCCTGGATATTGCCCGCCGCCACGGCCTGAAGGTGGTGGAGGACGCCGCCCAGGCGGTGATGAGCAGCTACAAGGGTCGGCCCCTGGGCACCATCGGTGACTTCGGCGCCTTCTCCTTCCACGAGACCAAGAATTACTCCATGGGGGAGGGCGGGGCCCTGCTCATCAACCGGCCCGAGGCCGCCGAGGCCGCCGAGATCCTGCGGGAGAAGGGCACCGACCGGGCCAAGTTCTTCCGGGGCCAGGTGGACAAATACACCTGGGTGGCCTACGGTAGCAGCTATCTGCCCAGCGAGCTGAACGCGGCCTACCTGTGGGCCCAGCTGGAAAAGGCCGACGAGATCAACCGGGACCGGCTGGACAGCTGGGACGACTACCGCCGCCAGCTGGCGCCCCTGGTGCAGGAGGGCCTCATCGAATGGCAGACCCACCCGGAGGGCTGTGTCCACAACGCCCACATGTTCTACATCAAGCTGAAGGACCTGGAGGAGCGCAGCCGGTTCATCGCCTATATGAAGAGCCGGGGCATCCTGTGCGTGTTCCATTACATCCCGCTCCACTCGGCGCCGGCGGGGCTCCAGTTCGGCCGGTTTGACGGAGAGGACGAGTACACCACCCGGGAGAGCGAGCGGCTGGTGCGCCTGCCCCTGTACTACGGCCTCAAGGCCGGGGACCGGGCCGAGGTGATCCGGGCGGTCAAGGACTTTTTCGGGCGCTGAGCCCCCATAAGGGAAAGGCGGAGGGTTATGAAAAAACTGGCGGTGATCGGGGCCAGCTATCTGCAACTGCCCCTCATCGAAAAGGCCAAGAGCCTGGGCTATGAGACCCATGTCTTTGCCTGGGAGGCCCAGGATGTGGGGGAAAAGGCCGCGGACGTGTTCCATCCCATCAGCATCCTGGAGCGGGACGCCGTCCTGGAGGCCTGCCGCTCCCTGGGGCTGTGCGGGGTCTGCACCATCGGCACCGATCTGGGCGCCGTGACCGCCAACTATGTGGCCCATGCCCTGGGTCTGCCCTGCAACAGCCCCGAGGCCAGCTTCCGGGCCAGCAACAAGCACGCCATGCGCCGGGCCTTTGAGGAGGGGGGAGACCCCAGCCCCCGCAGCGTGGCGGTGCGCAGCCCCGAAGAGGCCGTCCAAAAGGCGCGGGATTTCGTCTATCCCATCATCGTCAAGCCCACCGACCGCTCCGGCAGCCGGGCCATCACCCGGTTGGAGAGCCCGGAGGGCCTTGAGGCGGCGGTGGAGGCGGCTCTGGCCGTCAGCTTTGAAAAGCAGGCGGTGGTGGAGGAGTACGCCGAAGGGGTGGAGTACAGCGTGGAGTGCGCCAGCCAGGGGGGCCAGCATCACCTGCTGGCCATCACCCGCAAATACACCACCGGCGCGCCCCATTTCATCGAGACCGGCCACATCCAGCCGGCCCCCCTCAGCCCCTTCCTCAGCCAGAAGGTGCGCCGGGTGGTGTTCCACGCCCTGGACAGCCTGGGCATCACCGACAGCATCAGCCACACCGAGCTGAAGATCCGGGACAACGACCAGATCGCCCTCATTGAGATCGGCGGCCGGATGGGGGGCGACTGCATCGGCACCCATCTGGTGCCCCTCACCACCGGGGTGGACTTTGTGAAGTGTGCCATCGACCTGGCGGTGGGCCAGCCCCTGGACCTGACCCCCGCCCCCGGGCCCCGGGCCGGGATGGCCCTGGTGCGCTTTGTGCTGGGCCCCCGGGACCTGGAAGTCCTGAAACGGGCCGAGGCCGAACACTCGGACTGGCTGGTGGAAAAGAGCGAGATGACTCCCTTTGACCACCCGGTGGAGGACAGCGGCAGCCGTTACGGCTATTTTGTGCTGCGCTGCGGCCGGGGCGAGTCCCTCACCCCCTATCTGCCCCGGGAGGAATGAAGATGCCCAAATCCGAGCGCCGCGCCCTCATCGGCCTGCACCTGCTGCTGGCGGTGTACTCCCTCAGCGATGTGTGCAGCAAGACCGCTGCGGGCGCGCCTTTTATGAGCTTCCGCTTTTTGTTTTTCTACGGCTGCGTGCTGGGCCTGTTGGGGGTATACGCCATCGGCTGGCAGCAGGTGATCCGCCGGCTGCCCCTCACCGTGGCCTTTGCCAACCGGGCGGTGACGGTGGTGTGGGGCATCGTGTGGGGCGTGCTCTTTTTTCAGGAGCAGGTCAGTCCCATGCGGCTGGCGGGAGCGGCCCTCATCATGGCCGGGGTGGTACTGTTTGCCCGGGCCGACGGCCGGCAGCAGGCCCGGGAGGAAGAGCGAGATGAATAAAACCACCCTGCTCTATGCGGGCATCTATCTGCTTGCGGTCTTTGTCTCCTCCCTCAGCCAGGTGCTGCTGAAAAAAGCGGCGGGGCGGGAGTACAAAAGCGCCTTGGCCCAGTACCTGAATCCCCTGGTCATCCTGGCCTATACCGTCTTTGTGGGGGCCACATTGCTGTGTATGCTGGCCTACAAGGAGATACCTCTGAGCCTGGGCCCGGTGCTGGAGGCCACCAGCTACCTGTATGTCACCTTTTTTGGGGTGACCATCTTCGGGGAAAAGCTGGGCCGCCAGAAGGTGCTGGCCCTGGCCCTCATCCTGGCGGGGATCGGGATCTACGCCCTGGGATGACCAAAATGGATAAAATTTATAAATAATACAAATAGTTGAGGCATCTCTATGGAGTTCAGTCCCCGATACAGCGTGTTTACCGGCCGGGGCGGCACTGCGGTCTACCTCCTCCTGAAACACAAGGGGCCGGGGGGCAGGCTGCTGGCCCCGGCCAATCTCTGCTATGCGGCCCTCTATCCGGCCCTGTACGCCGGCTGGTCGGTGGCCTTCTGCGATGTGGACCCGTCCACCGGCAACCTGACCCTGCCGCTGCTGCAAGGCGCGCTGGGAAAACACCGGCCGGACGGGGTGATCCTGCCTCATATGTACGGTCAGCCCATCCGGGGGCTGGCCGATATGGTGCAGCTCTGCCGCAGCCGGGGGATCTTCACCATAGAGGACTGCGCCAGCGCCATGGGGGCCGATTCGCCGGAGTACCCGGTGGGCAAAACGGGGGACTACACCCTCTACAGCACCGGCTACGCCAAGATCGTGGAGGTGGGCTATGGGGGGATTCTGGCCAGCGAGACCGACCCGCTGGACTGGGTCCCCGCGCTGGAGGAGAGCCTGCCCTTTTACGGCCCGGCGGTGGAGCAGACCGAGACCCTGTTCAGCCGGCTGTACCGGGTGCTGCGCAACGAGGGAGAGGGCGTGCTGGAGCGGGCGGTCTACCGGGCCCTGCCCGAGGGCGCCCGGAGGATGTTCCTGTTCCGGCTCACTGAGGGGCAAAAGCGTCAAATGGCCAGGGCGCTGAAGGGCCTGCCCGGGGAACTGAACCGCCGGCGGGCCTGCCTGGCCGACTGTGAAAAAGCCCTCGAAGAGGCGGGTGCCCTGGCGCCCCGGGGTCCGCTGCGGCTGTACCCCTACCGGGAGGGGGCAGTGCCCTGGCGGTTCAGCTTTTTTGTGCCCGCCGCCTGGCGCCGGCAGCTCATTGACGCCTGCCTGGGGGAGGGGCTGCCGGTGAGTGACTGGTACCCCCGCATCACCCCCCTGTTCGGGGACGAGGGGGAATATCCGGGGGCAAAGGAGATGGAACAGACCATCCTGAACCTTCCCCTGCGGCCGGACACCGCCGCCCGGCTCTGCCCGGCGCTGGCCCGCCTGGCCAAAAAATGTGCCCGAGACAAGGAAGTAACAGACTCATGAAACAACTGCTCAGCTTTGTGATCCCCTGCTACCACAGCGAACTCACCCTGAAACAGGTGGTGGCGGATATCTTCCGCACAGTGGAGGCGGACGGCCGGTATGACTGCGAAGTGATACTGGTGAACGACAACCCGCCGGACGACACCTGGCGGCTCATCCAGCAGCTCTGCGGGCAGGAGCCCCGCATCAAGGGGGTGTGCATGGCCCACAACTTCGGCCAACACGCGGCCCTCATGGCGGGCTTCGGACTGGTGCAGGGCCAGGTGGTGGTCTGCCTGGACGACGACGGCCAGACGCCCCCCACCGAGGCCTTCAAGCTCATCGACGGCCTCAGCGAAGAGGTGGACGTGGTCTATGCCGATTACCCGGAGAGCAAATTCTCCAATCTGTTCCGCCGGCTGGGCAGCAATCTCAACGACGCCATGGCCTGCTGGCTGCTCCAGAAACCCAGAGGGCTGTACCTGTCCAGCTACATTGCCGCCAAGCGGTATGTGATCGACGAGGTGGTGCGCTATCGGGGGCCCTACCCCTATGTGGACGGGCTGATGCTGCGCAGCGCCGGCAGGATCATCAATCTGCCGGTGGAGCACCGGGAGCGCACCGTGGGCCAGAGCGGCTACTCCATGCGCAAGCTGCTGGGGCTGTGGCTCAACGGGTTCACGGCCTTTTCCATCAAGCCTCTGCGGCTGGCCACCGCCCTGGGAGGCGTCTTTGCGGCGGGCGGTTTCCTGTTTGCCCTTTTTGTGATCATCCGCAAGCTCATGTTCGGCAGCGCCATTGACGCCGGCTGGACCAGCATCGTCTGCCTTTTGCTCATCATCGGCGGGATGCTGATGGCCATGCTGGGGTTGGTGGGGGAGTACATCGGCCGCATCTATGTGAGCATGAACGCCGCGCCCCAGTATATCATCCGGGAAACCAGAAACGTGGCCGTCCCGGAAAAAACAGAATGAGGAAACAGAGCCATGAAACAACAGGCACACATCCGGCAGGGCAGGGGAGGGTGGTACACCCTTCTCTGCCTGCTGCTGCTCTTCGGGGGGCTGGGGCTGCTGCTCTGGCGCTGTCAGTACAGCTTTTGCTGGAGCGATGAGAGCTTTTACCTCTCCACTGTCCACCGCTTCTGGCTGGGGGACGCCCCCTTCCGGGACGAGTGGAACACCGGCCAGCTGTACGCGGTGCTGCTGCTGCCTTTTTACAGCGCCTTCTGGGCCCTGACCGGCTCCACCCAAGGCATCTACCTGGCCGCCCGGGTGGCGGCGGTGCTCCTGATCTTTGCCGAGGCTCTGGGGCTCTGGCTGCTGATGCGCCGGCGCTGGCCGGGGGCGGCTCTGGCCTCCTCTCTTCTGGTGCTCTTTTACGCCAAAGCCAACCTGGGGGGGCTGAGCTACTACACCCTGGCTTTTTTCTTTTTCTTTGGGGGCCTGCTCCTTTTGTACGGCCTGTGGCAGAGGAAAAGCCAAAGCGGTCTGCTCCGGGCAGTTCTGCTGCTGGCCGGAGTGCTGGAGGCCCTGGCGGTGGTCTGCATGCCCTTTGCGGCCCTGTTGTGGCTGGCAGTGCTGCCGCCTCTGGCCCTGCCCCGGCTTCGCCGGTGGCGGGGCGCCTGCCTCTGGCTGGTGGCAGGGGCCGCGCTGGCGGCGGCGGCCTATCTGGGCTGGGTGCTGAGTCGGGTCAGCCTGGGGGAGATTCTGGAAAATCTGCCCTGGGTGCTCAGCGACCCGGATTCCAACTCGGTCCCTCTGCCCATCCTGATCCTGAAATTTTTTGCCCAGCCCTTTTATCAGCTGCTGCCCGGGCTGATCCTCTGGGGGCCGGCCCTGGCCTTTACCCTCTGGGCCCGGCTGCGGGGGCGGGAAATCCCTGATACCCGCCGGCAGCATCTCTTTGGCGCGGCGGCCCTGGGCTTTGTGCTGAATCTGCTGGGCAGCGGCGCCCTGCTGGGCCGGGCCCATCTGGCCCTCTGTGTGCTGGGGCTGGAGTGCTGGCTGCTGCTGCCTTCTGGCAGGCGGCCCAAGGCTGAACTGGCCTTTTTTGGCCTGCCGGGCTTTGCCTTTGCCTTTGTCTGGCAGATCGGCAGCAACACCGGCTTTTCGGGCATGACCCTGGGCTTTGCGGCCATGGTCCCCTTTGGGGCGGCTTGTCTGGAAAGCCTGCTGGGGGAGAGTTCTCCCCAGCCTCAAAAACCGCAGGCGGGGCGGGGCAGGGCCCTGCTGGCCTTGCTGCTGGCTCTGCCGGTGACGGTTTCCGGCTGGCAGCGGGTAGCCCTGGTCTATCGGGACGCGCCCCTCTCGGAGTGCACCGTCCGGCTGGAGGAAGGCCCCGCCCGAGGGCTGTACACCAGCCCCACAGCGGCCGAGCAGTACACCCAGCTCTGCCAGGTACTGGCCGAGGACTCGGCCGATACCCGGGGGCCCATTTTCATCAGCGCCCTGGCCCCATGGGCCTACCTGTGCACCGACCGGCCGGTGGCGGCCCCCACCACCTGGCGCATCTACCCCGACAGCAGTGTACTGGAAAGCTACTATGACCTGTATCCCCAGCGGATTCCCCAGACAGTCCTGATTCTCTCCTCGGAGATGGGAGCCTATGTGTCCACCATCCAGCCAGAGGAAAACCCCGCCCCCAACGCATCGCCCAAGGAGGGCTTTTTGCTGGATATGCTCGGGCAGGAGTATGCCCAAAAGACCACCCCGGTGGGAGATCTCTACCGGCGCAAAAGTTCCTGAAATCAAAAGCCGCGCTCTTTTGGGCGCGGCTTTTTT
>CASFKY010000083.1 GCA_949295465.1 uncultured Oscillospiraceae bacterium
CCCGGCTGCCGGCGGCGGGGGGCCGGGGCCGCATGAGGGCGGCCGGGCTCTGGCGCAATTCACCCCGGCAGGCAAGGAAGGTTGCCCCCAGAATCCCCGCCAAAAAGAGGGCCGGCCCGCCCAGCCCGAAGGCTAAGTCAAAGGAGAGCAGGAACTTTGGCAGCAGGTACATCTGGCGGAAGATCCCCTCCATAAAGAGGGGCATGAGCAGGTAGCCGCCCGCCTCCCCCAGCGCCGCGCCCAGCAGGCAGCCGGCAGCGGCGTAAAAGAGGTATTTGCCGCACACCGCCCCGGCCCCGTAGCCCAGGGCCTTGTAGAGCCCGATGAGGCCCCGCTCCTCCTCCACCATGCGGGTGACGCTGGTGAGGCTGATGAGCACCGCCACCGTGAGGAAGATCACCGGGAACATGATGCCCAGCGCCTCGATGCTGGCGGTGTCGCTGCGGATGTTGGCATAGCTGGAAAGGCTGGTGCGGTCCTGCACATACCAGCTGGCCTTTTCCAGGTTGTCCAGCTCCTGGCGTGCGTCGGAGATTTCGGCCTCGGCCTCGGCCTTGCCGTCCTGGTATTCTTCCAGGCCCTCCTGCCAGTCGGCCAGGCCCTGCTGGTATTCTTCCTCCCCGTCGGCAAGCCGGGCGCGGGCGTCCTCCAATTCCTGCTCGCCCTCTTCCAAGGTAAGCCGGGAGGACTCCAGCTCGGCCTTGGCCCGGTTGATCTCGTCCCGGCCCTCCTTGGCCCGGGCCTCAAAATCCGCCATGGCGCTGTTGAATTCCTTCCAGCCGGCCTTGATCTCCTCCCGCCCGGCGTCGATCTGGGCCTGGGCGGCGTCCAGCTGGGCCTGAGCGGCTGCCTTCTGGGCCTCCAGCTGGGCCTGGGCCGCGGCCAGCTCCTCCGGGCTCATCCAGGGGGCGGCGGCCTCCAGCTGGGCGGCGGCGTCATCCAATTGAGCCTGGGCCGCGGCCTTCTGCTCGTCCAGCTGGGCCTGGCCCTCTTCCAGCTCCTCCTCGGCCTGCTGAAGCTGCCAGCGGGCGTCCTCCAATTGCTGGGCTCCGTCCCAGATCTCGGCCTCGGCGTTCACTTCCTCCTCGGCCAGCCGGTCGCTGCCGCTCTGCCAGGCGGCCCAGCCGTCGGCCAGCTCCTGCTCCCCGTCGGCGATCTCGGCCCGGGCGTCTTCCAGCTCCTTTTCCGCGTCCTCCAGCTCGGCCCGGCCCTCTTCCAGCTCGGCCCAGGCATCGGCCAGTTCCGCCTCGGCCTCGGCCTCGGCGTCGGCCAGCTCGGCCTCCCCCTCGGTTTTCAGCTGCTGCCAGCGGGCCTCTTCCCTCCCGGCCTGCACCTGGCCCTCAATGGCCGAGGTGGCGCGGGCGGTGAGGGCCTCGTACTCGTCGGAATAGCAGTCCAGCCCCCGGGCCCCTTCCAGGCTCAGGTAGAGGACGGTATAGCTCTCCCCCTCAAAATCCTCCGGCAGCAGAAAAAAGGTGTAGTCGGCCCCGCCGGTCACCCGGAAAGCCGCCGAGCTGCCCCGGTTGTTCAGGTCCATGGGGTCCAGCACCAGGCCGGTGAGGGTGAAGGTGTTTTGGGTGAGGGTGGGCTCCCCCTCTTCGGCCTGGATGGAGAGGGTGACGGTGTCCCCCAGCTTTGCCCCGGTCTCGGCCAGGTAGCCCTCGGTCACCGCCGCCTCGCCGGACGTCTCGGGCAGCCGCCCCTCCAAGAGATAGGGCCGGTTGAGCCCGTCGGCCTCAAAGGGCCGGGCCTCGGCCTTGCCCTCGGCGCCGTCGGCGGTCACGGTGAGCACCCAGCCCCCCTCCACCGCCTCGACTCCCTCCAGCCCGGCCAGGGCCAGCCGGTCCTCCTCGGTGAGGCCCAGGGTGGACTGGATGCGCAGATCAAACAGGCCCTGGCTGTCGTAGAGGGCGTCGGCGCTGAGGCGCAGGTTGCGGCAGGATGCCTGGAGCCCCGCAAACATGGCCACCCCCAGGGCCGTGATGGCGGCCAGGGAGAAAAATCTCTTTTTCTGGGCGGCGACGGTGCGCCGCAGGTCCTTGTGATAGGCTTTGTTCATGGCGTTACCATTCGATCTGGTCGATGGGCAGGGGGGATTCGTTCTGGGCGATGCTCAGCACCCGCCCGCTGCGAAAGCGGATGACCCGGTCGGCCATGGGGGCCAGGGCCGAGTTGTGGGTGATGATGAGCACCGTCACCCCCTCCCGGCGGCAGGTGTCCTGCAACAGCTGCAGGATCTGCTTGCCGGTGGCGTAATCCAGCGCGCCGGTGGGCTCGTCGCAGAGCAGGAGCTTGGGGTTTTTGGCCAGGGCCCGGGCGATGGCCACCCGCTGCTGCTCCCCGCCCGAGAGCTGGGCCGGGAAGTGGTTCAGCCGGTCGGCCAGCCCCACCTTGGCCAGGGTCTCGGCGGCGTCCAGGGAGCGGGGGCAGATCTGGGCGGCCAGCTCCACGTTTTCCAGGGCGGTGAGGTTGGGCACCAGGTTGTAAAACTGGAACACAAACCCGATGTCCTGGCGGCGGTACTCCACCAGCTGGCGGGGGGTGCAGCCGGTCACCTGGCGGCCATCCACCACCACCTGGCCGCTGGTGGGGGTGTCCATCCCCCCCAGGATGTTGAGGGCGGTGGTCTTGCCCGCCCCCGAGGCCCCCAGAATCACCGCCAGCTCCCCCTTTTCCACCGTGAAACTGGCGTCGTCCAGGGCCCGCAGCTTCTGGCTGCCGGCGGCGTACTCCTTGACGATGTGGGAAAACTCGATGTAGGCCATGGCGGGGGCCCCCTTTCTCTTTCTGCTTGTATTATACCCGCCCCCGGCCCCCGGGGCAATCAGCCTTCGACCCTTTGGGAGATTTTTCACACAAAAAAGGCCGCCCCCCGCCCGGCGCAGCAAAAAAGGCCGCCCGGCCCTCTTTTCAAAAGAGGCCGGGCAGCCGTACACTGCCTTTTTTTACACCACGCCGGGCCGGATGTTCACCCGCCCCAGGGCCAGCCAGCCGGCAAGGCCTGTGAGGGCCGCCGCCGCCAGAAAGAACCCGCCGCAGTTGAGGGGGCTTGCCAGCAGCCAGAGGAAGAAGGGGGTGGGGTCTACCCCCAGCGTCGCCGCCAGCCAGATAAGGCCGCTCACCGCCACCGGCAGGGCCAGGCAGCCCAGCACCACCCAGCGCACCCGGCCAAAGAGCCAGAGCACCAGGCTGAGGGCGGCCCCCGCCCCAAAGGCGGCCAGCATGCCGCAGAGGTTGAAGGCGGCGCTGGCCAGGTGGCCCCCAAGGCCCATCACCCCGCCGGCCTCGCCCAGGTAGACGGTCTGGTACAGATCGCTCACATACAGCCCCTCCCTGCCCGCCAACATCAGCTGGCCCGCGCCGGTGAGCAGCTCCAGAGCCAGGGCCAGGCAGGCCCCGGTGAGGAGGGCTGCGGCCCAGGTGGCCTTCATCATGGTGAACCGGGGGATGCCGAACTGGGCCCCCAGCCGCAGGTCGGCCCGCACCTGGGCCAGCCCCAGCACAAAGTAGCAGAACCAGGCGATGCCCCCCGCCCCGTTGAAATTGGACTCGCCGGTCCCCTCCCCGTGGGCCAGGGCAATGAGGCTCACCGCCACAAAGAAGACCTCCAGCGCCAGCATCACCGCCCAGAAGGTGAACACCCCCAGGCCGTACTCCCGCAGCTGCCAGCGAAGCGCCGGCCCAAACTTTGTCTTCATCCCACTTCCTCCTTGTCCTTCTCCTCCATCAGGTGGATGAAATACTCCTGCAGATCCAGGGGCGAGCGTTCCAGCCCCGGGGGCAGGGGCGCGCCGTCGTTCTCCACGCAGGCGGTGCGCAGGCCGCCCACGGCGCTCTGGCTCACCACCCTCTTGTCTTTCAGGTACTCCTCCATCAGCCGGGCCGGGCCGCTCACCGAGCAGTAGGCCCCCCGCAGGCTCTCGGTGGGGGCCTGCTGCACCAGATGCCCCCGGTGGAGGATCACCGCCTCCTCCAACAGATTCGCCGCCTCGGCGATCAGGTGGGTGGAGAGGATGATGGTGTGGGGCCGGGCCGCGTACCCCTCCATCAACAGCCGGTAAAAAAGGTCCCGGTGGCGGGCGTCCAGCCCCAGCACCGGCTCGTCGAAGGCCACATAGTCGGCCCCGCAGCACAGCCCCAGAATCAGCCGGAAGATGGACCCGTACCCGGTGGAGAGGTTCTTCACCCGCTTTCTGGTGTCAAGCCCGAACTCTTTGGCCAGCTCCAGGGCCTTTTCGGCCTCAAAGCCGGGCAGGAAGACCCTCGCCGCCCGGAAGGCCTTCTTCACCTTCATGTCCTCGGGGAAGAGATTGGCCTCCCCCACAATGAACACCCTGGCCTGGGCCTTGTCGCTGCCGGCGGGCTCGCCGTCCACCGTCACCCGGCCCCGGCCGGGCAAAAGCCGGCCCCCCAGGATGTTCAGCAGGGTGCTCTTGCCCGCCCCGTTGCTGCCAAGCAGGCCGTAGATGGTGTTCTCTTCCAGCCGCAGGCTTATGTTTTCCAGTGCCCGGGTGTGGCCAAAGCTCCGGCACACGCCCTCAAACTCAATCGCCATCTTCAAAACCCCTCTCGATCATCCGGGCCAGTTCCTGTCGGGAAAGCCCCAGGTTCCGGGCTTCCCGCACCAGCCCCTCCACATAGTCCTTGTAAAAGCTCTGCCGCCGGCTCTCCAGCAGCTTCTGGCGGGCGCCGGGGGCCACAAACATGCCTACCCCCCGCTTTTTGTACAAAAGGCCCTCTTCCACCAGCAGATTCACCGCCTTCAGGGCTGTGGCCGGGTTGATGCGGTAGTTCACCGCGTACTCGGTGATGGAGGGCACCTGCCCGTCCTCCGGCCAGGCCCCGCAGAGGATGCCTTCCCGCAGTTGGTCGGCGATCTGCAAAAAAATCGGCCGCTCCCCCTCAAAGTCCAAGCCCCTTCGCCCCCTTTCGGTTAGTTAGTTGAGTAGTTAACCACAAGCCAAGTATACCAGATTTCGCCGCCCTGTCAAGGGGGGCGGAAAATTTTTGTGGGGCTGGGGGCGATAGGGCGCGCGCTCTGCCCTGCCGCAGCCCCCGGCCCGGCGGCGCGCTTTTTCGCCCCGGTGCGCTCTCCCCCTGCCCTGCCCTGCTCCCCGCCCCCGGCCCGGCTCTCCCTCTCGCCTCGGCTCTGTCCCCTCCGCCCGCTTTTCCCCCTCGGCCCGCTTTTCCCCCTCGGCCCGGCTTTCCCCCTCGGCCCGGCTTTCCCCTGCCCTGCCCGGGGGCTTTCCCCCCTCGCGCCGGTGGGCCCAAGCCAAAATTTTTCCGCCGGGGGCACAAATTTCGGGGATGGTGTTTATTTCGGCCCGCAAAAATTATATAATAGAGTACATTAAGAAAAAGGCGGCCCGGGCCCTTGCGCCTTCCGGGCCATTTCCGGCCTTTCCCGGGGCACCCGGGGCGGCCAGTACTTGCGAGGTATCGACGATTATGACGTGTTCCGGCGATTTCAACAGCCACCTTCTGGATGGCATCCACAAGCTGCATTTCATCGGCATCGGGGGCAGCGGCATGTACCCGCTGGTGCAGATTCTCACGGCCCGGGGCTACGAGGTTGCGGGCAGCGATGTGAGCGAGAGCAGCATCACGGCCAGCGAGCGGGCCATGGGGGTGACGGTGTACATCGGCCACGACCCGGCCCACATCGAGGGGGCCCAGATGGTGGTGTACAGCGCGGCCATCCACGAGGACAACCCGGAGCTTGCGGCGGCGCGGGCCCACGGGCTGCCCTGTGTGGAGCGCAGCGTACTTCTGGGCTATGTGAGCCGGCTGTACCGGCACAGCGTGTGCGTGGCGGGCACCCACGGCAAGACCACGGTCACCAGCATGATCACCACCATGCTGGAGCTGGCCGGGCGGGACCCTGCGGCGGTGATCGGGGGCAAGCTGCCCCTGATCGGGGGGTACGGCAAGGCCGGCGGCGGGCAGACCATCGTGGTGGAGGCCTGCGAGTTTGCGGGCACCTTTTTGAAGCTCACCCCCTCCATCTCGATCCTGCTCAACATCGACAACGACCATCTGGACTATTACGGCACCATGGGGCGGCTGATGATGGCCTTCAAGACCTTCGCCCTCATGGCCACCCACATGGTGGTGGCCAACGCCGACGACCCCAACACCCTGGCGGTGGTGAACAGCATCGACCGGGACGTGCGCACCTTCGGCATCCAGAACGGGGACTACACGGCGGTGAACATCCGGGAGTATAAGCCGGGCTTTTTCGAGTTTGACGTGCAGGAGTGGGGGGGCTATTTCACCCACATCCGGCTGGGTGTGCCGGGGCGGCACAACATCTACAACGCGCTGGCCATGTGCGCCTGCGTGCGCACGTTGGATCTGGAGCCCTCGGACGCGGCGGTGGCGGCCGAGCACTTCACGGGTGCGGCCCGGCGCTTTGAGGTGATGGGCGAAGTGAACGGGGCCACGGTGGTAGACGACTACGGCCACCACCCCACCGAGCTGGAGGCCACCCTCAAGACGGCCCGGAGCCTTGGCTACAAGAAGGTGTGGGCGGTGCACCAGCCCTTCACCTACAGCCGCACCAAGCTGCTGATGGAGGATTTTGTCCGGGTGCTGAGCCTGGCGGACCATGTGGTGCTCACCCCCATCATGGGCAGCCGGGAGGTGGACGACGGCACCGTGAAGAGCGAGGACCTGGCGGCCAAGATCCCCGGGGCGGTGACGGTGGGCAGCCTGGAAGAGGCGGCCGACTATGTGCGGGCCCACGCCCAGCCGGGGGAGCTGATCCTCACCATGGGCTGCGGCAACATCAACCGGGTGGCCAACATGCTGGTGGGCAAATAAGAAAAAAGGGCCGGGAGGCAAAACGCCTCCCGGCCTTTTTGTGTGTATGTATGGCTGCGGCCCGGGGCGGCCCCTCACCCCTTGACCGGGGCGGGCTGTCCGCTCTCTCCGGGCAGCTCTTTGGGGGCCAGGCCCCGGCTTTGCAGGTAATCCAGGATCTTCCGGGCCGACTCCTCCACCCCACAGGAGGAATCCAGCACCAGGTCATAATCTTCCGGCAGGCCCCACTTGCGGCCCGAGATGTGCCGGTAGTAGGCGGCCCGTGCCCGGTCGGAGCGGCGGATGTTCTCTAGCGCCTCCTCCCGGGTGTCGCCGTACACTTCGCCGGCCCGGCGGATGCGGTATTCCAGGGGGGCCTGGATGAACACCCGCACCAGGTTGGGGTTGCCCTGGAGCACATGGTCGGCGGCCCGGCCCACGATGACGCAGCTGCCGTTCTGGGCGATCTTCTGGATGATCTGGTGCTGGGCCACCATGGCCATGCGCACCACCCGGGTGCTGAGATACAGGTCGTACAGCACCTTGGGGGCGTTGCGGTTCAGGTTGGCCACGAACTCCCGGTCCAGCCCGCTCTCCTGGGCGGCCAGGGCGGTCATCTCCTTATAGTAGAAGGGCACGCCCAGCCGGGCAGCCACCCGCCGGCCGATCTCCTTGCCGGAAGAGCCGTGCTGCCGGGCGATGGTGAGGATGACGCCGGGGTGGGAGGGCTGAAGGGCCTCCACCGGGCGGCGGGCATCCAGCAGGGGTGCGTATTTGACGTAGGGGTGCTGCAAAAACCGCAGGTAGAAGGCAAGACCCAGACTGGCGGTGAGGATCTCGGTAACCGGGAAGGTGAACCAGAAGGCCCGCAGCCCCAGCCGGCTGAACAGGTACCCCAGGGGCACAAAGAGCACCAGGGTGCGGGTGAGGGTGAGGGCCGAGCTGCGCAGGGGCGCGCCCACCGCCTGGAAAAAGACCGGGAAGATGAGGGAGGCGGACATGGGCAAAAAGCTGGGCCCGATCACCCGGAATGCCCACTGGCCGATCCCGATCACCGTCTCGTCGCTGGTGAAGGTGCGCAGCATGGGGCCGGGCAGGCACTCGAAGGCCAGGGTGCCCACGGCCATGAGGGCCATGCCGAAGAAGGTGGCGGTGTAGAGCATGCGGCGGCAGCGGTGGACGCGGCGGGCGGCGTAGTTGAAGCTCACCACCGGCACCATACAGGTCTGCATGGCGCTGAGAGGGATGAAGAAGAAGCTCTGCCACTTGTAATAGAGCCCCAGGGCGGTGACGGCCTGGTCGGAGAAGCCGGCCAGGATCAGGTTGAGCCCCAGAATGTAGAAGGTGTAGGCGGCCTGCATGAGGATGTTGGGGGTGCCCAGCCGGAAGATCTGGGCCGAGAGGGGCAGCCAGAGCCGGGTGGGGGGCGCTTTGCGCAGACCGCCCCGCATCACGGCCAGGGCGGCGGCCACCTGGCCGGCCACGGTGGCCACGGCGGCGCCGGAGATGCCCATGCGGGGCAGCCCGAACAGCCCGAAGATGAGCAGGGGGTCCAGCAGAATGTTCACCAGCGCCCCCAAAATCTGGGCGGCCATGGGGGTTTTCATGTCCCCGCCGGCCTGGAGCACCTTGGTCCAGCCGCTCTCAAAAAAGAGCCCGAAGCTGCCCACGCCCACAATGCGGCCGTAGGCCACCACCTCTTCGATCACCTGGGGGGAAGAAGTGGACATGCGGGCGTAGGCGGGCATGCCCACAAAGCTCACCAGCGCAAAGATCAGCCAGAGGATGCCCTCCAGGGGAGCAGCCATGCCGGCAAACTGGGCGGCCCGCTCCCGGCGGCCCACCCCCAGCCGGGCGGCCACCACCGTGTTGATGCCCACGCCGGTGCCCACCGCCAGGGCGATCATCAGCAGCTGGGCCGGGTAGACGATGGAGAGGGCCGTCAGCCCCGACTCAGAGTACCGGCCCACAAAGAGGCTGTCCACAATGTTGTACAAAGCCTGGATCAGCTGGGCCAGCATCACCGGCGGCGCCAGCCGCAAAAGAATTTTGCTGATTTTTTCCTCCCCGAAAAACCGGGATTGTTCACTTGCCGCCATACCGCATCTCCCTCAAAAAAAGCCCGCAGCCGCACCGGCCCGCGGCCCCCTCAAAAAGCCGGCCGGGGTCTTGTCCCCCGGCCGGCCCTTGACTGCCTTGATTTACCGTACGGGATTATACGTCCCCCCGGGGCCTTTGTCAACGGTTTTTTGCCCCCGGGCCAAAAAGCCGGACATCGCCCAAAAAAGCGGCAGAAAAGCTCAGAATTTTTCAAAAAAGCGCACAAAAGGCCGGGGCCGCAATGGCCCCGGCCCTCTTTGGTTTTTTGGCATCCCTCAGCGCACCCGCACAAGGCTTACCCCCAGGCTGCCCCCCTCTTCCACCCGGTAGAGCCCGCCCCCCACCACGTCGGCGGGCTCGGCAAAGAGCTGCCCGTAGTCGGCCAGGAAATGGTCCGAGATGGAGTAGAGATAGACATAGGTGTACCCGTCTGCCTTAAGGGCCCCGGCCCACTGGCCGGCGCTCACCGCCGAGGCGTACATGGCGTTTTCGCCCGCCGTCTCAAAGTTCCAGCCCAGGGTGCTGTCGCACCGGGTGGGGTAGAGGCTGTAGGCGGCGCAGAGCTTTTCGTACACCCCGGCCCCGTCCGCCACAAAATACACCCGGTCGGCCTCGGTCAGCCCACCCTCAAACCAGTCGGCGGTGGGGTAGGCGGCCCGGGCGGCCCTGTCCTGGGCGATCTCGGTGGCGGGGCTCACCAGGTTGTTCACAGGCCGGGTGTTGAAGGGGAACACCAGCAGGCTGCCCGCCAGCAGCAGCCCCGCCAGCCCGTGGAAATTCTGGTCGGCCCGGGCGGCCTGCTCCAGCAAAAAGCCCATGCCCAGCAGCGCCGGCACCAGCAGCCAGCTGCCCAGATACCGCCAGAAGGAGAACACCCTCGTGCCCTCATACTCCCCGAAGCTGAAGAGATAGAGGTACAAAAGCCCCAGGGCATAGGCCCCGAAGCCCAGCCCCAGCCCGATCCTCAGCCGGCGCACCGCCCCCCGCTTTTCGGGGGCCCGCAGCCCGGCCAGGCTCAGCAGCGCCAGCCCCGCCGCCAGCCAGAGGATGGCCGAGAGCCGCAGGGGGGCGTCCTGCTCGGGGTAGAGCAGCATCTTGCGCAAAAAGGTGCCCACCGTCACCCGGGTGCGCTCGTCCCAGGGGGCCAGCAGGCTTGCCAGGTTGGCCAGGGGATTGCCTCCCCCGCCCCCAAGGCCCCACAGCGCCAGCCGCACCTTCCAGCTGAAAAAGGCGGCCAGCACCGCCGCCCCCACCGGCAGCCAGCCCCGCTGGGCGGCCCAGCGGCGGGCGGCGGGCAGCTTTTTCACCAGCAGCTGGCCCCGGTTGCAGCTGTCCCACACCATGAGGGCCAGCCCCCACAGGGCAAAAAAGACCCCGCTCTCCTTGGCAAGGCAGAGCACCGCCCCGGCAAGGGACGCGCAGAAGAAGGTGAAGGCGTCCCGCTTGCGGCGGCCAAACCAGGCGTACAGGTAGTAGGCAAAAAGCAGCGCCAGGGTGCCGTCCACACACAGGTCGGTGTAAAACTCCCCGTAGATGCCCAGGGGCAACAGGTAGAGCGCGGCCATCCCCGCCAGGGCCCCGGCCCACTTTTTCCAGCCAAAGCGGCCCGCAAAGGGCAACAGCAGGCTCACCTGCAAGAGGTTGAGGGCCCGGTACAGGTAGCTCTCATTGAACTCGGGGGCAAAGCGGACAAAGAGATATTCCACGAGGCTCAGCGCCGGCGGATAGGTGGGGTAGAGCATCTCGTCGGCGTGGGCGGCGCTGAGGGCGTCGTAGCGCACCATCATCTTGACGGTGTAGGCCCAGTGGCTGAACTCGTCGTTGCCCACCGCCACCCGGCCGCTCTGGGCCCAGGCGATGTACAGCACCAGCAGCAGGGCAGCCAGCACCCCGGGGGTGAGCCACACCGAGGGGCAAAGGCTCTTGCGGCGGGCCATCAGCACCCCCGAGCCCAGGACCGCCGCCCCGCCCAGCCCGGCGCAGAAAAAGGCCCCCGGCAGCAAAAGGCCGGGCAGCCCGAAGAGATAGAGGATCAGGATGGAAAGCAGCAGCGCCGGCGCCAGGCAGTTCTCGGCCCTCTGCCGAAAGCAGAGCCCCAAAAACAGCGCCATGGCCCCGAAGGCCGCGGCCCAGCCAAGGTACAGCAAAAGCGGACCCCTCCCGTTCTGGTAAGGATTTTCGGTCTTAGTGTAGCACATCCGGCCCCGCTTGCCAACCGGCGGGGAGCGTTTTTCACCGGCGGCGGAGGTTTTCGGCGGCGGGCTGCCCCGCCCGGCTCACTCCCCGGCCCGGCCTCGCCTGGGTCTCCCCCTCGCCTGCCCGCTTTTTTGCCCGCCGGGCCCTCACTCCCCGGCCCTGCCCTTCTGCTGCCAGGGCAGGATGGGCAGGATCAGGTCGGCGTACTCCTCGGCCAGGGTGCGGGGGGCGGTGCGCTGGCCCTGGCCAAACCACCACCGCACCGCCTCGATGAAGCTGGAGCTGATGTGGTTTTTGAAAAAGTCCGGGTCCACCCGGCCCAGCTCCCCCTGGCGCCCCCGCAGGATGTACCGGTCGGTGAACTGGTCCATGTACTCCTTAAAGCACTGGAGGAAATAGCCGCTGCTCTCGCTGGCCAGGATCCCCCGGATCATCTTGCCGTCCCGGGCCATGTGGTTGAGGATGTGCTCCAGCAAAAGCCGCAGGTTTTCGGCCTCGCCCCCGGCGTCCGGGCTCAGGGGCGGGGCGTAGTAGAAGATGTGGCCGAACAATTCGTCGCAGATCTCCCGCAAAAGGTCCTCCTTGGCGGAAAAATGGGCGTAGAAGGTGCTGCGGCCGATGTCGGCGGCGTCCAGGATCTCCTGCACCGTGATCTGGGAGTACTTCTTTTTGGCCAAAAGCCCGCTGAAAGCCTCGTAGATGGCCCGGCGGGTGCGCTGGCTGCGTCTGTCCATGGTGTCCCTCCCTGGGGCCCGTCGGCCCCGGCTGTGCGTCTGCGGCTCGCTCGCCCCGGGGCGGCCCTTCGGTTTTGTCTTTGGCCCCGGCGGGGCCCGGGGCTGCGGTCTTTGGCCTGCCGCCCCGGCCGGGCTCTTTCTCCCCCCTCCCATTTCGCCCCGTTCCGGGACATTTTGGCCCGGATGTTCACTAACGAACGTTTGGGCCAAGGCGTTTCTTGCGGGGGCGGGGGCCGGGGCCTATACTAAAGATACCGAACAAGATGTTCACAAACAAATAGATTGTACGATTATTCTATCCGTTCCGCCCGCCGCCGTCAAGGCCGGGCGGCCAAAAAGGAGGGAGCCTGTGATGTTTGCCGCTGTCAAGGCCGCGGTTTCGCCCGGCAAAAACCCGTATCTTGCCACCCTGGGCGGGCTGGCGGTGCCGGTGATGCTGGAAAACCTCAGCCAGATTTTTCTGGGCACCGTGGACACCTACTTTGCCGGCCAGATCGGGGACGACGCCATTGCGGCCATCAACGTGACCAATATGTTCATGAACCTGTTCGTCACGGTGTTCACCGCCTTCGGGGTGGGGGTCATGGTGATGATCTCCTCGGCCCTGGGCGAGGGGGATGAGGCCAAGGCCAACCGGCTGGTGCGCCAGGCGGTGCTGCTGGGGCTGGGAGTGGGGGCCGGCTTCGGGCTGCTGAACTTCTTCTGCCGCCGGCCTTTTCTGATGATGGCGGGGGCCCAGGGGGAGATTTTGCGGCTGGGGCTCACCTACTACCTGGCGGTGTGCGTGCCCTGCGTGTTTTTGTGCCTCACCCTCATCCTGGCGGGCGGGCTCAAGGCGGCCCGCAACACCCGGGCCAGCATGCGGGCGGCCCTGGCGGCCAACCTCTTCAACGCGGTGTTCGACGCCCTCTTTGTGCACCTGGGGCTGGGGGTGCTGGGGCTGGGCCTTGCCACCACCCTGGCCCGGGCCTTCAACCTGGCGCTGCTGGCGGGGCTGTACCGCCGGCGCGTCACCCCCCTGCATCTGGACCGCCGCGGCTGGCGCCCTGACCCCGCCGCCCTCAAGGCCCTGGCGGGCTACAGCGGGCCCATCATGCTCACCCAGCTCAGCGCCCGGCTGGCCATCCTCATCCACGGCAGCCTCATCCTGCACCTGGGGGCGGTGTACTACACGGCCAACAGCATCGCTACCCAGCTGGACGAGTACGCCTGCATCCCCTCGGCGGGGTTTGAGGCGGCCACCGCCACCATGGTGAGCGGCTCGCTGGGGGCAGGCAAGCCCAAGGACGCCTCCCGCTACACCCGCACGGCCTTTTGGGCCACGGCCCTGGCCATGACGGCGGCGGGGGCGGTGCTGGCCTTCTTTGCGCTGCCCCTCACCGGCCTGTTCACCCAGACCGGGCAGATCCGGCAGATGGTTGCGCAGGTGTTAACTTTTATGGTATTATTCAACTGGACCTCGGCCCTCTCCCACATCCTCACCAGCGCGGTGCAGGGCACGGGAGACTCCCGGTATCCCCTCTTTGTCACCCTGGCGGGCAACATCCTGATGCGGCTGGGGGCGGGGTACCTGCTGGCCTACGGGCTGGGCTGGGGGCTCATCGGTATCTGGAGCGGCATCGTGCTGGATTTTCTTATGCGGGGCACGCTGCTGGGCCGGCGCTTCATCCGTCAATACAGGGCGTGAGCACCGCTTTCGCCCATCGCCCCGGCGAGGGGGGCGGCCTTTGGGGGCCGCCCCCCTTCGGGGCGTTTTTGGGGCTTCCGGGCCCCGCATTTCACAGCAAGGAGTTTTTAAAAGTATGTCCGTTTCCCTTTCCCGGCCCGGGGCGGGCCGGTATCTCAAGGTTCTCTTCTCCCTGGCCATCCCGGTGATGCTGGAGCAGCTGGGCCAGATTTTCCTGGGCACGGTGGACACCTATTTTGCGGGGCGGATCAGCGACGACGCCATCGCGGCCATCGGCGCCTCCAACATGTACATCAACCTGTTCAGCGGGGCTTTTGCCTCCCTCAGCGTGGGCATTCTGGTGCTCATGTCCCAGAGCCTGGGCCGGGGCGACAAGGACCACGCCAACCAGGTGGTGCGCCAGACCATCCTGATGGGCATCGGGGTAGGGGTCCTCTTCGGGGGGATCCTGCTGGCCCTGGGGCCCCAGATGCTGGCCCTCTCGGGCTGCGAGGGGGACCTGCTGGGCCTGGCCCTCACCTATTACCGGGTGGTGTGCGTGCCCTGCGTGTTTTTGTGCCTGACGCTGCTGCTGTCGGGCGGGCTCAAGGCGGCCCAGAACACCAAGGCCAGCATGCGGGCGGCCCTGGCGGCCAACCTGGCAAACGCGGTGCTGGACGCGGTCTTTGTGCACATGGGGCTGGGGGTATTCGGCCTGGGCCTTGCCACCACCCTCAGCCGGGCGCTGAACGTGGTGCTGCTTTTGCGGGTGTACCTGCGGGGCTGCGGGCCCCTCAAACTCTCGCCGGGCGGCTGGAAGGTGGACCTGCCCCTCATGGCCGAGATCGTGCGCTACAGCCTGCCGGTGATGTTCACCCAGATCTTCACCCGGTTCACCCTGGTGGTAAACGGCTCGCTGATCCTGCATCTGGGCAGCAGCTACTATGTGGCCAACAGCATCGCCACCCAGCTCATCAACTACAACTGCCTGCCCAACCCGGGCTTTGAGGCGGCCACGGCGGCGCTGGTGGGCAGCTCGGTGGGCGCGGGCGACTGGCGCACCGCCCGGCAGTACGCCCGGTACGCGGCCTTCTCGGCCATGACCTGCATGACCCTGTTCAGCATCCTGCTGGCGGCCTTCAGCCTGCCCCTGGCGGGGCTGTTCACCGAGACGGCCCTGGTGAAGACCCTGGTGAGCCAGGTGATGATCTTCATGGTGTTCTTTGAGTGGAGCAGCGGCCTGTCCCATGTGATGACCAGCGCGGTGCAGGGCACCGGCGACACCAAGTATCCCCTCTACGTCACCTTTGCCAGCGACGTGCTGATGCGGCTGGTGGCCAGCTACACCTTCGCCTACATCGTGGGCTGGAAGCTGGTGGGCATCTGGGCCGGCACGGTGCTCTGCTTCATGTTCCGCAGCCTGTTGCTGGGCCGCAAGTTTTTCAAGGTCTGCCGCCAAAAGCAGGCCGAGACCGCCGCGGCGGCCCGGGGCTGAAAGCCTCCCCCTTACACACAAAAAACAGCGCCCCTCCCGCCCCAAGGCAGGGAAAGGCGCTGTTTTTGATTGCCGGCCCGCTCAGCCGGTGGTGTGGCCGCCGGGGGCGCCCAGCCCGATGCTCACTTCCAGGGCCTGGTCCACCCGGCGCTGATCTTCGGGGGTGATCTGGCCGGCCCGCTCCCGCAGGCGGCGCTTGTCCAGGGTGCGGATCTGCTCCAGCAGCACCACGCTGTCCCGGCTGAGGCCGCAGTCCACCGCCCGGATGCCGATGTGGGTGGGCAGGCGGTTTTTGTCCTGCCGGGATGTAATGGCGGCGGCGATCACGGTGGGGCTGTGCCGGTTGCCCACATCGTTCTGCACGATGAGCACCGGCCGGATGCCCCCCTGCTCTGACCCCACCACCGGGCTCAGGTCGGCGTAGAAGACCTCGCCCCGATGTACGTCCATCATTTCAGTTTCCCTCCCTGCGGCCGCCCTCCGGGCGGCTTTTTTGTTTCACAGGAAGTATGCCCCCCTCGGGCCCTCTTTAATCCGCCGGGCTCAAAAAAAGCCCCTCTTCACTCCCGGCTCTGGAGCACCGCGAAGGCCAGGGCCAGCCCCGCCTCGTGGCTCAGGCTCAAGAGGGCCCGGGCCCCCTTTTCTTCCAGCAGGGCGGCGGCGGGGCCGGAGAGCTGATAGTAGGGCTCGCCGCTCTGGCGGCGCAGCGCCTGGATGGAAGCCAGGGGCAGCCCTCCCAGCCCCAGCCCCGCCGCCTTGAGGAAGGCCTCCTTGGCGGCAAAGCAGGCGGCGGCGCTCTCGGCGCGGCGGTGGGGGGCAAGGCCCTGTAGCAGGGCCCGCTCCTCGGGGCCAAAGACGTTGTTCAAAAAGGCGGGGCTGGCAAGGCTTTTTTCCATCCGCTCCACCCGGCACAGGTCGGTGCCGATGCCCAGGATCATGGCGCAAAACCTCCTTTTGGGTACAAAAAACCGCCGGCGGGCATCTGCCTGCCGGCGGCCTCGGCCGATGGCTCAGCCGATGACGTAGACGTTCACCTGTTTGACGCCGTTGAGCAGCGATTCCTCATAGGTCTCGTAGTACAGGTCCACCAGGGCGGAACCGTTTTGCAGGGCGGTGCCGGTGTCGGTGGCGATGGCGTAGCCGTACACAAACCGCCCGTCGGTGGAGGTGATATACAAGAGGGTGCCGTAGGGGATGCGGCTGGGGTCCACGGCCACGGTGCCGTAGTGGAGCCCCAGCCCCGAGGAGCCCCGCCCGCCCGAAGAGGAATAGCCGGTGGCCCGGCCGGTATAGACGGCGGAATAGCTCACGGGCACCCCGTTCACCACCGCGGGCCCGGAAAGGGGCGACACGGGCGCGCCGGCAGCGTAGGCCTTGATGACAAGGCTGCGGGGCGCGAGGGTCTGCTCTACCCCCACCACCTGGCTGGATTCCACCTCGCCGTCCACCACCCGCTGGCGGTTGGTGATCTCGTTCACGCCGTCCCGGCCCTCCTGCATCACCATGGTGCGGCCGGTGTTGCGGTAGAACAGGCTGGTGTAGACATATTCGGTCTCGTAGGGCACAGGCTCGGTGGTCACGGTGTCCCGGTATTCCACCCGGTGTACCTGGATGGAGGTGCCCTCCTCCACCTGGGTGTTCAGGCTGGGCTCGGTGTAGTCGTGCCCGCCCAGGCTCACGCCGCACTGCTCCAGCGCCTCGGCCACGGTGCCGCCGCACAAAAGGGCGGTGCGGCTCTCGCCGTCCACCTCCACGGGCACCTCAAAGGCCCGCTGGATGGTGAGGCTCATGGTGCTGTTGCCGTAATCGGCCAGGTGAAACTCGTCGCCCTGGCGCAGCTGGGTGCCCGACAGTTCCAAAAGGGCCTCGGGTTCCCGCTGCCAGGTGACCAGGGTACTGCTCCATCCCCAGCTGTCGGTGACCTGCACCGTGTGGAGGGAATCGGTCATGGCGGCCACCGTGCCGGCCAAAAACAGCACCGGCAGGCCGCAGCAGCAGCACCGCAGCGCCTTTTTGCGAAGGCGCTGTTTGTCTCTTGCCTTGATTGGTAGCATACGATCTCCCTGTTTCGTTGTTCTCAAAACGGGGCGCGCCCCAAAGGGGGGCCCGTTTTCCCGGACAGGTAGGAGTATACCCCACCCGGGCGGAAAAAATTGACGTTTTTGAGAGCGGACGACAGGCTTCGCCCTTTTCGGCCCGAAAAGGCGCGAAAAAGCCCGCCGTTTCAGGCCGGCGCCCATCCCTTCTGGGAAAAAACGCCAGCCAAAACAGAGTTATTATACTACACATCAGCCCCTATCGCAAATTTGGGGCTGTTTTTCTTGCTTTTGCCCGGTTTTGAGGGCCGGAATCTGTGGATTTTCTCCCTTCTGGACAAGGAAACAGGGCTTTTTGGGGGCCCCGTGCCTCAGGCCTCGGCCTGCCACAGCCACTCGCCCTCGTAATCCACCAGGCCCCGCACACCCCCCTGGCCGGCCACCAGCACCCCGGCGGTCTCGGTGGGGACAAGGCTCTGGTACACCCGCCCCGAGCCGGAGCCGGAGGCGTCAAAGAGCCGGGCGGTGCCGTCGGCATAGCGGGCCACCAGCCAGCCGTCCGGGGTGGTCTGCCAGCCCACCGGCACCTGACCGGCCAGGGCGCAGGCCATCCCCTCGGGGCGGTAGAGCCGCAGCCCCCCGCCCTGGCCCCCCTGGTAGTAGAGGGCCAGCAGCTCCTCCCCCAGGGGGAACACCCCCGCCGCCAGCATGCCGGTGACGGGCAGGCTGCGCAGGGTGTTTCCCTGGGAATCCAGCAGAAGGATGGGGCTCTCGCTGCTCTGCTGGAAGTAGAGCCCGCCGCCCCAGGCGCCCCCCAGGATGCCCTGGCTGGTCACCCCGCCCACCCGGAGGCGCCAGTCGCCCTCGCCCTCCTGCCAGAGGCTGCAAGTGTCGTTCCGTGCCCGGTAGTTGCGGCTGCCGGCCTCCTCCAGCAGGGCCCCGTCCGACAGGCGCAGCACCCGGTACTGCCCCGGCGTGCCAAAGAGGGCCTCGTCCTGCCCCAGGCTGCGCACAAAGGGCAGGGGCTGGCCGGCCTCGTCCCGGTAGTCCCCGCCGCTGAGGCAGCGCACCAGCTTGCCCTCCTGACGGCAGAGCAGCAGCACCCGCCCGGGCAGGGGGCTGGGCTCGGCCCCCTCAAAGCCCTCGTACCGGGCCGTCTCTTCCAGCCGGTCGTTCACCTGCACCGGGGCGCTGCCGTCCAGAAAGGTGAGCAGGTACTGCCCCTCTCCCAGGGTCAGGATCTCCCGGCAGCCGGGCCACAGCTCGGCCCCGGTCTCCAGGTCCACCCAGCGGTTGCGGGAGATATCCAGGGTGGGGTCGGCGTCATAGAGGGCGCTCTCCACCCCTTTCAGCAGCACCCGGCCGTTCAACAGGCTCTCGGGCCGGTCGGGGCCGCACTCCAAAAGCAGGCCGCCCCGGGCGTCGTAGAGGGTCCAGTCCCCCTCCTCGCCCTCGGCGGGGCAGACCGCAAAGCCCCCCGCCCGGCCCAGGGCCTCGTCCCGCACCGGCCGGGCCACGGTATTCGGCCGGCTCCACAGCTCGGTGAGCCCGTTCAGCACGGTGGTCTGGGTGCCGTCGGCCGAGGGCACAAAAAAGAGCCGGTCGGCCAGCTGGGGGCCGCTGACGGCGGGGGCCGAAAGCCCCACCTGGGGTACGGGAGCGGCGCCGGAGGCCGCGCTGCTTTTGCCGCAGCCCGCCAGGCCCCCCGCCAGGGCCAGCGCCC
>CASFKY010000084.1 GCA_949295465.1 uncultured Oscillospiraceae bacterium
TCATGTGAAAAGACCTCCTGGTTCTTTATTGTTGCAGTTGGCCGACCGCAACTTTATTCTACCAGTAGGTCTTTTTCACTATATAATTCCTTTACACTCCCCGGCAAAGCCGGGGGTTGTCTTTGCGCTTAAGCAGCCAAGCACAAAAAAGCCCCGCCCGGCAGTTTGCCGGGCGGGGCTTTTATCAACAAACGCGGAGAAAGGGGAGATTACAGCTCAGCGAAGTACTTGATGGTGCGCACCATCTGGCTGGTGTAGCTGTTCTCGTTGTCGTACCAGGCCACGACCTGCACCTGATAGGTGTCGTCGTCGATCTTGGTGACCATGGTCTGGGTGGCGTCGAACAGGCTGCCGTACTTCATGCCGATCACGTCAGAGGAGACGATCTCCTCCTCGTTGTAGCCGAAGCTCTCGTTCTGGGCGGCCTTCATGGCGGCGTTGATGCTCTCCTTGGTCACGTCCTTGCCCTTGACCACAGCCACCAGGATGGTGGTGGAGCCGGTGGGAACAGGCACGCGCTGGGCAGAGCCGATCAGCTTGCCGTTCAGCTCGGGGATAACCAGGCCGATGGCCTTGGCGGCGCCGGTGGAGTTGGGCACGATGTTCTGGGCGCCGGCACGGGCACGGCGGCGGTCACCCTTGCGCTGGGGGCCGTCCAGGATCATCTGGTCGCCGGTGTAGGCATGGACGGTGGTCATGATGCCGGACACGATGGGGTAGGTCTTGTTCAGGGTGTTGGCCATGGGGGCCAGGCAGTTGGTGGTGCAGGAGGCGGCGCTGATGACGGTGTCCTCCTTGGTGAGGGTCTTCTCGTTGACGCTGTACACGATGGTGGGCAGGTCGTTGCCGGCAGGGGCAGAGATGACAACCTTCTTGGCGCCGGCCTTCAGGTGGGCAGAGGCCTTCTCCTTAGAGGTGTAGAAGCCGGTGCACTCCAGCACCACGTCCACGCCGATCTGGCCCCAGGGCAGCTCTTCGGCCTTGGGCATGGCATAGATGGTGATCTTCTTGCCGTCCACCACGATGTAGTCCTCGCCGGCCTCGACGGTGTGCTTGTTCTCGCCGATCTTGCCGCAGAAGCCGCCCTGCGCGGTGTCGTACTTCAGCAGATGGGCCAGCATCTTGGGGCTGGTCAGGTCGTTGATGGCCACCACTTCGTAGCCCTCGGCCTCAAACATCTGACGGAAAGCCAGCCGGCCGATGCGGCCGAAACCATTGATCGCAACTTTAACAGACATTCTCGTATCCTCCCTGTTTCTTTCAGTTTAGTCTTACCTTTTTTCTCCACGTTTTATACGTCTCTTAAGGCAATTTCATTGTAGCTCAAAACCCCCGGATTCCGCAAGATGTTTTTGATAAAAAATTAACCAAATTGCAAAATTTTTTAACAATGTTTTTCGGGGAAACGGCGAAACCGGCCCTTTTCGCCGGATTTTGCCGCCTCTGGCAGCTTCTCCCGGCCCCCAAAAGGGCCCTTGGGCGGATGGGCCGGCCCCGGCGGGCATACACTAAATCGAAAGCCGGAGGGGCAGGGTCCCCGGAGCCAGAGGCCCCGCCCGGCAAATTTTTCTGAGAGGAGGCCCTGCCATGGAGCCCACCCTTCCCCCCGACACCCCGGCCCTGCTGGGGAGGCTGGCGGGCCGGCTGCGCCAGGGGGCCGGCCAGCTGGCGGCGGCCCGGCTTGCCGCGGGCCAGGGGCCGGGGCAAGGGTGTTACCGGCTTTTGCGCTATACCGCAACCCTGGAGGCGGCCCAGAGCCTGCTGGGGCCGGGGCCGGGCCGGTGCGACCTGAACCAGGGGGCCCGGGCTCTGGCGGCGGCCATCCGGGGCCTGTGCCCCCTGCGGCCGGCCCAGCTCTCCTTTTTTGAGGCGCCGGGCCCCCTGCCGGTGGGGCTGAGCGGCCGGCAGCTGGCCGCCGCCCTGTGTCATCTGGCCTGCAACAGCCTCGTGTACGGGGGGCGGGGGGTGCGGCTCTGCCTCAAGACCGGCCAGGCGGGGGGCCGGGCCTACTTTTATCTGGCCGACACCGGCCCGGGCCTTGCGCCGGAGCGGTGGTTTGGCCCCTCCCCTTCCCCCGGGGAGGGAGGCCTGGGCCTTTTCTACTGCCGGATGGCGGCAAAGGCGGCGGGCGGGACCTTCTGGGGCTGGAACCGGGGCGGCGGCGCGGGGGGATTTTCCTGCCTGTTGAGCCTGCCCCTGCGCCCGGGGCCGCCCTGCCCGCCCTTTTCCCCCGCCTTTGTGGCCGGGGACCGTTTTTCCCCCTATCTCATCCAGCTCTCCCCCTGCTGCATCCTGCCGGACTGAGCCCGGCAAACCAAGCGCCCCGGCGGTTCCGCTCGAACCGCCGGGGCGCTGTTTTGTCCGGGATTGTGGGGTTCAGGCCTCCTCCTGCTCCCCGCCGCTCTGCCGGGAGGCCGGGCCGCTCTCGCCGCCCCAGACGGCGCAAAGGGCGCACACCGCCCCCAGCAGGCCGGTGCAGCCCAGGGCCAAGCTCAGCACCAGGTCCCCGTTTTCCGCATAGCCAGCCACCCAGCGGCAGAAGGTCTGGGGGGCTTCCAGGCAGGTGCAGAGCAGAAAGGCCGCGCCCCCCATAAAGGTCAGCCGCCGCCCGCAGGAGGTGAAGGGCAGGTAGGAGGCCCGCACCGCCGCGCTCACAAAGAGCAGGGCGGCCAGGGCGCTGAGTACCTCCACCGTCACATGGATCCGGCTGAGGCTGGCGGGCTGAAAGCCGAACCGATACACCGCCAGCAGATAGAAGGAGGCGGTGCCCACGATCCCCGCCAGGGCGCTGCCGCTGGGGGCGTCGATGTAGCGGGTGAGGCGGGAGGCCGCCATCAAAAACAGCCACAGGGCCGTGAGGGCGTACAGGGCGCTGAGCACCAGCTGGAGGCTGTCCTCCCGGGCCAGGGCGCGGGTGAGGTTGACGCCGGCGGCGGCGGCCCAGGCCACGGCGCACAGGGCCGAGCACAGCCCCATGACAGGGCTGGGGCGCAGCATGCAGGCGGGCCGGCGGGGCGCCAGAAAGCCCCCCAGCCAGAGCAGCACCAGGGCCCCGCCCAGGGCGGCGTACCGCCACCAGAATTCGCCCCGGGTCACAAAGCCGGTGGCCAGGTCAGAGTAATTCAAAAGGTCCACCCAGCGCAGGGCCCCCAGGACCAGGCAGATCAGCAATACCAGCAGCGAGGCTGCACGTTTCATACAGGCACCTTCCCTTTCCCCCCGGCAGGCCTTGGCCGCCCGCCGGGCAGCGGGCATGTTGCCGGCGCCCGCCGCATAGATATGGGGTGGACGAGTTGTGCCACCCCGCCCGCCCTGGCTTTGCCGCCGGGCGGGTATACGCAAACAGTTTACCCTGTTTCAGGGGAAATTGCAACCGGGCGCGCCCCGGCTTCTGGAGGAACCTGTATGCGAAAAACCGCGCTGTGTATGTCTGTATTTGCCCTTTTGGTGCTGCTCACCCCTCTGGCCGGGCTGAGCCTTCTCCCCCGGGGGGAGAGCAGCCCAAAGAGCAGTTCCGGGGCTGATTCCCAGGCCAGTTCTCCCTGGCCTGAGTCGGACCCGGCCTCCTCCCAGCCGGCAGCCCAGACCGCCGCCCGGCCCGAGGGGGACACCGTCTGTCTCTGGGACGAGGGCCAGGGCCAGCTGCTGGAACTGAGCCCCCTGGAGTACATGGTGGGGGCGGTGGCCAGCGAGATGCCGGTGGCCTGGCCGGACGAAGCCCTGCGGGCCCAGGGCATTGCCAGCCACAGTTACCTGCTCTACCAGGGGATGCAGGGGGGCGCCGAGGCCAACAACGGGGGCTGGATCACCGTGAACTCCAGCCTGCGGCAGGGGTACATGACCCCGGAGGTGATGGCCAGCTACTGGGGGGACGCCTATGAGGAGAACCTGGCCCGCCTGCAGGAGGTTCTGGCCCCGGTGGAGCACACCCTCCTCACCTGGGAGGACGAGCCCGCGGCAGCCTGCTACCACGCCATCAGCTGCGGGGTCACCGAGGCCAGCCAGAACGTGTGGAGCGAGGCCCTGCCCTATCTGCAAGGGGTGGATTCCCCCCTGGACCTGACCAGCCCGGACTATGAGGCCCAGGTGGTCTACTCGGCCACCGAGCTGAAGGCCCTGCTGGAGGAGGCGGGGCTGGGGGGCGACCTCTCGGGGGACTGCTCGGGCTGGATGGGGCCCATCACCTACACCCCCGCCGGCTATGTGGACACCATGGAGTGGGGCGGCGCGGCCCTGAAGGGCACCGACATCCGCGGGGCGCTGGGGCTGCGCAGCGCCTGTTTTTCGGTGAGCCTGGAGGGGGAGGACTTCACCTTCACCACCCGCGGCTACGGCCACGGGGTGGGCATGAGCCAGTACGGGGCCAAGGCCATGGCTCTCACCGGCAAGAGCTACGGGGAAATTCTGGAAACCTACTACCCCGGCACCGCCCTGAAAGAGGAGGAATGAGCCAAGCAGAACCAAACAGAGAGGGCGGGGGCCGCCGGGCCCCCGCCCTCGATTTGTCCTGACGCTTTACCAGGCCGCCACGGTGCCGTCGCACCGGGGCTCGGTGGCCCCCGCCAGCACCCCGTTTTCCAGCAGGCGGATGCTCTGGCCCCGGCCCATGTCCAGGGTGTCGGTGATGACCTCCACCTCATGGCCCCGCTCTTCCAGCTCCCGGGCCACCGCCTCGGGCACCCCGGCCTCCAGCTGGATCTTTTTGCCTCCCAGCCACTGGAACCGAGGCGCATCCAGGGCCTGCTGGGGGTTCATGCCATAGTCGATGGTGTTCACCAATACCTGCAAGTGGCCCTGGGGCTGCATGAAGGCCCCCATCACCCCAAAGGGCCCCACCGGGCGCCCGTCCCTGGCCAGAAAGCCGGGGATGATGGTGTGGTAGGCCTGTTTGGCCGGGCCCAGGCAGTTGTCGCTGGCCTCGTCCAGGCTGAAATTGGCCCCCCGGTTCTGGAGGGAGATGCCGGTGCCCGGCACCACCACCCCCGAGCCGAAGCTCTGGTAGTTGCTCTGGATATAGGACACCATGTTGCCCTGGCCGTCGGCGGTGCAGAAGTAGACGGTGCCTCCGCAGAAAGGGTCTCCCGGCCGGGGCTCCAGGGCCCGGGGCCCCACCAGGGCCCGGCGCTGCCCGGCATAGGCGGGGCTGAGCAGGTCCTCCACCCGGGCGCGCATGTACCGGGGGTCGGCCACATAGGTCTTGGCGTCCGCAAAGGCCAGCTTCATCGCCTCGATCATGTAATGCCAGGTGAGGGGGTCGTCCTTGTCCCGGCCCAGCTCCAGCCCCTCCAGGATGTTGAGGGCCATCAGCACCGTGATGCCGTGGCCGTTGGGGGGCAGTTCGTACACGTCATATCCCCGGTACCGGGTGGTGATGGGCTCCACCCACCGGGGCTTGTAGGCCGCCAGGTCCTCTCCCGTGAGCCAGCCCCCGGTGGCCCGGCTGAAGGCGTCGATCTTTTCGGCCACTTTGCCCCGGTAAAAGCTCTCGCAGCCGGTGGCCGCCAGCTCCTCCAGGGTATCGGCCATCTGGGGGCAGCGGAACACTTCCCCCGCCCGGTAGGGCTCCCCTTCCTTTGTAAAGGTATCCCGCCAGGGGCCAAAGACCTCCGGCGATTTTTCCCAGGCCCGGCCGAACCGGCGGGCCTCCTTTTCCCAGATGCGGGCTGGGTTGACGCTCACCGCAAAGCCGCCCCGGGCGTAGTCGACGGCGGGGGCAAAAAGCTCTTTCAGGGGCAGGGTGCCAAAGCGCCGGGCCAGCTCGGCCCAGGCCGCCGGCGCGCCGGGCACCATCACCGGCAGCCAGCCGTCGGAGGGCATGGCGGCGTATCCCATCTGCCGCACCTTGTCGGCGGTGAGGCTGCGGGGCGAATAGCCGCTGGCGTTGAGGGCGTACAGCTTGCCCTTGGTCCACACCAGGGCGAAGGCGTCGCTGCCCAGCCCGTTGCTGGTGGGCTCCAAGAGGGGCAGCGCCGCCGCCACGGCCACCGCCGCGTCCACGGCGTTGCCGCCCTTTTTCAAGATGTCCAGCCCGATGCCGCTGGCCTGAGGGATGGAGGTGCACACCATCCCCCGGCTGGCAAAGACGGTGTTGCGGCGGGAGGGGTAGCGATGGTCACAGGGGTCGAATGGCAGCATGAGAGCCCTTCTTTCTCTTTTCTTTTTCTTCGGGCAAAAGGGCCCGCAGACCGGCCCCCTTGCCCGCTGCCATTGTATCATATCCCCCGCCCCGGGGCAATCGGGGAAAAACCATGCCGTTGCGGCCCTTTTTGGGCCGGAAGGCGCCCTTGGTTCTTGACTTTGCCAAAATCGCTTTTATACTTATATTGTATGCGCGCGAAAGACGTGCCAACGAAAAGCCGTTGCATTCGCGGCCTTTTCAAGGAAAGGAATCATGACGTATGGAAAAGAAAACATTCTACATCACCACCCCCATCTACTACCCCAGCGACAAGCTGCACATCGGCCACAGCTACACCACCGTGGCCTGCGACGCGCTGGCCCGCTTCAAGCGAATGCAGGGGTATGAGGTGATGTTCCTCACCGGCACCGACGAGCACGGCCAGAAGATCCAGGACAAGGCCGCCGACAAGGGCGTGACCCCCAAGGAATATGTGGACAACATCGTGGAGGGCCCCGGCGGCGTGAAGGACCTGTGGAAGCTGCTGAACATCAGCTACGACCGGTTCATCCGCACCACTGACGACTACCACATCAAGAGCTGCCAGGCCATCTTCACCAAGCTCCACGACAAGGGGGATATCTACAAGAGCATCTACAAGGGCCACTACTGCAAGCCCTGCGAGAGCTTCTGGACCGACAGCCAGCTGGACGAGAACGGCTGCTGCCCCGACTGCCACCGCCCGGTGTACGAGGCCGAGGAGGAGGCCTACTTCTTCAAGACCAGCAAATACGCCGACCGGCTGCTGAAGCTGTATGAGGACAACCCCCAGTTCATCCAGCCCGAGAGCCGCAAGAACGAGATGATCTCCTTCATCAAGCAGGGCCTGCAGGACACCTGCGTCTCCCGCACCACGGTGCCCTGGGGCATCCCGGTTCCCTTCGACCCCAAGCACACCATGTATGTGTGGGTGGACGCCCTCTCCAACTATATCTCGGCCCTGGGCTACGAGAACGACGCCCGGGACGGGTTTGAGAAGTTCTGGCCCGCCGACCTGCACATGGTGGGCAAGGAGATCCTGCGGTTCCACACCATCCTGTGGCCGGCCATGCTGATGGCGCTGGACCTGCCCCTGCCCAAGCGGGTGTTCGGCCACGGCTGGCTGCTGATCAACGGCGGCAAGATGAGCAAATCGGTGGGCAACGTGGTGGACCCGGCGGTGCTCTGCGACCGCTACGGGGTGGACGCCATCCGCTACTTTCTGCTCCGTGAGATCCCCTTCGGCAACGACGGCAGCTTCACCAACGAGGCCCTCATCAGCCGCATCAACAGCGATCTGGCCAACGACCTGGGCAACCTGCTCAGCCGCACCGTGGCCATGGCCGCCAAGTACTTCGGCGGCACCTTGGCCCCCACCGGCGTCGCGGCCGACCCGGACGGGGAACTCACCGCCCTCATTGAGGAGACCCCCGGCAAGGTGGCTGCCGACATGGACCAGCTGCTCATCCCCCAGGCCCTCATGGAGATCTTCCGGCTGATCCAGCGGGCCAACAAGTATATCGACGAGACCGCCCCCTGGGCCCTGGCCAAGGAGGAGGCCAACGCTCCCCGGCTCCAGCAGGTGCTGTACAACCTGTGCGAGGCGCTGCGCTGCGCCGCCATCCTGCTGAACGCCTACCTGCCCGACACCGCCCCCAAGATGGCCGCCCAGCTGGGTCTGGACCCCGCCGGCCTGGTGTTTGCGAACCTGGGCTACGGCAAGCAGGCCAGCTACACGGTGCGCAAGGGCGAGGCCCTCTTCCCCCGCATTGACGTGGCCAAGGAGCTGGAAGAGCTGGCCAGGCAGGACGCGGCCCGCAAGGCCGAGGCCGAGGCCAAGGCCGCCCCGGCCCAGAGCGCCCCGGCCGCTGCCCCCCAGGAGGCCGAGGCCCAGGAGCATCTGCCCCAGATCACCATCGACGATTTTGCCAAGTGCGAGATGCGGGTGGCCAAGGTGCTGGAGTGCGAAAAGCTGCCCGAGAGCAAAAAGCTGCTGAAATTCCGCCTGTTTGACGGCGAGCGGGAGCGCACCATCCTCTCCGGCATTGCCAAGTGGTACCAGCCCGAGGAGCTGTTGGGCAAGCAGGTGGCCATCGTGGCCAACCTGGCCCCCCGGCCCATGATGAAGGGCAAGTATGTGAGCGAGGGGATGATCCTCTCGGCCGCCGACAGCCAGGGCAATGTGACGGTGGTCCTCTTCCCGGACAGCGTCAAGCCCGGCAGCCTGTTGGGGTGAGACCATGACAGGCCCGATTTTTGACACCCACGCCCACTACACCAGCCACGCCTTCGACGCCGACCGGGAGGAGGTCCTCTCCTCCCTGCCCGCCGCCGGGGTGGTGGGGGTGGTGGACTGCGCCACCCACAGCGGCGACGCGCCCCAGGCGCTGGAGCTTGCCCATCGCTACCCCTTTGTGTGGGCGGCCCTGGGCATCCATCCCCAGAGCCTCATCGAGGAGGACGCCGCCACCGTCCTGCGCTACGGCGGCGACTGGCGGCGGGAGCTTGCCGAGATGCGCCCCCTCTTTGAGGACCCCCGGGTGGTGGCGGTGGGCGAGTGCGGGCTGGACCATCACTGGCCGGTACCCGCTCAGGCCCAGCTGGAGCTCTTTGAGGCCCAGCTGCAATTTGCCAGGGAGCTGGACAAGCCCATCCTGGTGCACGACCGGGAGGCCCACGCTGAGACCTACGCCCTGCTGGAAAAATACCGTCCCCGGGGCATTGTGCACTGCTATTCCGGCAGCGCAGAGGACGCCCGCCGCCTGACGGCCCAGGGCCTTTACCTGGGCTTTGGGGGCAGCTGCACCTACAAGAACGCCCGCCGGGCCCTGGAGAGCCTGCGGGTCATCCCATTGGAGCAGGTGGTGCTGGAAACCGACTGCCCCTACCTCTCCCCCCAGCCGGTGCGGGGCAAGCGCAACTACAGCGGCAACATCCAGTATGTGGGCGAACACATCGCCCAGACCCTGGGCCTTGCCCCCGAGACAGTCTTTGAGGCCACGGCCCAAAACGCCCGGCGGCTGTTCGGGCTCTGAGCCCATCCGTACGCTAAACCGGCGGCCCTGCCGCCCAAAATCAGGAGGAATATTCCCATGAAAGCACGCATCCCCAAACACCGCGAGTTCATCATCAGCTTCCCCGACGACACCAACCAGGCCAAGAACGACGAGGCCTGGGCCAAGCTGACCCAGATCCTGGAGGACTACAAGAAGGCCCACAACGGCCAGAGCATCTACAGCCCCACCTTTATTGAGGACTGCGAGCCCCAGGTGAAGGCATTGCAGGAGGAGTACGGCTTTACCTACACGGTGGAAGAGCGCCAGTAACCGGCCCTTTCGGCCCCCTGTGGGCTGCGGGCCGGGCGGCGGGCGGTTTGCCCGGCTTTGGCCGGGCGCAGGCCCGCTCTCCCATCCGGTTTATTCTGCCGGGCGGCGGCCCCGCCCGGCTTTTTCAAGGCCATGCCGTAAACCTTTTGATCGTGTTTTTGTTTACCTGTCAAGAACAGAATGGAGGAAACGCCATGCCCCCACGGGGAGCAACCCAGGAGGCGCTGCTGCGGGCCCTGCGCCTCAGCGGCGAGGAACCCCTCTCCGGCCAGAAGCTGGCCGGGCAATTGGGGGTGAGCCGGGCGGCAGTGCACAAGGCGGCCCAGGCCCTGCAAAGGCAGGGCTACCGCATCCAGGCTTCCAGCGGCCTTGGGTACCGGCTGTGCCGGGGCGGGGACGTACTGAGCCGGGAGGCCCTGCTGGAGGCTCTGGCTCCCCACAGCCCGGTGACCCGCTGCCATGTATACGAGGAGGTCCCCTCCACCAACCGCACCGCCCGGGCCTTAGCCGGGGAGGGCGCGCTCCAGGGCACCCTGGTGGTGGCGGGGCGGCAGGCAGAGGGCCGGGGCCGGCTGGGCCGCACCTTTGTGAGCCCGGAGGGCGGGGTCTACCTCTCCCTCATCCTGCGGCCGGGGGGCGAGGCCGCCGACGCCCTCTCGGTCACCGGCTGCGCCGCGGTGGCGGTCTGCCGGGCGGTGGAGCGGCTCTGCGGCCGGCAGCTGGCCATCAAGTGGGTGAACGACCTGTTTTACAAGGGCAAAAAAGTGGGAGGCATCCTCACCGAGGCGGTGTCCCATTTTGAGACCGGCCGGCTGGAATTCCTCACCGTGGGCATCGGGGTGAACCTGGCCACCCCCGCCGAGGCCTTCCCCCCGGAGGTGGCCAAGGTGGCGGGCAGCCTGTTTTTGCCGGGCCAGGCCCCCTGCAGCCGGGTTGAGCTGGCCGCCGCCATCGCCCAGGAGCTGCTGAATCTGGGCATCGGGAGAGACTATCTGCCCGAATACCGCGCCCGCAGCCTGGTGGTGGGCCACTATCTCACCGTCACCGGGGACGGCGAGCCCTACACCGCCTTTGCCCGGGGCATCGACGGGGAGGGCCGGCTGCTCATCACCCTCAGCGGGGGCGGCGAAAAGGCCCTGCGCTACGGCGAGGTGAGCATCCGCCCCGCCCCCGGCAGCTTTTGAATCCCTTTGACCGCAACGAAAGGAGAAGTACCATGAAAACGATCACGCTGGCCCGCTACGACGCCTTTGCCGACGCGCCCGGGATGGGCAACCCCTGCGGGGTGGTGCTGGAGGCAGAGGGCCTCACCGGGGCCGAGATGCAGCAGCTGGCCTTTCAGGCCGGATTTTCCGAGTGCGCCTTCCTCTGCCCCAGCGATACGGCCGATCTGCGGCTGCGGTTTTTCATGCCGGGCAAGGAGACCAGCCTCTGCGGCCACGGCACGGTCTGTGCCCTCTCGGCCCTGATGGCCCGTCAGGCCCCCGCCGCCCCCCTCACCCTGCGGGCCGAAACCCTGGCGGGGGTGCTGAACCTGGGGTACGACCCGGCCACCCGGATGGTGAGCATGGAGCAGGCCCCCGCCCGCTTTGAGCCCTTCCAAGGGGACCTGGCGGGGCTGCTGGATGCCATCGGGCTGGACAAAACCGCCCTGGACTCCCGCCTGCCGGTGGTGTACGGCAGCACCGGCAGCTGGACGGTGATTCTGCCCATCCGCAGCCTGGAAGATTTTAAAAAGATGCGCCCTCAGAACAAGCGTTTTCCCGGCCTGCTCACCGCCCATCCGGGGGCCTCGGTGCACCCCTTGTGCACCGAGACTCTCTCCCCGGATTGCCAGCTCCACGGCCGGCACTTCTCGGCGGGGGACAGCGGTGTGACCGAGGACCCGGTGACCGGCACCGCCTGCGGGGTGATGGGGGCCTACTGGCTGGCCTATATCGCCCCCGGCGAAAACCAGGCAGACCTATCCATCGAGCAGGGCCAGGAGATGGGCCGGGACGGCCATGTGCGGGTGTGGGCCCGCCGCCAGGGGGAAGAAATTCAGGTGAAGATCGCCGGCCGGGCGGTGGCCGGCCAGCCCTTCACCCTGCAGTTGCCCTGAGGGGGCGGGGGCCCTGCCCTTTCCTCACAAACAAAAAAGCGCCGGAGCCTTCCGCACAGGCTCCGGCGCTCTTTTTCTCTTGTCGGGGGTTCATTCCTCCGGGCGGTAAAAGGCCCGGTCCTTGGTGCGGGCGGTGCGGCCCAGCTCCACCTGGGGCACGCTCTGCACAAATTTGGAAAACTGGCTGTAGCCGTAATCCCGCACGCTGAACTGGCCGTACCGGGCATGGAGGGCGTTGCTCAGCTCGCTGAGGCTGATGCCCTTGGCCCCGGCCTCCCGCACCAGCTGGAGCACATAGGCCTCGGCCTCGTCGGCGTCGTCCTGGCTGTTTTTCAGCCGCACCCCCACGGTGTGGCCGTCCTTCACCAGCTCCAGGCTGTGCATCTCGGCCAGGAACTTGCTCAGCAGGCTGTAGCCGTAGTTGCGCACGTCAAAATCCGGGTACTTGTTTTGCAGCCGGCTGCCCAGCTCGCCCAGGCCGGTCACCTTGCCCTTGTTCTCGTTCTCGGTGACGATGTTCACCGCGTCGCTCTCAATGACGCTCTTGTCCACAATGCCGCCGGCGCTCTCCTGCTCCGGCTCGGGCCGCTTGGCCTCCTTCTTGGCGGGGGCGGCGGGCTCGGCGTCGTCGTCCAGCAGCAGCTCCAGGGTGGTGAAGATGCTGCACGCCGCCCGGAAGGACCGAGGGGTCTTTTCCTCCCCCATGCCGATCACGATCATGCCGCTCTCCCGCAGGCGGCTGGCCAGGCGGGTGAAGTCCCCGTCGCTGGACACAATGCAGAACCCGTCCACACTGTGGGTGTAGAGGATGTCCATGGCGTCGATGATAAGGGTGGAGTCGGTGGCGTTCTTGCCCACCGTGTTGCTGAACTGCTGGATGGGGATGATGGAGTTTTTCAGCAGCTCCTCCCGCCACTTGGCGGTCTGGGGGCTGGTCCAGTCCCCGTAGATCCGCTTGTAGGTGGTCACCCCGTACTTGGTCATCTCGTCCAGAATATGGGCGATGTACCGGGCCGAAATATTGTCCGAGTCAATGAGCAGCGCAAATCTCTTGTCTTCCAAACCGCTTCCTTCCTTTCCGTGGGGCATTTGCCGGCCGCCCCCGGGCCGTACGATTTATTGAAACAGGTGCCAGAGCACCGGCACCGCCAGGGCCGGCAGCATGTTGCCCACCGCCAGCTTTTTGCCGAAGGCCACATTTACCCCCACCCCGAAGATCAGCACGTTGCCCACCAGGGAAAGGTCCCCGATCACCGCGTCGCTGAGCAGGGGCGCCAGGGCCCGGGCAAAGAGGGTGATGGTGCCCTGGTAGAGGAAGAGGGGCAGCGCCGAACAGACCGCCCCAGCCCCCAGGGTGGAGGCCAGGATCATCACGATCATGAAATCCAGCACCGACTTGGTGTAAAGGGTGGCGGCGTTGCCGTTCAGCCCGTCCTCCAGGCTGCCCACCACCGCCATGGCCCCCACGCAGACCACCAGGGAGGCGGTGACGAACCCCTCCACAAAGCGGCCCCCGGCCCGGGGCCCCAGCCGGCCCTTGAGCCAGACGCCCAGCCCGTCCAGCCGGCGCTCGATCTCCAGCGCCGAGCCCAGCAGGCTGCCCAGAATGAGGGAGAGGATCAGCAGCATAGTGCCCCGGGTCTGGAGGGCGCCCCCTTCCAGATAGAGCATCTCCTTGAGGGTGCCCCCCACCCCGATGAAGATGGTGGCCATGCCCATGGCGTGCATCACCGTCTCCTGCATGCTCTTTTTCAGCCCGCTGCCTAAGGCAAGCCCCAGCATCCCGCCGGCGGCAATGGCCGCGGTGTTCACCAGTGTTCCTGTGCCGATCATCCTTCTCCCGCCCTTTTTCCCGTACTGCCGTCCTTTTGCAAAAAAGAGCGGACCATGCTTATTATAGCACAGTCCGCTCTTCTTTTCGAGGAATTTTGTTCAGCGTTTCAGGCTGCCGTCCACCCCCAGCACCGCCACCTGCAAAGGGATGTCCTTGCCGCTTTTGGCCAGGGCCTGCCGGGCCGCCATTTCCAGCCCGCCGCAGCAGGGCACCTCCATGCGGGCCACCGTCACGCTGAGGATGCGGTTGCCCGCCAGGATCTGGGCCAGCTTTTCGGTGTAGTCCACCCCGTCCAGCTTGGGGCAGCCGATGAGGGTGACGCAGCCCGCCATGAAGTCCTCATGGAAAGAGGCCCGGGCATAGGCCGCGCAGTCGGCGGCGATGAGCAGCCGGGCGCCGTCCAGCCAGGGGGCCTGGGTGGGCACCAGCTTGATCTGCACCGGC
>CASFKY010000085.1 GCA_949295465.1 uncultured Oscillospiraceae bacterium
TAGGTACATCCCCTGGCACGGGAGAAAATCAGCTTGCAGTTTTTCTTCTGGAACAGCTCCGCCATATCCGTCAGGGTATCCTCTTCGGCCAGCATATCGTCTCCCGCCTGCAGTTTGAGGTATACCCCGTGGGACAGCTCAAAGGCCTTCTGACAATTCTGCACCGTCCCCACATTCTGCTCATGCTGGTAGACCTGCACCGCCGTGATGTTGGGTCCTTTGTGCTCCTGGATGTAGGCCAGCACTTCCTCCCGGTCAAAATCACAGCTGTGATCGTCACAAATGATCAGTTCGATATTCCCATAGTCCTGCCGGAAAACGCTCTGGAGGCAATCGTTCAGCAGATGTCTTTGCCGATAGGTGACCAGCGCCACCGTAAACAGGGGGATGTTGGTTTTGTGTTCCATCGGCTTATCCTTTCTGAAAATATTGCTTTGCCTCTTGCTCGTACCTGGCATAGTCCCGGATGTAGTCCTTCTCGTTGTAATGCTTGGAGGCCAGCACCAGCAGGGTGGCGTGCTGGCTGAAATCGAACATCTCCCGCCAGATCATGGGGCCGATGTACAGCCCCTTTGTGGGGTCATCCAACTGCACCACCTGCTCCTCATCCGGCGTCTTGATCAGGATCTTCACGCTTCCCCCCAGACAGATCAGCACTTGTTCCAGATCCTGATGGGAGTGGTAGCCCCTGCGGGCCTCCTGATCCACCCCATAAATGTAATAAATGCGGTGCACCTCAAAGGGGATCTCCTGCCCGCACTCAATGGGGGTCAGGTGGCCGAAATACTGTTTGCGGCTGGGGTCACAGATATCCCGAAACGAGATCAGTTTGGTATTGATCATTTCTCTGGTTCCTTTCTTTTGCTTCATTCAGGCTTTGAGTATTTGGAACAGCCTTTGCCGTATCTTCCAGTACTGATAGTGCATACGTGCCCACAGCGGGCAGCGCACATAGGGCAGGATCTCCTTTTCCAGGATCAGATCCGAATCTTTCCGATAGATTTCGGTATACCCTGCCCCGCTGCTGCTTCCCCCCGTGCGGCAGTACACCACCTCTCTGGGCAGGAACGCAAACCGCGCGCCCTGGCGGCTCAGCGCCAACACCCGAGGGTAATCTTCGATGATCCGATATCTCTCATCAAAAAAGCCATACTCCTGCAGGCATTGGGCCGAGTAGGCGGTGCAGCAGCCCAGGATCGTATTTTTCCGGCACAGCCGGCGGTACAGCCTTTGGGAATCCCCGCTCTGTATAATCTCTACGTCCGCCGCCTTGGGCCGTTTTCGCAGCCGCTGTTTCAGCTCCCGGTCAAACAGGACCCGATACCCGGTGATCACCTGGGCGCCCGTCCTGCGGAAGGCCTCCACCCAGTCTTCGATGACCCGGTCATCCGCAAAGAGATCGTCCGCCGCCAGATTGAACAGGTAGAGGCCCACCGCATGCTCATAGGCCAGATTCAGTGCCTTGACCGTCCCCTCGTTGACCGGCCGGCGCAGCAGCAGGGTCTGCTCCAGCTTCGGCCCCGCAGCCAGGCATTCCTCCACCTTGCGGGCATCCACCGAGGGGGAGCCATCGTCCACCAGAATGTACTGGATGCGGGGATAACTCTGTTTTTTCACGCTTTGGATGGTTTGAAGCAGTTCCTCCTCGGCGTTCTGATAGTAGGGGGTGATGACCGTGACCAGCGGATATTCAGTCGGTGGCCTGGTGATATGCTCTGTAAACTTCATCCACATCTCCTATCGCCATGGCCCGCCCGTGGTCCAGCCACACGGCCTTCTGGCACAATTCTTTGACCTGTTCCTCGCTGTGGCTCACAAACAGCAGCGTGGTGCCGTCTGCCAGAAGACGGCCCATCCTCTCCCGGCACTTTTGCTGGAATTTGTAATCTCCCACCGCCAGGATCTCGTCCACCACCAGCACATCCGCCTTGACAATGGTGGCAATGGCAAACCCCAACCGGGCGATCATGCCGGAGGAGTAATTTTTGACCGGCACATCGATGAATTGCTCCAGCTCAGAAAATTCGATGATTTCCTGAAAATGCTGGTTCATGAATTCCCGGTTGAACCCCAGCACAGCGCCGTTCAGGTAGATGTTCTCCCGCGCGGTGAGGTCCATATCGAAGCCAGCGCCCAGTTCGATCAGCGGGGCGATGGTCCCGTTTACCGAAACGCTGCCGGCCGTGGGGTACAGCACTCCCGCGATGATCTTGAGCAGTGTGCTCTTTCCGCTGCCGTTGCGGCCAATCAGCGCCACTGACTCGCCTTTGTGCACCGTGAAGGACACATCCTTGACCGCATAGAATTCCGAAAACCGAAGTTTCCCTTTCAGGAGTTTGACAAAGTATTCCTTGATGGTATCCGTCTTTTCCTCTTCCAGGTTAAAGCGCATATCCACATGGCTGATCTCAATGATGTTTTTATCCATACCGTCGATCCTTTTATAAGTAAAGAATGAAGTTCCGCTGCATTTTTCTAAAGACAGCCACACCAATGGCCAGTGCCAGCAGGCTGCTGAGGATGCAGAACAGCCAGGTGCCGGGCCCCGGCACGCGCCCGTACAGGAGCAGTTCCCGGAAAAAGTCAATGTAGTGGAACATAGGGTTGCACTGGATGAGGAACGCCACCTTTTGGGGCACAATGTCCAGAGAATAAAAGATCGGGGTCAGATACATCCAGGCCAGCGTCACCACGCTGTACAGATGCACCACATCCCGGAAATACACCGACAGGGCGGAGAGCACCATGCCCACCCCCATACTGAACAAAAGCAGGAAAAACAGCGGCACCGGGAAGAGCAGCGCGCTCCAGTACAAGGGGGTACAGGTAACCAGCAGGACGATCACGATGGCCACCAGGCTGAAGCTCATGGTCACAAAGCTGGACAGTACCCGGGATATGGGGAAGATGTATTTGGGAATGTACACCTTTTTCAGCAGGGCCCCATTGGAGAGCACCGCGTACATCGCCTGGTTGGTACTCTCATTAAAAAAGGTCCACAGGGTCTGGCCGCAGATCAGATACAGGGGATAGTTGGGGATGTTGAAGCGAAAGATCTGGGAAAACACCATGGTGAGAATTGCCATCATCAACAGCGGATTCAGCAGGCTCCACAGGTACCCCAGCACGCTTCGCCGGTATTTCACTTTCAAGTCTCGCGCGATCAGTTCCCGCATCAGCGGCAAATATTTTTCAAACCTTGCGGTCATTGCCAGTTGCTTCATGGTCTTGTGTCTTCTCCCATTTTTTATCGGTATGTTTCGGAAAGCCCCGGTTCTTCCTCTTTTTTGCCCGCAAACTTTCTCTTCAAAAAGGTGCCGCCCTTTTTCAGCCAGTGCTGATTTTCGGTGAATACCACCGGCATCTCGGTATAGCCAAGGCCCCGGGTCTCCACCCACACATCCAAAAGCCGCTCGCTCACAAACCCGAACACCCGGGCGTCGTTGAGGCTGTAGCTGCGGATATCCAGCCGCCCTTCCAGCTGCTCCAGCACTCCGAACAGCCAGGTGCAATACTCATCCAGCAGCTGCCGCCCCATGATGAACATGTTGAATCGGTGGCCGCTGGTGCGCTTCATCACCCGGTCAAAGGCGGGCAGGTATTCCGGCCAGCCCTCGGCCAGGATCTGCCGGGTCTCATCCAGGTCCCGTGCGTGGTGGGCGTGGGCGTACTGGCTGTAGCTGGTCTCGATGAAATACCGCCGCTTGACCGGCAGCACCAGCCCGCTTTTTTGCAGGGCCTTTTCCATCTGGGGACCCGTGGCCACCCGGCCCCACTTGTCCCCCAGCCGGCCGGCGGCAAAATACCGCCGGTAATGGGCAAGGCCTATGGCATCGGCATTCAGGTTTTTCCAGGCCCAGTACAGCACCGTCAGCTCACAGTAATTGGGGTTCTTGCGGGAGATGTTGTCCCCCGTGTCGTCCCCCATAATCCCCTCCAGGGGCGGGTTGAGGGCAGCCCCTGCCTGAACGGGCAGGTAGCAGTCCTCCGCAGGCAGGCGGCAAGGCTTGTGGGCTGCCACCAGAATCTTCATATCCAATCCGTCATTCCAGCTTTTCATCGTTCACCATCCCGCCGCAAATGGTTTTCAGCAGGATCTTCAGATCCAGCCCCAGGCTCCAGTTCTCGATATACCAGATATCATGCTGTACCCGCTGCTGGATGTTGGTGTCTCCCCGCCAGCCGTTCACCTGGGCCCAGCCGGTCATGCCGGGGCGCACCTGCTGGCGCACCAGGTACAGGGGAATTTCTTCCTTGAAGTGGTCCACATGGTAGGGCACCTCCGGCCGGGGGCCAATCAGGCTCATCTGCCCCGCCAGCACGTTAAAGAACTGGGGCAGCTCGTCCAGGCTGAATTTGCGGATAAAGCTGCCGAACCGGGTTTTGCGGGGGTCGTTTTCGGTGCTCCAGCCGGTATCCTCACTGCCGGTGACCCGCATGCTGCGGAATTTCCACATCCGGAAAAGCTTTTTGTTCCGGCCCACCCGCTCCTGCTTGAAGAGCACCGGCCCCGGGCTGCTGAGCTTGACTCCCAGGGCAATGACCAGCATGAGGGGCAGAGTGAGGACGATGAGCAGCGCGCTGCCCGCGATATCCATCCCCCGCTTGAGCATGGCCCAGCCCAGATTGTCCAGGGGAGTGGCCCGCATATTGATGAGCTTGGTGCGGCCCATCACCTCAATGGTGGGGTGAGAGGGGAAGAAGTCGTTGTAAAAAGGGATGATGCTGAGCTTGACTCCCTCCTTGTCGGCGGCGGCCAGCACCTGCCTCATAAAGCCGATCTCATGGGGCTCCAGGGCAATCACCAGCTCATCCACGTCGTTGGTCTCCAGGATTTTTTCCAATTCCTCATAGGCGCCCAGGCATCGGCCCAGCTCCGGCTTTTGGGATCGGCTCACATAGCCGTCCACCGTAAAGCCCATATGTGGGTTGTTCTTCACATCCTGGATATACTGGCGGGCAAAATGCCCGTTGCCCACCACCACCACATGCTTCTGGTTGTATCCCAGCTGGCGGTAATGGCGCAGCACCGCCCGCACCAGCACCCGCTTTGCGATGACGAACAGGCTGGAAAACGCCCAGAAGAAAAAGATGGCCAGACGGGATACATCCACCAGCCTGGTGAGATAGAGCAGGGAAATCAGCGCCAGAGCCCCCACCCCGTTGAGGAAGATCAGGGTGATGATCTCGGTGCTCTGCTCCTTGAAGCGGTAGGAGCCGTACATCCGAAAAATGCAGTAGACCAGCACCATCAAAATGCTGTACAATCCTGCCACACAGGCATAGCGCAGGCTATACAGCGGCACCGATATGTAGGCATCCCTCATCCACTCGAATCGAACGATCAGAGCCGCAAAATAGGCGACAAAGATCAGCCCCGCATCTGAGGCCAGGTTCAGCAGATTGATGATGCGTTGATTTTTGCGTATCACTTTGCCATATTCCCTTCCGTGTTCTGCTCAGGCGATGCCGATCTCGGCCAGGCCCTTGAGCCGCTCGGGGGTGAGACGGCAGTTGCTTTTCTGGGGGTTTGCCAGGGCATACCGCTGCCGGCGCACCCATTTGCCCAGAGCCAGCCCCTCCGGGGTCTTATAGGCGGCGGGCAATTTCAGGTTGCCGTGCTGGAGATAGTACTGTCGGGCGGCCCCGTAATTTTTCACCCACTGGCGGTCTGCGCTGCTCTCCCAGCGCATGCCGATCTTTTCCAGCCGGGCGATCTGCTCCGGGGTCAGGGCAGCCCCCTGGGCCGTACCCCCATAGAGAGCCCTCTGCTTGGCCACCCAACGGCCCAGTGCAAGGCCATCCGGGGCCACATACTCCGGCGGGACCTCCAGATCGCCGTTCTGGGCGTAATAGCGGGCCGCCGCCAGGTAGTTCTGCTCCCACCGCAGGCTGAAAGGCTTCCAGACCATGCCGATCTCCTCCAGCCGGCGCACCCGCTCCGGGCTCATCACTCCGCCGGTGCCGGCTGCCTTCTGCTGGCGGCAGTTTGTAATCCAGCGGCCCAGGGCAAAACCGTCCCCGGTGACATACCGGGCAGGCACGTTCAGATTGCCGTACTGCCGGTAATAGTTCAGAGCCTGGGCATAGCCCCGCTCAAAGGCCTGCTCCAGCCGGTTTTCCCATTCCATGCCCAGTTCATCCAGCCGGCGGATCTGCTCTTCGCTGAGGTGTCCCTCCGCCCGGCCGCTGCGCACCGCCCGCTGGGTGGCCAGCCACACCCCCAGGGAAAGCCCCTCCTCTGTCTTGTACCGCTTGGGCACATGGAGGTGGCCCTGCTGCCGCCGGTAACGGCAGGCGGCCTGATAATACCGCTCCCATCCGGGGGCAAGGCTCTCTCCCAGCTTTTCAAAGAGCTGCCGCCAGCCCTGCACGTTTTCCCGGATCTGGAACTGGTCGGTGACAATTTCGCCGCCCCTGCCTTCCCGGTACAGCCGCTGCACCGCCGTCTGCATCTCCTCCTGGATGGCGCTGATGCTGTACAGGCTCTCGAAGTTGTTTACCACATCAAAGACCACCGGCGTTTTTTTGCTGCCGGCTGCCAGCGCCCGCCCCAGCTGCTGCTTGTAAATGACGGGGGAAACGGTGGGCCGGAACATCACCACGCCGTCGATGTCCGACACATGGATGCCCTCGTTGAGCATATCAATGCAGAACAGCAGCTTGAGATGATCGCTTTCATCCTCTTTGAACGCCCGGAAATCCTCGCTGGCGTCCGGGTCTTCGGAGTAGACCCGATAAAGATGGGGGGCCGGGTCCACCGACGAAAACCAGTCGCTGCTGGCCCGGATCATCTCCTTCATCTGCTCTCTGCCGGAACAAAAGCAGAGGTATTTGCCCGCCCGGGCAGGGATGTAACGGGCAAAGATCTCCCTCAGCCCCTGGGATTTCTCCAACGCCCTCCGCAGTGCTTCCAGATATTTTTCGCCCTGTTCCCGGCGATTGGGGTCCGCGATCTTTTGCAGCCGCCCCTGCCAGACCTCCAGCTGACGCCGGTATCCGTATACCGAGGCCACATACAGCGGCGCCGGCAGAATTCCTCGCACGATGGCCTCACCCAGGTTCATCTGGCTGGCTATGTTGCCCTCAAACAGCTCCTGGGCCATGTCCCGCTGGTTGTCCAGATAGCGCAGGTTGGTGGCCGACAGCCCCAGCAGAGGTACTCCTGGCCAGGCCTGCAACAGGCGCTGGACACCCTCGCCCCATTTTTCGGCTCCGCACCGATGGAATTCATCCAGCACGATCCAGCCCGGCCGAAGAGCTTTCAGTGCCGGTTCGTCGAGGGACATAAGCTTTGCATAAGTAAGAAAGGTGATATTGTCCGGCTGCCACCCGCTGGTGCGCAGCAGATTTTCCAGCTGGGTGCGCACGATGTACTCGCTGGGCGTAAGCCACAGCACCCGGCTGTGAGAATGCTCCTGTGCCAGCTCAAAGCCGATGTAGGATTTTCCTGTGCCGGTAGGGTGGATGACCGCGGCCTTGCCGGAGCTCTGCATCAAGGCCAGCGCGGCACCATAGGCCCGCCGGTTATGGGGATACAATTCCAGCGACACAACCGTACCTCCTCCCTGAAAAGCAGGTTTGTCACATAATTGCTGTTATGTGGCAGGAGGCAAAAAAATAAAAAGAGCGTTTTCACAAAGAAAAACGCTCTTGGGGATCGCTCTGTCGAAAATCCGGGCCCGGGTATCCGAATTTGCCGTTCTAAATACAGGCACAGCAAAGCTGACCGATACACAGGCTTTGTCCATGGTGTCGGCTTTTGGGAAAATTGTATGTCGAAACCTGTAAAAAATTTAAATTATAGGAGAAAAGGTGGAAGTTTCTCTGACTTGTGCTATAATAAAATATGTATGACAAAATTTGCCTGCCACATAACAGCAATTATGTGGCAGGCTGTTTTTATTGGATCAAACGCAATTGTTCAATCTGACGGGTCTCATTCTGCCCGTCGGAAAGGGTATAGATGCGGGTTGTGTTGACGCTGCTGTGGCCCAGCAGGTCGGCCAGCCGCACCAGATCCTTGGACATTTTATAATAGGTGCGGGCAAACAGATGTCTCAGATTGTGGGGAAACACCTTCTGACGGGCCACACCGGCCTGCCGGCAAAGCTTTTTCATGTCGGCCCAGAGGTGGCTGCGGTCCAGTGGCCGGCCCCGAGAGGTGATGAAGATGGGGCCGGAGCGGGTGTGCTGCCGGCTGGCGTATTTTTTCAGCTTCTGCACCAGGGCCTGGGGCAGAAGGGCAATCCGTCTTTTGCCCTTGCAGTTCACCTGCACCCGGCCGCTTTTCAGTGCCTCCACTGTGACAAATCTCAGCTCGCTCACCCGCAGCCCTGCGCTGCAAAGGGTCTGCATAGCCAGCCAGAGGGAGGTGCTTTTCTTTCGGGCAACATGCAGCAGCCGGAGATATTCCTCCCGGCTCAGCTCCTTTTCCTCCGGCCGGAACAGAGGACGCTGGATTTTAAGGGCCCGCACCCGGCATTCATGCCGGCCGCTGAATTCCAAGAAGCTGTTGAGAGCGGCCAGCATGCTGTTTACGCTGGCGGGGGCGTACTGCTCCACCAGCCACTGCTTATAGGCGATCACCTGCTGTTTGGTGATCGCCTCATATGGCTCCCTCCTCCAAGCAAAAAAAAGCCTCACATCGTGGGCATATTTGGCAATGGTGGCCGGGCTTTTTTCCCGGCTGGCCAATTCCTCCAGAAACTCCCGCAGTTCTTCTTCCATAAAAACATCCCTCCCTTTTTGGGATTCACCTTTTCCTATTTTTAGTCTTCCCGCTTTGGGCGAGTTACGCTCTATTATAAGCAAAAAAAGCCAAAAGTGCTCCCCTGAAAAGAGCTCTTTTGGTCTTTCTGCGCATATTGTATTTATTTCAGCCGGAATCCCTCCATCTCCCGGGTGGAAAACTCTCCCAGAGGCAGAGCCACCGGCCGGCCGGTTCGGGCGCTTTTGTAGATGGCCAGGATCAGCTCCACCGCTGCCCGGCCCGCCCGGGCGTCCACACAGGGGGGCCGGCCATGCCGGATGGCCCGCACCATATCCTTATAAAGGGCCCGGTGGCCGTTGCCATAGACGCTGTCGGTCTTTTCCGCAAAGCCCAGCGCCTGGGCGTCCTCCGGCCGGGTATCGTCAAACTGCCACACCTTGATCTCGTTGGCCGATTTGCCCCCCAGCTGGGCCGTCCCCCGCTGGCCGAACAGGCTTAAATTTTCCTCCAGATTGTCCGGGTAGACGTTGGTGGTGCCCTCAATGAGGGCCGTAGCACCCCCTTCAAAGCGCACCAGGGCCATGCCCAGGTCCTCAGCCTCCATCTCCGGGTGGAAGCGATTGGACAGCAGGCCGTACACCTCCACCGCCCGGCCTCCCATCATCCAGAGCAGCAGATCAATGCCGTGGAGGCACTGGTTCATCAGGCAGCCACCGTCCCCCGCCCAGCTGCCCCGCCAGTCCGCCTGGCGGTAGTAGTCCCGGCTGCGGTGCCAGCGCACCTGTACGCTCCCGTGGGAGAGCCTGCCGAAGCGGCCCTCCTCCAGGGCGGCGCGCATCTTCTGCACCGCCAGATTGAACCGATTCTGGTGGCAGGCGCAGACCCACACCCCCGCCTGCTCGCTGCGGCGGATGATCTCGTCCGCCTGGGCAAGATCCAGGGTCATGGGCTTTTCCACGATCACATGCACCCCGGCGTCGATGCAGTCCAGGGTCATTTGGGCGTGCATCCCGCTGGCGGTGGTCACCGCCGCCAACTCCAGGCCCGGCAGCTCATCCAGCATCTGCCGGTAATCGGCGTACTCCCGGATGCCTGTCTCCCCTTCCAGCCCGAACTCCCGGCGCAGAGCACGGATAGCTCCTTGGTCCGGGTCGCAGAGGGCCGCGATCTCCAGCTGATTTTCCAGGGCGGCTTTCAGGTGGCTGGCCGCGATACGGCCGCAGCCGATGAGGGCAAATTTCATGGGCGCTCTTCCTTTCCCGGTTTTCTTGGGGGTATTATACCATATTCTGCCCCGCGTGTTCTCCCTTTTCCGCCTCTTCGCCCCCGGGCGGAGGCCGAAAGGCAAACTCCACCCGCACCTGCCGGCCTTCTCCCACCGTGATCCGCCGGATCATCCTGCCCAGAAGGGCCCGGCCCAGGCGGGAGGGGTCCAGCAGGCGGTCCAGCCGGCAGAGGCCCGTCTCCTCCCGGCGCTGCCGCCGCTGCCGGGCCCCCTCCAGGGCGGCCTGGGCCTGGCGCTGCTGCCGGCGCAGGGTGTCCAGCAGTTGGCCCAGCTCCTCGGTCTGCAAAAGGCCGGACGCCCGGTCCTGATAGGCGGAAAAGCGGATTTGACCCAGCTCTTCCAGCTTTTGCTGCCAGTACCGCTCTTCCCGGCCCGGGTCCCTCTCGCCGGCGGGCCGGCAGGCTGCCAGGGTCTCGGGGTCCATGACCAGCCGGGCCAGCTCCCGCAGTCTCCGGCCCAGCATCTCCAGCAGGGCGTCCTCCCGCAGATAGTGGGCGGTGCATTGGTGGGCCGAGGGGCGGCGGCTGTAGCGGTAACAGACCAGGTAGCTGGCCCCGCCCATCTGCCGGGCATAGAGAGGGGCGCCGCAGTCGGCGCAGAAGACAAGGCCGGCCAGGGGATGAGCCCGGCGCCGGCCGCCGGTATACTGCCGCTGGCCCAGCAGCTGGGCTGCCCGCTCAAATTCCTGCCGACTGACCAGGGGCGGGTGGGTGTTTGGCACCACAATCCAGTCCTCCGGCCGCACCGGGCGGGACTTGTGCACCTTGTAGCTCACCATCTCCCGCAGATGCTGGGTCAGATCGCCCCGGTAGGTGGGCAGGGTGAGAATCCGCCGCACGGTGGAGGGGCTCCAGGCCCCGGAGGTCCTGCCCCCCTTGCGGGCCGCCGGGGCAGGCACTCCCTCCCCGGTGAGGGCCCGGGCGATGGCGGTGCAGCTCTGGCCCGCCAGGCAGTCCTCATAGATCCGGCGCACCACCGGGGCGGTGGCCTCGTCGGGCAGCAGGCGATATCGGTCGGCCTCGTCCAGCCGGTAACCGTAGGGCGGGCTGCCCCCTAAATATTTGCCCTGCCGCTGGAGAGTGCGCTTGGCCCGCAGGGCCTTCTGGCTGGCGTCCTTGGCGTACAGGTCGTTGAGCAGATTCTTGAAGACCGCCGGGTCCAGCCCGCCGCAGGCGCTGCGGGCGCTGTCGTAGTCGTCGTTCACCGCGATGTATCGGATGCCCAGGGCCGGGAAGACCTCCTCCTGCAGCCGGCCCACCTCCAGATAATTCCGCCCCAGGCGGGAGAGGTCCACCGTGACAAAACAGCGCACCGGGCCCCGGCGCAGCTCCTCCATCAGGGCCCTGAAGGCTGGCCGGTCAAAGTCGGTGCCGGTGTGGCCGTCGTCCACAAATTCCCTTTGGAGTGCAAAGCCGGCCCGCCGGGCCCACTGGCGCAAAAATTCCCGCTGGTTGGCGATGGAGTGGCTCTCCTCCTCCCGGCCGTCGGCGGCGCTGAGCCGCAGATAGCTGTAGGCGGGCGTGCCCTTTGTCATGGCAAAGTCCCCCCTTCCTCCTCGCCCAGCAGCCAGCGGCGCAGCAGCTCCTCCAGGGCGGGGCCCTCCTCCTCAAAGCTCTCCTGCCAGGTGATGGGCAGCTGCTTTGCCACGGCGCATCCCCCCTTCCGGCCCGGGATTCTCTCCAAAATCTCCTGCCGGACCCATCCGGTCGGCTGTATAGTACTCGCTCTTTTTGGGCTCGGCGGGCAGGTCGATGCCGGTGGCCCCGCACAGCCCCAGGGCCTCGAAGTACTGGCAGAAGGCATCCTTGCCCAGCCGGGCGCCGATCTGGATAAAGCTCTGGTTGCAGCTGTTCTGGAGGGCCAGGGCCAGGTTCTGCACCCCGTGGCGCTTGTTGTTGGCGCAATGGAAGTGCACCCCCGCCACGCTGTAGCTGGCCCCGCACACAAAGGTGTCGGTGAGGCTGCATGCCCCGCTGTCCAGGGCGGCGCTGGCCGTGATGAGCTTGAAGACGCTGCCCGGCTCGTACAGATCGCTCACCGCCTTGTTGCGCCACTGGGCCTGCTGGGCCAGGCTCAGGGCCTGGGCCCTCTCTTCCGGGTCCTGGATGGCGTCGACGCGCGCCCGTTCCTCCTCGTCATAGATCAGCCGGGGCTGGTTGGGGTCATAGTCCGGCTTGGTGGCCATGGCCAGCACCCCGCCGGTCTTCACGTCCAGCACGATGCCCACCGCCCGGGCCGATACATGGTGCTGCTGGGCCGCAAAGGTGAGGGCATTTTCCAGATAGTGCTGGATGTTCACGTCCAGGGTGAGCTGGAGGGTGTCCCCCTTCTGGGCCTGCACCAGGGTGCTGTAGCCCTCTGGCAGGTCGTAGCCCCAGGCGTTTTTGGCGGTCATGACCCGGCCGTTCTGACCCTTGAGCTGCTCGTTGTATTCCAGCTCCAGGCCTGCCACTCCGTCTCCGTCCACATTCACAAAGCCCAGGATGGAGCCGGCAAAGTCTCCCTCCAGGTAGACCCGCTTGGTGTCCTCCAGGATGCGGATGCCCTGCCAGCCGTGCTCCAGCACCGCCTGCTGCACCTGGTCGGCCATCTCTTTTTCCACCTGGCGGCGGAGCAGGCAGTCGTTGGAGGTGCGCTGGCTCAGCTTTTCCAGCACATCCCCCTCCTCCAGCTCCAAAATCCGGGCCAGCTCCCGGGCGGCCTCCTCCACGTCCTCCTCGGCCAGCTCCCGGGGGGCGGCCCGGATGGTCCAGCAGGTGACGCTGGTGGCCAGCACCACCCCGTTCCGATCCACAATATCCCCCCGGGGCGCGGGCACCACCGTGTCCCGCAGTTGCTGGTCCTCGGCCCGGCCGGCATAAAAATCATGGTCCCGGATCTGCAAGATGTACAGCCGCCCCACCAGGGTGGCAAAGCAGACCAGGGCCATGGCGGCCCCCAGAATCCGGGTCCGCCGGCGCTGGCCGGCGTCCTGGGGCCCCTGTATTTTGCCCATAAAAACACCCCCTGTCCGTACAGTTTTATGCACGGGCAGGGGGCTTTATTTGTCTTGGGGGCAGGGCGGGCCCGAAAGGGCCGGCCGGATTATTCGATTCCCTTCTCGCGGGCATACTCCTCAATGAGCTCCCGCTCCAGGAAGGGGGTCTTGACGCCCTGGCGGTCCCGGTAGGTCTCGTGGCCCTTGCCGATGAGGGCGATCAGGTCCCCCTCCTGGGCGTGGTCGATGGCGTAGTGGATGGCGTCCAGCCGGTCCGGGATCTCCACATAGGCGGCGTTCTTGTTGCCCTTGGCCATTCCCTGGCGGATGTCGGCCAGGATGTCCTCAATGGCCTCGTAGCGGTTGTTGTCCTCGGTGAGGATGGAGAAGTCGGCCAGGCGGGCGCACACCTCTCCCATGCCGTAGCGGCGCAGCTTGCTGCGGTTGCCGCCGCAGCCGAAGATCACCACCAGCCGGTGGGGCTGATAAGCCCGCAGGGTGGTGAGCAGGCTCTCGGTGGAGACCTCGTTGTGGGCGTAGTCGATGAGGATGGTGAACTTTTTGCTGACGGGCACCAGCTCCACCCGGCCCTTCACCTGGGTGCGGGCCAGCCCGTCGTGGATGGCCTCATCCGGCAGGCCCAGCACCTTGGCCACGCTGATGGCGGCCAGGGCGTTGTAGACGCTGAAAGCCCCGGGCATATTCACCCTCACATCCATCTCATCCTTGCCGGTGAGGTGGAACTGCACCCCCAGAAAATCCGGGGTGCGCAGCAGCTGGTAGCCGTCGGCCCGGTAGTCGGCCTTTTGGCTGTGGCCGTAGGTGACCAGCCGGCAGGTGTGGTCCTCCAGCAGGGCAGGGGTGTTCTCGTCGTCGATGTTCACCACCCCCACCTCGCAGCGGCGGAAGAGCCGGCCCTTCCAGTAGCGGTACTCCTCAAAGCTGGAGTGCTCGCCGGGGCCGATATGGTCGGGGGAGAGGTTGGTGAACACCCCCACGTCAAAGTGGATGCCGGTCACCCGGTCCAGCATGAGGCCCTGGCTGGACACCTCCATGGCCACCGTGTCGCAGCCGGCCTCCACCATCTGGGCAAAGATCCGCTGCAATTCGTAGCTCTCGGGGGTGGTATTGATGGTGTCCTGGTGGACATCGCCGTAGCTCACCCCGTTGGTGCCGATCATGCCCACCTTGCGGCCGGCGGCCTCCAGCACCCCCTTGATGAGGTGGGTGGTGGTGGTTTTGCCCTTGGTGCCGGTGACCCCGATCATGGTCATCTTGCGGGCGGGCCAGCCGAAAAAGGCCGCGCTGAGGATGGCCAGGGCCTTGCGGCTTTTGTCCACCTGCAGGATGGTGACCCCGCCCAGGGGCTCCAGCTGGATCTCCCGCTGGATCACGATCACCGAGGCGCCCTTTTCGGCGCACTCCCGGGCCAGGTCGTGGCTGTCCCGCTGGGTGCCGGTGATGCAGACGAAGAGCCCGCCCTTCTGCACCTTGCGGGAATCGTAGTAGATGCCGTTCACCTCAGTGGAAAGGCTGCCCTGCCGCAGGGTATAGTCCAGCTCCTTGACCAGATCCACCAGCTTCATCTCTTGCCTCCTTGGCGGGGACGCCCGCCCTCCTTACACCAATGTTGCCCGGCGCTCATCGCTGGACAAAGTACTCGTCATACCAAATCAGGAACACAAACACGCACCAGATCTGCCGCCAGTTGTCCCGCTTGCCGCTCACATGGTCGTCCAGCAGCTTTTTGAGGGCCTTGGGCTTGAAGAACTGGGCCGCTGCCTCGCTCTCAAAGGCCTCGCGCACGATGGAGGCGTATTTTTCCTGGCGCAGCCAGGCCCGCACCGGCACCGGGAAGCCCAGCTTTTTCTTGTCGGCCACCTTTTCGGGAATGCTGCGCAGGGCCGCCCCCCGCAGCGCGATCTTGGTGCTCTGGCCGTTGGCCCGGTACTGGGTGGGGATATGCCGGGCCAGCTCGAACACTTCCTTGTCCAGGAAAGGCACCCGCAGTTCCAGGCTGTTGGCCATGCTCATCTTGTCGGCCTTCAGCAGGATGTCCCCCACCATCCACAGGTGCAGGTCGGTGTACTCCATGCGCAGCACCGGGTCCTGCCCTTTGGTCTTTTCAAAATAGGGGCGGGACAGGTCGGTGGGCTTGACGCGGCCGTTGTACACCTTGAGCAGCTGCTTTTTCTGCCGTTCGCTCATCAGGTTGGTGTTGCCGATATACCGCTCTTCCAGGGGGCGGCTGCGGCGCACCAGGAAGTTGACGCCGTGCACCGGGGGCAGCTTTTCGGCCACCCAGCCGATGGCCCGGCGCAGGGGCAGGGGGATGTGGTCGTACCAGGAGACGGTGAAGGGCTCCTTATAAATATTGTAGCCGCCGAAGAACTCGTCGGCCCCCTCCCCCGACAGGCAGACCTTCACCTGCTTGGCGGCCTCCCGGTTCACAAAAAAGAGGGCGGCGCTGGCCGCGTCGGCCAGGGGTTCGTCCATGTGGTACTGGATGCGGTGCAGGTTGGCCCAGTACTCCTCGGGGGTGATGCGGTAGGAGAAGTTCTTCACCCCGATGTGCTGGCTGAACTCCTTGGCGTAGTCGGTCTCGTCGTACCGCTTGTCGGCAAAGCCCACGGTGAAGGTCTTATCCACCTGGGCCAGGCAGGCCATATAGCTGGAGTCCACGCCGGAGGACAGGAAGCTGCCCACCTCCACGTCGCTGATCTTGTGGGCGGCCACGCTCTCCTTCATGGCCGTCTCGATGGCCTTTTCCCAGTCCTCCAGGGTGCGGTCGCTCTGGGGCTCAAAGCGAGGCGTCCAGTACCGCTCCACCTGCAATTTGCCCTCTTTCCACTCCATCCAGTGGGCGGGCAGCAGCTTTTTGACCCCCTTGAAGAAGGTGTTCTCGCCGGGAGAGTACTGATAGGTGAGGTAGAGCTCCAGCTGGTCCCGGTTCAGTTCTTTCTTGAAATCCGGGTGCTCCAGAAAGCTCTTGATCTCGCTGGCAAAGAGCAGGGTGCCCTCGTTCTGATAGTAGTAGAGGGGCTTGATGCCGAAATGGTCCCGGGCGCAGAAAAGGCTCTTGGCCTTTTTGTCCCAGATGGCAAAAGTGAACATCCCCCGCAGCCGGCTCAGCATCTCCTTGCCCCACTCCTCATAGCCGTGCAGCAGCACCTCGGTGTCGCTGCGGGTGGCGAAGGTGTGGCCCTTCTGTTCCAGCTCGGCGGTGAGGCTCTGGTAGTTGTAGATCTCCCCGTTGAACACCACCACCAGGCTGCCGTCCTCGTTGAACATGGGCTGCTTGCCGCCCTCCAGGTCGATGATGGAGAGCCGGCGCTGGCCCAGGGCGATGCCCTCGTCAAAGAAGGTGCCTGCCCCGTCCGGGCCCCGATGGGCGATCCGGTCCATCATGCCCTTGAGGATCTCTTCCTTTTCTTTTTGTTCCCGTCTGTCGGAAAATCCCGTGATCCCGCACATAGTGTTCTTTCCTTCCCGCCGGCCTTGCCGGCATCCGGGCGCTTTGGTCCGCCCGTCCCCTCTGTAGGCTGCCGGCGCGCCGGCCCGATGGACCGCCGCGCCCTGCTTTTTATCATACTATAAACAGAGGTTTCTGCAAAGGGATTTTCGCCCGCACCTGCCCCTTTTAAAAGGCCCGGCAGGCTCTTTTTTCATCCCTCGCCGGTCAGATCGGTCCCGCCGGCCTCCTGGCCTCCCTCACCGCTCTGGTCCCCCGCGCCGTCCTCCGGCGTGGGGGTGGGCTGGGCGTCCTTGGGGGAGAACACCGGCCGAATCTCCCCCTGCTGAGTGATGTGGCTGCAATTGAGGGTGCCCTCGTCGCTGCCGCTGAGGGCGTCCCCGTTCTCGTTGCGCAGCAGGTAGCCGGCCAGCTGCATCTTGTAGTCCAGGCTGTTGGGGGTGCCCAGCTCCACCTGGATCCGATCGTCATACCAGAAGCTGAGGTTCTGCAAGTCCTCCATCTGGATGCTGGTGGTCTTTTCGGTGAGGCTCTCCCGGTCCAGATAGCCCAGGATCTCCTCCAGCACCTGGGCCGGGTCGTCCTGCCCCTCCTCGGGCGGGGTCAGGGCCAGGGCATAGCCCGGCTGGGCCTGGCTCACCGGCAGACCCTCCAGCTGAATCAGCCCGGAGGGCTTTTCTCCCTCCACCCGCAACACCTTGCGATTCTGGCTCAGCACTGCCCAGCCTGCCTCTGTCTCCAGGCAAAAGGTGTCCACGGCGGGCTGTACCCGCACCACCAGGGTGCTGGGCAGGCTGCGCTTCACGGTCACAGTCTCCAGCTGGGGCAGAGCCGCCCCCACGGCGGCGGCCTTTTCAGAGGCAGAAAAGCCGAAGATGCTCTCCCCCGCCTTGACCCCCAGCGCCCCCAGGATCTCCTCCTCGGTGTAGATGCCGGTGTCGGCGGGACGGCTGCCGTCCAGGTTTTCCACCCGGAAGGTGGAGACCTTGAACAGCACGTTCACCCCAAAGAGGGTACCCGCCGCCACCATCACCAGCACCATGAGGGTGGTGAGGGCCTTGAGGCGGCGGCGACGGCGGCGCATCTCCCCCTTGGTGATCCGCCGCTTCTGGGCCGCGGCCCTTTGCCGGGCCTGCTGGCCGGGCGAGGCGCGCCGGGCGTTTCGGTCCTCCCCGGGCGGGTTCTGGATGCTGCCCAGGGGCAGCACCACCTGCTTCATCCCGCTTTTTTTGCGGGGGGGCGGGCCGTTGCGGTCCTGGTCATACATCCGGGCAGGGGGCGGGGTGCGGCGCTCTTTGCCGGTGCGGTAGTGCTGATTTCGGTCCATCCGTCCCCTCCTTTTGTTATTTTTCGCTTATTTTATACAAATTGTATTTTATTTTTCTTCCACCAGCTGCATCAGCCGGCGGGTGATCTTTTCCAGGCTGCGGGGCTGGGCCAGGGTGTGGGCCATCTGGCCCATCTGCTCCAGCTTCTGGGGCTGGCGCAGCAGCTCCTCCACAATGGAGATGAGCTTTTCGCCGGTGAGGTCCTTTTCCTCCACCACGATGCCGGCCCCCACCTTTTGCAGTTCCAGGGCGTTGTAGTACTGGTGGTTTTCGGCCACGTTGGGGCTGGGGATCAGGATAGCGGCCCGGCCCATGGCCTCCAGCTCGGCCAGGGTGAGGGCGCCCGCCCGGCTGATGACCAGGTCGGCGGCGGCCAGCAGCCGGGGCATATCCTGGATATACTCCTGTACCACCAGGCTCTCGCCCAGCTTGAGGCCCTTTTCCTTGGCCAGGTCCGCAAAGAGCTGCACCCCGTAGCTGCCGGTGGCGTGGAGATGCAGCACCGGCAGATCATTCTGCTGCTCCCACTGGGCCAGGTCGGCCACCACCTGGTTGATGCGGCGGGCCCCCAGGCTGCCCCCGAAGCTGAGGATGACCACCCGGTTCCCGGCGTTGAGGCTCTGGCGGGCCTTCTGCCGGTCCTGCAAAAAGAGCTCGGGCCGCACCGGGTTGCCCACCACCAGGGTTTTCTTAGGGTAGCCCAGCTTGTGGGCCGCCGCCTCCACCGCCGCAAAGATCACGTCCACATCCCTGGCCAGGATCTTGTTGGTCACCCCGGGGAAGGCGTTCTGCTCGTGGATGGCGGTGTGGATGCCCATTTTGGCGGCACAGCGCACCACCGGCCCGCTCACATAGCCGCCGCAGCCGATCACCAAATCGGGCTGCACCTCCCTGAGGATGGCCCGGGCCCGGGGGCCGGAGAGGGCCAGGTGGTAGAGGGCCTGGACGTTGCGCTTCACGTTCTGCAAGCTGAGCTTGCGCTGGATGCCGTTCACCTCAATGTGGTGGAAGGGATAGCCTGCCCGGGTCACCAGCCCGTACTCCATGCCCTCCCGCCGGCCGGCAAAGTGGATCTCGGCCGAGGGGCAGGCCTGTTTCAGGGCCCCCGCAATGGCCAGGGCCGGGTTGATATGGCCGGCAGTGCCGCCGGCCGCAATGAGTACCTTCATGTTCCTGCCTCCTGCAATCAGGCTCCCTCAAAGGGAGAAGATTCCTGCTGGGCCTGGGCGGCCCGGCGGCGGGCCTCCTCGGCCCGCTGCTCCCGCACCATGGCGCTGCCCGCCCGGTTGACGCTGAGCAATACCCCGATCTCCCCCAGCAGCATCACCAGGCTGGTGCCGCCCGAGGAGAAGAAGGGCAGGCTGATGCCGGTGTTGGGCATGGTGTTGGTGACCACCGCAATGTTCATCAGCACCTGAAGGGTGATCTGGGCCATCACGCCGATGCCCAGCAGCGCGCCGAACCGATCCGGCGCCCGCAGGGAGATCTGGATGCCCTGGACGATGAGGGCCGCAAACAGCCCGATGCAGGCCAGGGCCCCCACAAAGCCCAGCTCCTCGCAGAGCACCGAAAAGATGAAGTCGTTGGTGGCCTCGGGCAGCCAAAGCTGCTTCTGGTTGGAGTTGCCGATGCCCACCCCGAACAGCCCGCCGTTGCCGATGGTGTAGAGGCTCTGGGCGATCTGGAGGGTAGAGTCCTTCACGTCGCTGAAGGGGTCCAGCCAGCCGGCCAGCCGCTCCTGCACATAGCCCTGGCGGGTGAGGATGAAGATGGTCATGAGGACGCCGCCGGCGCCGGCCCCCATAAAGAACCACCGCTTGGCCACGCCCCCGGCCCAAAGCATGATGAACAGGATGCCCGCCATCAGGATGATGGCGCTGTTGTGGGGCTCCAAATGGAGCAGCATCTCAATGGGCAAAAGCAGGGCGATGGGCAGCACGATCACATGGAAAAAGCTCTTGAGCCGTTTGGAGTGGCTGGTGAGCAGGTGAGCCGTGAGGAGGATGATGGCGAACTTGGCCACCTCGCTGGGCTGGATGGAGGGCATGGGCACCCCCTCGATCTTGATCCAGCGGGTACAGCCGTTGACGGTTTTGCCCAGCCCCGGGATCAGCACCACCACCAGCAATACCAGGGCCAGGGCATAGAAGGGATAGGCCCACTGGCGCAGCCAGTGATAGTCCAAGTAGCTCACCGCCCACATCACCGCCAGCCCCAGCAGGGCATAGAGGAACTGGGGGCGGATGTACTCATAGCTGTCCCCGTCGTAGTAGTAGCCGGTGGCGTAGCTGGCGCTGAACAGCATGATGAGGCCGAACACCATCAAAATCAACAGATTGGCCACAAAAGGCGCCTGCACCCCGCCGGGATTCTTGTACACAAACCGGGAGCGCCGGTGCAGGGGCCGGGCCGCCCGGTAGGTGCGGTGGGCTGCCGCCCCGCTGGGGCGGCGAATGGGCCGGCG
>CASFKY010000086.1 GCA_949295465.1 uncultured Oscillospiraceae bacterium
GCCGACAAGCTGACGGTGGTGGCCCTGGACGGCTTCCGGCTGGCCATTGTGGAGCGGTCGGTGACTGCCAACAAGGAGATCCGGATTATTGTCCCCGGCAAAACCATGAACGAGGTGCTGCGGCTGCTGGCCAACGACGACGAGGCCGAGGTCCGCATCTGCGCCAACCGGCGGTTTGTGGTGTTTATTACAGCTGGTTATACCATCATGAGCCGGCTGATCGAGGGCGAGTTCCTGAATTACCGGAACGTCATCCCCGAGGGTTACCGCACCCAGGCAGTGCTGGACACCAAGGGGTTCATCGAGACCATCGAGCGGGCCTCTCTGATTATTACAGAGCGTTTAAAAAATCCCCTGCGGATCAGTTTTACAGAGGGTAAAGTGATCGTCCGCTGCCAGACCAGCCTGGGCCGGGTGGTGGATGAGTTCACGGCCGGCTGCGAGGGCGAAGAAGTTGAAATCGGTTTCAATAACCGGTATCTGCTGGATGCCCTGCGGAACGCCCGCACCGAGCAGGTGAAGATCCAGCTCAGCGGCCCGCTGAGCCCGGTGAAGATCCTGCCGGCCGAGGGAGAGGACTTCCTCTACCTGGTGCTGCCGGTGCGGTTCCGGAACGATTGAGGAGGCTGCCATGGAACGGATTGTGATTCGTACCGAGTATATCAAGCTGGATGCCCTGCTGAAGTTTGCAGGGCTGGCCGAGACCGGCGGCGAGGCCAAGGAGCGGATCCAGGCCGGCGAGGTCAAGCTGAACGGCGAAGTCTGCACCATGCGGGGCAAAAAGTGCGTCCCCGGCGATACGGTGGAGCTGGACGGCCGCTGCGTCAAAATTGCCGAGGGACAGTAAGGATGCGTCTTTCTTCCCTGACATTGGAAAATTACCGCAACATCGAGAAAGCTACCCTGGTGCCGGGGCCTGAACTCACCGTCATCTGCGGCAACAACGGCCAGGGCAAAACCAATCTGCTGGAGGCGGTGTGGCTGCTGACCGGGGGCAAGAGCTTCCGGGGCGGCAAGGATGCCGAGCTGATCCGGCGTGACGCCCCCTTTGCTGCCCTGGAGGCGGTGACGGTGGCCGACAACGGCAAGGAAAACCAGATCCGGCTGACGGTGGGGGCCGCCGGCGGCCAGCGCCCCGGCCGGTATGCGGTGTGGAACGGCGCTGCCCCCAAGCGGGCTTCCAGCCTGGCGGGGAGCTTTCCGGCGGTGGTCTTTGACCCCGGGCACCTGAGCCTGGTGAAAGGCCCCCCCGACGGCCGGCGGCGGTTTCTGGATGCGGCGCTGTGCCAGCTGTACCCCGGGTACCTGGCCCTTTACCGCCGGTATATTCGGATTTTGCAGCAGAAAAACAGCCTGCTGCGCCGCTCCTCTGCCCAGCCCGAGCGGCCTCTGAAAGAAAAGCTGGAGCTGCTGGAAGTGCTGAACCAGGAGCTGGCCCCCTGCGGCGAGGACATCCAGAGCCGGCGGCGGGCCTATCTGGAACTGCTGGCTCCCATGGCCGCCCAGAACTACCGGGAACTGTCCCGGGGGGCGGAACAGCTGGCCATCCGCTACGACGCCCAGTTTGAGCCGGGAGGCCTGGCAGACCTGCTGGCCCGGCGCCGGGAGGAGGAAGTCCGGGCGGGACAGAGTCTCTGCGGCCCCCACAGGGAGGACCTGGCCCTGGAACTGGACGGCCAGCCCGCCCGCAGCTTTGCCAGCCAGGGCCAGCAGCGGAGCGTGGTGCTGAGCCTGAAAATGGCCGAAGCAGACGCCTCGGCCCAAATCACCGGCGAGCGGCCGGTGCTTT